>NZ_JAVCWB010000001.1:0-727310 GCF_032656385.1 Nocardia canadensis
CCCCGCCGCCCGCGCCCGCGGCCCGCGCGCCCGCCGCCGTGGTCCCGGCGGCCGCGCCGCCACCGGGGACCGCGCTGCCCGCAGCGGGCGAACCCGGCGAGCCGGAGCCGGGAGTTCCCGCGCCGCCCGGTGATCCGGACGGCGACCCGGATCCGGGTGCGGCACCGCTCGGTGTCGTGGCGGCCGGGGTGGTCGTGCCGGGATCGGTCGACTGCGGTGCGGTCGAATCGTCGTCGGTCGTGTCGTCGCCGGTGGTGTCGTTATCGGACGGCGTGGTCGATGCCGGTGTGGTGGACGCGGGTTCGGTCGCCTGCTGCTCGGTGCCCGGGCCGGACGAATTCGGATTGTTCGAGTTCGGCCTGGTCGATCCCCCGTGGTCGGCGGGATCGCCGCCACCGTTGTCGAGGGTCTTCGGGAGGGGAATGACCGGAACCCTGGTATCGGATTCGAGAATCACCGGGGCGTAGACGGACGTCAGGACGCGCACCGCCTCGACTCGGGCGTTCTCCTTGGCGACATCGTCATTACGCCAGGCGCGTCCGGTGAAGAGCCCACCGAAGTTGTCGAGGCCGCTGCGATGTTCGGGCTCGAACGGAACAAGGCGCTTGGTCGGTTCGAGGCCGGTGCGCAGTTCGTCCAACTTGCTCTTGGTGAGCGCGGCGGCGGTGGTGACCCTCTTGCCCGTGGCATCGTATGCCGCCACGGCTTCCGCTGCCGCGGTCGCGGCGGCGCCGGACCAGACCTCGGGTGCCATGCCGCGAGTGAGCTGCTTGCGGAACTCGTCGAGCGAGGTGCTGTTGCGGGTCGCGATCTCGTTCCACGCGCCGATCAGGTCGTTGACGGCGTCGAGGTCGATCTTGTCCACCTTGGCCCGCAGCTCGGCGACGGTCCCCTCGAAGTCGTCGGTCTTCGTCACCATATTGGGCCGGTACTCGCCGTCGAATCCCAGCTCAGCGGCCTTCTGACGGTTCGTCGTGCGCTGATCGTTGTACCGATCCTGGATGTCGGCGATATCGGCGGCGTCGAGTTCACCGTCATCGCCGAACGGGGACAGGACGAAATTGCGAAGACCGCCGAAGAGGTCGAGTCCCGCGATATCGGGCTGCATCTACTTCACCTGCTCGGTGGTGTAGTCGAGGGCATCGGCGTTCTCGATGTCCTGGCCGGTGAGGCGTTTGAAGGACAGGGAGAAGACTTCGCGCAGTTGTTTGACCGCTTCGATGTCTTTCATGATGACGGCGTCGACGGAATTGTCGTCGCCGGTGGCTTGCCGGAGGAACTGCTTCTCCAGCTGTCTCGCCATGTCGAAGTCACCGAAGCCGCTGACGGCCTGCGCTCGAATGGCCACGGCGCGTAGCGAATCGAGGTCGGTGAGCCGCTTATCGCAAGCCTTGTACATGTGGTACGCGGCCGCGTCGTCGTTCAGGTAGACCTCGCCCGCGCGAGTCTTGCCGAGCAGGTCCGAATACGGGGATTCAGCCATGACCGTTTCGCCCCCTCAGTTCGGGAATGTCGGCACGAGGGTCTCGCCCACTCGCGCCAAGGACACACACGGATCCGTCAGCCCGTCCAAGCTCGCGCGATTCAGGATCTGCAACTGCACGACGCCCTGCGCGACCGGGAACACGGCATTGCAGTCGAGCTTCTTCGATGCGCCGTCGACGCGGAACTCTTCGCCGGTTCGGCCGGCGATCGTGACAGCGCGGAAGTCGACATTGCCGGGCTTGGACTTGAACTGATCCACCGTCTTGTTCGTGGCGTAGACGGTCACGGCGAATGTCGGGCCATCCCATCCACAGATCTCCCACCCCGACTGCGGAACCCCCGCGACACCCTTTTCCTCACTCGCCGGATCCACCCCCGCCGCCGTCAGCGCGTCATCGGAAATCTCCGTGCACGGATTCCACAGCACCGGCTTCGCCGTCGTGGTCGCGCCGTTGGACGAGCTCTCCCCCGCGTCGCACCCCGCCAGCCCGACCACCGCGAGCCCCGCCACGATCACTGCCGTACCTGCGCGTTTCAATCCCCACCCCTTCTCGCCGTCCACTGCTCTGACCTGGGACATTAGCATGGGAAAGGGGGCTGGAGCGGGGCCGCGCAGGTGGGCCGGCCATGAGTGGACTTCGACTTTCGGCGCCGTTCGGCGGGCGCGATCCGAGGGCAAACCGGTGGTGAATCGGCCCGGTCCGCACCCGCTGATCCGCGATCGAATACCGGCTCCTCTCCCGCACGCGCCGGTGATTTCGAGTGCGCGCAGCTCGGACACCGACGACTTCGACGCGCGGGTTCGGGATGTGCCGTCGAACTTCCACACCGACGGAGTGTTCGGGTGGCCGGGGGCGGCCCCGCACCACCTGCGCTCGTACGGGGTGCCGCCGGAGCCCGCGCTGGTCCAGCACATCGTCGGCAAGAAGGTCGGGATCGGGGAGGACGCGCGGCGGTCCGGTTGATCGTCGGCTGATTCAGCGGCGGACGAGGCCGGGAACCTCGCGTCCGGTGAGGAGCAGGAGCAGGTCGAGGGTGGTGCCGCGGATCTCGGGGCCGGAGCCGACGGTCCAGGACGAATCCTCGGCCACGAGGGTGACGTCGCCGAGACGGCGCTTGGCCCAGAACGGCCAGCCCATGGTCCAGACCCGTTGGGCAGCAACGGCTGCCGCGGCCGGGTCGACAGCGATAGTGCGGCCGAGGGGGCGGGCGATGTCCTGGGCGTGCACGATGACGTCGAAATGGATGTTGCGGTAGTTGGTGACCGCGGGCAGGCGGCGAGAGTCGGCTACGGCCGACAGTTCGGCGGCGAGGTCGGGGGTGGCGTCGGCGTGGCGGACGGCGAGGTCGTGGTTGAGGCGGTGGAAGCTGCCCCGGGCGCGGGCGGCTTCGCGGAGCATGCCGAGGGGACCGGGTGGTTGTGGGGCCAGGGCCACGTGCGCGGCGACGTCGCGGATGCGCCAGCCGTCACAGCGGGAAGGACTGTCCAGCTCCGCGGGGGTGAGGGTGGTGAGCAGGTGCGCGATGGCGCGGCGCTGCTCGGCGATGATCCGCCAGTGCTGATCGACATCCATAACCACGGCCTCCAATTCGTCAGCCTTTCTGACTAATATAGTCAGTGAAGCTGACCGAATCAAGGAGTGAGATGAGCGACGACGCACTCAACCTCGGGGTTCTCCTCTTCGTTCCCTATCGGGAGATGGAGCGGCGGGTACTCCTCGCACTGGCCCAGGGCGGGTTCGACGATCTCACCCCGGCCCAGGCACGCCTGGTCGCCCGGATCGGGCCGGAGGGGTCGCGCCTGACCGAGCTGGCCGCCCAGGCACAGATCACCAAGCAGACCGCGAAGGTGCTCGTCGATCAGGTCGTTCGCAACGGATACCTCGAGCGGCATCCCGACCCCAGCGACGGACGCGCCCGGCAGCTGCGCCTGGCCGAGAAGGGCAGACGCGCCGTGGAACTGGCGAACCGGACAGCATCGAAGGTAGAGGCAGAGTGGATCACCCATCTGGGACAACCCGCCGCCAACGACCTACGGCACACCCTGATCGAACTCCGGCGGATC
Organism: Nocardia canadensis; assembly: GCF_032656385.1. Lineage (NCBI taxonomy): Bacteria > Bacillati > Actinomycetota > Actinomycetes > Mycobacteriales > Nocardiaceae > Nocardia > Nocardia canadensis. Next base: position 3,551 of record NZ_JAVCWB010000001.1, read on the forward strand.
ACCGATCCGTACCACACCGAACCAGAGCAGCGCACGACTCCGAGATGACCCGCATCATCGACGGGCATTCCGCCGCCTCGTCCTGCCCGTCCATTTCCACCGCTATTCGGGTGCGCACCCGGGCCAGGCCGCGGAAGGCATCGACACTGCTCGTGTAGAGCGGCAGATCGTTCGCGGAAGCTATCGCGGCGTGTGGCCAGGTCTCGCTTCGGGCGGAAGATCACCGACCCATATCGATGACGGCGACATCGTGCCAACCCGCGATCGACGGCTTACGATCCGTCCGGCGAATGGGACCGTGACGAGCATCCCTGCACCCAGCGGCATGTTTCGGGGGATACTTGAGGAGGCACCCGTCGCGAGGCGGGGCCACATCGCAGCAATTTCAGGGAAAGGGAGCTTGACGACGTGGATGCGCGTTCGCTTGCGCTGGTCCGCGCCGATTTCCGCGGGGTGTCAGAGACACCCGGTGGCCCCGAGCGGCTGATCAGCGCTTTCTACGGTCACCTGTTCGCGCAGAACCCGGCGTTACGGGAGCTGTTCCCCCCCGCGATGGACATGATGCCCAAGCGCCTGGTGACGGCGCTGCAGTATGTCCTGGACAACCTGGAGGACTTCGAGCGCGCGCAGAAGTTCCTCGAGCAACTGGCCCGCGACCACCGGAAATACGGCGTCGAGGCGGACCACTACGACATGGCGGGCCGGGCGTTGCTCTCGGCGCTGCGCTCCTTCCACGGCAACCGGTGGACCAGGGAACTGCACGAGGGCTGGAGCGATATCACCATCCTCGTCTCGGCCTCGATGGCGATCGGCGCCAACGAGGACAAATCGCAGCCGTTCTGGGGAGCGACGGTGGTCGGGCATCGCAAGGTGCTCGACGATCTGGCCATCGTGCGGCTGCAGGCCGACGGGCCGATCCCGTTCAAGGCGGGCCAATACGTGCCCGTGCAGGTGCCGCAGCGGCCGAACATGTGGCGCTACTTCTCCCCCGCGATCCCCGCGAATCCGTATGGCGAGATCGAATTCCATGTGCGCCGGATCAGCGGCGGCTGGGTGAGTCCCGCGATCGTCAACGACACCAAGGTCGGTGATCGATGGAAGATCGCCGGTCCGCTCGGCGGCCTGCACGTCGACCGGGAGTCCGGGCGCGATGTGCTGTTCATCGGCTCCGGCACCGGTATCGCGCCGCTGCGCGCGCAGCTGATCGAGATGAGTCAGCGCGGCATCAATCCGCGCGTGCACTTCTTCGTCGGCGGGCACTTCCCGGGCGACCTCTACGACGTCGACAACATGTGGCAGCTGTCCCAGTCCAACCCGTGGCTGACGGTGGTGCCGGTGTGCGAGGAACGCGACGACCCGTGGTGGTATCCGCAGCGGCCCGCGTCCGCACCGAGCGGCATGTACCGTCGCCTGGTCGGTAACCTGGGTGCGGTGGTGACCAGCTTCGGCGCGTGGGCCGACCGGCAGATCCAGCTCGCCGGCTCACCCCGGATGATCGCCGACACCCGCCGCGCGCTGATCCGGGCCGGCACCCCACCGGAGATCATCGCCGCCGACCCCGTCGGCTGAGAACCCGTCCCGCACTACCCGTTTCGCGAAAGAGACCGATGAGCGAGATTCCCGATCCGGCCTGGACGGCGACCGTCGTCGGCCACCACCGCCTGCGCAACGACCTCGCCGTGATCCGGCTGATCGGCGACTTCGTGCCGTTCGCGGCGGGCGGTTCGGTCGAAGTCGAGGTGCCTCAGCACCCCGGCGTGCGGCGCAGGCTCTCGCCCGCGCTGCCGCCGTCACTCGACGGCAAACTGGAATTCCATGTGCGCACGGTGCCCGGCGGCTGGTGCTCGAGTTCGATCGTCGCCGACACCAAGCCCGGCGACCAGTGGCGGATCAACGCGCCCTACGGCATCTTCCACATCGATCCCGAGGCCACCGAGGTGGTGATGATCGCGGGCGGCACCGGCCTGGCGCCGATGCGCGCGCAGATCCTCGACCTGGCCCGGCGCGAGAACCCGCCGCGCACCTATCTCTTCTACGGTGGCCGCTCCCCGCGCGACCTCTACGCCGCCGACATGCTGTTCCTGCTGTCGGGCGAATTGCCCTGGCTGACGGTGATTCCCGTGGTCGAGAGCCCCGACGATCCGCCGATCCGCGACGAATGGCACGAGCACTCCCGCGTCGACATCGGCTTCGCCCCCGCCGAGATGCTGCACGGCACACTCGCCGACGTCGCCGCCGCGCACGGCCCCTTCGATCAGCACCAGGTCCTGGTCTGCGGCTCCCCCGCCATGGTCCGCACCACGGTCGACCGCCTCATCGAAACGGGCACTCCCCCGACGAACATCATCGCCGAGGGGGCCTAGAACAGGGCCCACTGCCCGCAGAAGGGGATCATCGGACCACGGATCCCCGGATACTTCATACGGGTCACCCAGCTCGTTCAGACGCTTACGACCAGCCGATGTGATCGCCGCACGAAAAACTTCGCTCGATCCAATCTCAGCATCGGAAATCTCGAGATACCCGGTCGAATTGTTGAACCCCTCCGCGATTCGGCGAATCCCGTCTAGGACGTTGCGGCGTCCTGGTTCTGGAAGTTGTCGGCGGTGACGCCCAGCTTCTCGGCCATGCTGGTCAGCGCCCTACAGATCTGAGTCCCGCCATCATTGGTTTCGGTCCAGCCGGTGCGGAAATCATCGGCCAGATCCCCGGTCCATCCTCCGGTGAGCAGTGTTTCGACCTCGCGGCTCGCCGAGCCCAACGCGGTCCGTAGCGCCTCCGCGACGCGTAGACATATCGACCGACATCGCGCACTTCGTCGGAACCACCGACAACGACTGACCGTTCGCTCCCCCAGGAGTACTCATCGGGTGCGACGCTATCGGACACCGGTATGTGCCGCGAGCGCTGCAGATCTCGATCGTCGACCCCGAAGTTCACCCATCCGAGCGAACCTCGGGCCTAGAACAGGGGGTCGTGGCGGATCGACTTGGCCTGGGTGCCCGCGGCCATCAGGCGGAACTTGGTGGTCTGGACCATCGAGGGGGAGCCGACGATCTGGACGTCGCGATCGGCCCAGGGGCCGTAGCTGGCGACGACCTTGCCGATCTGGCCGGTCATCCGGGGCTCGAGGCCGGGTAGGTCGGCCTGCGGTTCGCCGGAATCGTAGTACCACCAGGGGTTCTCGTCGCTCTCGCTGACGGGGGTGACGGTGAGCCACTTGTTGGCGACGGCCAGCTGGCTCAGCACCTGCAGGTCGTAGAGGTCGCACGGGTGGTGGCCGCCGACGAACAGGTGGACCTTCGGGTTCACCCGGCGCTGGGCCATCGACATGATCTGCGCGCGCAGCGGCGCGATGCCGGTGCCGCAGCCGACCATCAGCATCTTGCGTTTGGTGTTGCGCGGCACGCCGAGCCCGCCGAGCGGAGAACCGAGCAGCCATTGGTCGCCGACGGTGGTGTGCGAGACCATGGCCGGGCTCACCCAGCCGCCGAGCACGCTGCGCACGTGGAACTCGATCTCACCGTTGGCGTTCGCCGGGTTGGCCGGGGACAGGTAGCGCCACATCCGGGGCCGCGCGGGCACCTGGACACTGAGGTACTGGCCGGCCGCGTACTGCATGGGCTGCTCGAGCTGGACCCGGATGACCGCGAGGTTGCGCAGCACCTCCCGGCGTTCGACCACGGTCGCGCTCCAGGCGGCGGGGGTGGTCTCCTTGTCGGCGGCGCTGATCATCGCGCCGCTGATGGTGGCCAGGCCCTCGTCCCAGGCGCTGGCGACCTCGTCGGTCCACATCTCGGTCCCGGCGAACTGGCGCATGGCCGACTTCAGCGAATTGGCGACCGCGACGTAGTGCGCGGGTTGCACACCGTACTTGCGGTGATCGCGCCCGAGCTGGGCCAGGAAGGGAAGCAGCTTGTCCGGTTCTTCCAGCCGGTCGAGCGCGTAGGAGATCGCCTTGACGAGCCGGTCACGCTGGGAGTCCATGGCGGCCGGGAAGTAGTCACGGATTCCGGGATAGTCCGTGAACAGGATCGAGTAGAACGACCTGGCTAGCTTCTCGGGCCCACCGTCTTCCGCAGCAACCGCCTTGAACGTAGTTCGGATCAAAGCGACAGTCCGCGAATCCATATGTGTCACAACCTCGTTTCGCCATCGAACGCTAGCCGCGCCGGCGAGTGACGGGCTGGGAGGACACTCGTCAGCAGCCGATGCGAGAAGTCTAGGCGAGGTTTGCCAGCTTCGGAATCGTACTCTTAAACATCACGCATGTAATTCTGTGAAAACCAGATAGTACTCATCAGTATCACCTGAAAACATACCCCAAGATCGTTAAGGACCGGTGAACACGACCTCACACTTTGCTGATCTTGCCCGCAAAAGCACCGATCTCGCACCAATGTGCCTGGTAGAGCGACTCTTCCGCAACGAATCCGGGGCCCCGAAATCCGACGCGCCGTGCCGCGACACGCGGGGACGGTGTGTCGGAGAGCTGCGATTCTCCTGCGGAAACAGGCTCCGATTGGTCCGAATTCAGCGTCCTCCCAGCAAACTTCCGTGATGGTTCCGAGATATATCCGCACCTCACAGCGTTGCGCCAGGGTAGGGGATGAGCAAGATCACGAATAAAGAGGTTGCTGGAGAATCACCAGACGGTCGCCGGGGGTTGACCGACCGACGGCCGAGCCCCCGGCCCGCGACCGCGGGAGCGGATCGCGAACCGGGGGCTCGGCCGAAACGTGGACCTCAGCGCCGATGCCGTGGCTGCCAGACCACGAGCGCGGTGCTGCGCTGGGGCGGCGACAGGTCGGGCCGGTAGCCCGCCCGCAACTGCTCCAGCTCGGCGCTCATCTCCTCGACGCGCTGCTGCAGCGCCTCCACCTGGTTGGTGAGTTCGATGATGCGCTTGATGCCGGCGAGGTTGACACCCTCGTCCTGCGACAGCCGCTGCACTTCGCGCAGCAGCTCGACATCGCGGGCCGAGTACCGGCGTCCGCCACCCGAAGTGCGTTGAGGCGTGACCAAACCCAGCCGGTCATAGGTGCGCAACGTCTGCGCGTGCATACCCGCCAGCTGAGCCGCCACCGAGATCATGAAGAACTCGGCACGCGAGGCCCCACCCGACGCGGACTTCGGATTATCGGACATCGTCAAGCACCCGCCCATCCCGCACGCGGATCGAAGCCACCCGCCTTCTCCGCCTCCTGATAGCGCTTGAGCGCATCGGTGGCATCGGAATCCAGGTTCTGCGGAACCGCGACCTTCACCGTGACCAGCAGGTCACCGGCGCCGCCCGCCGCGCCGCGCTTGGGCACACCGCGACCGCGTACCCGCAGGATACGCCCGTCGGCGGTGCCCGGCGGCACCTTCACACCGACCCGGCCGTCCAGCGTCGGCACGGAAACAGTTGTCCCCAGCACCAATTCGCTGTAGCTCACCGGGAGCACCAGGGTGAGGTCGTCGCCCTGACGGCCGAACACCTTGTCCTGGCTGACGTGCACGGTCACGTAGAGGTCGCCCGAGGGCGCCCCACGCAAGCCCGCTTCGCCCTGCCCGGCCAACCGGATCTTCTGTCCGTCACTGACACCGGGCGGAATCCGGACGGTGATCGTGCGGGTGCGGTTCTGGATGCCGGTGCCCGAGCAGTCCGTGCACGGATCGTCGATGATCGACCCGGTGCCGCGGCAGTCGTCGCAGGGCTCGCTGAAACCGAACGCGCCCTGATTACGGCTGACCACACCGGAACCGTTGCAGTGCGGACACACTCGCGGGCTGGTGCCCGGCTTGGCGCCGCTGCCGTGGCACGTGGTGCACGGCGACGGACTGGTCATCCGCAGCGGGACGGTGACGCCCTGGGCCGCCTCGCGGAAGCCCAGCGTCGTCTCGGTCTCCACATCGGCGCCCCGGCGCGGACGGCTCGCGCCGCGCGCGCCACCCCGGTTGAACAGCCCGCCCAGCAGATCGCCGAGCCCGCCGTCGCCGGCACCGGCGCCGCCGGCCTGGCCGAAGATGTCACCGATGTTGAAGTCCTGCGAGAAGCCGGCGCCGGCGCCGGGGGTGAACCCGCCACCGCCGTAGCCACGACCGCCACCGCCCGCGAACAGGCGGCGCGTCTCGTCGTACTCCTTGCGCTTGGCCGGATCCGACAGCACGGCATTGGCCTCGCTGACCGCCTTGAACCGCTCCTCGGCCTTGGTGTCACCCGGGTTGGAGTCCGGATGCAGGTCGCGGGCGAGCTTGCGGTAGGCCTTCTTGATCTCGTCCTGCGAGGCGCCGGAGGAGACACCCAGCTCCTTGTAGAAGTCCTTCTCGATCCACTCCCGTTGGCTCACCGGGCATCTCCTCCTCTCTGTGTTGAATTGCGCCGCTCTCGGGGCCCTGCGTGGTTACGCTCCGCTACCGCCTCCGGGCCCGTCGTTCGCGGCGCGTTCCTATTGGTTGTCGCCGTCGGCATCCGAATCCGATGCCCCCACGGCCTCGGCATCGGTTACCCCGACCAGCGCGTGCCGAAGCACCCGTTCGCCGAACCGATAGCCCTTGCGCATGACCAGGCCGATCACCGGATCCGCGCCCGAACCCTCGTGCTGCACGGCCTCGTGCAGCGTGGGGTCGAACGGGTCACCGACGCTGCCGAATTCGACGAGACCCTGCTTGGTCAGCGCGGTCTCGAGCTTGTCGGCGACGGCCTTGAGCGGGCCGGTCTCCAGGTCGCCGTGCGCCCTGGCCCGGTCCAGATCGTCGAGCACACCGAGCAACTCGGTCACCACCGCGGCCTTGGCCGCGTCGATGTTGGCCTGACGATCCCGCTCCACCCGGCGGCGGTAGTTCGCGTATTCCGCGGTCAACCGCTGCAGGTCGGCGGTGCGCTCGGCCAGCTCGTCGCTGACCGGCGCCTCGGCCTCGCCGTCGGTGGTCGGCTCCGCCGCCACGTCGGCGGCGGAGTCGGCATCGGTGACGATGTCTTCGATCAGCTCCTGTTCGGAGTTGGCCTCGGTCACTTCTTCTCCGTGTCGACCGGCTCGTCCACGACCTCGGCGTCGACGACACCGTCGTCATCGACCGGGCCCGCGCCGTTGCCCTCGGCGGCGGCGTCGGCGGCCTGCGACTCGTAGAGCGCCTGGCCCAGGGCCTGCGACTCGGTCGCCAGCTTCTCCACCGCGGTCTTCACGGCCGCGATGTCGGTGCCGGCCAGCGCGGTGTTGGCCTCGGCGATGGCCTCTTCGACCTTCGACTTGATGTCGGCCGGGACCTTGTCCTCGTTGTCCTTGATGAACTTCTCGGTCTGGTGCACCAGCGACTCGGCCTGGTTGCGGGTCTCGGCCTCCTCGCGGCGGGCCTTGTCCTCGGCGGCGTGCGCCTCGGCGTCCTTGACCATCCGGTCGATCTCTTCCTTGGACAGGCCGGAGCCGTCCTGGATCTTGATCTTGTTTTCCTTGCCGGTGCCCTTGTCCTTGGCGGTCACGTGCACGATGCCGTTGGCGTCGATGTCGAAGGTGACCTCGATCTGCGGCACGCCACGCGGGGCCGGGGGCAGGCCGGTCAGCTCGAAGGAGCCGAGCAGCTTGTTGTGCGAGGCGATCTCGCGCTCACCCTGGAACACCTGGATCTGCACCGACGGCTGGTTGTCGTCGGCCGTGGTGAAGGTCTCCGAGCGCTTGGTCGGAATGGTGGTGTTGCGCTCGATGAGCTTGGTCATCACGCCACCCTTGGTCTCGATGCCCAGCGACAGCGGGGTGACATCGAGCAGCAGGACGTCCTTGACCTCGCCCTTGAGCACACCGGCCTGCAGGGCGGCGCCGACGGCGACGACCTCGTCCGGGTTCACGCCCTTGTTCGGCTCACGGCCGCCGGTCAGTTCCTTGACCAGGTCGGAGACGGCGGGCATACGGGTGGAGCCACCGACGAGCACGACGTGGTCGATGTCGGCCACGTTGATGCCGGCGTCCTTGATGACGGACTGGAACGGCGCGCGGGTGCGGTCCAGCAGATCGGAGGTGATCTTCTGGAACTCGGCGCGGGTCAGCTGCTCGTCGAGGAACAGCGGGTTCTTGTCCGCGTCGACGGTGATGTAGGGCAGGTTGATCGAGGTCGACTGGCTCGACGACAGCTCGATCTTCGCCTTCTCGGCGGCCTCGCGCAGACGCTGCATGGCCATCTTGTCCTTGGTCAGGTCGATGCCCGAGGACGCCTTGAACTTGTCGACCAGCCAGGACACGACCCGCTCGTCCCAGTCGTCGCCACCGAGGTGGTTGTCACCGGAGGTCGCGCGGACCTCGACGACGCCCTCGCCGATTTCCAGCAGCGAGACGTCGAAGGTGCCGCCACCGAGGTCGAAGACCAGGATGGTCTGCTCTTTGTCGCCCTTGTCCAGGCCGTACGCGAGCGCGGCCGCGGTGGGCTCGTTGACGATGCGCAGCACGTTCAGGCCGGCGATCTGGCCGGCTTCCTTGGTGGCCTGACGCTGGGCGTCCTCGAAGTAGGCCGGGACGGTGATGACCGCGTCGGTGATCTCCTCACCGAGGTAGGCCTCGGCGTCGCGCTTCAGCTTCATCAGCGTGCGCGCGGAGATTTCCTGCGGGGTGTACTTCTTGCCATCGATCTCGACGTTCCAGTCGGTGCCGATGTGGCGCTTGACCGAGCGGATAGTGCGGTCGACGTTGGTGACGGCCTGGTTCTTGGCAGGCTGACCGACGAGAACCTCACCGTTCTTCGCGAACGCGACGATCGACGGGGTGGTGCGCGAGCCTTCCGAATTCGCGACGACGACCGGCTCGCCGCCTTCGAGAACGGAGACGACAGAGTTCGTGGTCCCGAGGTCGATTCCGACCGCACGAGCCATAGTGATTCCTCCTGTTTGACGAACTTAGGGGCAACAGTCTCAGTAACACTGAGCGTGGTGGGCTCAATCCTGCCCTCGAGATCCCTCGCGAGTCAACCTAGACTTGAGTCACTCACGCTCAATGTTGTTGATCTGCACAACCAGCAGCTGCGGCGATTCATTCCCGCCGCCCGAAAAAACTTCCCGAACCCGGGCCATTCTTGCGCCGACCTCGCTCAACCGCAGCACCCGACGCGACATCGTGACCCGCCGGAGACCTCCGTCCGGCTGAGCTGGAACAGCGTCCGATGGGCCTCGAAACCGAAATCGTCACAGTATGGAAGAAGGCGGAAGCGCTCGACATCCTCGACCGCGCGCAGGTTCGCCCGCTCGTCCTCGGCGGCGGCGTCGAGACGGAGTCACGGAACACACTGACCGCCGGGGCCGACGAACGCGGAACAACCGTGGTCGCGGCGAAGCGCGCCGGACGCGGAGTCGAGCAGTACCTGGCCGAGGAGATCGTGCCCCTCCTGCGGGCGTAGGAGTTCTGTCCGGCCCGGTGGGCATGCGCTGACCGGGACCCGGGAGTTCCTCGGGGAGGAGCGTACTTATCCGACCGGGCCCGACAGTTCGGCCAGAATCCCCTCGGCACTGCGGGCCGCCGCCCGGCAGGCGGTCGCGGTGGCTTGATCTGCCAGCGGATGGGCGGCCCGGGTACGCCACGTGCGCACCGCGCTGAATGCCGTGGCACGCACCGTCTCCAGGTCGACGTCGGCGGGTAGTCCGAGACGCAGGCGGGCGGCCACGCCCGCACCACCCAGGATGCGATGGAGGTCGGCGAGAACCGGTGGCGGCAGCGGGAGTTCGTCGGTGCGGAGCCGACCGAGCAGCCGCAGTTCGGTGAACCCGTGCACGTCGGCGAGCCGGGCGCGGACCCGTGGCCGCAACAGGTCGGCCTCGGTGCCGGAATAGGCGACGAGGATGCGGTCCAGGGTGCTCAGCGCCGAATGCGCCTTCAATTCCTCGGCGCGCTGGCCGAACTGGACCTCGAGCACCGAGCGCAGTTCATCGATACCGCTGCGGGCGGCCAGTTCCGCGGCGAGCGAGGACGAATCCCGGACCCCGAGGCGGATCAGCATGGTGGCCATGCGGATACCGAACAGGCCGAAGCGATCCGCCAGCTGCGCACGCAGTTCCGGCGCCACCGGCAGCGCGATGTCGGCGCGGGCGAACCGGTCCGCCGAGAGCAGGGCGACACCGAGATCCTCCGCGGGCACCGTGGCCAGCGCCTCGAACGCGGCGAACTCCGGCTGGCGCAGGGTGGACGCGGCGAACGCGAGCAGCCCCGCCACCGGAATCACCGCCTGGCACAACCCGGTCCGTTCGAGCTCGCCGGCGAAGCGGGCCGCGACATCACGCGCGGAATGCAGCGCATCGATGCGGCCCGCGCCGATCTCGTCGGCGCGCGACACCACCCCGATCACACCGAGCGGTCCCCCGCCACCGGCGCCGGCGCCGATCTGTTCGAGGAACTGCACGTCGGTGGCGTCGAGGCGGCGTAGCAGGTAGACCACGGCGTCCGCGCCGGGCGCCGTGATGGCCGACCCGCGCGCATCGGCGCCGGCCACGGCGGGCGTGAGAAGCCGCGCGGTGCGCAGCGACACCTCGCGCGAGAGCGACGAGGTGCCGGGGGTATCGATGATCGTGGTCTGGGCCAGCGCCGCCGAGGGCCACCCGACCTCGAGATGATCGACCTCATGGGGACGTCCGCCGTCCCAGTTCAAAGCGCTCAGGTCGAAGGTGAGCCCGTGCGCGCCGGTGCCGCGGCGCACGATCACATTGGCGCGGGCACCGTCGGCCGCGTGCGCGGTCACCGTGGGGGTGGCGCCGTCGCGGTACCAGGTGACCACGCGGGTGCATTCCGTGGCATCGGTCGGCGCGACAGCCTGCCCGACCAGCGCGTTCAGCAGCGTCGACTTGCCCGCTTTGATCGAACCGGCCAGCGCGACGCGCAACGGCTCCCGCAGACGGTACTCACACTCGGCGAGCAGGGCGCGCGCGTACTCGTCCCGGCCGAGTATCCGCGCCGCCGCGCCGACCAGCTCGTGCGCTTCGGCCAGGATCCCGGGTTGGGCCTGCGGCGCGGCGGTGTCGAAACGGTGGGTCACCCAGATACCGTACCGTCGGCCCGTCCCAGCTCGGCTTGCATGGAATCCGCGTAGCGACGCAGCTCGGCGACGGCGGTCAACTGACGTTCCAGGACGACGGTCCGCTCGGCACGGTGCGTCGCGGCCATCGTCGCCGCGTCCTGCGCGGCCCGCAGTGACGCATCGATCGAGCGCAAGCTGCGCTCGGCCACCCCGGCGAAATGGTCACGCAAGGCGCGGTGGATACGGTGGAGCCGGTCCTTGGTGTCCTTACTCGCCTGGAACGCCACGTCGTCGAGGAACCGGCGCACCTCCGCGTTCCCCTCGATCCGGCGACGAGCCAGGCGCGCGGACTTGTCGTCGCGATAGGCCTTGCCACCCACGATCAGTCCCGCGCCGAGGGAGATCGGGTTCAGCATCGCCAGCCCGGCGAAAGTGGTGGCCAGGCCCACCATCAAGACGCCGCCGTAGGAACCACGCATACCGACCAGCACTTTGCTGGTGAAACCGATGTCCGGTTCGAGGTCGGCGAGGGAGCCCGAGCTGGCGAGCTGGCGCTCGTCGTCCATTCCGGCGTGGACGTCGGGCAGATCGACGGCACCGACCTCGGCGAAATGACCCGCGATACGTTCGGCGAGCAGTTCGGCCCGGCGATGGGTGAGCAGGAGGTTGTCCCCGAGCGCGGTGTCTACGGCGCCGGTGAGCCATTCGGCGATCGCGCCCCAGTGCCGCCCGGGGTCGTGCTCGTCGATCCATTCCTGGCCGGTGCGGGCAACACCGCGCAGGCGCTCGCGCAGGTCATGATCGACATCACCGACGAGATCGGTGATGCCGTCGGCGAGAGTCTGCTGCCAGCTCGCGGTTCGCCGCTGCAGGTCCTCGGCCGCCGCGCGGGCCGACTGCAGCTCGTTGACGGCGGCCGAACCGAGCGCGGGATCACGCAGCGTGACCAGCTCGCTGCCCAGCGCGAGCGCCAGATGTTCGGCCGCCGAGGACAACTCACGGGCGACCGCATGGCGCGTGGCGGCATGGTCGCGGGCCACCACGCGATCGCGCAGGAAGCCGAACAACACACCGAATCCGGACTCCGCGCCGAGCTGCGCGTCCTGCAGACGCAGCGCGTGCGCGCGCAACAGCGCCGAGACCGGGATCAGGGCCACATCGGCCTCCGCGCGGGTCAGATGCGCGCGATCGGCCTCGAGCACCTGGTGCCAGTGCGGGTACAGATCGGTCTTGGTGAGCAGAACCGCTACCGTGGGGCACAATTCGCGGATCTGACGGAGGAAGGTGAGCTCCGGCGCGGTGAGCTCGGTGGAGGCGTCCGACAGCACGAGCACGGCGTCGGCGGCGGCAGCGATACCGAGAACACCTGCGGCGCAAGCATTTCCGTGGCCTCCGACGCCAGGAGTATCGATCAGCACGACGCCGTCGGCCAGCAGCTGGTTGGGCAGTTCCGCCTCGATCCGCACCACCTGACGGCCCTGGGCCAGTGCGCTGCGCTGATCGACCTCGCCCAGCTGGTCGAACGGGATCTCCACCCGCGTCTCATCGGCACCGGGGGCGGTGAGGACCAAGAACGCGCGCTGCTGAGCACCATAGGACAGTTGCAGTGGGAGCACCGTGGTCGTGTCGTCACCCACCCGGCATACGTCCAAGCCGAGCAACGCGTTCACGAACCGACTCTTGCCCTGGCCGAGTTGCCCGGTGACCACGATCCGATGGCGCGGATCGCGCACCCGAACCGCGACCGTCTCCAAGCGCCCGACCAGATCGTCACGGCCCGCGGCACGGGCCGCTGCGACGGTGTCACTCAACACCGTCGTCAGCGGCACCGCGTTCGGTGCGAGAGTCCCCATCGCAGCGCCCGTTTCGCTCAGTGGAACAGTCCGTCGGTGTGGGTGTCCACACCGGTTTCGGCGACAGTACTCGACTCACCGAACAGCGACGCGTCCCCGCCGCCGAGAGACGAACCATGCAGGCCGGACCCGAACGCACTGGACACGTCGACCGAGGACCAGGTGTCCGCGGCGGTGGTCACCGCCCCCTGCGCGGTGCCACCGAGCGCGCCCGACGTGTCGGTGTGGGTCGTCGAGGTTCCGGTGAGATCGCCGGTCACGGCGGTGCTGCCCTGGGTCGCGCCGCTCACCGTGCCGCCGAGGCCGCCCGTGAACTGCGAGCTGCTGCTCGCCGCGCCGGACAGGCCCGTATCGGCGAAGCCACCGAGGCCCGCGCCCGCATCGGCGGCACCGTCCAGGCCCGCCTGCGCGCCGGCGGCCACCGAACCTGACAGACCGGTGCCCGCGTCGACCACACCGCCGAGACCGGCCTGAGCGCCACCCGTGGCCGAACCCGCAAGGCCGACACCGGTTTCCGCCAGACCCGACAGACCCGACTGCGCACCGCTCGCCACCGAACCCGACAGCTCCGCACCAGCGGTACCGGCCAGGCCGAGGCCGGAATCCACGGCCGCGCCGAATCCGGTCTGGGCACCGGCGGTCAGATCGGCGCCGAGGGTCGCGGCGGTGTCGAGGCCGCCTTGCAGACCGGCACCGGTCGTCGCGGACAGGCCCGTGTCCAGCCCGGTCGAGACCTCGCCGGCGCCGGTGATCAGTCCGTCGATCCCGAAGCCGCCGCCCGCGCCGCCGGACAGGTCACCGAGCAGTCCGGTACCGGCCGACGCGGCACCACCGAACCCGGTCTCCAGGCCGGTGCCGAATTCCGCGCCTGCGCCGACGGCGCCGTCGAGACCGGTGATCGCGGTGGTGGTCGCGGCCGCGCCGAGACCAGCCGCCGCCTGCGCCCCGGCCGAGGCCGCCGCGCCCAGTCCTCCGACCGCCGTGGTCGCGCCGCTCACGCCGGCGTTCAGCCCGCCGCCGAGCTGAGCGCCCGCATCCGTGCCGATACCCGTGGCGCCGTCCACCAGCCCGTCGAACCCGGCGGTGAGGTCACCACCGGCACCGACGGCCCCGCTCAGGGCCGTGTCCAGCCCGATGCCGAGAGCGCCACCGGCACCGGCCGCACCGGTCAGCGCGCCATCGAGACCGGCGCCCACCGCGCCGTTCAGGCCGGTGGCGAGATCCGCCCCCGCACCGACCACACCGTCGAGACCAGCGGTCGAATCGAGCGCGCCATCGAGACCGGCGCCCACCGCGCCGTTCAGGCCGGTGGCGAGATCCGCCCCCGCACCGAGGGCACCATCGAGACCGGCAGTCGCACCCAGAGCGCCCTCGAGACCCGCGCCCACCGCGCCGTTCAGGCCGGTGGCAAGGTCGGCGCCCGCGTCAACGGCACCGTCGAGACCCGCGTCTACCACGCCATTCAGGGCGCCGCCCGCACCGGCAACCACGCCAGTGCCCGCACCGACCACACCATCGAGACTCGCCCCCGCACCGAGCGCGCCCTCCAGGCCGGCACCTACCGTGCCGTCCAGGCCGGCAGCGAGGTCCGCACCCGCACCTACCGCGCCGTTCAGCGCACCGTCGAGACCCGCGCCAGCGCCGATCGCACCGTTCAACGCACCACCCAAACCGGCAGCGAGGTCGGTACCGGCGCCGACCGCACCATTCAGCGCACCGCCGAGGCCGGCAGCGAGGTCAGTACCCGCGCCGACCGCACCATTCAGCGCACCGTCGAGGCCGGCGGCGAGGTCCGCGCCCGCACCAACTGCGCCGTTGAGACCGGCGCCGATCGTGCCGCCCAGGCCAGCGGCGAGATCAGCGCCCGCGCCGACCGCGCCATCGAGGCCGACGCCGATCGCACCGTTCAGCGCGCCGCCGAGGCCGGCAGCGAGGTCCGCGCCCGCGCCGACCGCGCCGTTGAGGGCGGTGTCCAGGCCGATGTCAGCGCCGAAGACGGTGGAGAGGTCGGTGGCCAGGCCGGTATCGATGTCCACGTTCGCGCCGGTGACAGCCGACAGGGCAGCTTCGAGACCCGCGCCGACCTGGGCCGCGGCTCCGGCGACGGCCGAGGCCGCCGCGCCCAGGCCGACGTCGAGGCCGATGCCGAGCTGGGCGTCGGCGCCGGTCGCCGCCGTCACGGCGGCGGCCGCGGTGGCCGTCGAGGCGAGGGCGGCACTCGTGCCCGCCGCGGCACCCGCCGCCACGATCGCCTGCAACTGGGAGCCGCCGCTGACCAGCGCGGATTCCGCCACCATCGGGGCGACGGCGGAAATATCCTCGGGCGTCACGTCGAGCCCGGCCACGGTCAGTGCCTGGCACGGGTTGGCGCAGTAGGCCGCGGCGGCCTCACGGTCACGCAGCAGGTTGAGGATGAATTCCAGAATCGCGTTGGGTGTCATCGAGATCAGCTCCTCCAGATCATGGGCGGTACTGCCCGATCCGTTGTCGTTGGAATGTCTTTCACGCTAGGTCGGCACGTCGTTACAGGTAACGGGGCGAATGCCTAGTTCACGGTCGACGGTGCCCGTTAGGGGGACACCACCGATTAGGGGAATTTCCCCGTACTTGCCCCAGCACAGGTAACAGCTGCCCCCTAGCAACCGACAGTTCGAGTGGGACGCCGACCACCCCGGCGATCTCGTTGTACTCAACATTTCCGGTCCGCCGGAAGTCCTGCGAACGGGGTTGTCCAATGACAGAGCGGCTGGCGCTCGGCATTACCGTCGGGGCCGCGAATTCGGTCGCCGCGGCCACCACGGCCGACGGATCCGGAACCACCGTTCGCGCGCACCACAGTGCCCTGCTGCTGGGCGCCGACGGCTCGACCGGCTTCGCCGACGCCGCCCAGCACGCGCGCGGCGTAGTGGTCGACGACTACCTCTCCCGGGTCGGTGACCCGGTGGATCTGCTGGCGGAGGACGGATCCAGCCACAATGCGGCCGATCTGGTCGCCGCCGCGACGCAGGCATTGGTCACCGAGCTGGCCGGCCCGGGCACCGAGGCGACGATCGTGTCCTGCTATCCGGCGTGGTGGCCGGAGCGGTCGGTCGAGACGACGCGGGCGGCCCTCACACGCGCGGGCCTGCCCGAGGTGACGCTGGTGCCCGAGCCGATGGCCGCGGTGCGCCGATACGAGATGGAGAACGGCCTGCTCGACGACGGCGCGCTGGCCGTGTACGACTTGGGCGCGAGCGGCCTCACGGTCACCGTGTTACGCACCGGCGACCAGGCCGGGATGCTCGGCGCACCCCTGCACAGTACGGCTGTCGCCGGGATGGAATTCGATCTCCTGACGATGCGCTATGTTCTGGCAAACGCGCTGGGCGATCGGGATATCGATCCATTCGACCCCGTTGTCGAAGCGGAATTGTCGGCATTGCGAGCCCGCTGCAGAAATGCGAAAGAAGACCTCTCCAGAATTACCGCGACGGTGATCCCGGTGGGCATGCTCGCCGCCGGACACACCGAACAGGTCCGGCTGACCCGCGGCGAACTCGAAGATCTGCTGCGCCCGATCCTGCTCGACTCGATGAGCCTGCTGCACGACGCGGTGCGCCGCGCCGGACTCGCCATGGGCGATATCGGCCGGGTGCTGCTCACCGGCGGTGGTGGCGCGATCCCCCTGGTCGCCGAGCTGATCTCCACCGAGTTCGGACTGCCGGTCGCCGCCTGCGCCGATCCGGCGTCCTGCACCGCGCACGGCGCGGCCGAGATCGCCCTGGACGTGGCCGCGGTCTCCGTGCCTACCGAGGCCATCCCGGCCGCTGTCGTCGCGGCGCCGATGGCGGCCGCTCCGGTGGCGGCGGCTCCGGTGGCCGAGGGCATCGCGCTCCCGACGACCGAATCCGCCCCCACCCGGATGTTCACCGCCAAGCGGGCAGCGATCATCGCCGCGGCCGCGGTCACGATGGCGGCCTTGGCCACCGGCACCCTCGCCCTCGGCGGTGTCACGCCCTCCGCGCCGACGGGGCCCGCCGCGACGACGAGCGCGCCACCGGTGCCCGGCGCCGCCTCCACCAGCACCGGTGGAGCGTCCGGAACACCCGCCGGAACCGACTCGACCGTCGCCGACTCGACCCGCCCCGGCGCGCCGGGCACCGCATCGCCGACGGGTGCGAGCCCGGTGGGCGCTACCGAGGCGGGGACGCCGAGCGGCGCGCCCGCAACGGCCGGCAGCCCGGCTCCGGTCGGCACGCAGGCGGGCGACAGCCCCGCACCGGCCCCCGCACCCGGGCAGGCCACGCCCGCCACGCAGCAGCCCGCGCCCGCCCCGGCACCCGCGCCGGCCCCGGCTCCCGCGCCCGCCCCGGCACCCGCACCCGCCCCCGCGCCTGCTCCGGCACCCGCTCCCGCGCCCACACGGCCTCAGCTCCCGCCCATCCAGGTGAACCCGGGCGACCTGCTCGACGGTGTGGGTGGCGCGGTAGACGAAACCCTCGAAACGGGCACGCAGCTGCCAGGCCAGATCCTCGGAGGAAATGGTGGCTGACATCGCCTTGGATTCATTCCCCGGCGCACGAACCGTCCTCCGCGAACTCGATACCGCTGACGACCAGCCGGTGCTGCTGCTGATCCGTGGCCGAGCCGGAACTGGAAAAACAGTGCTGCTCAACGTTGTTCGCTCACATCTGCGCGAGCGTGGGATCCCGATGACGGATTCGGTACTCAACGACCCGGCCGACCGAGCTGTCCTGATCGCCGACAACGTGCATCGATACAGCTCCAACGACCTGCGAAATCTCTGCGCGGCCATCGAATCCGGCCGCCGCTCGGTGGTGCTCGCCGCCCAACCGCGCCCACACGATCGCCGACTACGTGTCCTGTCCGACATCGTGTCGCGACACGGCCGCACGGTGGAGCTGCGGGCGCTCGGCAGCGGCGACACCGCGTCGTTCGCCAGGGAACTCGGCGTGGCGGTGTCCCAGCCACTCGCTCTGCGCATCCATCAGCTCACGGCAGGTATTCCCGGTGGAGTCGTCGCGGCCCTGGCCGCCGCCCGCACGGCGCCGCTGGAGACCTGCGTGACGGCCGTCGACGAGGCGATCACCGCGTGGACGCGATCGATGCTCGACGCGGCGGAACCCGACCTGCTCGACGCGCTCGTGATCGCCGCGACCGGAACCGGGCTGGACGCCACCGAACTCACCGAGGTCCTCGGCGTAGACACCGCCACCGCCCACGATCTGATCGACCGCGCGCGGGCAGGCGCCTTGGTCACCGACGCCGACCTCTTGCTCACCCCCGCGGTGGGACCGCTGCGCATCCTGCTCGGAGATCGACGCTACGTCGAAGTTCAGCGCCGCCTGCTCGCCGCGCGGATCGACGCTGGACTGCTGCGCGACTGCACGGCGCTGATCCTGGCCGAGTCGGGCGTGGTCGACCCCCGGCTAGCCGAATTCCTTTGTCGCGCCGCGGAGAAATCGGGACACCCTGCGCGCTACTACGCGGCCGCGTCCGCCGCGGGCGCACCCGTCGAGTCGATCGCGTTGCGCTGGGCCGAGGCCGCCGCGCGGGCAGGCGACGCCGACACCGCTCTGCGGCTGGCCCAGCCGCTGCTCACCCAGGACGGCATCTCCGCCACCGAACTGGTGACCGCCGTGCGCGTCTGCGCGGCGGTGCTCACCCGGCGCGGCCTGGTGAGCCGCGCGGCCGGGTTGTACAACTGGCTCGGGCCCGATCGCGTTGGCGCCGATTGGGCGCCCGCCTCGATAGTGCTCACACTCGCCGGGGAGACAGCGGCCGCGACCCGCATGGCCGCCGCGGCGCAGCTGTGGCCGCCGACCGAGGCCGATGCGGGCGCGCGGCTCATCGCGGGCGCGCTGCACGATTCCCTCGACCCCCACGGAACCGGCACGGCCACGGCGATTTCCGCGCTCATCCAGGCAGGCAACACCGGTACCGACGATCGATATCTCCCCTGCTCGGCCGTCTCGATCGCCACGCTGTTGTGCCTGGGAACCGGCGAGCCGCGCCGGGCGGGCGACGCGCTGCGCCGGGCGGCGGGCCGGGGGGCGGGCCGTCAGCTCCCCGTCCTCACCGCCTGGGCCGCGTTGCTCGGCGGCGACGAGCAACACGCCGCGAACACCCTCGCCGAGATCGACATCGCCACGCTCGAACCGCGCGATCAGCTGCTCGCCCACGCGCTCGCCGTTGGGCTGGCCCGGCGCGGGGGCGACCACGCGGCGCTTTCGCGCGCATGGCAGTCCGCCAGTCCGCTGTTCGACGAGCTGGAAGCCGACCTGCTGAGTCTGCTGCCGATCGGCGAGCTCTGGCTGGCCGGCATCCGGTTGCGCGATGTGCGCCGGATCGAACCGCTGATCGACGCGGCACGCGGACTCCTACGCAAATTGGGCCGCGCGCCGGCTTGGACCAACCTGTTCCACTGGTACGGCGTCCAAGCCGCGCTCGCCGACGAATCACCGAGCGATCTGCTCCCCCACGCCCACGCGCTCAAGACCGCCGCGGCGGCAGGCGACCAGCAGGCCGCCGCGCTGGCCGACGCGGGCCGCACGTGGGTACTCGTGCTGCGCGGCCAGGTCGCCGCCGCCGAGGTGCAGGCCGCGGTGTCGGCACTGGCCGAGTTCGGCCTCACCTGGGACGCCGCCCGCCTGGCCAGTGAGGCCGCGCTGGCCGTCGGAGACTCCGCCACCGCGACCACACTGCTCAAATTGGCCCGCTCGGTTCGCGCCAGGGCCCAGCCGGTGGAACAGCCCCTACCCGCGGTGCAGCCCCTGCCCCACGGTGCGGACGGGCCCGCCCCGCGGCCCCCTGCCACGGCCGCGCTCAGCGATCGCGAACGCGAGGTTGCCGAACTGGTGCTGCTCGGTCTGACCTATCGGGAGATCGGCGCACGGCTGTACATTTCCGCCAAAACCGTGGAGCATCACGTCGCGCGAATCCGACGCCGGATAGGCGCGCGCTCACGATCGGAATTATTGTCAATGCTCCGCGCCATGGGACACGGTTCACTGCTGGTGTAACTCGACGCGGACGACGTCGACGCCCGAAGCGAGGTAAACCGGATGGCCACTGGGGTCGGCCTGCGCATCGCCGATGACGAGTGCATCGCCGCGGTGGTCACCGAGGACGGCACGGTGCGAATCGTCGAACGCGACGCGCTGCTGCACATGTCCGACGAGGGCGACGCCGCGCTCGGCGGACCGGCGCCCACCGGGCACGCGCACTCGATCTCCGGTTTCGTCCGCGCGATCGGCGATCCGGCGGGTATCGATGTCGACGGTGGCGAGGCCTACCGCGCCGAGGACCTGCTGGCGACGGCGATGTTCTGCCTCATCGATCTCACCACCGAGCACCTCAGCGGCCCCGCCGAGTTCTACGCGACACATCCGGCGCAGTGGACCCCCGAGGTGGTGCGCGGCGTGCGTGAGGCGCTGGACTATCTGGGCCTGAAGTCGGTGGCGCTGCTGGGCGAGGACGAACTGCCCCCGCCCGCCGAGGGCGTCGATCCCGGCCGCTCGTTCGCCACCGCCGCCGCCGAGGCCGCGCTGGTCGCGGTGCTGGCGACCCCGGCGGGCGCGACGCCGCCCGATCCGATCGTCACCGAGAACTCCCTCGTCGTCACCGACGTGATGCCCGCGCTGGCCCGGCCGGCGGCGACCGCGCAGGCCTACTCGGCGGCGATGCCGGTGACGGCGCAGCCGACGAAGGCGCTGGCCACCCCGACCTCGGCCATGCCGGTCGTGGTGGTGGAGCCGCAGGAACCCCGGCGCAGCCGCACGCCCCTGCTGATCGCGGTCGCCGCGCTGATCGGCTTGCTGCTCGGCGGCGTCGCGGTGTCGGTGGTGCTGCGCGGTAGCGAGACGACCGCGCCGCCGCCGATCTCCGACGCGAGCCCGGAATCGCTGACGGTGACGCCGACGCCCCAGCTGCCACCGCCACCGCCGCCGGTCGTCGAGTCGACCACGCGGGCACCGGTCGTCACCACGACGCCCGAACCCGAGCCGGAGCCCTCGACCAGCACCGAAGCGCCGCCGACGACCACACCGGAGCCGACGCCGTCGCCCACCTCGACCCCGCCCGGCCGCAGCACGACGCGCCCGCTGCTGCCGTTCCAGACGTACCCGCCGGGGTATCTGCCCTCGCCCATGCGGATTCCCGGCTACAACTGATCCGGTGCGGGGGTACGGTAACCGCGCCCTTCGCGCGCCCGTGCCCTAGAGTGATGCGCTGATCGACATCACAGCCGCCGGCGGTGTTCTCGATCACTCGTGCCGACGAAGGGATTTCATGCGCAAGTTGGTGGCGCGTCGCGCCGCAGTCAAGGCAGCCTCCGCCGGTTTCGCCGCGACTGTTCTCCTGGCACCTCTGTTCGGCCCCGGCATCGCGACCGCGGAACCATCAGCGCCCCTTCAGCTTTCGGCCGACGCCTTACCCGCCGAGCTGGTGACCGCCCTCTCGCGCGACCTCGGGATGACCCCGACCGAATACCTCGACCGTGCCGCCCGCGCCCAGCAGCTGCGTGACTACGCCAGCGATTTCCGCGCCGAGAACCCCGACACCTTCGCCGGTGCCTGGATGACGCCGGAAGGCAAGGCCGTCATCGCCGTCACCAACGCCGAGGCGGGCAAGATCGCCGCGGCCGACGGCTACCAGACCCACCTCGCCCCGATCTCGGCCGGCGGCCTGGAGGGCGCGCTGGTGCAACTGGCCCAGTGGATCGCGAGCCTGCCGCGCGAGATCTCCGCACCGATCAGCTCCATCGCCATCGACGCGCTCAACAGCCAGCTGGTACTCAACATCGCCAACACCGGCCCCGGCCACCTGCTGAACCTGCCGACCCTGATCGCCACCATCAAGGTGGTGCTCTCCCCCGGCGGCGGCGGTCCGGTCGAGTACAAGCCGATGGGCGGCGACACCTACATCACCGCGACCAAGGACCTGCACGACACGACGCTGCGCGGCGTCGACGTGTGCTCGTTCGGTTTCAACAGCACCGACGCCGCGGGCAACGCGCTCAACATCTCGGCGGGCCACTGCAACCCGAACGTCGACAACGGCGGCACCGCGCCGGTCTACGTGCCGAACGTGCGCGACATCCCGAACAGTCCCGAGGTCGGCGCGTTCGCCAAGGCCGTGCTCGGCGGACCCGCCGCGCTGGACTACTCGGTGATCAAGCTGAACGAGCGCGCGATCAACGCGGGCATGGACCAGCCGCGGGTGCGCGGCGCGAACGGGACGTCGCTGACCATCACCGGCACCGCCGAACCGGTCACCGGCGCCCCGGTCTGCAAGACCGGCCAGTCCTCGACCTTCACCTGTGGTTTCGTCTCGGCGGACCATGTGGAGACCCAGCTGTTCACCGCCGAGGGCGTCAGCAAGACCATCCGCGGCTTCGCCAGCAGCGCCTGCACCCTGGGCGGCGACAGCGGCGGCGCGATCGTCACCGGCACCCTGGCACTGGGCATCACCAGCGGCTCCAACGCCGCCGAGGCGCCCAACTGCACCGAGGCCAACACCCAGCTGGCCCCGTACGGCGGCACCGCCTCGCTCGGCGTGCCGATCCGGCCGATCCTGACCGATATCGAAGCCACCTCGGGCGGGGGACTCGGTAGCGGGATCGCCGTGCGCACCAAGCCGAACGCGGGCTGACCTCACAACGAATCGCCGGACCGGACCGGGTGAGCGAAATCTCTTGCCCGGTCCGAGTAGGCATAACCCGCTCCAGCCCATATAGTTCGATCATGCTCCTGCCACGTATGGGTCGCACCCCGTCCGCGCGAAGCTCGAGAAGAGCTCGGAAGTCCGTGATCGCCGCTTCGGCGGCGATTCTGCTGTTCGGCCCCACGATGGCAGTCGCCGACGCGCAGCCCGCGCCGGCCGCCGACCTGCCCGCTCAGCTGATCGAGGCAGTCACGCGCGATCTGAAGATCTCCCCCGACGAGTACCTGCGCCGCGCCGATGTCGCGCAGCAGGTCGCCGCGTTCTCCACCACCGCGCAGCGCCAGTTCCCGCAGGCCTTCGCCGGCGCCTGGCTCAACGACGCCGGTAACGCCGTCGTCGCGCTCGCGTCCGGTCCCGGCGCCGATCAGGCCCGTGAGGCCGCCCAGTCGGCCGGTTTCGAGGTCCGCAACGTCGCCAAGAGCGAGTCCGCGCTGCGTGGCGAGAAGACCGCGTTCGAGAACTGGCTGGCCGCCGCGCCGCCGGAGGTCGCCAACCTGGTTCGTGGCGTCGTCATCGACACCGTGAACAACGCGATCGCGGTGCGCGTGGAGCAGGCCGGTCTGCCGCTGCCGAGCTTCATCGACCCGTCCCGCGTCGTCGTCACCGCGCCGCCGGTGGCCGGCGAGCGTGTCGACCTCTCGGCCACCCCGGTGGCCGGCGACGGCAACGGCGCGCTGGCCGGCGGCGACGCCTACGCCTCGGTGGTCGGCCGCAGCTCGCTGCGCTGCTCGCTGGGCTTCAACGGCACCGACCGCGCGGGCAACGTCATCAACATCTCGGCGGGCCACTGCAACCCCGACATCGGCTCGGCCGGTACCGGCAACGCCGCCGCCGTCTACGAGCTCAACGGTGACCGCGCGGGCGCCCAGCTGGGCACCTTCCAGAAGTCGGTGCTCGGCGAGCAGGACTACTCGATCATCCGGGTCAACGACAACGCTCGCGCCCGCTTCGAGAACAACCTGGTCCGCGTGCCGGGCAACGCCCCGATCGCGGTCGACGGCGTGGCCACCCCGGTGGTCGGCGCGCCGGTCTGCAAGTCGGGTGCGCGCACCGGCTTCAGCTGCGGCATCATCAACGGCGTCGACCAGACCGTGCAGGTCGGCGATCGTCAGCTCACCCAGAGTTTCTCGGCCAACATCTGCGCCCTGCCCGGTGACTCGGGTGGCGCGATCGTGACCGGTCGCCTGGCCCTGGGCATCTCCAGCGCGTCGTCGGTCGCCGACTACCCGATCTGCGAGATCCCGAACATCATCGGCGCGATCACCGGTGACGTCCCGCAGCTGTTCGCGCAGCCGCTGAGCGTCGTCCTGTCGGACAACCCGGGTCTGGCGGTCCGCACCAACTGATCGCGGTCCCACCGCAGGCACAGAGCAGCCAGAAAAGGCCGGTAGCAGTGCGCTACCGGCCTTTTCGGTGTCCAGGGCATGCTGGGGTCATGTGTCTGGTTCTGCTCGCTTGGCGAGCGCACCCCGAGTATCGGCTGATCGTGGCCGCCAACCGGGACGAGTTCTACACCCGTGCCACCGAGTCGCTGCGCTACTGGCCGGAGGAGCCGTCGCTGCTGGCCGGTCGCGACCTGGGCGCGATCGCGGTGGGCACCTGGCTCGGCCTGCGCACCGACGAGGCTCGCTTCGCCACGGTCACCAATGTCCGCGATCCGCGCGACACGCCCGCCCACCCCCGCTCGCGCGGCGCCCTGCTGATGGACTACCTGCGCGGCGCGCACAGTCCACCCGAGTATCTGTCCGGGGTCGCGGACGCCGCGCCCGATACCTATGTCGGCTACAACCTGCTGACCAGCGATCTCCGCAGCCTGTGGTGGCAGTCGAATCGCAGCGGTGTCGGTCCCACCGAGCTGGCGCCGGGTCTGCACGGGCTGTCCAATGCCGCTCATGTGGCGACGGTGCCCGGATCTGTCCACAGTCGTCCCCAGGCCGACCCGACGGTCGTCGGCGTCGGCGCACCACCACTGTGGCCGAAGGTCGGCAGCGGCCTGCGCGGTCTGCGCGACATCGTCGCCACCGCACCGGATTCCGTCGACGACTACTTCGCCCTGCTCGCCGACCGCACCGAGGCGCCCGATGATCGCCTCCCGGACACCGGCGTCCCATTGGCGCTGGAGCGCGCCGTCTCTGCCCGCTTCATCGCCCATGATCTGCACGGCACCCGGGCGAGCACGGTGCTGCTGATCCGGGAGGACGGTCGCTACACCATGGCCGAGCGCACCTTCGGCCGCCACGGCGTCGCCGGCGGTGCGGAATCGGTGTCCGGGGTACTGGTGCCGGATTGAGAAAACGCGGAAGGCCCCGCTCCGAATCGGAGCGGGGCCTTCGCGGTAACGCTGTTCGAGCGGTGCGGGATCAGTTACCCGGCGCCGGAGCCGAAGCCGCCTGGGTGGGCTTGTCGGCCCACACCGAGGTGTTCGGGGCCGCCTGCAGCACCTGCAGCAGCTCGAAACCGGCGACCGCCATGGTCGGGCCGCCGATGGCGATCATGCCGAGGATGCCGCCGATGGTGGCGCCCAGCGGCAGGCCGACGACGCACCCGGCGAGCACGGCGATCAGGCCGAGGCCACAACCGACGATGGCGCCGATGGCGGTGCCGACGAAGGTACCGATCGCGGTGCCGATGCTGAACTTGCTGGAGAAGTCGTTGATCGCCTTCTGGTTCTCCTGGACCGAGGCGATCTCGGTGCCCTTGAGAACCGGCTGCGGGACGACGGTCTCCTGACCGATCTCGACACCGGCGGGCTTCTCCGGGGTCAGCGACAGGACCTTGCTGTCCTTGGCGACCTCGGTCTTCATCGGGATGTCGACGCCGTTGATCGCGTAATCGATCGGCAGCGAGATCACGACAGCCCCCCGACTGTCCTTGATCTCGGCGACCTTGGTCTTGGGAGCCTCCGGGGTCTCGCCCGCCTGCTCGACGATCGAGAAGGTGCCGTTCTGGAGGGTGGCGACGACGGTCTTGTCGACCAGCTTCACCGAGTACTTGATGTCCTGCGGGGCCTCTTCAGCATGCGAGGTGCCCATGGACACGGTCATAGCACCGATAACCAAGGCGGCTGCCGCAGTGGTCCTACGGAAGTTCATTCGGGTTCCAATCCATCAGGTGTGGTGCGGCGTGCGATCCGCGACACGCGAGACTCGTCAAGCAGAGACACACCGTGAGGTGTCCCTTACTTCTCCCCGAGCAGTGTGAAGACCGGCACAGCAGACAGAACAGCTGGAGCCTAATGGACTGAAACCCATGAGGCCAGAACGAATCTCACCGACCGGAGTAAGCCTGTCCTTAGCTCCGTCGCAGATCACGCACGGTTTACGGTGTTCACCAGCAGCCCTGGGAACCTTCCGGCAAACATTTATGTGATATTGCTCACAAGCAAAACCCAGGTCAAGCCGCAGTAAACAAGGTCAGAGCACAAATGCCGATCCTACGGTGGACACCGGTAGTTACTGGCCGGTAACTTAGCGCCGGTTACGATACGAGCCAACCGGGTGAGTTCGCCTCACCCAAGACCCTCGTGTTGCCTCTAAAGAAAGGTCGCGACATGAATGCCCTGACAATCACGTTGGGCACGATTGGAGCAGTGCTCAGCCTGTTCTGTTGGGCGTCGTTCCTCGGCGGCGCATGGAACATCGGCAAGGCCGTGACGATCGGGCAGTCCGCTCCGGACCGGTGGCGACCGTTCTTCCCGCGGTTCAAGACCATGCTCGTCGAGTTCATCGCGCACACCCGGATGAACAAGTTCCGCACCGTCGGCTGGGCCCACTGGCTCGTCATGATCGGCTTCCTGGCCGGTGCGCAGTTCTGGTTCATGGCCTATGGGCAGACCTTCGATCCCACCTGGTCGTGGCCGTTCATCGGCGAGACCTGGTGGTTCCATCTCGGCGACGAGATCCTCGGCGTCGGCACCGTCGTCGGCATCGCGACGCTGATGATCATCCGCCAGCTGAACCACCCGCGGTTGCCCGCGCGGCTCTCCCGCTTCAGCGGCTCGAAGTTCGGTCCGGCGTACTTCGTCGAGTGGGTCGTGCTCACCGAGGGCATCGGCATGGTGCTGGTGAAGGCCGGCGTGCTGTCGCTGACCGGACACTCCACCTGGACCGACCCGATCACCGGCCAGATCGCCAAGATCATCCCGGCCAACGTCACACTGATCTCGATCTTCGCGTTCATCAAGCTGATGTCCGGCATGGTCTGGCTGTTCGTGGTCGGCCGCAACATCACCTGGGGTGTGGCCTGGCACCGCTTCAGCGCGTTCTTCAACATCTACTTCAAGCGTGAGGCCGACGGCAGCGTCGCCCTGGGCGCGGCCAAGCCGATGATGTCCAACGGCAAGGTCCTCGACATGGAGAACGTCGACCCCGATGTCGACAACCTCGGCGTCGGCCGCATGGAGGACTTCTCCTGGAAGGGCTGGCTGGACTTCACCACCTGCACCGAGTGCGGTCGCTGCCAGTCGCAGTGCCCGGCCTGGAACACCGGTAAGCCGCTCTCGCCCAAGCTGCTGATCATGTCGCTGCGCGACCACGGTTACGCCGCAGCCCCGTACCTGCTGGCCGGTGGCCGCAAGGATCCCGGCGGCGACGAGATCGGTCTGGTCGACGCCGACGGCAAGCCCGACGAGGCGAAGCTGGCCAAGATCTCCGAGGCCGCCCGCGCCGAGTCCGAGCGCCCGCTGATCGGCGGCGAGGACGTGCACGGCGTCATCGATCCCGAGGTGCTGTGGAGCTGCACCACCTGTGGTGCCTGCGTCGAGCAGTGCCCGGTGGACATCGAGCACGTCGACCACATCATCGACATGCGCCGCTACCAGGTGCTGATCGAGTCGGAGTTCCCGTCCGAGCTGGCCGGTCTGTTCAAGAACCTGGAGAACAAGGGCAACCCGTGGGGCCAGAACTCCAAGGACCGCCTCAACTGGATCAAGGAAGTCGACTTCGACATCCCGGTCTTCGGCCAGGACGCCGACAGCTTCGACGGCTACGAGTACCTGTTCTGGGTCGGCTGCGCCGGCGCCTACGAGGACCGCGCCAAGAAGACCACCAAGGCCGTCGCCGAGCTGCTCGCCACCGCGGGCACCAAGTTCATGGTGCTCGGCGCCGAGGAGACCTGCACCGGTGACTCGGCTCGTCGCGCGGGCAACGAGTTCCTCTTCCAGCAGCTGGCCATGCAGAACATCGAGGTCATCAACTCGGTGTTCGAGGGTGTCGAGCAGTCGAAGAAGAAGATCGTCGTCACCTGTGCGCACTGCTTCAACGCGCTCAACAACGAGTACCCGCAGGTCGGCGGCACCTACGAGGTCGTGCACCACACCCAGCTGCTGAACCGCCTGGTGCGGCAGAAGAAGCTGGTGCCGGTGGCCTCGGTGTCGCAGAACATCACCTACCACGACCCCTGCTACCTGGGTCGGCACAACAAGATCTACAACGCGCCGCGTGAGCTCATGGAGGCCTCGGGCTCGACCCTGGTCGAGATGCCGCGGCACGGCGAGCGGTCCATGTGCTGTGGTGCCGGTGGTGCTCGCATGTGGATGGAAGAGCAGCTCGGCAAGCGCATCAACGTCGACCGCGTGGACGAGGCACTGTCCACCAACCCGACCAAGATCGCGACCGGCTGCCCGTTCTGCCGCGTCATGCTCACCGACGGTGTCACCGCGCGTCAGGAGCAGGGTCAGGGCGAGGGCGTCGAGGTCGTCGACGTCGCGCAGCTGATGCTCGACTCGATCACCCGGGTCGACGCCGCCGAGCTGTCGGCGAACCTGCTCGTCGTCCAGGAGCCGAAGGCCGAGCCGGAGCCTGAGCCCGAACCGGAACCCGCGCCGGTCGCCGAGGTGGCCGAGCAGGCCGCCCCGAAGGCCGCGCCGACCGGCGGTGGTCTGGGCATGAAGGGCGCCGCGAAGGCCCCCGGCGGCGGTCTGGGCATGAAGGGCGCCGCCAAGGCACCGGGCGCCAAGGCTCCCGCTGCCGAAGCCGCTCCCGCCGAGGCCGCTCCGGCCAAGGGTCTGGGCATGAAGGGTGGCGCCAAGGCACCCGGTGGCGGACTCGGCATGAAGGGCGGCGCGAAGGCTCCGGGCGCGAAGGCAGCCGAAGCGGCGCCTGCCGCCGAGACCGCGGCTCCCGCGGCCCCGGTCAAGGGTCTGGGCATGAAGGGTGGTGCCAAGGCACCCGGCGGCGGACTCGGCATGAAGGGCGGCGCGAAGGCCCCCGGCGCGAAGGCTCCGGCCGCTCCCGCCGAAGCCACCGCACCCGCCGAAGCCGCGCCCGCACCGGCCGCCCCGCCGGTCAAGGGCCTCGGCCTCAAGGGCGGTGCCAAGGCTCCGGGCGCGAAGGCTCCCGGCGCCAAGGCCCCCGCCGCCCCGGCTCCGGCCCCGGCAGCGGAAGCCGCCCCCGCAGCGGAAGCGGCCCCGGCCGCCGAAGCTCCCGCCGCGACCCCGGCCTCGGCTCCCACCGAGACCAAGCCGACGGTCGCTGCCAAGGGCCTGGCCATGAAGTCCGGCTTCAAGCGCCCCGGCCCGAAGGCCCCCGGCGCCGCAGCCCCGGCCTCCGCGGCCCCGGCTGAGCCGACGGCCCCGGCCGAACCGGCAGCCCCCGCCGAGCCCGAAGCCACGGCGGAACCGGCCACCCCGGCCGAGCCCACCAACGGCAACGGCAACGGCACCCCGCCGGTGGCCCCGCCGACCGCCAAGCCCGGCGGCCTCGGCTTCAAGTCCGGCGCGAAGGCCCCCGGCCGCAAGAACTGACAACTGAAAGACCACGAGTGAGGCGCGGATTCCCCGGAATCCGCGCCTCACTCGCGTTCACGCCCTTCGCCGCCGAACGCGGTCCATGGCAGCGCAGCGAGCTCTCAGCACTGGCTGGGCTCGTCGTTCTTCACCACGGACAGCACTGCTTCCGCCTCCCCGACCGGCGTCCCGGGCGCCGGTTCTTGCGCGACGACAACCCAATTGCGGTCCATCACCTGAGCTCGGCCACGACCACTGGCGTCCTCGGAGCGAGAGAAGAACACACCCGCGGCCTGGATCGTGTCCTGCGCTGCTTGCAGATTCATGCACACCACCGCGGGCATCAGCGCCGCAGGTGCTGGAGCGGCAGCGGGCGCGGTGGTCACCGGTGGGACTACTACCGGTGGCGCCGAAGACGTTGTCGGCACGGGCGCGACCGCCAAGGGGCCGACTGCCGCGACCGTTGTCGTCGGCACGGTCGCCGACGGGGTGTGCGCTCCCGATGCGCTCTCGACCGCACAGCCCGTCGCTCCGACCAGCACTACCGTGGCTACACCGACCACTCGGCCGGCCATCGTCACATGATTCATCCTCAGATATCCCCTGCTCGCAGACGTCAGAGCGATCTCCTGACCGCCCCATCGCGCTCCCCCCGACAGGAGTGCTGCGCGAGCGTATCCCCGCTGCCGCAACCGAAAAGGCGATACCGGCAAGTAGCCGGCAACCGAATTCGCGTCAGCAGTCGGCGAACCAGGCTTTCGCGTAGCCCGCGGATTGGTAGGTGTAGTCCCAGGCCCAACGGGCCGGGGAGAGGTGGGGTTTCGGGTCGACGAAGAGCAGCTCGCCGGGCCAGCACTTGCCGAGGATGTAGCGGGCTCGGGAAATGTGGGGCGTGAAGGTGACGACGATGACGCGGGTCCAGTCGGTGCCGAGGCGGGCCAGTGCGCGGCCTTCGCCGAGGGTGGTGCGGGGGCTGGGGTCGAAGCAGATGACCTCGAAGCGGTAGCCGCCGTGGCAGATCCGGTTGACCATCGGACTGTGCTCGTAGGGGTTGGAGATCAGGACGCGGGGTGCGTACCCCTCGGCGGCCAGCCGCAAGCCGAGCTGTTCGCGACCGTCGTGCGCGCCGCCGAGGACCAGGATCGCGTCGGCGGTCATCGGCGCGTCGACGCGCGGCCGCACATACACCGGCCACAGCGCGACCACCGCGACCAGCACCGCGAGCAGCAGCGCACCGAGAAGGAACCACAGCCGGCGCACCGGCTCGATGCTAGTGACGCGCCACCCACCCGACCCGATGACACGTCCACACCCGCGAACACCCTGCACACCCACGATCCGAACCTTGCACCCCACAGGACACCATCACCGCAGGTAGCGGCCCCGCGCGACTGGACGGCCGATCGATGTCTCCCCCTGTACACCAGATGTTGCGCCCCCTCTTGCCTCACTGACGCGGCGTAGCCACGCGCGCCGCTTACCAACAGAACTATGCGATGCACAGTCTTCGGAACGGGGTACCTGGGGGCCACGCATGCCGCGTGTATGGCCGAGCTGGGGCACGATGTGGTCGGGGTGGATGTGGATCCCGGCAAGGTGGCCAAGCTGGCCGACGGTGTGGTGCCGTTCTACGAACCGGGTCTGGACGAGGTGCTGCAACGCAACCTCGCCGCGGGCCGCCTGCGGTTCACCACCGACTACGAGGACGCCGCGGCCCACGCCGACGTGCACTTCCTGGGCGTCGGCACGCCACAGAAGAAGGGCGAGTACGGCGCCGACCTGAAATACGTCCACGCCGTGGTCGACACACTGGCCCCGATGCTGGAGCGCCCGGCGATGATCGTCGGCAAGTCCACCGTGCCGGTGGGAACCGCCGCGGCCCTGGGGGAACGGGCACGCGCGGCGGCGAACGTCGACGTCGAGGTGGCCTGGAATCCGGAGTTCCTGCGCGAGGGCTTCGCCGTGCAGGACACCCTGCGCCCGGACCGCCTGGTCCTGGGCATCGACAACGCCCGCGAGCGGTCGGCGTGGGTCGAGCAGCAGATCCGCGAGATCTACGCCGACCTGATCGCCGCCGAGATCCCCTTCCTGCTCACCGATCTGGCCACCGCCGAACTGGTGAAGGTCTCGGCGAACGCCTTCCTGGCCACCAAGATCTCGTTCATCAACGCGGTCTCGGAGGTCTGCGAGGCGACCGGCGCCGACGTGACGATGCTGGCCGACGCGCTGGGCTACGACGCCCGCATCGGTCGTCGATTCCTCAACGCCGGATTGGGTTTCGGCGGCGGCTGCCTGCCCAAGGACATCCGCGCGTTCATGGCCCGCTCCGGCGAGCTGGGCGCCGATCACGCCGTGGCGTTCCTGCGCGAGGTCGACAACATCAACATGCGCCGCCGCACCAAGGTGGTCGACATGGCCGCGCGCGCCTGCGGCGGCTCGCTGCTGGGCGCGAACGTCGCGGTCCTCGGCGCCGCGTTCAAGCCGGAGTCCGACGACGTGCGCGATTCGCCTGCGCTGAACGTCGCGGGGATGATCCAGCTGCACGGCGCGGTCGTCACCGTGTACGACCCGAAGGCCGTGGAGAATTCGCGCCGGGTGTTCCCGACGCTGAACTACGCCACTTCGGTCGCCGAGGCGTGCGATCGCGCCGACGTGGTCCTGGTCCTGACCGAGTGGAACGAATTCACGGCGTTGACCCCCGCCGATCTGGATCCGGTGGTGCGGTCCCGTTCGATCATCGACGGTCGCAATTGCCTGGACCGCGCTACCTGGCGCGACGCCGGGTGGGTGTACGCCGGACTCGGTACCCCGTAGAGTGGCGATCCAAGCGGGGGCTGCCGGGCATAGATCCGAGTGTGCAGGCTCCGCATGTCGTGCAGTAGGGAACGAGATGGGCAGCTGATGAGTGCGGTATTGGGAGTATCGGTGGGGGCCGGCACAGTGCGCCTCGCACGCCCGCAGCACGGTGGTCCCCACGGCTTCGTCCCCCCGTATTCGTTCGAGCTGCACACCATTTCGATGCCGGAGCACCAGGCCGAGGAATCGGCCGCCGACGCGATCGCCGCGACGCTGGCCGCGGCTCCCGAGGTCGCGGCCACCACGGTGACCTTCCGCAGCGAACCGCAGGCCAGGGCCATCCGGGCCGCGATGGCGCGGCGTCAGCTCACCAACTATCAGCTGGTTCCCGAAGCGGTCGCCGCCGTGCATTTCGCGCACGCGACCACCGATATGCGCGAGGTCTCCGCGCTGGCGGTCTACGACCTGGGCAGTTCGGGGCTGACGGTGAGCGTGGTCAACGCCCGCACCAGCGACGTCTACCAGTGCGAGCGGATCAGCGACATCAGCGGCGACTACCTGGATTCGCTGATCCGGGAGCAGCAGATCGCCTCGGGCCGTATCGCGCATCCGGCCGACCCGGTGGGCTTGGCCGAGCTGGACGCGCTGTGCCGGGCGGCCAAGGAGCAGTTGTCGAGCACGAACGCGGTCGCGCTGCCCAGTGAGCAGGGCCTGGTGCTGCTCACCCAGGAGAACTTCGAAGCGCTGATGATGCTGGCGATCGAGTCGTCGGCGCGGATGACGCGCGATGTCATCATCCGCGCGCAGCATCCGGTGCAGGCGATCATGGTGATCGGCGGTGGCGCCCGGATCCCGTTGATCGCCCGGGTGCTGGAACGCACGATCGGCGTGCCGGTGATCGTGCCCGCCGAGCCGGAGACCGCGCTGGCCCGTGGTGCCGCGCTGCTCGCGCGGCCCGCGCAGGTCCAGCAGGCGCCTGCCGGTCCCCCGCCCGCCCCGATGACCGAGATCGACGACGCGACCCCGGCATGGCTGACCGCGCCCGCGCGCCGTCGCCGACCGCTGAGCTCGCTGACCAGCCGCAACGGCCACAACCGCCGGGAGCTGAACGCCGCGGTGCTGACGGTGAGTTCCCTGGTGGTGGTCGCCGCGATCGGCCTCGGGCTCGGGTACGGCCCCGAGGTGCTCGAACGCGGCAATTCCAGTGACGGCTCCCAGGCCGTGCCCGAGTCGAGCGCGCCGCGTCCGACCCTGGCGGGCCCGTCCTCGGCGCCCGCGACGACCACCGACGCCGTGCACGCGACGGTGGCCGCGCCGCCGGTGATCCAGCAGAACTCGCAACCGACCACCTCGGCGCCGCCGTCGCAGGGCCCCAACACCATCACCGTGGTGCCGGGCCTGCCACCGATCGTCGTCCCGACGTTGCCGCCGGTGGTGTTGCCCGGCTTCCCGCCGCCGGGGCAGTAGCGCTCAGTTCCTGGCGTGCCGGGCCCGCTGCGGCGGCGCGGCGACCGGCTTGGCGCCGAAGGGCCGGGCCAGCAGCACCGCGATGAGGGTGGTCAGCGGCACCGACAGGGCCAGCGCGATACCGCCGACCGCCGACCGCGCGATCTCGATGGCGACGGCGTCGCCGGTGAGCACGTCGGTGATGGACCGCCCGGCGATGCTGAACAGCAGCAGCAGCGGCAGCGCGCCACCGGCGTAGGCGAGCACCAGGGTGTAGACGGTGCTGGCGATGTGGTCGCGCCCGACCCGCATGGCCGCGGTGAAGATCTCCCCGCGAGACGCGTCTTCGTCGAGCGCGGCGAGCTCGAACGCCGCCGAGGCCTGGGTGATGGTGACGTCGTTGAGCACACCGAGCGAGCCGATGATGAAGCCGGCCAGCAGCAGCCCGGTGATGCTGACGTGCTGGATATAGGTGGCCACGTTGGTGTT
This sequence comes from Nocardia canadensis, assembly GCF_032656385.1. Lineage (NCBI taxonomy): Bacteria > Bacillati > Actinomycetota > Actinomycetes > Mycobacteriales > Nocardiaceae > Nocardia > Nocardia canadensis. The sequence continues at coordinate 37,550 of NZ_JAVCWB010000001.1, forward strand.
CTGTTCTTCGGACAGGCCGGTGAGGTTGGTGATCTCGAGCGCCACCCAGGACAGCAACGCCGCGACGAGCATCGAGGCGAGCGTGCCGAGCAGCGCGGAACTGGTCCGCAGATTCACCCCGTGCGCGAGGTAGAGCACCACGTAGAGGATCAGCGCGCCCGAGACCAGCGCGACCGGGATCGCGGGCTTGCCGTCGAGCAGCGCGGGCAGCAGGAACATGACGACGACGGCGAACGCGAATACCAGGCCGAGCAGTGCCCGGAACCCCCGCCACCGCGCGACCACACAGATGACGATGACGAACGCGAGCACGATCACCAGCAGCGGCAGCCCGCGCGAGTAGTCCTCGAACGCGTACATGGTCGTGCCGCTGGGGTCGGCCGCGCGCACGATCCGGATCTCGTCGCCGGCCCGCAGGTCGGGTTGCCCGGGGCCCGGCGCGATTTCGAACAGCGTCTTCTTGCCCTCGTCGGGCCCGGAGCGGATGTCGATCACGCTGCGCTGACAGGTGTAGGAGGCGGCACGCGGCTCGATCGGCTGCCCCGTGAACACCTTCCCGTTCGACGGGCTACCGCACGGCCCGATGTCCTGTAGCACGACGGTCCCGGCCTCGGTGTGCACCGCGCCACCCGACACGGTCTGCATCGGCAACGGAATCTCGACATGCTGCGCGCTCGGCCACAAGATCGCGGTCGCAACCAGCACGATCACCCCGATCACCCCGAGCAGCCCCACCACGACCTTCGCCGCGGTAGCCCCGATGGCGATGGGCCCCGAATGATCGTGGTGATGGTGATGATGATGATCGCTCACCGGCAAAGCTTAAAGGATGTCGTTTTCAAGAACGACTCGCAGACAAAAGCCTCCCCGCGCCTTGGTCTGGCCAAAGTTCGCGGGGAGGCGGGCTGTTTGTGGGGGCGGCGGAGAGCAGGGGGATGTCTCCGCCGCCCGCAGGCAGGCGCCCAGGGGGGTAGGCGCGCTTACCTGAGGCTCTCGGTTGTCCAGGGGGGGTAGACAACCGGGCCGGGCGCCGAAGCGCCGAGGACTACTGTACACAAAAGTTGGACTTTTGCACTAGTAGCTCTTCAAAAACTGCAAGATTCCGAACCCGGAGTCTGTTTTGGTCAATCTATACGGATGACCAGGTTGCCCAGGCCCCGCGAACTCACTGGTCACAGCCTCGCGGGGTGAGGACTCACTGACGGTAACTGGCGAGGAAATTGCCGAACCGCTCGATCGCCACCGCCAGATCCCGCGCCCACGGCAGGGTCACGATCCGCAGGTGATCGGTGTCGGGCCAATTGAACCCGGTGCCCTGCACCATCAGGATCTTCTCCTGCAACAACAGATCGAGCACGAGCTTCCCGTCGTCGTGGATCTCGTGCACGTTCGGATCCAGACGCGGGAACGCGTACAGCGCGCCGCGCGGCTTCACACACGACACACCGGGGATCATGTTGAGCCGCTCCCAGGCCACGTCGCGCTGCTCGAGCAGCCGCCCACCGGGCAGGATCAGGTCCTCGATGCTCTGGTGGCCGCCGAGCGCCACCTGGATCGCGTGCTGGGCGGGCACGTTCGGGCACAGTCGGGACGAAGCGAGCAGGTCGATGCCCTCGAGGAAGCCGGCCGCGTGCTCCTTGGGCCCGGTGATGGCCAGCCAGCCGGACCGATACCCGGCCACCCGGTACGCCTTGGACAGGCCGTTGAACGTCAGGCACAGCAGATCGGGCGCGAGCGAGGCCAGCGAGATGTGCTTGGCGTCGTCGTAGAGGATCTTGTCGTAGATCTCGTCGGCCAGCAGCAGCAGGCGATGCTTGCGCGCCAGGTCGACGATCTGCTGCAGCACCTCCGCCGAGTACACCGCCCCCGTCGGGTTGTTCGGGTTGATCACCAGCAGGGCCTTGGTCTTGTCGGTGATCTTCGATTCGATATCGGCGATATCGGGCTGCCAGCCGTTGGCCTCGTCGCACAGGTAGTGCACCGGGGTACCACCGGCCAGGCTGGTCATGGCCGTCCACAGCGGGTAGTCGGGCGCCGGGATCAGCACCTCGTCGCCGTTGTCGAGCAGCGCCTGCATGGTGACGGTGATCAGCTCGGAGACGCCGTTGCCCAGGTAGACGTCGTCGACGTCGAGCTCGGGGAAACCGGGCACCAGCTCGTAGCGGGTGACGATCGCGCGCCGGGCCGACAGGATGCCCTTGGACTCGGAATACCCCTGCGCGTACGGCAGCGCCGCGATCATGTCGCGCATGATCACATCGGGCGCTTCGAACCCGAACGGGGCCGGATTGCCGATGTTCAGCTTGAGGATGCGGTGGCCCTCGGCCTCCAAACGCGCCGCGTGTGCGTGTACCGGCCCACGGATCTCGTAGACCACGTCCTGCAGTTTCTTCGACTGCTCGAGAACGCGCGGCGGCACATGCGGCGATTGAGGACTCACCCGACCAATGGTGCCATCCGCCCTCATCTGCCTGGTGGCAGGCCCGCGGCGGCGGTGGCGCCGCAGAATTCCTCGATCCGCTCGTCGAGCTGGCGGGCCTCGAAGGCGTCGCGATAGGCGGGCGCGGCGATCCGCCGCCGCACCCCGGTCAACCGCTCGCCGAGCTGGGCGATGCGGCGATCCTCGGGCAACCCCAGCACCGGGCGCAGGGCGTCGGCGGCACCGTCGATACTGCCGTTGATGAGGTGGGCCGCGGCGTTGTCGACCCGCGCCAGCGATTCGGCGCCGTAGGAGCGCTGCAGGGCGGGTCCGCTGGAGTACAGGGTGATGGCCCGTTCGGTGGCGGCCAGCGCCTGTTCGGCCCGACCGAGCTGGATGCAGGTGGCGCCCGCGTAGTACGCGGCCTTCGGCGCGCCGAAGCCGAACACGCCGCCGATCTCGTCGTGCAGCTCGTCGCGCCGGTCGCTCACCACCGCCTCGGCGGCGCGCAGGCAGCGGTCGGTCTCGGTGTCGCTGCCCAGCCGCGCCCACACCCTGGCCTCGATGTTGAGCAGCCGGACCCGAGCCAGACCCTGCCCGGCGAATTCCTGTCCGCTGCGCGCCAATTGGACCGCGTTGCGCGGCCGATCCGACCAGTTCTCGATCAGCGCGTGCATGCCGCGGGTCCACGCGCGTAAGCCGTTGTGGCCGCTGAGTTCGGCGTATGCCCAAGCGGCCCTGATCTGTTCGCCCGCGGCGTCGAGGTACCCCAGGTCGGTGCTGGCGTTGGCCATCAGCCCCGACAGGGTGCCGGCGAGCAGGTAGAGATGACTGGTGTCGCCGGGCTTCTGCTGCCCGTCGAGTAGTCGGTACACCCGCCGCCGCACCCGCAGCATCTCGACCATCATGGGCGCCGGCGCGGCGTGCACGTATTCGTTGGCGATGCGCCGGACGTCGGCGTCGAGCTGGGCCAGCGTCGTCGCGCCGACATTCGTGCTCTCCGCGGCAGCCGCGTGCTCGCTCGCCTCGTGCGCAGCCGCCATGATCAACTCCCTCTCCGACATCACCTCGGGCACAGCGCCTTTGATCGCACCGGCGTCGACGAAAGCGAGCAGGTCGGCGTCGGCGCCGGTGGGCGCCAAAAGGGTAGAGAAACGTGCGCGGACCACGTCGTCGGACCGGGCCAGCGACGTGTCGAGCGCGGCTTGGTTCACCGGCCGTGGGCGCACGCGTGCGCCACCGGCCTCCCACTTCGAGACCAGTCGTTCATGCACGCCGAGATGAGCCGCGAACTCCCGGATGCTCATTCGTTTGGCATCGCGAAGAGCTCTGGCCTCTCTGCCTGTCCACTCCCCGACCACGGCGTCACCTCATCCGATGGACTACTGCTCCCAGAGTACGAGTGCGACAGTGAGACACGCCACATCTTCACGGAATCGGTTGCCTGAGGCAGTGAAAGGGCGGTGCGGGGCAGTGGTCGCGCGCACGCGCAGGGACCATCCTGGAAGGGTGGAAGCCAGAACTGTCGACGACTGGGTGTCTTGCTACCAGCGCGAATTCGGGCTACCCGTTCGCGAGCGTGGTGGCTTCGTGATGCTGCCGATCACCGATCGGCTCTGCGTGGTGCACCTGCCGACCACGCGCGCCGAGTCGGTGCTCGAGACCTTACGGGAGCAACGCCGGGCCGGTCCGGTGCTGGCCCGGCAGATCCGCTGGAGCCTGCTCACCGAACCCGATGCCCGGCCGCCCGCCGAGGTGGTCACCGAGCTGGCCGGCCTCGACATCGATATCCCCGGCATCGGCAGCGCGGTCATGCTGCCGACCAGCCTGGGCCGGTGGAGCCGCGAGGGCTGTCACTGGGTGCGTCCGCCCAGCCGCGACGACGTGCTGCCGCCGCTGTCGCTGGTGCTGCACCTCGCCCTGTCGGTGACCCCTCAGCGGGTCTCGACGGCGTTGAGCGAGGCGGGCGGCAACGGGAAGTTGAGATACGACCGCGACGGCGTCGGCCCACGCTGCCCCTGATACTTCGAGCCGGCCGCGGCGCTGCCGTACGGGTGCTCGGCCGGGCTGCTCAGCCGGATCAGGCACAGCTGCCCGATCTTCATGCCCGGCCACAGCGTGATCGGCAGGTTCGCCACGTTCGACAGCTCCAGGGTGATGTGCCCGCTGAACCCCGGGTCGATGAACCCCGCCGTCGAGTGGGTGAGCAGCCCGAGCCTGCCCAGGCTCGACTTGCCTTCCAGGCGTCCGGCCAGGTCGTCGGGCAGCGAGCACACCTCGAGCGTGGACCCGAGCACGAACTCGCCCGGATGCAGCACGAACGGCTCGCCCGGCTTGGGCTCGACCAGGCTGGTCAGCTCGTCCTGCTGCATGGCCGGGTCGATGTGGGTGTAGCGACTGTTGTCGAACACCCGGAACAACCCGTCCAGGCGCACGTCGATGCTCGACGGCTGCACCATCGAATCCAGCATCGGTTCGACACCGAGACGCCCAGCGGCGATCTCGGCCCGGATGTCACGATCGGAGAGCAGCACGCGCCCAGTCTAAGCAGCCTGATGCCGCAGGTAGACCGCCCCCACCCTCTTGGGCAGGACCAACGGGAGCCGATGGCCCCGGCGAATCGCCGACGTCGCCGAGGCCACCGGCCGGTATCCGCCGGAAAGCTACGGCGTCGGCTGGACGATGCCGCCCGGCCCGCTCGGCGGCGCCTGTGTCGTCGGGTTGACGAGGTCACCCGGTCCCATCGGCGGCGGCGTGGTGGTCGGGTTGACGATGTCGCCGGGCCCGGTCAGCGGCGCCGGACTGGTGGTCTCGACCGGCGGCGGGGCGGTCTCGCCGCCCCCGTCCGGCCCGGCGCCGTGATTCGGATTGGTGCAGATCGTGCCCTCACACGGCACCCAGGTCCCGTCCCCGTTCGGGTTGGGCATCATGCCCGGCGGCGTCGTGGCCGGGTGCTGATGCCCCGGGTCACCGTGGCCGGGGTCGTGCTCGGCCGACCCGGTGGTCGTCGTCGCCTTCGCGCTGGTGGTCGTGGCCTTGCTGGTGGTGGTCCCGGTCTCGGACCCGGAGTCGTCGGAGCAGCCCGCCCCGAGCACGGCCAGCGCCGCGATCACCGATACGAACAGAACCCGCTTCATTCAGTCAGCCTTTCGTCGTCCCGGCCCACCCGACCCGGCGACACCGAGCCGAAACCTCGAACCGGAGAACCTGTTACGCCGCACCCCGCGGCAAGACCGACCCCGCACGCAACGCTGACCCACTGTGCGGACCCGTCGACGCACTGTAGAACGCGACCCCACCCACCCGACCCGTATTCACCCCACCACCCGTCAACACCGGTCGACACCCACCCACCCGAACCGGCCCGAACAAAGAGTTGACCGGCACACGAGCCGGTCTGATAGAGTCGCGAACGCGCTCGATGAACGCACGCCGATGTAGTTCAATGGTAGAACTTCTGCTTCCCAAGCAGACAGCGCGGGTTCGATTCCCGTCATCGGCTCCAGCACGAAAGCCCCCAGGTCAACCGGGGGCTTTCGTCGTTTCCGGCGCCCCGACTTCGGGCGCTGATCCTGCTGGCCGCGTGTCGCTCATGGCGCGTTCGGGCGACCGTCGATACGCGAGCACTGCGAGCAGACCGGGGAACAGGCCCCAGCCGATTATCAACACCAGCCAGAACAATGGTGGTGGCGAGGCCGGGCCGGGCTCGGGATGCTCGAAACTCGGAGATCTGACAACCCCGGAGAACTGCACGAGCCAGAGTGCGAAATCGACGAAGAACAACGAGCAGCCACCCAGGATCACCCACCGCCACCCGCTCAGGGCACCGACGATCAACGCCGACCCCGCCACGACCGCAACAGTCAGCTTGGCCACGAGTAGTGCGTGGCTGCCTCCCGAAACCTCCTCGTCGGGCATCCCTTCGAACTGTAGGACGATCGCGTAGAACAGAACCACAAGAGCAGCGACACAGGCGCCGAGCCCGGACAACACGCGCATCCAGACGCTCGATGTCATCATGACGGCATGGTAGTCACAAACTGCCGTACACGATGATCTCCACCTCGGCCGCCGCAGCGAGCTCGCCGAAGCGCGAGAGCTTGTCCGCCGGAAGAAAACCGAGCAGCAGACCGTTCTTGTCGGCGACGACGCCGATCAGCGCGGTGCCGACCGCGCGGCACCGATCAGCCAGCAGCCGGAGGTAGGCCTGGAGTTCGGTCTCGCGGAATCCGGTATCCGCGGCGCACCGGTCCCAGGTCAGTCCTTCCGGTCAGGTGGGAAGCAGCGCTGGGCGGCGGCGAATTGTCGGTCGCGACGATGCAGCGCAGCGGAATCGGCGTGCTGAGTTCACCGCCCAGTCGCCCGACCTCGCGGGCCAGGGCGATCCCTTGCCGAAGCAGGGTCCGCTGCGCGTCGACACCGATGATCGACACCTCGGCGTACGTCCTGTCCACGGGCACAAAATCTTCCAGGTGAAAGACCGTGTGAAAGCACTCCCAGCCGGTGCGATCGGAGTGCGGCCCCGGTGCGTGATCGGCGTGCGCGGGAACCGGGGCCCAGCACACCACTTCGTCGCGGAAACCGATCCCGCGGTCCACCCACGTCCGCAGCCCGGCCGCCAAGCCCTCTGCTGGGTCCAGGCCGCCGAAGCCGTCCCGCAGATCGAGCAGTCCCGCCGTTCGGTCGTTCATCGTCACCGCAAGCACGGCCAACGCTATCGCTCACTCCGCCGGCGACGCACGGAGTTTGATTCGCGCACGGCGACGGCCCCGGATCGGGAGAGCCAGGGCCTTCGTCGTCGGTGTGGTCAGCCCGTGTGCAGGGTGCGGAACTTGCTGCCGTGGAAGACCAGTGGGTCGAGGTCTTCGCGGGCGGCGACGCGGTTGACGCGCAGGAGGACGACGAGGTGGTCGCCCGCGGGGACGTGGGTTTCCGGGACGCCTTCGATCCACGCGGTGGCGCCGTCGATGAAGACCGCTTCGCCGGTGCCGCGGTGCAGGGCGGTCTCGCGGAAGCGGTCGCCGTTGCGGGCGCCGAGGGCCTTGGCCGCCGCCTGCTGGCCGGTGCCGAGCAGGCTGAGGCCGAGGTGGCCGGCAGCGGCCAGTTTCGGCCAGGTCGAGGAGGAGTTCTGCACGCAGAACGAGACCAGCGGCGGGTCGAGGGAGACCGGCACGAAGGTGCTCACCGCCAGGCCGTGCGGGGTGCCGTCGATCTCCGCGCACACCGCGACGACCCCGCTGGGGAAGTTGGCGAAGGCGCGGCGCAAGCCGTTGCCGTCGGCGGGAAAGTCCAAGAGCTCACGCATGATTCGTTGCCTCCACCGGCTGTTCGATCAGTGCCGCGACGACAGGCGCCCAGCGCTGGGCGTAGGACTCGATGACGCCGTCCTCGGCGAAGCTACGATCGGCGAGATACAGCCCCGGCAGCGCCGCGGTCCCGCCGATTTCCACCAGGACCGGCTTGAGCAGCAGATCCGGGGCGAGCGCGTGGGCGGGCCCCGCGCCGAGCATCACCGGCACGGTGATCACCCCGGCCAGCCCGGTGCCGCCGTCGAACTGCTCGAGGAACAGTTTCAGCAGCCCGGTGTAGGTGGCCTTGAAGGTCGGACTGGCGAAGACGACCAGCTCCGAGGCGGCCACGGCGCGCGCGGCCGCGGCGACCTCGGGATCACCCCAGCCGAGCAGGCCGGGCCCGAGGGTCACGAGATCGATCACGTCCGGCTCGACGCCGGGGCGCAACGCCTCGGCGACCCGGACGGCCGCGGCCGAGGTGCGAGATGCCGGTTTCGGATTGCCGACGACGACGGTCACTGTCACTGGATTTTCCTCACTCTGCCATTCGTCCGTGCTCAGATGACGCCGTGCAGCGGCGGCGGCCGGTCCTGCAGCACCGCCCTGCCGATGTGCTGGTATTTCCAGCGCACCGGGTCGTGCAGGGTGTGGGTGCGCGCGTTGCGCCAGAAGCGATCGAGCCGATGCCCGGCCGCGGCGCTGCGCGTCCCGCCCACTTCGAATATCGCCGCCGACACCTCGTTCGCAGCGCGGTCGGCGAGGATCTTGGCGGTCGCGACCGCGATCGATGCCCGCGCGGCGTCGTCCTGGTGCTCGCCGCGGATCGCCCCGTCGACCGCCGCACCGGCGACGACCAGCGCGGATTCCGCCGCCGCCACCGACACGGCCAGCTCGCCGAAGCGCTGCACCACCAGCGGATCGTCGACCGCTCGGTCGACCTCGGCTTCGAACCACGGCCTGCTCCGCGTGCGCACGAACTCGGCGGCGGCTTCCAGCGCGCCCCGCGCGATGCCCGCGTCGATCGCGGCATGCAGCAGCTGGGCGAAGGCGCCGTAGCCGGTCGGCGCGTGCACCGCGGCGGCGCGGGCCACCAGTTGGTCGGCGGCCACGGTCACCGCGTCGAACTCGACGGTCCCACTGCCGGTCGTGCGCTGCCCCAGCGCGTCCCAGTCGTCGACGATGCGCACACCGGGCTCCAGTGCGGCGACGAAGGCCACGTACTCCCCTGCCGCCAGCCCCGAAACGCCGTGCGGATCATCGAGTCTGGCCAGCACGGCGAGCACATCGGCGAACAGCGACCCGGTGCAGTAGTACTTGGTGCCCTCGACCACGAACCGCCCGTCGACGGGACGCACCGTCGTGGCGATGTCGGCGACGGTGGCACCGCCCCGTTCGGACTGCGCGTTCGCGATGCGCGCGCCGGCGAGCACCCGCCCGAAGTACTCGCGCTGCTGCGCGGGAGTTCCGGCCAGCCGCAACAGGTTCAGATACACGAAGTGGCTGTGCGGCACCTGCGCGATATTCGGATCGGCGGTCGCCAGGATCCGGAAGACCTCGGCGACCACGCTCGGCGGCAGGTCGGCGCCGCCGAAGGCCGCCGGCACCGTGATCGCCAGCAGTCCGCTGGCCGAGAGCTGGTCCAGTTCCTCGTGCGGCAGCCTGCGCGTGTGATCACGCTCGGCCGCGCCCTGCGCGAAGTCGGCGGCGAGTTCGGTGGCGATCGCCAATGCCTGTGCGGCGGTGGTGATCCGCGCGGCGGTCACCACCGTCATCAGCGTCCCGCCGCGACCGGGGTCGCGGCGGCCTCCAGCTCACGCACCAGCGGCAGGACCTTGGCGCCGAAGTACTCGATCTCCTCCTGGAAGTGCAGGAACCCGGCCAGGATGAGGTCGACGCCGAGCGCCCGGTAGGCCACGATCCGCTCCGCGATCTGCTCGGGCGTGCCGATCAGCCCGGTGCGGAACCCGTCGTTGTACTGGACCAGATCCTCGAAGGTGGAGTCGGCCCACATGCCCTTGCGGTCGGCGGTCGACGCGCCCGCCTGTTGCACGGCGTCGCGGAACCCCTGCACCGCGGGCTTGTTCGCCTTCTCGACGATCTCGCGCAGGGTGTCGCGGGCTTCCTTCTCGGTGTCGCGGGCGATGATGAAGCCGTTGAGCCCGAACTTCACCTCGCGGTCGTTGTCCCTGGCGACCGCGCGCAGATCGTCCAATTGCTCGGTGACGCCGTCGAAGTCCTTGCCGTTGGAGAAGTACCAGTCGGCGTAGCGGCCGCCGTTGCGGCGCGCCGCGGTGGAGTTGCCGCCCTGGAACAGTTCGGGATTCGGCCGTTCGGGAGTGTTGAGCGGCTTGGGTTTGAGGGTGAAATCGCGGATGCGGTAGAAGTCGCCACCGTAGTTCACCGCGTCCTCGGTCCAGATCTTGCGGATCACCTCGAGGAATTCGGCGCTGCGCCGGTATCTTTCGTCGTGCTCGAGCCACGGCTCGCCCAGCGCCTGGAACTCACCGGCGAACCAGCCGGACACGACGTTGATCGCGAACCGCCCACCGGAGAGATGGTCGGCCGTCGCGCCGAACTTGGCCAGCACGGCCGGATGCCACAGTCCGGGATGGACCGCGGCGATCACCTTCAGCCGCTCGGTCGCCCCGAGCAGCGCGAGGCTGAACGAGGTCGACTCGTGCTGGTACTCCGCGCCGTAAGAGGCGGTGTAGCGGACCTGCGAGAGCGCGTACTCGAACCCGTTGCGCTCCGCCGTCTGGGCGAGCTTCTTGTTGTATTCGAAGTCCCAGCCGGTGCGCTGCTCGATATCGCTGGTCACCAGCCCCCCGCTGACGTTGGGGACCCAGTAGGCGAACGAGACCTGGTCGGCGATTCTCTCCGTTGTCATAGCGGCTCCTCTCGTCGGGGTTTCCAGTGCAACACCGGCGTGGAGCCCCGACGAGAGTTTGAATCGCCGCGATCGATACGGCCCGCGGCTCAGCGGCCCAGGTGCACGCAGCTCTCCGCGATCTTCGACTGCGCGGCGCCCACCTTGGCCGCGTCGTCCTTGCCGAGCAGCTTGGCCGGATCACCGGACTGCGCGTTGGACACCATCACCCGCAGCCCGTCCTGCGACATCCCCGAATCGAGGAAGACCTGTGCCGCGCAGTCGGCCAGCTCCGGGTTGGTCAACCCCTTGTCCTGCAGCGACTTCGACAGCTCCGCCTGGGTGACCGCGGGCGCCTCGTCGCCGCCTCCGCAAGCAGATAGCACCGGCACGGCGATCAGCGCCGCGGCGAGCAAACAGATCCGCACTCTCGAGTCCTCTCGATCGCTGCGCATCGGCCGATGCGCAGCCGTGGAGGATCATGCCGCACCGCCGCCGCGAGGGCCACACCGTCCCACCCACCCGGAACTGACTCACGAGTAAGGTGAGCCCATGGGAGACCACCTCACCGCGCGCTTCGAGAGCGACCGCGCATATATCACCTTGAATCGACCGGGCAAACACAACGGACTGACCCTGGAAATGCTCCGTGATCTCGTCGCCGCGGCGCGAAAAGTGGCCGAGCACAAAGAAACCCGGGTCGTCATTGTCAGCGGCAACGGACCGAGTTTCAGTAGCGGACTCGATATCGCGGCGGCCACCCGCGATCCATTGGCTATCGTTCGGGAATTTCTCCCGCGACCGTGGCGCGGCACGAATACTTTTCAGGAAGCCTGCTGGGCCTGGCGCCGTCTCGACGTGCCGGTGATCGGCGCGGTGCACGGCCGCTGCTACGGCGGCGGCCTGCAACTCGCACTGGCCGCCGACTTCCGCATCGCGGCGCCGACGGCGGAGTTCTCGGTGATGGAAGCCGCCCACGGCCTGATTCCGGACATGTCGGGCGCGGCGACATTGTCGCAGCTCATCGGCATAGACCAGGCCATGCTGCTGACCATGACCGCCGACCCGATCGACGCCGCCCAGGCCGCCCGGATCGGCCTCGTCACCGAGGTCGCCGAGGACCCACAGGCCGCGGCCGCCGCCCTCGCCGACCGGATCACCGCCCGCGATCCGCGCGCGGTCGCCGCCGCCAAGCGCCTCTTCGACCGGTCCTGGCACCGAAATCCGCGCGCCACGTTCGCCGCCGAACGCGCGGCCCAGGTGCCGTTGCTCCTGCGTAAGGCCCTGAATCGTAGTTAGCGACAGGCAACTGAGAATTTGTTCATGCCAACCCACGAGTCGATGTACCACACGCCACTCCGATCGACTGTTAGCATCGCTGCGATTCGCCCAACAGTCGAAATGTGGTCCGCGACACAGGTGAACCTGAAGCGGTCTCGATTTTCGGCGTGACCCGGAGGCTCCGACGACCGTGAAGAAGACCGGTTCCATCCTGCTTGCCGCGTTCGCCGGAGCGACGGCCATGCTGGTGAGCGGAGCGACGCCCGCCGTGGCGAATCCCAACGCCATCAACCCCATCCCGGTGCTCAACGGAACCAACGGCCTGCCCGCCCTGCACGGGCGCACGCAGGCCGTCTTCCAGGTCACCGGCATGGCGAGCCCGAACAACACGCAGAACTACAACGTCCTCGGCACCGACCTCGGCATCATGTGGGACAACGGCCGCGGCGAGATGCTGACCGCCTTCGGCGACACCGCGGGCATCGGCTTCCCGAACCTGCTGGCGGGCAGCACCTGGGCGTGGCGCTCGAACATCCTGGTCCGCAGCCATACCAAGGACCCCTCCGGCGGCGTCTTCTTCGACAGCGTCGTGCGCGATGTCGTCGGCCAGGCGCGCGACCTCATCCCCAGCCCGAAGATCCCGTTCCTGGAGATCAGCCGCATCCCGACGGCGGGCATCTCGGCCAACGGCGTGCAGTACCTGTCGATGATGTCGGTGAAGACCTGGGACGCCCCCGGCGAGTGGACCACCAGCTTCTCCGGCCTGGCCGCCTCCGCCGACAACGGCGAGACCTGGGCCGATCTCGGCCACACCCGGCGCCCCGACGAGGGCGGCAACGCCAACTTCCAGATGAACGCTTTCCTCAAGGACGGCGGTTTCGTCTACGAGTACGGCACCCGTTCGGGCCGCAACAACGACGCGTTCGTCGCGCGCGTGCCGGAAGCCCAGATCGAGAACCTCGGCGCCTACGAGTACTGGGACGGCAGCGGGTGGAAGCTCAACGACGTGAACGCGGCGGCCCCGATCATGGGCGGCGTCGGCGAGCTGTCGGTGATGTACAACGAGTACCTCGGCCAGTTCGTCTCGCTGACCACCGACCCGTTCAACTCCGTGGTCATGCGCCGCGCGTCCTCCCCCGAGGGCCCGTGGAGCGCGCCGGAGGTGCTGATCGACGCCCGCGAGCTCCCCACCGCCTACGCGCCGTCGATCTTCCCGTACCAGACCGGCCGCGACCTCTACTTCATGACCACCATCCACACCCAGTACAACGTCGTGTTGATGCGTACCCGGCTCTGAGACCTGGAGAGCCTGAAGACCTGGCACCATAGGTCTGGCAAGCACATGGGTAACTCACCGGGGACGGGCTGACATGACCACCGATCAACCGCCGGCCGCATCGACAGCCGGTGACGCACCTGGATCCGGCCAGACGTCGCGGGGAGGCGGATCGGCGGCGGAATGGGACGCTCGGTATGCCCAGAGTGAATTGATCTGGGGCGCACCGCCGAACAGCACGGTGGTCGAGTACGTCTACGGCCTCGATCGCCGGATCCAGCTGCGACCCGACGAACCGGGCGGCACCGCGCCCGCGCTGCCCCGCGCGCTCGACCTGGCCTGCGGCGAGGGCCGCCACGCCCTGTGGCTGGCCACGCACGGCTGGCAGATCGACGCCGTCGACTTCTCCCAGGTGGGCATCGACAAGGGCCGCACGGTCGCGGCGCGACTGTCGCGCTCGGTGCGCTCGCGGGTGAACTGGCAGTGCGCCGACATCACCGACCTGGCCGGGGCGGGGATCACCGGACCGTACGAGCTGATCCTGATGGTCTTCGTGCACCTGCCCGCCGAGCAGCGCGGCGCCCTGCTGCGTGAACTGGCAGGCATGCTCTCCCCCGGCGGCGTGCTGCTCGTGCTCGGGCACGACACCAGGAACCTGACCGACGGCTACGGCGGCCCGCAGGACCCGGCCATCCTGTTCACCCCCGACGACATCCGCGCCGAACTGGGCGCGGCGGGCGAGCACATCACCATCCGCATCGCCGACGCGGTGCTGCGGCCCACCGAGGGTCCCGACGCGATCGACGCGCTGGTCCTGGCCGAACGGGACCTGCCGGAATCAGGCGAACCGGCCGCGTAGCTGCTCGGCGAAACTCCGCGCCGAGCTCAGGTCGTCGGCGCTGGGGCGGCCCTTGTTCAGCCCGCCGACCAGTGCGAGCGGCCCCATCGTGTCGAGCCCGCGGCAGGCGAACCCGCCCACCACCTCGAAGCCCTTGTCGGTGAGCTGGTCGCCGAGATTGCGCAGGTAGGGGCGGAAACGCGGCTCGGGCAGCCCGCTGGTGGCGAAGACGAACGCCTCGCGACCCGCTCCGGCGGGCAGCGCGTCGACGAACTCGCGCAGCCGGGCGTCCAGCGCCATCCAGTACACCCCCGACCCGAAGCCGACGAGGTCGTGGTCGGCGAGGTCGGCCGCGGTGATCTCCGACGGGTCGACCACCCGCGCGTCGAGCACCGAGCCGATGGTGTCGGCGACCTTCCTGGTATTGCCGTGCGACTTGGACGTGCACACGATGAGCGCCTTCATGACTGCCCCCTGCCTCGATCGAAGCGTGCTTGCGCGAAGCAGCCTAGCGCCAGCGGGCGAACCAGGGTTCGACTGTCGCGGCGATCACGTCGAATCCGGTGCGGAACGAATGCGCCTGCTTGGGGATCACTTTCACCTCGGCGGCATCGGCGGGATCGGGCACCCCGAACGGGTCGCTGCCGCCGTTGATCACCACGACCTCGATGTCACCGGGAGCGAGCAGCTCCGCACGCCTGCTCTTGTCCGGCTTCCCCGGCGGATGCAACGGGAACGACAGCGCGATCACCCCGCGCGCGCCGACGGCGACGGCGGTGCGACACGCCACCCGCGCTCCGTTGCTGCGACCCCCCTGGACAACCGGCACCCCGGCAAACCGGGCCCGCAGCGCGGCGACGATCTCGCGCCAGGCCTCGTCCTGCTTGTCCGCCGACCCTGGCGCCCGGCGCCCGGCCACCCGGTACGGCTGCACCACCCTGGCCACCGCACCGCCCGACTCGATCGCCGAATCACGCACTGCCAGAATGTCTTTCGCGTCGACACCGCCGCCGGCGCCGTGCGTGATCACCAGCAGGAAGGCCGGGTCGGCGACCTCGTCGAGCTCGATCTCGGCGGGCCCGGAACTCGTCTCGATGCGCACACCTCACGGTAGCCCCGCCGCCGCGGCGAGCAACGTTTCGGCGCCCGTGCGTGTTTTTCACGTCACATTGCTCCCCAGCCCTTTGCCGAGACGATTACTCACCGGTAATATGGTCCATAAGTTACCCGCGAGTAGCATGCGGAAAACCGGCAAGGCTACCCCGGTGGACGTCACAGGGCGGGAACGGCAGACAACCGACCGCACCAGAACTCAACGGAGAGTGAGTACTCACATGGGCCACTACAAGGCAAACGTTCGCGACCTCGAGTTCAACCTCTTCGAGGTCCTCGGCATCGACAAGCTGCTCGATGCGGGCACCTTCGGTGACCTGGACACCGACACCGTCAAGGAAATGCTCTCCGAGGTCCGTCGTCTGGCCGAGGGTCCGCTGGCCGAGTCGTTCGCCGACGCCGACCGCAACCCGCCCACCTTCGACCCGAACACCCACTCGGTCACCCTGCCCGAGTCCTTCAAGAAGTCCTACAAGGCGCTCGAAGAGGGCGAGTGGGCCAAGGTCGGCGTCGTCGAGGAGCTCGGCGGCCTGAACGCCCCGTCCGCCATCACCTGGGCCCTGTCGGAGATGGTGCTCGGCGCCAACCCGCCCATCCAGATGTACGCCGCCGGCGCGGGCTTCGCCCAGGTCTTCTTCAACAACGGCACCGACGAGCAGAAGCAGTGGGCCGCCAAGATCGCCGACCGCAACTGGGGCGCCACCATGGTGCTGACCGAGCCGGACGCCGGCTCCGACGTCGGCGCGGGCCGCACCAAGGCGATCAAGCAGGAAGACGGCTCGTGGCACATCGAGGGCGTCAAGCGCTTCATCACCTCGGGTGACTCCGACGACCTGTTCGAGAACATCATGCACCTGGTGCTGGCTCGCCCCGAGGGCGCCGGACCGGGCACCAAGGGCCTGTCGCTGTTCTACGTCCCGAAGATCCACTTCGACTTCGAGACCGAGACCTACGGTGACCGCAACGGTGTGTTCGTCACCAACGTCGAGCACAAGATGGGCATCAAGGCCTCGGCCACCTGTGAGGTCACCTTCGGCGGCCACGGCATTCCCGCCAAGGGCTGGCTGGTCGGCGAGATCCACAACGGCATCGCGCAGATGTTCGACGTCATCGAGAACGCTCGCATGATGGTCGGCACCAAGGCCATCGCGACCTTGTCGACCGGTTACCTGAACGCCCTCGAGTACGCCAAGACCCGCGTCCAGGGTGCCGACCTGACCCAGATGACCGACAAGGCCGCGCCCCGCGTGACCATCACCCACCACCCGGACGTGCGTCGTTCGCTGGCCATGCAGAAGGCCTACGCCGAGGGCCTGCGCGCGATCTACCTCTACACCGCCGCCCACCAGACCGAAGAGATCGCCGCCGCGGTCTCGGGTGCGGACAAGGACGTCGCGTTCCGCGTGAACGACCTGCTGCTGCCGATCGTCAAGGGTGTCGGCTCCGAGCGCGCCTACCAGTACCTGACCGACTCGCTGCAGACCTTCGGTGGCTCCGGCTTCCTGCAGGACTACCCGATCGAGCAGTACATCCGCGACGCCAAGATCGACTCGCTCTACGAGGGCACCACCGCCATCCAGGCGCAGGACTTCTTCTTCCGCAAGATCGCGCGTGACCGCGGTGTGGCCCTGGCCCACGTGGCGGGCCAGATCCAGAAGTTCATCGACGCCGACTCCGCCAACGAGCGCATCAAGGGCGAGCGCAAGCTGCTGGCCACCGCGCTCGAGGACGTCCAGACCATGGCCGCCACCCTGACCGGCCACCTGATGGGCGCCCAGGAGCAGCCGACCGAGCTGTACAAGGTCGGCCTGGGTTCGGTCCGCTTCCTGATGGCCGTCGGCGACCTGTTCATCGGCTGGCAGCTGCTGCAGCAGGCCGAGATCGCCCTCGCGGCCCTGGACAACGGCGCCACCGGCTCCGACGTCGCCTTCTACACCGGCAAGGTCGCCTCGGCGCAGTTCTTCGCCCGCAACGTCCTGCCGGAGCTGACCGCCACCCGCGCGATCCTGGCCAACCTGGACAACGACATCATGGAACTGGACGAGGCCGCCTTCTGAGCTGTTCCGCCTCTCCGCGTATCAGGCCGCACTCAGGTGAGTCTTCGGCCTGACACGCGGCCGGTGGGAAGTGGCGTGGGGAGTTAGCCGGTTCCCGGTGAGTTACCCATGTTTCTCGCGAGACCAGTCGAACGTCCCGGAGTCTGCCGACTCCGGGACGTTCGCGTTTCCAGGGACTACTGGGCGAACCAGCCCGAGGGGCCGACTTCGGCGCCCATGCGGGGGACGTACTGGTCGAAGTACACGCGAGCGATGAGTTCGCGGCGGCTGCGGACGCCCGCCTTCTCGAAGATCGACTTGAGGTGGTCCTGGACGGTGTAGGCCGAGACGTGCAGGGCCGCGGCGATCTCCTTGGTCTCCACACCCTGGAGGACGAACCGGGTGACGTCGTGTTCGCGCGGGGTCAGCCCGAAGGCGGCGACGACCAGGGTGACGATCTCCGGCGGCCGCGCCTCCTCGATGGTGACGACGACATCGCCCACCGCGCCGTCGGGCCCGGCCAGCGGCGACGCGTACAGCACCAGCCACACCCCGGACGCTGTCCGCACCCGGGCCCTCGGCATCGCAGCGCCGGGCGTGGCGAGCATTCGCCGCGCGGCGCTGACCAATGAGATCACCAGGCTCAGCGGGTCGCCGCTGTGCACCGACGACCGCAGCTGCGCGAACCGCTCCTCGGCGCCGAGGCTGATCTGGGCCACCTCGTCGTTCGCGTCGACGATGACGACGGCGGGACCGGCGGTCTCGGCGCCCAGCTCGGGCGCGTCGGCGAGCCGGGTCAGCACGCCCGCGCGCACGCCACGGGCGAACGAGCCGGACAGCGAGGCGAGATAGTCGACCTCGTCGTCGGTGAACATGGGGTCGTCGCTGCCGCGGAACAGCGCCAGGCACCCCCACGCCCCCGAACCGTCCCGGAACACCAGCCGCGCCTCGTCGGCGAAACCGTAGATCGGGCGCATCAGCCGGGACATCCGCTCGCAGCGTTCGATGTCGTCGCCCATGGCCGCGTGCATGCCGATCGCGCGCCGCTCGGAGACCGCGAGCGAGCGGAACGACGTCGCGTCCTCGGTGCCGTACTCGATGAGGCCGAACAGCCGGTCGTGCTCGTTCGCCGCGACCAGCGACCCGTACTTGCGCGCGCTGGTGAGCATCATCGTCGCCGGGTCGTGCGTGCCGACGCACGCGGCCACCGCCGGTACCGCCCGGCGCACCGCGTCGGTCGCCTCGACCAGGAATTCGTCGAGGTCGAGACCGGCACGCGAGAGCACATCCAGATCGCTCCGCACGCGCTCGGGAACAAGCCGGCTACGCATGCCCTCAGTATGCGCCGCAGACCATAGGCCGCCATATCCCAGACGGCTGGGATACCCGATTCCCCGCCCGGCTGGGATGGCCCCGACCAGGGCGAACGCGCGAATCTGGACCGCGTGACCATCATCCTCGAGACGACCTCGGTCGACGAGTCGGGCCGCCTCGTGCACGCCGAGGACGCCGCCGCACAGCTGTGCCTGGCGTTCGAGCGGCTCGAGGCGGCGCTGGCCGCGCGCGGGCTGGAGGCGTCATCGATCGTGCGTCTGCGGGTCCGCGCCCGCGCTCCCGCCGACGCCGCCGATCTCGCCGACCTCGTCGCGGAATGGCTCGACGGCGCACCCGTGCCGGTCGACCTCATCGATGTCGCGCACCTCGCGCTCCCCGGCACGCTCGTCGAGCTCAGCGCGCAGGTGATCCCCACTTCTCCCGACCCGAAGGACCGTCCATGAACCCGACCACGACCGCCCTGCGCGACCTCGCGCTCCTGCCCGGCGACCCCGGCTACGACGCGGCAGCCACCCCGTGGAACCTCGCCGTCCGGCAGCGGCCCGCCGCCGTCGCGGTGCCGCGCACGATCGACGAGGTCGTCGACCTCGTCCGGGCCGCCACCGGTCTCGGCCTGCGGATCGCGCCGCAGAGCACCGGGCACGGCGCCGCCGCCGTGGCCGGGCTCGACGACGCGGTCCTGCTCCGGCTGCACGAACTCACCGGTGTCACCGTCGATCCGATCGCCCGGCGCGCCAGGGTCATCGGCGGCACGCTGTGGCGCGACGTGCTCGCGGCGACGGCACCGCACGGACTCACCGCCCTGCACGGCAGCGCGGGCGATGTCGCGGTCGCGGGGTATCTGCTCGGCGGCGGCCTGTCCTTCTACGGTCGCGAGCGCGGTCTGGCGAGCTCCGCCGTGCGCGCGATCGACCTGGTCACGGCCGACGGATCGCTGGTGCGGGCGAGCGCCGAGGAGCACCCCGACCTGTTCTGGGCGGTGCGCGGTGGCGGCGGCAGCTTCGGCGTCGTGGTGGCGATCGAGCTCGACCTGCTCCCGCTCGCCGACGTCGTCGCGGGCATGCTGCTGTGGGACATCGAGCGCGCGCCCGAGGTGCTGTCCGCGTGGCGGGACTGGACCGCCACGCTCCCCGAATCGGTCACCACCTCGGTGCGGCTCATGCGGTTTCCCCCGCTGCCCGAACTGCCGCCGTTCCTGTCCGGGCGCAGCCTGGTGGTGATCGACGGCGCCGTGCTCGAAGACGACGACCGCGCCGCCGAACTGCTCGCCCCGCTGCGCGCGCTGGCCCCCGAACTCGACACCTTCGGCCGCATCCCGACCGCCGCGCTGCTCGACGTGCACATGGACCCGCCCGGCCCGACCCCCGCGGTGAGCGATCACGCCCTGCTCACACACCTTCCGCAGGAAGCGGTCGACGCCCTGCTCGCGGTGGCGGGCCCCGGCGTGCAGACCCCGCTGATGTTCGCCGAACTCCGTCATCTCGGCGGCGCGCTCGCCCGTCCCCAGGACACCGCGCTGTCGCACCTGGCCGGCGCGTACGCCCTGTTCGCGGTGTCACCCGCGCCGACGCAGGAGCTCGCCGCGCTCGGCGAGACCGTCACCACCGGCGTCGTCGCCGCCCTGCGGCCGTGGGCCGCCGAGACGTCGTTCCTGAACTTCGCCGACCGCGTGATCGACCCGGCCACCGCCTTCGACGCCACCGCATGGCAACGGCTCCAGCACATCCGCGACACCTACGATCCGGCCCGGACCTGGGTGGCCGCGCACGCCGTCGGGCAGTAGCCGGCGATGCCGCGCGGACGAGGGGTTCGCGCGGCATCACTCGTGACCTGTTTTTCTGATCTCCGTCTCCGAACCCGGCGTACCCTGGGAATTGCCGGCGGTCGGGGTGAGGCTCGGGGGTCGTGATGGGTGAAAGTACCGCGCTCAGTGTGTATTTGCGGGAGCGCCGAATGGCGGCGGGCCTCGCGCGGACCGAGCTGGCCGCGCGGGCGCAGATGGCGCCGCTGCTGATCAGCCAGATCGAATCGGGTGCGCTGGTCCCGAATTCCCCCATGCTCCAGCGGCTTTTCGATTCCCTCGATGTGCCGCTGTGGTATCGCAAGCACATCCTCGTACTCGGCTTGCCCGCACTGGATTCCGGCACCCCACCGGCCGCGCCGACGGCGGAGGATCTGACCGACCTGGCCAGCCTCACGCATCCGGCGTGCTTGCAGCGTTTCCCCACCATGGACATGCTCGCCGCGAACGCCGAGTACCAGCGGCTGTTCCCCGGGCTCGGCGCCGGGGTGAACGTGCTCGAATGGATGTTCCTCGACCCGATCGCCAAGAAGGTGTTCATCGACTGGACCACCGAGGCCCAGCTGCTGGTGCACGCCTTCCGCATGCTCGCTCCGCTCGCGCCGACCCAGCGGGTCACCGCGATCACCGAGTCCTGCGGTCAGTCCCCCGATTGGGACCCCATCTGGACCAGCGACGTGCGCCCCCAGGACATCGCGCGGCGCCACCTGCGAATCCGGGAACGCAGTACCGGCATCGAACGCCGGATGCTGCTGCGCATCTACGACCCGGCCTTCCCGACCCGACCGTGGTGGCTCTACCGGCTGATCCCCGCCCGGTAGCCGGAAAACGGCGCCCGTCGAATCCGACGGGCGCCGTGAAATCCCAGGTAGCTCAGGCCGCCGACCCGCTGGCAAACGCGAGGAGGATGGGCAGGATCTGGACCAGGCTGTCGAACATATTTTCTCCTTCTAGACGAATACTGAGTTCCTATCACGACAGAATTACGCGAAACATAATTCAAATGAACGTGAGAAGAACTCATCGTCACAGGAAGCGCGGCCCCACTGTGCGACGGCCAGGTCACCCGGTCGCGACTACTCCGCGGGCGTCTCGCCGGCCGATCCGCTGGTCAGCTGGGCCAGCAGCGCCGCGAGCCCCTCGGCCGACCCGGTGCCCGGCTCCTCCTCGACGACCTCCTCGGTCTCCGACGATCCGCTGGTCAGCGCGCCGAGCAGAGCGGTCAGGTCGGCGGACCCGGTGCTGGGCGCCGGCTCCTCCGCGTTCGCCGCACCGGCGCCGAGCACCGCGATGCCCGCCGCGGCCGCCATCGCCACACCGAAGACACGAATCTTGCTCATTGTGAACCCCTCATTGTTCAGATTTACGACGGACTACGTTTCCGTCACACGAGATGTCTAACAGCGGCACAACATCACCCGGCAGACCGATGAAATGGGGGCAAGACAATCGTGTCGCCCGGCGACCGCCCGCTGTTAGAGTTCGCGAGCACCAGTTCCGGCGAGGACCTCGTCAGCCGATCCGGAATCTGTGGCGATACTCGGTCGGGGTGGTGTCCAGCCGCCGGCGAAACGCTCGGGTCAGCGTGTCCACGGTATTGAAACCACAAGTGGCGGCGACACGTTGGAGGGTGTCGTCGGTCGTTTCCAACCGGTGCCGTGCCACTTCCACCCGCGCCGATTCGAGGTAGGCGGCCGGCGTCATGCCGAGTTCGGCGCGGAAGATCCGGGTGAGCTGTCGCTCGCTCACATGCGCCCGCTCGGCGAGATCGGTGACGGTGAGCGGCTTTCCGATATTTCCGGTGATGTAGTGCCGGATATCGTCGATGCGTCGTGTGGTCGATACCGGCTCGAGCGAAACACTGAATTGACTCTGCCCGCTGGGCCTTTTCAAATACATCACCAATTGCCGGGCCACCCGCAATGCCAGCTCGTCGCCGAAATCGTCGGCCACCAGCGCCAGCGTCAGATCGAGGCAGGCGGTGAGACCCGCTCCGGTCCAGATGTGCTCGTCGCGGATGTAGATCGGGTCGGCGTCCACCTCGATCTCGGGATGCTCGGCCGCGAGCTGCTGCGCGGTCGACCAGTGGGTGGTGGCGCGTCTGCCGTCGAGCAGTCCCGCGGCCGCGAGAATATGCGCGCCGACGCATACCGACGCCACCCGGCGCGCCCGCTTCGCCAGCGTCGTCACCGCGTCGACGACCCCGGGATCGACCAGCGCCCGCACCCGCCTGCTGCTGTCGGTCTCCACCGCACCCGGCACGACCACCGTGTCGACGCGCCGCGCCGCGACCTCGGCGAAGGTCACATCCGGCAGCACCCGAACCCCCGCCGACGTGGTGACCGGCGCCATCGTCGCGGCCGCCAGCACCACCTGGTACCCGGTCGGCTCGTCCATCTCCCGCTGCAACAGCGAGAACACCTCCGGCGGCCCGGTGACATCGAGCAGGTCGACCCGATCGAACAGCACGATCACCACGAGCCGATCGACCACCCCACACCTCCATGTCCGAATCTGCAGGTTACATGACATTGCCGACATCTCCGGAGCTCCTTAGCGTGGACTTCGTCCCCGATAGGAAGGCTTTCCGATGGCTTCGACCACCCTCCGCCAGCTCAACGGTTTCGACGAGACCCCGGCCACGCTGGCCGAGTCCACCCTGATCCTGGTCGACTACCAGAACACCTATACCCAGGGCGTCATGGAGCTGACCGACTGGAAGGCCGCCCTCGACGCCGCCGCCGAATTGCTCACCAAGGCACGCGAATCCGGCGCGACGGTCATCCACGTCATCAACGACGGCGGCGAAGGCACCCCCTACGACATCACCGCCGACATCGGCGGCATCCACCCCGCGGTCGCCCCCACCGCCGACGAGAAGGTCGTCGTCAAAACCGTTCCCAACGCCTTCGTCGGCACCGATCTCGGCGACCTCGTCGACGCGGCGGGCCACGACAATGTCGTCATCGCCGGCTTCATGACCCACATGTGCGTCACCTTCACCACCGAGGGCGCCTTCCTCCGTGGCAACAAACCCACGGTCGTCGCCGACGCCTGCGCCACCCGGCCCCTGCCCACCGCCACCGGTGAAGTCCCGGCCGACCAACTCCACCAGAGCGCCTTGGCCACCCTCGCCGACCTCTACGCCGTGGTTGTCGACTCGAGCTCAGCCCTGCGCTGACAGGTGCGGGCCAGGGCGACGGTCTCGGCCTGCTCGGCCAGGCGGGGAGACCCGCGAGGGTCCTCAGCCCTCGGCTGTCACCCAGCTCTGCTGCTTGCCGTCCGGCAGACCCATCTCGCCGACGACCCGTCCGACGGGTGCACCGGCGTCCCTTCTCGTCACCGTGAAACGGGCGCCGGTGGCCAATTCGGCGGGGGTGCAGACGAATGCGGCGGTGACCAGCAGTTCCATCCTCGCGGCGTCGTCCGCGCAAACCCGAACACCGCTCCGGGCCCCGCTCAGGACGAGCGCGACCACCTCGGCCCACGCTTCGTGCGGTCGCCGTTCCAGAACGATCGACCGATCTCCGGCCACCTCCGCCATCGCCGCCACAGTCGCGGGCACGCCGCCCATCTCGGGTCGCCGATTGGTCAGCGAGTTCGTCATCCCACTCACCACCAGCCCCACGACCAGCAGGCCGACAGCAGCGCCTTTCAGCCGGCCGACCCGCTGGGCGAGACCGACCAGGAGAAGCATGAACATGAACAGGGGGATCGCGTACGAGAAGTAGCCGATGTAGGCCTCGTTGATCTGGTCAATGCCGATCATCGCGTAGGCCGCCATCAGCGCGACAGCCGCAGCGCAGACGGACAGGCCACAGGTCAGGAATTTCTCGCCGCGTGCCACCAGCCTGACGAGAACGAAGAGCGCGACGAGGATCGCGACGCCGAGAAGACGGTTCGGACCCCAGAACTGCACCGTGTAGGACACCGCGGTCCACGGCATATGGATCCCGTGCCCGCCGCCATAGCCGACGTACTTCGGGAGTTCACCGGGGAAATTCACGATGGTATTGAGCACGATCGGGAAGGCGAACAACGCCGCGATCCCGCCGAAAAGCCACCAATCTTTCTCGGCGACAGCAAGTTTGCGTCGCCACACCAGGTACAGCCCCGCTCCACCCAACAGCGACACGAAGAACAGGAATTCCGCGTGTCCATGGATGAGCAACCCACCGGCGAGCGCCCCGGCCCAAAGATGTCCGGTACGCCCGGCCACCACCGACGACACCGCGACCAGGAAGAGGAGAAACGGTGCGAAATACACATAGGGAAGCCCGATGCCACTGAGCAGCCCCGGATAACCGGCGAGGAACAACACACTCACCCCGCCGAGTCCGGCGACGAGCCTCCACGACGGGTACCAGGCGTAGACGATACTCAACGCCGACGCCACCATCGCCGCGTTGAACAGCAGGATGGCGATCGCCTGCCCATTCCACGGAGACGGCACCAACCGCAGCACATCGTAGAAGAGCCACTCACCCAACGCGTGCACATAGATGAGCGCGGGCCCGGGATGATGGAACCCGACCCGGGAGTAGTTGCCGACGAGAAGCTCGAAATCCTTCGCGGCCAGCACCTGGATCGAGATGGTCGCCCCATCCCCTTCCTCGGCCACCACCCGGGTGAACAGGTCCCGACTGCTGACCAGCAGAACCGTGGCGTAGGCGAGCCAGGCGGCGAGGAAAACCCACACCGCCGCGAACCGCTCACGTCCGGTGGGCGCTTCTCGCACGCTCGAGGTAGCCGAGCCACCGATAGCCCCGCCGCCCGTGTCCACCATCTCCTGACCCGAGGTGAACGACTGTGGTGCCGACATGGCACTCCCCCATCCGACGATCATTCGGCACACATCGCGTGTGGACCAGTCGGGACAGTAGGGCCTGCCACCCATCCACACAAACGGACACCCCTCTCGCGGCCTCGACGATCTCGACCCGATTTCCCGTGCTCGGCGGCGTGGCGATTCGTTCACCCGGTGAAGACGAAACGAGCGGCCCGGGAGATCCCGGACCGCTCGTCTCTCGCATGTCACTAGGACGGGCAGTTGACCGTGTACTCCCACCGGGTGTCGTCGGGGCCGCTGACCTTCACGGTCACCGTGGTGGCGCTGCCCGCGGGGAGGGAGACGACGGCGGAACCGGTGCCCTGGTTGAGGTTGTCGCCGAGGTAGCCGGTGTCGAGCACCTGACCGCCCTCGTAGTAGACCTGGATCCGGTCGGGGATGTTGAGGGTTTCGTAGGACAGGACGAAGGCGGTCGGGCCCGCCACGCCGAGCTGGTGCACGGTGGTGGTGACGCCCGCTCCGCCGGACTCGGTCGAGCGGTTGCAGGGTTGCACGCTGTCCGACGAACCGCCCGAGCTGCCACCGAGGATGCCGCTGCCCGTGTCGAGCAGGTCGCCGAGAATGCCACTGCCGGTGTCGAGCACACCGCTGCCGGTCGAGCCGCTACCGGTGTCGGCGCCGGCCAGGCCGGGGACCACCATCAGCGACCAGGCCGCCGTCGCCATCGCGATAGCCATCGATTTCTTCACAACGCTTCCTCCACACCACTTCGAGCCAACGGATCATCAGGTGAAATGCGCTGGGCGGCCGCAGGATCGCCGCCCGATCGGGGAGTCCAACATCCCGGGTTCGCCAGCCCCGCAGGCTGGGCACAGCAGTTCTAACACGCGTTTCCGGGCACGGGAATGCGCGAATATCGGGGCAGCGGGCTGTTCGGATGCCGGAGGATAGCCGGAATTTCCGGACCGGAATGTTGGCATCATGGCAACACCGAATCGCCCGCCCAGCGGGGGTGAGGCAATTTTTTAGCTCGGAGAAGAAAGCACCGGTCGGTAGACCAAATGTTGCTTGATCATGTTGTGCCGCAATCAATCAGCGAACATGAACCGTGGAAATGAGTAATCTCACAGCGAATTCAGGTAACGATGGATTCGATCGGTCCGATCCGGTTCACCGGTTTCCGAACCAGTCGGTGTTTCAACAGCCGTGAGTTGTGGATACGCCGACGGGCCGCACCTCCGAAAGGAGGTGCGGCCCGTCGAGTCCCGGAACTCAGCGCAGGGTCGCGGTGAGGTGGGGGTAGCCCTTCTTGGGGTTGAGCATGGAGAGGTCCCAGCCGGAACCGACCTGCTCGGCGTAGATGTTGACCGACGACGGCAGGAAGACCGGCTTGCCGAATTTGACCGTGTAGGTGGTCTTCTCGGGGATGCGGCCCTCGATGGTGCCGAGGATGTTCGCGGCCGACCACATGCCGTGGGCGATGGTCTTCGGGAAGCCCATGGCCTTGGCGCCGATGCCGGAGACGTGGATCGGGTTGTGATCGCCCGAGGCGGCGGCGTAGCGGTTGATCATCTTCTGATCGACGCGCTGCACGCGCAGCGGCGGCGGGGGGACCACGTCGGCGGGCGGGGCCGACTTCGGGCCGCCCGACAGGGACGTGCGCTGCTGGTGCAGGAAGGTGGTGACCTGCCGCCAGACCAGCTCCCGGCCGACACGGATCTCGGTGATCGCGTCGACCAGCAGGCCCTTCGGGTGTTCCCGCAGGTTCTCGATGTGCGCCGCGAAATCGAGCGGCTCCGCGACCGAGATCTCCCTGGTGCGCTCGATGACATTCTCGAAATGCACCGCGCCGACCGCGCTGAACGGGAAGTCCCGCGCGACGACGAGCTGCATCGCCAGCGGGAACGCCAGGATGAACGGGTACGTCAGCGGCAGGGTGTCGCTGAAACGCAGGCCCGTCGCGTGGCAGTACGCGGCCAGGTGATCCGGGTCGACCCGGAAGCCGTCCAGGACGACGCGGCGGTCGGGCAGCGTGGGCTTGCGACCCGACAGCGGGGCGGGCAGCGGGACGGCGCCCAGCGCCGCTTTCGCGTACAGGCCGCCGTTCTTCGGAACCTCGGAGAGGGTGATCGTCTGGGTCATCAGGCGCCGATCAGGCTCTGTCCGCAGACGCGAACCACGTTGCCGCTCACCGCGTTCGACGCCGGGCTGGCGAAGTAGGCGATGGTCTCGGCGACGTCGACGGTCTGGCCACCCTGCAGCAGCGAGCTCATCAGGCGACCGGCCTCACGGGTGCCGACCGGGATAGCGGCGGTCATCGCGGTCTCGATGAAGCCGGGGGCCACCGCGTTGATGGTGATGCCCTTCTCCGACAGCAGCGGGGCCTCGGCGTCGACCATGCCGATGACACCGGCCTTGGAGGCGCCGTAGTTGGTCTGGCCGCGGTTGCCCGCGATGCCGGCGATGGAGGACACGTCGATCACGCGGCCGCCCTCCTTGAGCACGCCCTTGGCCACCAGGCCGGAGGTGATGCGGTGCGGGGCAGCGAGATTGACGTTGATGACCGAGTTCCAGCGGCCCTCGTCCATGTTGGCGAGCAGCTTGTCGCGGGTGATGCCCGCGTTGTGCACGACGATGTCGATGCCGCCGAAACGCTCGGTGGCGAACTCGGCGAGCCGCTCGGCGGCGTCGGGGGCGGTGACGTCGAGGGCCAGGGCGGTGCCGCCGACCTTGTTCGCGGTCTCGGACAGGGCCTCGCCGGCGGCGGGGATGTCGGCGACGATGACGGTGGCGCCGTCACGCGCGAAGACCTCGGCGATGGTGGCGCCGATGCCGCGGGCGGCACCGGTCACGACGGCGACCTTGCCGGCCAGCGGCTTGTCCCAGCTGGCCGGGGCGACGGAATCGACCTTGCCGACCCGGATGACCTGGCCGTCGACGAAGGCCGACTTGCCCGAGAGCAGGAAGCGCAGGGTGGACTCGAGGCCGGTCGCGGCCGCGCCCGCCTCGGGGTGCACGTAGACGAGCTGGCCGGTGGCGCCGCGCAGCAGTTCCTTGGCGACCGAGCGGGTGAAGCCCTCGAGCGCGCGCTGGGCGATCTGCTCGTCGACCGAGCCGACCAGTTCCGGCGTGGTGCCGATGACCACGACACGCCCCGAAGGTGCGAGGTTGCGCATCGCGGGCTGGAAGAATTCGAACAGCTGCGAGAGCTTGTCGATGGAGTCGATGCCGGTGGCGTCGAACACCAGGGCGCCGTACTTGGTGCCCGAGTCGAGCGAATCCGCGACGGTGTAGTCCGAGAGCAGCGCGCGGACCGGCTCGGCGAGCCGACCCTTGCCGCCCAGCAGGACCGGGCCGGGCAGCGCGGGCTCGCCGGCCTTGTAGCGGCGCAGCTCCGCCGGCTGGGGCAGGCCCAGCTTGCTCGCCAGGAACGCGCCGGGGGCGGAGTGGATGAAGGATCCGTAGAGGTTGGGTGCACCCTTGCTCTTGGCTGCCACTGTTCCTACCTTCTCTGTGCTCGACGTGTGAATGACCGTGCTCGCCCAGTGTCCCCCGTGTTGGCTCACATTTGCGGGTACGGTGTCGACAACGAACTTACTCCAGAGTAAGTTTAATGTAAACCGATACGCCCGGCGTACCCGGAACCGACGAGACCATGGAGAACTCGAGTGACAAGCAAAGCCCGCTCGGCGACGGCCAAGGCCAACACCGCCAAGACCGCGAAGACCCAGCGCCCGGTCGCGATCGTTGGTGGTAACCGCATCCCGTTCGCTCGCTCCGACAAGGCCTACGCGCACGCGTCCAACCAGGACATGTTCACCGCCACCCTGGACGGGCTGGTCAGCCGATTCGGCCTGCAGGGCGAGCGCCTCGGCATGGTCGTCGGCGGCGCGGTGCTCAAGCGCGTCGGCGAGCACAGCCTGATCCGGGAGAGCGTGCTCGGCTCCAAGCTCTCGCCCTACACCCCGGCCCACGACCTGCAGCTCGCCTGTGGCACCGGCCTGCAGTCGATCGTCACCGTCGGCGACGCGATCGCCCTCGGCCGGATCGAGTCGGGCATCGGCGGCGGCGCCGACACCACCTCCGACGCGCCGATCGGCGTCAGCGAGGACATGCGGGAGTGGATGCTCACCGCCAACCGCGCCAAGACCAACAAGGACCGGCTCAAGCTGGTCGGCCAGCTGCGGCCGTCGATGCTGGGCATCGAGATCCCGCGCAACGCCGAGCCGCGGACCGGGCTGTCGATGGGTGAGCACGCCGCCATCACCGCCAAGGAGTTCGGCATCGCCCGCGAGGCGCAGGACGAGCTGGCCTACCTCTCGCACAAGAACATGGCCGCCGCCTACGACCGTGGCTTCTTCGACGACCTGATCACCCCGTTCCTGGGCCTGACCCGCGACGACAACCTGCGTCCCGGCTCGACCGTGGAGAAGCTGGCCACCCTGAAGCCGGTCTTCGGCACCAAGCTGGGCGACGCCACCATGACCGCGGGCAACTCGACCCCGCTGACCGACGGCGCCTCGGCGGTGCTGCTGTCGAGCGAGGAGTGGGCCGCGCAGCGCAACCTGCCGGTGCTCGCGCACCTGGTGGACTCCGAGGTCGCCTCGGTGGACTACATCCACGGCCCCGACGGCCTGCTGATGGCGCCCACCTACGCGGTGCCGCGCCTGCTGGCCCGCAACGGCCTGACCCTGCAGGACTTCGACTACTACGAGATCCACGAGGCCTTCGCCTCCGTGGTGCTCTCCACGCTGGCCGCGTGGGAGTCCGACGCCTACTGCAAGGAGCGGCTGGGCCTGGACGGCGCGCTCGGCTCGATCGACCGCAGCAAGCTCAACGTCAACGGCTCCTCGCTCGCCGCGGGCCACCCGTTCGCCGCCACCGGCGGCCGCATCGTGGCCTCCACCGCGAAGATGCTGGCGGAGAAGGGCTCCGGCCGCGCGCTGATCTCCATCTGCGCCGCGGGCGGCCAGGGCGTCGTGGCGATCATCGAGCGCTAGTCCCGGACCGAGGACGACGACGGCGGGKGGKTTYCGGAATCGGAAACCACCCGCCGTCGCTCATTCCGCGGCGGCGGTCAGGACGCGCCGATCGCTTCGGCGATCATCGGCCAGGAGTTGTGCAGATCCTGTTCCCAGTACTTCCAGGTGTGGGTGCCCGCGGCCCGGAATTCGGTCTGGGCGGGGATGTTCAGTTCCTGGAGGCGGGCCGCCAGCCGCTGGGTGCAGAGGTTGGCCGCGGCCTCGATGGCGCCGCCGAGCAGGATCTGGTCGGTCATGCCGATGACCTTGCCGGGGTTCGCGCCGGCCGGGAGGGTTTCGGCGACGCCGGGCAGGCCGGTCGCGCTGGAGAGGTAGATGGCCTTGCCGCGCAGGCGTTCCGCGTTGAGGTACGGGTCGTTGGCCTGCCAGGCGGGGTCGCCGGGGGCGCCCCACATATTGGCGGGATCGGCACCGGCGCGGGCGAAGACCACGTCGACGTAGGCGCGCCCGATCGGGTCGGCGACCTGGGCGCAGCCGCTGTAGGCGCCGACGGCGCGGTAGCGATCGGGTGCCGCGATGGCCAGGTTCAGCACCGCGGTGGCCGACATCGACAGTCCGGCAATGGCATTGACGCCGCTGGTATGCAACGTGTCGTCGATGATCGGCGGCAACTCCTCGGTCAGGAAGGTCTGCCACTTGTTGCGGCCGAGTTTGGGATCGTCGCGCTGCCAGTCGGTGTAGTAGGAGAACTTGCCCGCGGCGGGCGTGACCACGTTGACGTTCTTGTCGGCGAAGAACTGCACGATATCGGTCTGGTTGTACCAGTTCGCCCGGTCCTCACCGCCGCCGGCGCCGTTGAGCAGGTACAGCGTCGGCCGCGGGACGCTGGTGTCGTGCGCGGTGATGACCTGCAGCGGGATCACCCGGTCCATGGCCGCCGAGTACACATGCAGCGTCTGCTGCCGTTGCCCGGGCCGCTCGATGTGGTCGAGCCGGGAACCGTCGGCGCCCGCGGTGCCGACGGAGGCGACCGAGAGCAGCACCAGCGCCATGGCCGACACCGCGACCGCACGGGAACGGGTGAACACGAACATGAATCCTCACTACAGATGGGGCGGTGGCGAACCCAGAGCGCCGGGACGGCAGCGCGAGACCGTCCCGGCGACCAGGTGCTACGCGATCAGCTACCGATCAGATTGCGCAGCACGTCGGAGATGACGTCGCTGAGCGAGCCGGTGGAGCTCAGCTGACCGTCGGAGGAGCCGAGGCCGTTGTCGCCGAGGCTGCCGATCACGGTCTCGCCCGCGTTCGCGCCGCGCGCGGTGAAGCAGGCGGTCAGGCCCGGCATCTCGTTGCTGACACCCACGGTGCCCGCGACGCCGACGCCACCGCTGGTGACCTGGTCACCGGACTTCACGCTGTCGGGCACCGGGTAGGTGATGGTCAGGGTGACCGGGTTGCCGGAGTTGACGAACCAGCCGGTGCTGGTGACCTTCCAGCCGCCCGCGTTCGGTTCGGGGGTGACGTCCTCGGTGACCTGGCCGCCGATCGCGTGGTAGGCGGTGATGGTGGTCTTGGTCGGGGCGCCGAAGCCGACCGGCGGGAAGTCGGTGATGGTGTTGACGTAGGGGTTGCCGATCCCTGTGGTGCCGACGACGACCTTGTAGGTGACCGAGGTGCCGACGCCGATCTGCTCGGCGCTGGCGGTCTTGTCGTAGACGTGCGTGATGCCGACAGTGCTGGCGTCACGCTTCTCGGCGTGGCTGCTGATCGAGCAGGAGCCCGCCGCGGCGGCGGTGCCGGAACCGAGAGCGACACCGACACCGGCGACGACCAGAGCGGTGGTGGCGACGCCCGCGGCGATACGCGAAGTCCGGATCATGATTTTCCTCCAAGCCCCGGCGAAGTCGGCCGGGACGAATTCCTCATCGAGTGGTCTATCCCCCTCTGACCAGAAGGTATCCGGTGGACTGGACGGTTGTCCTGGAAAACAAGAACGTGTTCTCATATTTGTGGAAGATTATCGTTTCACTCTCGAGGCGGGGTCGTCGGGGGTAGCATCCGAGATTTTTCGGCATCGGCGAACCGACCCGAAAACCGCTCACCGGCCGCCCGCCGGAGCGCCGGACGGCCGGTGAGCGGGTGTCAATCCCGCTATACGGACTACTTCCCCGGCAGCTCGTTGTGGCCGCCGAACGCCTTACGCATGGCCGAGAGCATCTTGTCGGCGTAGAGCGCCTCGCCGCGCGAGGAGAAGCGCTGGAACAGGGCCGCCGACAGCACCGGGACCGGCACGGCGGTGTCGATGGCGGCGTCGATCGTCCAGCGGCCCTCGCCGGAGTCCGAGACGCGACCGCTGTACCCGTCCAGGTTCGGGTCGGCGTACAGGGCGCTCGCGGTGAGGTCGAGCAGCCACGACGCGACGACCGAGCCGCGGCGCCACACCTCGGTGATGTCCGGGATGTCCAGGTCGTACCGGTAGTACTCGGGGTGCTCGAGCGGAGTCTCCTCGGCCGAGTGCTCGCCGTCGCCGTGCGCGGCGCCCACGTTGGCGTGCTGGAGAATGTTCAGGCCCTCGGCGTAGGCGGCCATCGCGCCGTACTCGATACCGTTGTGGACCATCTTCACGAAGTGGCCCGCGCCGGCCGGACCGCAGTGCAGCCAGCCCTGCTCGGCCGGGGTCGGCTCGCCGGTGCGGCCGGGGGTGCGCGGAGCGGCGTCGACGCCGGGAGCGATCGACTCGAACAGCGGCTCGAGGTACTTCACCTGCTCGGCCTCGCCGCCGATCATCAGGCAGAAACCACGCTCCAGACCGAACACGCCACCGGAGGTGCCGATATCGAGGTAGTGGATGCCCTTGGGCGCCAACGCCTTCGCGCGCTTGATGTCCTCGTGGTAGCGGCTGTTACCGCCGTCGATGATGATGTCGCCCGGCTCGAGCAGCTCGGCCAGCGAGTCGATGGCGGCGCCGGTCGCGCCCGCCGGGATCATCACCCAGACGACGCGCGGGGCGTCGAGCATGGCGACGAACTCCTTCAGGTCGGTGCTGCCGTCGAAGCTGTCGCCGAGCTCGGCCTTGAGTTCGTCGATGTGGCCCTGATGGCGTTCGTGACCGATCGCGGTGTTCCCGTCGCGCACGATGCGGCGCACGATGTTGGCACCCATCCGGCCGAGGCCGATCATTCCCAGCTGCATCAGTTCTCCCTCGTTGTGCGCACTACCTGGTGTCGAGTCTCACGTGCGATTGTCTCGCGCGAGCGCGCGCAGCCGCAGGGCGGGCCGCGGTAAATGCTCGGAAAAACGGCTGTAACGCCTCGGAACGGACGCCGATAAACAGATCGGCTCCGTGTAGTTGCCAGACCCCCGACCCGGCAACTACGCGGAGCCTTCCTGCTGTCCATCCACTGTTGCCAGGGTGCCGAGGGCGACGAACACCATTACCCTTGGCCGAGGCCCCGCAAACACCTGGGGCCGGGCGCACCTGATCCAGGACGACGCCATACCACCCAACGGAAGGACCTCCGTGCCCAGCGAGTCGAACGTCGGCGGACCGGCCGACCGACCAAGGGGCGAGGTCGGACTACGCAAGCTGCTCGAAGCAAATCGCACTTTCGATGCCGACGTCACCGCCGCCCTGCCCACCCAGCCCCTAGCCACCGTGACCCGTGACGGCTGGTCGCCCGCGCCCGCGCCCGCTCCGGCGGGCCCGCAGCCGCCGACCGGCTCCGGCACCCCACAGCTGGCCAAGCGCATCGGTATCGCCGTCGGCGCCGTGTTCGCCGTCGGCGCCGCCGCCTACCTGGCCGACCTGGCCCTGAGCATCGGCGAGGTGCCGCGCGGCACCGTCGTCGCCGGGGTCGACATCGGCGGTATGGACAAAGCCGAGGCGAACGCCTTACTCCACGACGAGCTCGGGCCGAGGGCCGAACGCCCGCTCCCGGTCCGGATCGGCGACGTGCAGGCCAGCCTGGTACCGGCCGTTGCCGGGCTCCAGGTGAACTGGGACGGCACCTGGGACGCCGTCGGCGACCAGCCGCTCAACCCGGTGCGCCGGCTGATCTCGCTGTTCGGCACCCGCGACGTCCAGGTGGTCAGCACCGTGGACGCGGCGGCGCTGGATCAGCAGGTGGCCGGTTTCCAGGTCCACGACAACCCGACCGTCGAGGGCACGGTGCGGTTCGACAACGGCAGGCCGGTCGCGGTCGCGCCGGTGCCCGGCCGCGTGCTCGACACCGCCGCCGCGCGCACCACGATCACCGAACGCTGGGCGTCGAGCAGCGAACTGGACCTGCCGGTGGTGGCCGCACCCGTCGCGGTGCGGACCGAGGCCGTGCAGGCCGCACTGCGCGATATCGCCACTCCGGCGATTTCCGCGCCGATCACGGTGAGCGGCAAGGACATTCGCGCCGTGCTCACGCCGGAGCAGATCGCCCGCGTGCTCACCTTCGTGCCCGACGGCAACGGCGGTCTGGCGCCCAAGATCGACAACGACGCCGCGATCGCCCTGCTCGCACCACAATTGGCGACCTCGGAGGTGGAGCCCAAGGACGCCACCTTCACCGTCGGCGCGGGCAAGCCGACGGTGGTGCCCGCCGTGGTGGGCAACAAGGTCGACTGGCCCAAGACGCTGGAGAAGCTGCCCGCGCTGCTCACCGCCACCGGCAACCGCACCACCGAGGCGGTGTACCAGCGGATCGAGCCGAAGCTCACCACCGACGCCGCCAACGCGCTTGGCATCACCGAGATGGTCGGCCAGTTCACCACCGGCGGCTTCAGCGGCCCGTCCGGGGTGAACATCCGCACCGTCGCCGCCAAGGTCGACGGCGCGGTGGTGAAGCCGGGAGATACCTTCTCGCTCAACGAGTTCACCGGACCGCGCACCGCCGCGGAGGGGTATGTCGAGTCCGGCATCATCGACAAGGGCAGGCCGAGCACCGCGGTCGGCGGCGGCATCAGCCAGTTCGCCACCACGCTGTACAACGCCGCTTACTTCGCCGGTATGGAGGACGCGGGTCACACCGAGCACAGCTACTACATCTCGCGGTACCCGGCGGCGCGCGAAGCCACCGTGTTCGACGGGGCGATCGACCTGGCGTTCCGCAACAACACCGCGACCGGCATCTACATCCAGACGGTCGCGACGGGCTCGGACATCACCGTGCGCCTGTGGGGCACCAAGACCGTCGACGTGGAGTCGATCACCGGCGAGAAGTCGAAACCGACCGAGCCGCAGGAGATCACCCTGCCCAAGGGCAAGGACTGCATCGCCTCCGAGGGCGCGCCCGGCTTCACCATCTCCGACACCCGGGTGATCACCGATCGCAAGACCGGCGCCCAGGTGTCGCGGCACACCCGGACCGTGAAGTACGACCCGATCCCGATCGTGAAGTGCGAGTGAGGGTTTCCTAGCAGTTGCAGTCGCAGCTGCAGCAGTCGCCGCAGCCGCAGTCCTCACCGCAGCAGTTGCCGCAACAGTCTCCGCAATCGCAGCAGTCGCCGCAATCGCAGTGCTTGGCCCAGGCGTCCTTCTGCTCGCCGGTGCACGGGCTGGTGTGGTCGACACAGCAGGCCACACCGGTGCAGTAGACGCCCAGGATCAGCCCGCCCGCCTTGAGCGGACCGGGCCGGTTCGGGCGGCGCCCCGGCGGGGACGGGAACTGATACGGCGCGTGCTGTCGCGCGGTGGGCGACGTGCGGCAGACATGGCCGACGGCCAGGCCGAGGCCCTGGCCCAGCCTGCGCAGCAGCGCCGACAGCGGGTCGAGCAGGGCCCAGCGGACGGTGGGCAGCTGGTCGAGCTTCGTCTCGGCGGCGGCCGCGCGGACGCGGGATTCGCTCTCGCGCAGCAGATCATAGGCGCGGGGCAGATCGGTGCCGGTGGCCTCGAGCGGGTTGAAACGGCCGCGCAGGCGATCGCGTTCGAGGTCCTCGATGGCGTCGGCGAGGTGAGCGATGCGGCCGACATGGCGGCCGATCTCCTCCAGTGCCGCGACGTTGTCGGGGCGACCGGCCAGGGTCGCGGTGTGACCGAAGAGGGTGGCGGCGCAGAGCTGGGTCGGGCCGGTCAGCTGATCGAGCGTGATCGGCGGGACACGCGACTCGTCGCCAAGCGTCGTGACGATCGGGTCGACGGCGGATCGGGGCAGCGCACCGAAACCCGCAGCGCCAGCAGGGCCGCCGCCCTCGGCCAGTGCCTCCAGCGCAGGCTGGCTGTCGATCGCGGTGACCAGCGGCCCGATGTCGAGTCCGATCAGGTCGGCCTGCGCCCGCGCCGCCGCCGACCACTTGCCGGAGACCCGGCGCATCGGCGGGCGAGCGAGTCGACCGGCGTCACCGTCGTCGACGTGGTCGCGAATCTTGGCCGCTCCCAACAGCAGTGAGGCGGTGGCGGCCAGCTGCACGCCCGGCGCGTTCGCCGCGACGACGGAGGCGCGGCGCATCCCGCGCAGGGGGCAGGGGCCCGCGGTCGTGCGCGCGCCCGCGTCGCCGGTCTGCGCCTCGGTGAGCACGCTGAGCACGATGGCGTCGGTGTTGGTCGCCGCGCGGGCCAGTTGACCGTGTCCGTCGCGCAGTCCCAGGCACAGCCCACACATGTGCGCCTGCCACTGCCCCGGATCGATGCCGTATTTCGCCGCGCCGTGCGCACACGGCTTCAACACACCGAACACTGCCACCCCGTCTGTCGTGAATCCTCTCGCCGAGCACGATGGCAGGTCGGCGCGGCGCGGGCAACCGGTGGCGCGCTACTCGGCCTTCTTGCGACCGGCCAGACCGCGCCAGGCCAGATCGTCGAGGAGATCGACGGCCTCGGCCACTTCGATCCGCCCGCCGGCGACCCGGTCGGCGATCGCCTCGCCCGCCCCGATCACCGCGGCCGCGACGACCTCGAAATTGGTGCCGGGATCGGCGTGCTTGGCACTGGACTCGAGCAGTTTGGCGGTGAGCTCGATGACGCGCTCGCGCGCGTTGTCGATCTCGGACGCGAAAGCTTGCTGACCGATTGCCTGCCGGTAGAGCACCTGCCACGACTGCCGATTGCGATCGACGAAATCGAGGAAGCCCTCCAGCGCCGTGCGCACCTGCTCGTGCGGGGTGAGTTGCGGGTTGCCCGCCGGCGCGACGGCCTCGATGAAGCGCAGGCCCTCGCGCTGGATGCAGGCCCGGAACAACTCGTCCTTGGAGCCGTAATACAGGTAGAGCATGGGCTTGGAGATTTTCGCCTCGGCGGCGATGGCGTCCATCGAGGTGTCGTGGAAGCCCTTGCGTGCGAATACCTCGACGGCGGCGTCGAGCATCTGCTGCTCACGAACCGCCCGGGGAAGTCGCTTCGTTCCGCCCGCCATCCACTCTCCTACCGCAGGGTGAACCCCTATATTACTCCAAGGTAAGTTCACCCGTGCCCATTTGCCGCACAGTCGCCGGGCTGCCTCAGCAGCCCAGCGGTGCGCCCTTGTAGCGCGCCATCCGCAGCACGGAGGCGTCGACCCGGTCGGCGGGCAGTTTGCCACTCGCCACCGACTGTTCCAAACGGTCGAGCACCTGGGGCACCGCGTCGGTACTGATCCACAGGGCATTGTCGGCGCCGGCGACCAGCGCCGCCTCCACCGCGTCGGCGATCGACATGCGGGCGGTGATGGCCGCCATCCCGCCGAGATCGTCGGTGAAGATCGGTCCGTCGAACGGCGGCGCGCCGTAGCCGGTGCCCTCGCGCAGCAGCGACATCACGGCCGGGCTGATGCTGGCGGGGACGTCGGGCTCGGTCAGGCCGGGCACGTCGAGGTGGCCCACCATCACGGCCGCGCCGGAGTTCACCAGGTTCCGGAACGGGACCAGGTCCTTGTTCTGCAGCTCCGACAGCGGCGGGGTTCGGACCGCGCCGGTGTGCGAGTCGCCGGACCCCGAGCCGTGGCCGGGGAAGTGCTTCATGACCGCGCCGAGGCCGACCTCGTTCGAGGCGCGGATGTAGGCGCCCGCGAACTCGGTGACGACCTGGGGGTCGTCGCTGTAGGAGCGGTCGCCGATGACGCTGTCGGCGGGCTGGCTGCTCACATCGACGTCGGGGGCGAAGTCGACGGTGACACCGAGGTCCTTCAGGGCCTTCGACCTGACCAGCGTGTTCTGGTAGTGCTGCTCGGGCGTCTGGGTCTGCGCGATCTCCCTGGCCGAGGGCGCGACGCCGATGAGGTTCTTGGCGCGCGAGACCCGCCCGCCCTCCTCGTCGATGGTCACCATCAGCGGCGCCTTGGCCAGCGCCTTCACCGCGTCCAACTGAGTGTCGTTCAGCAGGCCGGGATCGGTCCAGCTGCCGATGAAGATGCCGCCGACCTGCTCGGTGCTCACCACGTTCGTGGCGTCGGCCGCGCCGGTGATGCCGACCGTCAGCAGCTGCGCGAGTTTCTCCCGCTGGGTGAGTTTCGCGAGATAGTCGGCGCCGCAAGCGGATTGCGCGGGCGTGCCCGTCACGGGCGACGTCGCGTCGGTGCTTTGCGCCGAGGCGGGAGCGCCGCTGCTGCTCGCCGCGGGGGTCGTCTCGGTCGACGATCCTCCCGAACAGGCGGTGGCGACGGCGGCCAGGACTGCGAACACGACCACAGGCGATTTCCGCATGCGCTCCACGGTAGCCCCGTTCCCGCGCGACCCGCGGCACCGGATCCGGATTGAACCTCGCGCAGCGGGGGTAACCTGACTGCACAAGACGCTGTACCAGCGCAGGAGGTCGTCATGGCTTGCGATCGGATGCTCATCGCCTACGACGGTTCCGAACACGCCAAGCGGGCCATCGAGTACGCGGGCCGCTTCCTCACCGCCGAGCGCGCGATCCTGCTCACCGCCTGGGAACCCATGGTGCGCCAGGCCGCCCGCATCTCCGGGCTGGCCGGGGTGATGCAACCGGACTGGGTGCCCGACGAGGAGATCGAGGACATCGCCTACACCGATGCCCGCAAGATCAACGCCGAGGGCGTGCACCTGGCGAAACTGGCCGGGATCGACGCCGAACCGCGCACCGTCGAGTGCACGACCACGATCTGGAACGCGATCGTGGACTGCGCCGACGAGCTCGACGTCGACATCATCGTCGCCGGTACCCGCGGCGCCACCGGACTGCGCGCGCTGCTGCACAGCAGCGTGGCCGAGGCGGTGCTCAAGCACGGACACCGGCCGGTGTTGCTGGTGCCGCCCGAGCACTGAGAGTTCGATCGCTCCCCGGTTCCGGGGCACAGTCGGCGAAGCTATGGTCGAAGCACCATGAACCGATTCCTGCTGGCCCGCCCCGACGGGGTGCTGCGCGCGGCGGGGGTGCGCGCGAGCTACCCCGACCCGCGACAGGCCGTCGACGCGCTGCGCCGGTGGACCTCGCCCGGCAGCGGAGCCGGTCCGCGGCTGATCATCGGCGCGCTGCCGTTCGATCCGGGCGAGCCCGCGGCGCTGTGGCAGCCCGAGACCGCACTGCACACGGCCGGACCGTGGCGGCCCGCCGCGCTGCCGGAACTGCCCGCGGTCCGCGTCGTCGCCGAACTACCCAGCGCGGCCGAACACGTGGCGCGGGTGACCAAGCTGATCGAACAGCTCGGGGATCCCGGCACCGAGCTGCGCAAGGTGGTCGCCGCGCGGACCCTGCTGATCGAGGCCGACGCGCCGCTGGAACCGGAGGTCGTCGCCGGTCAGCTGCTGACCCGGCATCCGAACGCCAATGTCTACGCGGTGGATCTGACGGCCGCGGGCCGACCGGGCGAGACGCTGCTCGGCGCGACGCCGGAGGTGCTCGTCGCGCGGCACGGCACCCGCGTCAGCCTGCATCCGCTGGCGGGCACCCTGCCCCGCCTCGCCGATCCGCGGGCCGACGCGGCCCAGGCCCGGGAGCTGTTGTCCAGCACCAAGAACCACGACGAGCACGGCTACGTGATCGAGTGGATCCGGCAGCAGCTGACCCCGGTCTGCCGCGAGCTGCACATCCCCGACGCGCCCGAACTGCTGAGCACCGAACAGGTCTGGCACCTGGCCACCCCGATCCACGGCGTGCTGCGCGACCCGGCGACCACCGCGCTCGACCTGGCGCTGCTGCTGCATCCGACACCCGCGGTCAACGGGACGCCGTTCGCCGCCGCGCTCGCCGCGATCACCGCCGACGAGCCGCGCCGCGGCTTCTACGGCGGGGCGGTCGGCTGGTGCGCCGACGACGGCGACGGCGAATGGGTGGTCGCGATCCGTGGCGCCGAGCTCGCGGCCGACGGGCGCACCCTGCGCGCGAGCGCGGGCGGCGGGATCGTGGCGGCGTCGGATCCGGCGGCCGAGCTCGCCGAGACCACCGCCAAATTCCGCACACTGCTCGGCGCGCTGCGTTGCGGCGTGCCCGAACACTGACCTGACGGGTGACACCTGCTAGGTTGGCCGAAGTACCACCCCGACGTCGAGCGTATTGGAGTGCGCGATGAAGTTTGCTGTTCCGGCTGTTGCCAGCGCGGTCGGCGGCGCCCTGCTGAGCGCAATCGCCGTCTTCGCGATCACGGCCGCGGTGCAGCAGAACACGGCGCCGGAGATCGACCGCAGCGGTGACAAGGATTCCTCGCTGCTCAACGCTCCTGAATACGGCAGCCGCTGAGTCCGACGCCCGCGCGTCACGCCCCCTAGCGGGGCACCCGGACACGGCTCCACTGGGTTGGCGCTGGTTCGTCGGCACGGTCGTAGCCGCCTTCGTCCTGACATTCGCGCAGGCGCCAGGGCTCACCGTCGCGGACACCAAGTACGACCTCGCCCAGAACCCGCTGGGGTTCCTCGCACGGGCGTCGCACCTGTGGAGCAGTCAAGCTCCGATGGGCCAGGTGCAGAACCAGGCCTACGGCTACTTCTTCCCGCACGGCACCTTCTTCTCCGCCGGTCATCTGCTGCACCTGCCCGCCTGGGTGACTCAACGCCTCTGGTGGGCGCTGCTGCTGCTGGCCGGGTTCTGGGGCATCGTCAAGCTGTGCGAGACGCTGGGAATCGGCGCGCGCGGTTCGCGGGTGATCGCCGGTATCGCGTTCGCGCTGTCGCCGCGGGTGCTCACCACGCTCGGCTCGATCTCCTCGGAGACGCTGCCGATGATGCTGGCGCCGTGGGTGCTGCTGGCGCCGGCCGCCCTCGGGGTCGCGGTGCGCAGGATTCGGCGCGGCGGGGCGCTCTCCCCGGCCGGTAGCGCCCTCGCGCTGGCCCTGAT
Source organism: Nocardia canadensis (assembly GCF_032656385.1). Lineage (NCBI taxonomy): Bacteria > Bacillati > Actinomycetota > Actinomycetes > Mycobacteriales > Nocardiaceae > Nocardia > Nocardia canadensis. Next base: position 78,771 of record NZ_JAVCWB010000001.1, read on the forward strand.
GGGCTCGGTGAACGCCGTCGCGACCGTGGCCGCGTTCCTGCCCGCCGCGCTCTGGTGGGCCTCCTACCGGCCGAATCGGCGCTGGTGGCGGTTCACGGCCGCGTGGATTCCGCTGCTGGTGCTGGCGACCTTCTGGTGGGTCGTGCCGCTGCTGCTGCTCGGCAAGGTGAGCCCGCCGTTCCTCGACTACATCGAGTCCTCGGGGGTGACGACGCAGTGGGCCTCGCTGAGCGAGGTGCTGCGCGGCACCGACAGCTGGACCCCGTTCGTCTCGCCGGAACGCATCGCGGGCGCGGTGCTGGTCACCCAGCCCGCCGCGGTGCTGGCGACCGGGCTGCTCGCGGCGGCCGGCATGGCCGGACTGGCCAGGTCGGCCATGCCCTACCGGGGCCGGTTCACGTTGATCCTGCTGGTCGGGCTCGCCGGCATCTGCGCGGGCTACGTCGGCGAACTCGGTGGTCCGTTCGCCGAGTCGGTGCGGGTGTTCCTCGACTCCGGCGGCGCGCCGCTGCGCAATGTGCACAAGCTGGAACCGCTGATCCGGCTGCCGCTGGTGGTCGGGCTCGCCCATCTGCTCGGCCGGGTGCCGCTGCCCGCCTCGGTGCCGCTGCGCGAGTGGCGCAACAGCTTCGCGCATCCGGAACGCGACCGCATCGTCGCGGTCGCGGCGCTGATCCTGGCCGCGCTCACCCTGGCCACCTCGCTGGCCTGGACCGGCAAGCTCGCGCCGCGCGGCGCCTACGACCGGGTGCCCGCGTACTGGACCGACACCGCCGAGTGGCTGGCGGACAACGCCGCCGACACCCGTGCGCTCGTCGTGCCCGGCGCGCCGTTCGGCAGCCAGATCTGGGGGCTGACCCGCGACGAACCGTTGCAGGCGCTGGCCAGTACCCCCTGGGCCGTGCGCGATTCGGTCCCGCTGAATCCGCCGGGCACCATCCGCGCGATGGATTCGGTGCAGCGGCTCATCGCCGACGGCAGACCGTCGACCGGGCTGGCCGCCACCCTCGCCGACCAGGGCATCGGCGTCCTGGTGCTGCGCAACGACCTCGACCCCGAGACCTCCCGCTCGACCCGGCCGATGCTGGCGCACCGGGCGATCGAGGGCTCGCCGGGCCTGACGAAGGTGGCCGAATTCGGCGCGCTGATCGGGCCGCGCGCCGCGGACGCGGGCTTGGTCGTCGACAACGACCTCCAGCCCGCCTACCCGGCGATCGAGATCTACCGGGTCGAGGTGCCGTCGCCGGGGACCCCGGCGCAGGTGCGCGGCGGGACCGGCGCGCCGCCGGGATTCCCCGGCGCCTACACCGTGCCGCTGGATTCGGTACCCGTCGTCCAGGGCGGCCCCGAAGTGCTCGAACGGATCCGGCGCGACACCGGAAACCCCACGGCCCCCGTGCTTCTCACCGCGGATGCGGCGCGCGCCGACCTGCCGCCGAAGCCGGTCCTGCTGACCGACACGCCGATGGATCGCGAGTCCGATTTCGGCCGGGTCGACAATCACAACTCCGCCGTCCGCGCCGCCGACGATGCCCGGCGCACCCACAACCTGGTGCCCGACTACCCGGTCGAGGGCACGCCCCTGGTCCAGGGCGAATGGTCCGGCGCGAAGGTGACCGCGTCCAGTTCCGCCGCCGACGCCACCCAGATCGGCGGCGCCGCGCCCGGCAGCTCGACGGCCGCCGCCGTCGACGGCGACCCGAGCACCGCCTGGATCAGCAACGGCGCCGAGCCCGCGCTCGGGCAGTGGCTGCGGCTCGATCTGGACAAGCCGATCACCACCGGCTCGCTGCGTTTCACCACCACCGCCGCCGCCCTGGGCGATCCGGTGAAGTGGGTCGAAGTCCGTACCTCCCGGGGCACGGTGTCGGCGCGGATCGCCGAACCCGGTGCGCCGGTGACCGTTCCGCTGCCCGCGGGCAAGACCGACTGGGTCATGGTCACCGCCGCGCGGACCGAGACCGGCACCAGCGGTGGCCAGTTCGGGATCAGCGAACTGACCCTCGACGACTACACCGTGCGCGACGCGCCGGTGCGGGTCGACATCCGGCACCGGGTGGTGCTGCCCGACGTCGCGCCCGGCACCACCGTGACCGGCTGGGACCTCGGCCAGGAATTCCCCGGCCGCAGCGCCTGTTTCGACGGCCCCGACCGGGTGCACTGCAGCAAGGGACTCGGCCTGCCCGCCGAGGAGCCCGGCGTCTTCGGCCGCACCCTCGCCGTTCCCGAACCGCTCACCGCCACCACCGACCTGACCGTGCGCACCCGGCCGGGCCCGGCGCTCGAGGCCCTGCTCACCGACCACACCCGTCCGGTGGCGCGCGGCAAGGCCGATGTCGGCGACCTGCGCGGCGCGGCCTTCGCCGCCACCGACGGCGACCCGAAGACCACCTGGACCGCGCCGGAGGCCACCGTCCGTGGGCTCGCCGGGGCAAAACCCACACTGGTGCTGGAACTTCCGGAGCCCACCGAGGTCACCGGGCTCGACCTCACCACCGCGCTCGGCGGACTTCCCGCGACCGCTACCGCCGTCGCGGTGAATCTCGGCAACGGGCCCCAGGTGCGGGAACTGCCCGAGCGCGAACACGGCGAACCCGCGCGGATCTCGCTGTACCCCACCGTCACCGATCGCATCGAGATCAGCATCCAGAGCTGGAACGAGGTGCTCGATCGCACCGCGCTCGGCTTCGTACTCACCCAGCCGCCCGGCCTCGCCGAGGTGGAGGTGCTCGGCCCCGAGTACCCGGCGCACGCGGGCGGCGACCGGCTCGTCACCATCGGCTGCGCGGACGGACCGGTGATCGCGATCGGCGGCCGCACCGTGCACACCACGATCACCGCCACCGCCGACGAACTGCGCTCCGGCGCACCGGTGTCGGCGCGGGCCTGCGCCGAGGACGCGGCCGATATCGAACTGCTGCCCGGCCACCCCGATCTCACCGTCGCCCCGACCGAACTGTTCACCGTCGACCGGCTGCGGCTCGTACGTACCGATCCGACCGCACCGGCACCCGCCGATCCGGGCACCCGGCTGCTGGTGCTCCCGCTGAGCACCAATGTCGGCTGGCAGGCGCACACCGCCGACGGGCGCGAGTTGGCGCCGGTGGTCGTCGACGGGTGGCAGCAGGCGTGGCTCGTCCCGGCGGGCACGACCGGGGAGATCACCGTGTCGTTCCCGGCCGACCGCTGGTACCGGCTCGCCATCTTCGGCGGGTTGCTGCTGTTGATCCCGCTGGCGCTGCTGGCGATTCCGCGGCGGCGTCCGGTGCCGGATCCCGGTCCGGCGCCCGGGACCTGGGGCCCGCGCTGGATCGGCGCGATCGGGCTCACCGGGGTGGCGGCCGTCGTGTCCGGTCCCTTCGGGGCGGTGTGCTCGGTGCTCGCGCTGGCCGGGAGCTGGTACCGGCCGGTGCTGACGGCGAAGGTGTCGCCCTGGGTGGCGGGGCTGGGGACGCTGATCTCGGCGGCCGTGCTGTCGACCGGGACGTGGCGGTCGGGGACCACGTACATGGGCGGCTCGCTGTGGGCACAGGCACCCGCGGTCCTCGCGGTCATCGCGGTCGGTGTCGCGGCGCTACCGCGTCGCCGGCGCTGACCCTGCTCGGCGCGGCGTCAGGCGTCGATCAGCGCGTTGTCGGCGGCAGGGCGGCACCACCGGGATCGGCGGGCTCGCGCGGCGGCGGGCTCGACGCGGCCTGCCTGCGGGCGGCGGCCTTCGCCGTGGCGGCCTGATCCCAGCGCCGGGCCAGTCGTCGCGCCGGGTCCTCGATCAACGCGAAGCTCGCGGCGGCGAGCGGCAGGGTGAGCGCGGTGGTGAGCCCGAGGACGTAGAGGAAGTTGCCGTTGAACGGCAGCAGGCCGAACACCGGGAACACCATGGTGAGCACGACCAGATGCCACAGGAAGATGCCGTAGGACCAGCGGCCGAGGGTGGCCGCGGTCGGCGATTCCAGCCAGCGGTGCGGTGCCGCGTTCCCGGGACGCAGCACCAGCGGGGCGAGCAAGCCGAACCCGATGATCGTGCCGAGCAGCATCTTCATCGCGTACTGCCACGGCTGAGCGCGCTCGAGCCCGGCGGGGCCGCCGAACTCGGTCGCCGAGAGCAGGAAGGCGGCCAGCGCGATCGCCCACATCAGCGGCTGACTCGCGAACGGGCGGTGCCACCAGGTACCGGGGCGCACCTGGTAGATCAGCTCCGCGAGCAGCATGCCCGCCGCGAACCACGGCAGATAGCCCGGCAGCCAGTTGTCGGCGTGGATGCCGTCCGGGGTCGGGACGGGCCACAGGTTCCAGGTCAGCGTCACCGCCATCAGCGCGCAGATCACCGGGACTCGCAGGCGGGCGGCGGTGCCGCGCAGCCGCACGATCGCGACCGCCAGCAGCGGCAGCACCAGGTAGAACGCCACCTCCACCGACAGGCTCCACATCTGCGTGAGGCCCTCGGTCAGGGTCAGCGGCACGAACACCTGCAACAGGAACAGATTCGACACCCACACCCGCAGATTCGCCGACTGCGCCGCGCCGGGCAGCAACACCAACACGAACGCCACGACCGCCCAGTACGCGGGCACGATCCGCATCAGGCGATGCAGCAGATAACGCGCCGTGCTCGGGGCGGCGCCGAGCCCACGCGCGACCGCCGCGTGGGGGCGCCACAGCAGATAGCCCGACAGCGCGAAGAACACCGCGACCGCCATGTCGAAGCGTTCCAGGATCGGGCCGAGCACGGCGATCCCGCTCGCGCCGGTCTGGAACGCGACGTGGGTCAACAGCACACCGAGTGCCGCCATCCCGCGCATCCCTTCGAGGGCGGGATTGAAGGCGCGAGGCGGTGAAACGGGGGCGGTGGCGGTCGTCATCACGCTCCAGTCTGCCGTGTCGGCGATTTACCGGGCGCACCACGGCACACTGTGCGGTCGGGCTGTTAGTGTCGGGGCTCACGAGGGCCTAGGGTGCTTTACCAGACCACCGGAGGATCCGTGTTCGAACGACGAGGAGAGTTTGCATGGCACTGAGTGCCGGTACCAGAAGGACGGTCGCCTGCGTGCTCGTGGGTCTGGGCGCGGCATTACTCGTCGCCGCGCTGATGATCCCCACCTACACCGTGAGCAAGGTGGCCAAGACTCCGCTCGACCTCGAGATCACCACGATCGCCGAGAACCAGAAGGGTGAGGACAGCCTTGTCCTCGACTCCAAATCGCTGACCACCGGCGACGGCCCCGCCGTCGTGAACAAGGACGTGCCGCTGGTCTCGCAGCGTTTCGTCACCGTCGAGGAGCCCTCCGACGCGGACGAGATGACGCTGCAGGCAGGCCAGACGCTGCGCCGCACCGACGTGCAGGGCGACACGGGTCTGCTCACCGCGACCATCGACCGGGTCACCATCTCGCGCACCACGGGCGAGCCGGTCGACACCGAGCCCAACGGCTCGATCGCGGTCACCGTCAACAAGGACGGCAGCGTCATGGAGCCGGTGCAGCACACCGGCCTCGGCTACCGCTTCCCGATCGGCACCGAGAAGAAGACCTACCCGTACTTCGACATCAACGTGCGCAAGTCCTTCGACGCGAACTTCATCGAAGAGACCGAGATCAACAACACGAAGGTCTACCACTTCCAGATGACCGCGCCGGTCACCAGCACGTGGGACGTCGTGCAGTCGCCGACCAACCGGCTGACCCTGCCCGCGTCGAAGTGGGGCGTCACCGACGTGCCCGCCGACCAGCCCGTCACCATGACCCGCTACTACACCAACGTGCGTGACCTGTGGGTCGAGCCGCAGACCGGCACCGTCATCAAGGGCGGCGAGTCGATCCACCTGTTCTACGCCCGCTCGGCGGACAAGCCCGAGGTCACCGCGCTCAAGTCGCACATCGTGTTCGACGAGAACACCGTCGAGTCGCAGATCGCGATCGCCAAGGAGAACACCGACAAGCTGTCGCTGTTCGGCCGCGTCGTCCCGATCGTGTTCGGCATCCTCGGCGTGATCGCCCTGCTCGCCGGCCTGTTCCTCGGCCTGCGCGGTGGCAACACCCCGCAGCACGCCAGTCCGCGTGGCACCCGTCCGACGCCCGCCCCCACGGCGGCCCCCGACGACGCCTCCTCGAACTGGGATGCCGACGACGCGCCGACCACCCAGTTCACCCGGGGTGACTACGACGCGCCGACCGAGCAGATCGATATCAACAAGCGTCCCTGAGCGACAAGCTCCCGACAACGGCCCCGGTCATCACGACCGGGGCCGTTGTCGTTTCCGGGATCCGGGTGACGCGCCGAATCGCGGTGCGGGCGAGTGTGCCGGATCGGAGTCGCGGTGCGGGCGGGCCGGTTGGCCGACTTCGGAGCCGGAACGGCCGGGGCTGGACGGCTCGCGGTGCACGCGGGCGACCTACAAGCGCCGCAGCGACCGGCGCCGGGCCGGCCGTGCGCGCGGCCGACTTACGGAGCCGGAACGGCCGGAGCCGGAGCCGGGGGGGTGGTGCGGGCGGCTGTGCGCAAGACGACGACCGCGACGATCAGGGTGGTCACGGCGGCTACCGAGACGGCGGTGGTGATCAGGGCGCCGATGGTGCGGGCGAAGGTGAGCATGAGGGTCACCTCCAGGACCAGGCCGATCCAGGTGACGGCGGCCAGCGCCGTGCGTTCGACGGCGATCGCGGACAGCAGAGCGCCCTGGAGGACCGCCAGGATGGCGCCGTGCAGGGCGAACATCCACAGCATGCCCTGGATCGGCGCGTAGTCCTGCCCGGCGAACAGCGGGGCGAGCGGGGCGGCCAGCGCGGCCCCGATGACCGCGACGACGCCGATGATCGACAGCACCGACAGCGCGTCGCGGATCGCGCGCGCCGAATGCGAGGGCTGGGCCATGCGCGGATACAGCACGACCCCGACCGCCTGCGGCAGCCAGAACGCGATCTTCGTGGCGATGGTGCCCAGCGAGTAGCGGCTCGCGTCGACGTCGTCGAGGACGATCCGCACGACGATCAGGTCCGCCGACGACAACGCCATCAGCGCCGCCTGCACCTGCACCGCCCGCAGCACCGGCAGCACACCGATCGCCCGGCTCTTGGCCGCAGCTTCGCGCGAGCGTGGATCGGGTTCCTGCTCGCGCGCGGCCGATCGAGCGATGCGACCGGCGATGATCGCCGCGCAGACGATGCCCGCCGCCCCGGCCCACAGCGCGCCCGCCGCGCCGCCGCCGACCGCCAGGGCCACCAGCGCGGGCGCCACGCGCGCCGTCCCGGCCATCGCGAGCACGGCGGCCAGCGCGCGGAAGTGGTTGCTGCCCTGCAGAATTCCCTGCTCACCGGAGAGGACGACCAGTGCGGGTGCGGCGCCGAGCGCGGCGGCGGCCGCCCACACGCCGACATGCAGTGCCCCGGCGACCACCGGAACGAGCACCACCGCGACCGCGGCGACGAGCGCGGCGCACCGCCACTGCATCGCGCGCACCGCCCGCAGATCGGCGCCGCGCACCACCTCGCGCGCCACCACGTTCTGCATGGCGAGCGCGGGCACGGCGCACAGCAGTTGCACGGCGAGCAGGCTCGCGAACTCGCTGTACCCGGCGACGCCGAGCCAGCGGCCTGCGAGCAGTTGCAGCAGGTACCCGGCGACGTTGGCGGTCATCGCGCCGGCCGTCACCCAGGTCAGGTCAGCTACGACAGGGGGGCGACGGACCGAGGACACGCCTCATCGTCGCACCTCGACGGCCCTCGCATCACCAGTACCCCGAAAATGTGAGTCCGACCGGACTCACCTTGGGTGTCGCAGCCCGTCGGCACCGGGAATCCGGGCCGCCTCGCTCGTGGCCACGACTCGATCGAGGCAGGCGTCGACGGCCCGACCGCATCACCCACGACGGTCGGCGGACCGGGTCGGCCCGCCGGGCAGCGGGACGGGACGTAAGGTGCACTGGCGTGACGGGAGATAGGCGTGTGCGGGCCTGGGTGGCCGGATACTGCGCACTGCTCGCGCTGATCATCGTCGGACCGCTGGCCGGGTCCGGCTATCTGCTGCTCCGCGACGCCGTCAGCACCCCGCGCTCCTACCTCACCGATTCCGCCCTCGGCCTCGGCGCCGCCGCGCCCCGCGCCGTTCCGCAGGACGCGTTGCTGGCCGTCCTGTCCCCGCTGATCGACGGCGGCCTGCTGGTGAAGGCGATTCTGATCGTCGCCCTGTGGGCCGCCGGTTACGGCGCCGCCGTCCTCGCCCGCGAGTTCCTCACCGCGTCGGCCCCCGCCCAGCTGGTCGCCGCCACCCTCGCCCTCTGGAACCCCTTCATCGCCGAACGCCTCCTCCAGGGCCACTGGAGTCTCCTCGCCGGCTACGCCGCCCTCCCCTGGACCGCCCTGGCCGCAGCCCGCGTCAGACAAGCAACCCGGCGCGATCGCTCGCACTTCGTCGACGGACCACACATCCCTACCACCGCGAACCCGCGCGGGAACACGACCATGAGCGGCGATGCGGACGCGCACTCGGCCGCAGAAGCGAGTCCCGTTGCGGGGAGGCCCGCCGCCGAGGCACAGCGCGAGAGCTCGAGCAGCGGATCAGGGGCCCACGTGGAGCCCGGTGACAGCGGCGGATCAACAGCCCAAACGGAACCTGGCGCCCCTGGAGGACTCAGCCGGGGTGCGGCGATCGGCGCGTGGGCGGCCCTGACGGCCGGTTTCGCGGCTGCCGGGCTGACACCCACCGGATCGCTGCTGGCCGCGATCATCGGGCTCGCGCTGGTCGGGCGGCGAGCGTTCCTCCCCGCCACTGTCCTGTGGATCGCCACCTGCGCGCCCTGGCTGACGGCGACGGCGCTCGGATCGGGGGCCGAGCCGTCGGATCCGGCGGGCGTGTCGGCGTTCGCGGCCCGCGCCGAGCCGTGGCTCGGCACGCTGGGCAGTCTGGCCGGGCTCGGCGGCATCTGGAACAGCGAAGCGGTGCCCGCCACCCGGACGACGCCGTTGGCGCTGGTCGGCACCCTGGTGCTGCTCGGCATCGTCGCGCTGGGCGTGCGCGCCGTGTGGACGCTGGGCCGAAACGGTCAGGCCCTGCTGGTGATCGCGGCGGTGTCGATCGTGCTGCCCGCACTCGGCGCGACCGGCCCCGGCCTCGCGATCGGCGAATGGCTGGTGGTGCACATCCCCGGCGCCGGCCTGCTGCGCGACACACAGAAGTACGTGGCCCTGGCGATGCCCGCCTACGCGCTGTGCGCGGCGGCCGCGTGCACGACGGTTCTCGGCTGGGCGCGCCGAACACCACCGGCTCGACAGGAGCCGACGGCGCGACGGACGAACCCTGGGACCACCAACCACGCGGGCTCGCCAGCCGACGGCGTCCCAACGCATCGCGGAACATCCACTGTTGCCGCACTTCTCATCGCTCTCTTGATCCTCCCGCTGGCCGACCTGGCTTGGGGAGTGGGTGGCGAGATGCGGCCGGTGCGCTACCCGGCGGGGTGGGCGCAGGTCGTCGAGCGCATGGACGAACCCGGGGATGTCGCGGTTCTCCCCGCCGGGATGTTCCGCCGATTCCCCTATAGCGGGACAGCTCCCGTCCTCGATCCGGCGCCGCGCATCCTGCCCGACGACGTCCTGCAGACCGGCGAACTCCGGGTCCGTGGCTACGCCGTCAACGGCGAGGGCAACCGGGCACGCAGGGTCGAAGACGCGCTGCTCCGGGGCGCGACCCCGGCCGAGATCGCCGCACTCGGCGTCGGCTGGATCGTCGTGGAACGCACCACCCCCGGCCCGCTGGGCGAATCCGGGAAGACGCTCGCCGCGGCGGAATCGGCCTATCAGGACTCGGATCTAGCGCTGTACCGGATCGCGGGTGCTACCCCCACCGACATCGCCACACCCACCCAACGATGGATTTCGGCGGCAGCGCACCTGCTGTGGGCGGCCCTGCTGATCGGCGGACTACTCACCGCCGCACTGCTTCCGCGAATCAGCCTTGGGCGGGCGGTGCGACCAAACCGGTGACGAAGGCACCGCGAGCGGCGGCGGAGAGCACCTCGTAGACCCCGGAACCGGTCTGCTCCCAGGAGAATTCGCGCGCACGAGCCCGCGCCTTCTCCCCCATCATCAGGCGGGTGTCCGGATCGGCCAGCAGGTCGGCTGCCGCTTCGGCGAGGGCGGGGGCGTCGTCGACCAGCAGCCCGGTGACGCCGTCGACGATGGAATCGGTGAGGCCGCGCGAGCTGCGGTAGCCGATGGTCGGCACCCCGTGCTGAGCCGCCTCGATGACGGCCAGTCCCCAGCCCTCCTTGCGGGAGGGCATCACGTGCACCCACGCGGTCGACAGGATCTCGTGCTTGCGCCGCTCGTCGACGTGGCCGTGGAAGGTGACGGCGTCGGCGATGCCCAGCTCGTCGGCGCAGGCGCGCAGGTTCGGCGCCCACCAGCCGTCGCCGATCACGTCGAGGTGCACATCTGGGAAGCGCGCGCGCAGCGCGGCGACGGCGGTCAGCGCGTCCTCGATCTGCTTGTGCGGAACCAGGCGCGACAGCACGGCGATGCGCGGGTGGGTGGCGCGGGTGTCGTCGGCGCCGGGGACGACTTCGGCGGGGACCGGCTCGGCACCGTTGCGGACGACGGCGATGCGCTCGCGGTCGACGCCGAGCACGGCCAGTTCTTCGGCCGAGGGCAGCGACACCGTCAGGTACTGGTTCTCGCGGTGCACGCGCGGGGAGAGCCGCGACTCGATCCACCACCCGATCCGCCCGACCAGTTTGCCCGCGACCGGCCACTGCTCCCGGTGGCCGTGGTGCACCAGCACCACGGAGGGCACGCCGGTGGCGGTGGCGAAGAAGGGGATGCCGTTCTGGGTGTCGATCACGACGTCGGGGCGCACCCCGCGCAGCGGGCCGATACCCAGCCGACCTGCGACGATGGCGGCCAGCGCGCGGGGGTAGACGGTGAAGCGGCCGCCGGCGCGGCTGATGTCGATGCCGTCGATCCGCTCCCGGCGCGGGGCACCGGGATACCCGGCCGTGCGCAGCGTGACCTTGATGCCGCGCGCGGCCAGCTGGGCGCCGACCTGCTCCAGGTACCGCTCGCTGCCGCCGCCCTGCGGGTGCCCTGTGTCACGCCAGCACAGCAGGAGGACTTCACGCACGGTCGGGGCTCGCAATCGGGTCGGCGGAGGACAAAGGTCGGCACCCACCCTAGCGGGTGTGGTCTGCGCGACACATCCGTATCGCCGCGTCCGTCCGCTGTGTCCGGCCGGACCACGCGATCGGCCCCGGTGACACTGCCCATAAACTCTGGCCGTGCCGACCGCATCCCCGCCGAGAACCGAGCAGCCCGTCCAGCGCCGCGACCAGTCCAGGTTCGCGCGCCGCGCGACGCTGCGCCGCTCGCTGCGGCTGCTCACCAGCTTCCGGTTCGAGCAGTCCGACCCGGCCAGGTTCTACGGCGGCATCGCCACCGACAGCGCCGACCTGATCGGCGACTTCTATGCCGACATCACCGGCCGCGACCTCACCGGCACCGTCGTCCTCGACGTCGGCGGCGGCCCCGGGTACTTCGCCGATGAGTTCACCGCGGCGGGGGCACGCTACGTCTCGGTCGAGCCCGATCCGTCGGAGATGCACGCCGCGGGTCTGCGGGTGTCCGGCTCGGTCCGCGGATCGGGGATGGCGCTGCCGTTCCGCGACAACGCCTTCGACGTCTGCTTCTCCTCGAACGTGGCCGAGCACGTGCCGCATCCGTGGGTGATGGCGGAGGAGATGGTCCGCGTGACCAAGCCCGGCGGCCTCATCGTGTACTCCTACACGGTGTGGCACGGGCCGTTCGGCGGTCACGAGACCGGCCTCTGGCACTACCTCGGCGGCGAGTACGCGGCCCGCCGGTACCGGCGCAAGCACGGTCGTGAACCCAAGAACAGGTTCGGCAGGTCACTGTTCGCCGTGACCGCTGCCGACGGTTTGCGCTGGGCGGCAACGACTTCAGCCGACGTACGGACGGTCTTCCCCCGCTACCACCCACGCTGGGCGTGGTGGCTGGTCCGAGTTCCGGTGATCCGCGAGCTACTCGTGAGCAACCTGGTGGTCGTGGCCACCAAGGGTGATCAGGCCAGCCAGCTCAATCGACGGGACCGGCGGACCGGCTCGGGTAGCGCGGCGGCCCACGGCGACTCCTGAATCGCCAGGCCCACCGTCTCCAGCGTCGTCAGGCCGACCTGATCAGCGAGTGCCCCGACCATCGCGACCGCCTCAGCGGCCTGAATGGCGGCAGTTGCCTGCTCGATCGTGAGTGTGCGGCCGGGCAGGAATGACACAACCCATCCCCCGCTGCCTACACTCTTCGCTTGATGGTCGGTCTGGTCGCTGGTCATCAACGATCGGCCGATCACTTGCACAGCCATGAGTCGGTCTCCCCAATTCGCTGTAAAGGTCTGATGAATCGAGCGAGCTGATCAGTAGCTAAAGCATCCCCTTTTCAACAACAGAACGCAATAGTGCGTTTACCCGAAAAGCGAACCGACAGGTTGGAATTCGCCCTGTTCACAGTCGTTGCGGGACAGCGAATTAGAACGTGTTGCAGACAACCCGGCCACAAAACTGTAACGTGTTCTTATGCACTACGACAGTCTGTTCATCGGCGGGAAGTGGACCACCCCTGCCGGTAGTGACCGCATTTCCGTGGTCTCACCCGCAACGGAGGAGACCGTCGGCAGCGTGCCCGCGGTAACGAAGGCCGATGTGGACGCCGCGGTCGCCGCGGCCCGCGACGCCTTCGACAGCGGACCGTGGCCATCCACACCGCCACTGGAACGAGCAGAGGTGCTCGCCAAGGCGGCCCGACTGATCGAGCAGCGTTCGCCCGAGTTGCTCGCCGCACTCACCGCGGAGATGGGCGCGCCTTCGTTAGCCGCCTTGACACTCAACCAGATTCCGGCCGTCGCCGCGCTGGACGCCTGGGCGGCGCTGGCGAAGACGTTCCCGTGGAACGAGACTCGCACCGGCCTGTTCGGAACCTCGCGCGTCTCACGGGAACCGCGCGGCGTCGTCGCGGCGATCACCGCCTGGAATGTCCCGATGTTCCTCGCCGCGAACAAGCTCGGCCCCGCCCTGCTGGCCGGCTGCACCGTGGTGCTCAAGCCCTCGCCGCTGACCCCGCTGACGGCCAACCTCCTCGCCGACATCTTCACCGAAGCCGGACTCCCGGACGGTGTGCTGTCGGTCCTGCCCGCAGACGCGGCGGAGAGCGAATACCTCGCGAGCCACCCCGGCGTGGACAAGGTGACCTTCACCGGCAGCACCCCGGTCGGCCGCAAGCTGGCCGCGATCGCGGGCGAGCAGCTCAAGACCGTCTCGCTGGAGCTGGGCGGCAAGTCGGCCGCCATCGTGCTCGAGGACGTCGACCTGGCCGCCAGCATTCCCGTTCTCGCGTTCTCCGGGTTGATGAACAGCGGGCAGGGCTGTGTGGCGCAGACCCGCATCCTCGCCCCGCGCAGCCGCTACGACGAGATCGTCGACGCGCTGGTCGCGCACGTCAAGACCATGCAGACCGGCGACCCGACCGATCCGGCCACCCAACTCGGCCCGCTGATCAGCGAGAAGCAGCGCGACCGGGTGGAGAGCTACATCGCCAAGGGCAAGGAAGAGGGCGCGCGACTGGTCCTCGGCGGCGGCAGGCCCGCGGGCGTCGAGCGTGGCTGGTTCGTCGAGCCGACGATCTTCGCCGACGTCGACAACTCCAGCACCATCGCCCAGGAGGAGATCTTCGGCCCGGTGCTCTCGGTGATCCCGTACGAGACCGAGGAGGAGGCGATCGCCATCGCGAACGACTCCGACTACGGCCTGGCCGGTTCGGTGTGGACCACCGACATCGAGCACGGCGTCGAGATCGCGGCGAAGGTGCGCACCGGCACCTACGCCATCAACTGGTACGCCTTCGACCCCACCGCGCCGTTCGGTGGGTACAAGAACTCGGGCGTCGGCCGCGAGAACGGGCCCGAGGGCCTCGACGCGTTCTGCGAGCAGAAGTCCGTGCTGATGCCGATGGGCTGGACGCCCGCGAGCACCGACTAGTTCTCCGGCATCTGCACCCGCAGTACCGGCTGTCCGGCCACTTGACCCCGGGGCGGCAGGTCGACCACGTCGACCCGCCACCCCGGCGGCAGTGCGCGCTGCAAACGTCCTGCCACCCGTTGCAGGGGAGTGCTCGAGTAGGTGTCGGACCCGTATCCGGTCACCACATCGGTCATGCGTGAACCACCTCTCAGCGTCGATCTCATCGGGACCGCGTCGGCGGTGCTGGAGTCTCGAAAGGGAGTTAGCTCGGATGGTGCGACGAACGGGGGAGCCTGACCAGGAATATAGGTCACGACTCCCGCCCAACGGCAGCGACCCTCTGACATCGAAAGATGTACCCAGAATCGAGTCGGGGAAATCGTCCGCGCCGGAATCTGTCCGGAAACTCATAGTTCGCTTGTCCAGTTCATCACCGCCCATCGCCCCGAAAACCACGGCGAAATCAGCACACTGACAACGCGGTCAGTGCCGCAGCGAACGGCGGTACGCCGAGGGCGTGAGCCCCGTCGCGGCGCGCAGATGATCACGCAACGCCGTCACACTGCCGAACCCCGCGCGCTGCGCGACCGTCTCGACCGGAAGCTGCGTGCGCTCGAGTAGCTCGCGGGCCCGCCCGAGCCGTTGCGCGTCGAGCCAGGCGCCCGGGGTGGCGCCGACTTCGGCCTTGAAGCGGCGGATGAACGTCCGCTCACTCATCAGCGCGTGCGCCGCCAGGGCCGAGACATCGGTGGCGGCTCGGGGATTCGCCGCCGCCCAGGTCAGCGTCGCAGCCAGACCGCTGCGGGGATCCGGGCCGCCCATCGGCCGCGGGATGTACTGGGCCTGGCCGCCCTCGCGGTGCGGCGGCACCACATTCCAGCGGGCGAGGTCGGCGGCGGCCGCCGCGCCGAGTTCCCGGCGCACCAGGTGCAGGCACAGATCCAGGCCCGCGGACAGACCCGCCGAGGTGAGGATGTCGCCGTCGTCGATGTAGAGGGCCGTCGGATCCAGTTTCACCGCCGGGTAGAGCTGGGCGAACTGGTCGCAGTAGCCCCAGTGGGTGGTAGCCGGGCGATCATCGAGCAGGCCCGCCTGGGCCAGGACGAAGGCGCCGATACAGATGCTGGCGATCGTCGCGCCCCGCTCCGCCGCCGCGCGCAGGGCGTCGAGCACGGGCTCGGGCGTGGGCAGCGTCGGCAGGCCGATGCCGGGCACGACGATCAGATCGGCCGCCGCCAGCAGCTCCAAGCCGTGCTCCACCCGCAGGTCGAAGCCGTTGGGCGTCCACACGGGACCGGGCCGGACGCCGCAGGTGCGCATCGCGAAGCCGACCGGCTCGCCGGTGACGCCGGGCCCGTGCCGGAACGCCTGCACCGCGCAGGCCAGGTCGAACGTCATCACCCCGTCCAGCGCCAGCGCGGCGACCTCGATCATGTCCCCAGTTTGGCACGTATCCACGCAATGCTGGCATTTCCGCCACTTCACCGGCCCGGTCCGCTCCGCGACACTCGACGGACACCGCGAAACACGCGTCGGAGGAGATCGACCATGCTCACCGTGACACCCGCCCTCGACTGGGACTGGGCCACCCACACCGGCGGGAATCTCACCCCCGCCCAGCGCCGCGCCCTCACCGTCGGCTTGCTCCGCGTCTCACCCGCGCTGGTATCCGGCCGGCTCCGGCAGGCGCTGGGCCGTCGCGGCACCGGGCGGCTGGCGCTGGCCGAACTGCGCCTGCCCGACACCGCGCTCGCCCGGGCTGCCGAAATCGAGGCGCGCGAACAGCTCTCGGACACGATGCTGGCGCACTCGTACCGCACCTACTTCTTCGCACGCGCCCTCGCCGAGCTCGACAGCGTCGACTACGACGACGAGATCGGCTACGTGGCCAGCCTGCTGCACGACCTGAAGCTCGAAACACCCACTCCGGGTAGATGTTTCGCGGTGGTCGGCGGTGAGACGGCGAACGATTTCGCGGTCCGCCACGGCGCGCCCGCCGACCGTGCCGAGGCGATCGGCGCGGCGATCGCGGCCCACCTGAATCCGGACGCGGCCGAAAACCTCGGCGAGCCGGGCGGTTTCGTCTCCGCGGGCGCCTCGGTCGACGTCCTGGGCCGACGGCTGGCCGACCTCGACGCCGGCTTCGTCGACGACCTGCTCGTGCGGCACCCACGTCAGGACTTCAAGCGACACCTCATCGCCTGCTTCACCGCCGAGGCCGCCGCCGTCCCCGCGGGCCGCGTCCACTGGCTCACCGGCGCGGGCTTCCTGCCGATGATCAGGCACTCGCCGTTCGCCGAATAGACGAAACCGCCCGTACCGAACGCGGTACGGGCGGTTCGCCGTTCAGGGGGCGGATCAGCCCAGGCGCTCCTTGAGGGCCTCGAACTCGTCGCGCACGCCCGAGGGCAGCTTGTCGCCGACGAACTGGAACCACTCCTCGATCGACGGGATCTCGTTGCGCCACTCCTCGACGTTCACCGCGAGGGCCTCGTCGACATCGGCGACGACCACGTCGAGGCCTTCCAGGTCCAGGTCGGCGGCCGACGGGACATTGCCCACCGCGGTCGCCTCGGCGCCCGAACGGCCCTCGATGCGGCCGACGATCCACTCCAGCACGCGGGAGTTCTCACCGAATCCGGGCCACAGGAAGCGGCCGTCGGTGCCACGACGGAACCAGTTGACGTAGAAGATCTTCGGCAGCTTGTTCGCGTCGGCGTTCTTGCCGAGGTTGATCCAGTGGTTGAGGTAGTCGCCCACGTGGTAGCCGAGGAACGGCAGCATCGCCATCGGGTCGCGGCGGACGGTGCCGACCTTGCCCTCGGCGGCGGCGGTCTGCTCCGAGCCCATGGTGGCGCCCATGAACACGCCGTGCTCCCAGCCGAACGACTCGGTCACCAGCGGGACGGTGGTCTTGCGGCGACCGCCGAACAGGATCGCCGAGATCGGCACACCCTGCGGGTCGTCCCACTCGGGGGCCAGGATCGGGCACTGCGACATCGGGGTGCAGTAGCGCGAGTTCGGGTGCGCGGCCAGGGTCTCCGACTCGCGGAGGTACCAGTCGTTGCCCTTCCAGTCGATCAGGTGATCGGGCTCGCCCTCGAGGCCCTCCCACCACACATCGTTGTCGTCGGTCAGGGCGACGTTGGTGTAGACGGTGTTGCCCGCCTCGATGGTGGCCATCGCGTTGGGGTTGGAGCTGCGGTTGGTGCCCGGCGCGACACCGAAGAAGCCGAACTCCGGGTTCACGGCGTAGAGCCGGCCGTCCTCACCGAACCGCATCCAGGCGATGTCGTCGCCCAGGGTCTCCGCGCGCCAGCCCGGGATGGTCGGCTGGATCATCGCGAGGTTGGTCTTGCCACAGGCGCTCGGGAACGCGGCGGCGACGTAGTAGTTCTTGCCCTCGGGCGAGATCAGCTTGAGGATCAGCATGTGCTCGGCCAGCCAGCCCTCGTCGTGGGCCATGGCCGAGGCGATGCGCAGCGAGTAGCACTTCTTGCCGAGCAGGGCGTTGCCGCCGTAGCCGGAGCCGAAGGACCAGATCTCGCGGTCCTCGGGGAAGTGGGTGATGTACTTGGTGTCGCTGCACGGCCACGGCACGTCGGCCTGGCCCTCGGCCAGCGGGGCGCCCACCGAGTGCAGCGCCTTCACGAACGGCTTGTCGGTGCCCAGCTTGTCCAGCGCGGCCTGGCCCATGCGGGTCATCACGCGCATCGACACGACGACGTACTCGGAATCGGTGATCTCCACGCCCAGCTTGGGGTCCTCGGCACCGAGCGGGCCCATGCAGAACGGCACCACGTACATGGTGCGGCCCGTCATCGAGCCGCGGTACAGCTCGGTCATGGTGGCGCGCATCTCGGCGGGGTCGACCCAATTGTTGGTCGGACCGGCGTCGGCCTCGGTCTTGGAGCAGATGTAGGTGCGCGACTCGACGCGGGCGACGTCGGACGGGTCCGACAGCGCTAGGAACGAGTTCGGCTTCTTCTTCTCGTCGAGCTTCTTGAAGGTGCCCGCCTCGACCAGCTGAGTGGTCAGGCGATCCCATTCCGCGTCGGAGCCGTCGGCCCAGACCACGCGATCCGGCTGAGTGAGCTCTGCGACTTCCTGTACCCAGGCGAGCAGTTCACTGTGCTCGGTCGGCGCGGTGCCGTCGGATCCACGAAGACCAGGAATGGTCGCTGAGGTCATGAAAACTCTCCTGAGATGGGCGGTTCTTCGATGCGAAGTCCATCGATCGCCACCGGGCGGGAAGGCGTCCGCAGCGAACCAACCACCGCACAACCCCAAATGGACGGCGTACAGCGACGTCCATGGACGGAGGCCGCGCATCGACTGGCACGGAGCGGACGCCCAGGTTCCTGGTTAAAGGTTAACGCGATATGACGATCGATACGGAATCGGGTTCCCTAATAACTACCCACAGGTCGATCACCCAATCTCGGCCTCGGCGCGTTCCAGCGCGGCGAGGTCTCGCTCGCACGCCGCCAGCTGAGCCGGGCGCTCGGCGACGAGGCGTCGCGCGAGGCTGTCCAGCTCCCCGACCCGGCGGTCGACCGCGACCGCGCGCGCCGTCGATTCCCGGATGACGTGCTCGGCCAATTCTGCCTCGACATCCACCAGAACCGCGGCGACACGCTGCTCCAGCTGGGCTTTCACATTCACCAGCGCCTCGGCCACCCACTGCGAGAGGTGGTTGCGCTCGGCCAGCTGACCCCGCGCGCGCACCACCCAATAGGCCGCGCCCGCACCGAGCAGCAGCGTCACCGGGACGCTCGCGGCGTCCAGCGCGGGCACGAGCGACAGCGGCGCGACGACCAGGCGACCGAGGCCGACGCCAGCCGACGCGCCGAGCGCGATCATGAGGTGATCTTCGACACCACGGTGCCGCGGCTCGGGCTCGGGGCCGACCTTCGGGGCCGGATCGTGCCTGCGTGCGGCGGGTGCCGTGGTGCCGACGCGGCGCGCGGTCTCGATGACTCTGGCGTCGATCGCGGTGTCGACCGCCACCGACAGTTCGGCGGCGGCCTGCTGTAGTCGCTGTGGGTAGGCGCGCAGCTCGGCGCGGTCGCAGCGGTCGAGTTCGGCGCGCGAGCGGGTGTGCAGGGCTCGCACCAGTGCGCCGACCTCGGTGGTGAGGTCGACGCGGGCCAGCTGGACCTGGCTGCGCACCGCCGACAGGCCGGTCTGGCGGCCGCCGTCGCGCTCGGCCAGCAGCGCGACCCGTTCCGCCCGCAGCCGGGTCGACTCCGCGCCGGACCGCAGCGCGGTGACCTGCTCGGTGATCCTGGCCCTGGTGTCGGTGAACACCCTGGTCAGCACGACCGAACGGCGCGCGGTGCCGTCGGTGGTCCGGTGCGCCGTCGCCGCGGCGAGCGCGGCGTGCAGGGCCGCAAGGCCGGAGCGGTCGAGCAGGGCGGAGTCGTCGGCGGCGCGGGCCGCGGCGGACAGGCGGGCCGAGACCGGCAGGATCGGCAGGTCGGTGACCCCGCGGGCCGCGAGCAGGGCGAGGCTGCGCTCGCGGATCGCCTGCCAGTCCTGATAGGCGTGGAAGCCGTTCATGGCGAGCACGATCCGCTGACCGGCGGCGCGCAGGCGCTCGATCAGGACCAGCATGTCGGCGCCGAGCACGCTGCCCGCGTCGAAGACGATCAGGGCGGTGGGCGGATCGGCCGACGCGGTGACGGCGGCCGGATCGGTCAGGTCGACGCGTGGTTCGAAGCGGGCCAGCTCGGTGCGCAGCAGGGTGGTGTTGGCGTCGTCGACCGCGTAGAAGGCGACGGTGGAGCCGGTGCCGGCCTGGTCCATCGCGCGCAGCAGGGCCGAGCCCTGCGGATTCCACCGCTCGACGACGGCGGCGAGCTCATCGGACAGCGGCGGGTCGGCCGGTTGGTCAGAGCCCGGCACTTGTCATCCGTTCCCAGGCGCGCACGTAGCCGTTGTGCACGCGCAGGGCGGCGCGGCGGGCGGCAGGCGGCATATCGCTGGAGACCACGGCCCGCCAGCGGGACGCGCGCGCGAGCGCCTCGTCGGCGTCGGCCGGTGCGGGCGAGGGGTAACCGGCGGCCAGGTGGGCGACCTGCGGGCAGGCCAGTCCGGCGCACAGTCCGGCCCACAGCGCGTCGTCACCGGCGAGGTACTGCTCGATCAGCTCGCGGGCGTGGCCGCCGTCGGCGGGGACGGCGCGCGCGGCGAGACGGACCAGCTCGTCGAGCAGTTCGCCCCCGCGCACCGCTTCCACCTGCTCGTAGCGGCGGTGCACGAGCCGGTGCAGCGGGTCGACACCGCCCGCCGAGTGCAGGATCTGGATCAGCGCTGCCGAGGTCAGATCGGGGTCGGCGCGCAGGGCGGTGAGGGCGCAGTCCACGCCGTAGAGGTCCCAGTGGGCGATCAGCCGCCTGCGCGCGTCCTGATCGGAGCCGGTGCCGATGAACAGATCGGCCGACAGCACCGACGGCACATCCGGGCCGACCGCCAGGCGACGCAGGTCGGACAGGTCGGCCGCGTCCACCGCGCCCGCCCTGGTCCGCGCGGCCACCGAAGCGACGACGGGCACGACCGGCAGCCCGAGTTCGCGCGCGGACCGCTCGGCGGCCGCGACCGCGTCACCCCAGCGGGCCCCCACCGCGTCGGCCTTGTTCAGCACCACGACCCCGCGCCCCGGCGGCAGCGTGGCGAGCACGCGGTGGTCGGCGGCCTGCGGCGCACCGGCCAGGACATAGATGACGAGGTCACCGTCGAGCACCGGATCCGGCTGGTCGGGCTGATCGACCGGCGCGGTCTCCTCCGCCGACAGCAACGCCAGCGCCCGCAGCACGGTGGACCGCCCGCTCAGCGCCCGTCCCGCGACCTGGATGTGCAGCGGCCTGCGCCGCCGCGCGACCGCGGCGGCCAGCTGCTCGGCGATCGCCGGATCGGTCCCCCGACCGGTCCGCAGCGCCGAGATCAGCTGGTCGAGCTGGTCAGATGTCCGTGACTGCGCGGATTCGGTGGCTGTCGACATTCTGCGCACCCCCTTTTCGGAGGGCATTCTGTCAGATCCGGGGGTCGGCGGCCGTCGGGAACCGTCTGCCGACCTGGGGCAACACCGCCGCTACACCGCACCGATCCCCGGCGCGCGGTCCGGGCGGGCGCACGCGCCTGCGACGTAGCTCCGCGCATGCTGGACAATGGACGGCGTGAACGACGCCGCCAACCACCCTGTCGAGTCGGTGCCGGGGCAGCCGTCCACCGGCTCGGCCCATCCCAAGCTGTCCGAGATACCGCACGAGGCGGGCCGCCGCTCGACCACGGGCTCCCGGCTCTATCCCCGCGTCACGAGCTTCCGCTCGCGGCGCGGCGCGCTGACGCCGAATCAGCAGGTCTCCTGGGAGCGCACCTGGCCGGTGATCGGTCGCGACGTCGCCAACGAGCCGCTCGACGCCGACGCCTGGTTCGGGCGCAGCGCTCCGCTGGTCATCGAGATCGGCTGCGGCACCGGTACCGCCACGGCCGCGATGGCCCAGGCCGAACCGCACCTGAACCTGATCGGCATCGAGGTGTACCAGCCGGGTCTGGCACAGCTGGTCTGCCAGATCGAGCGCGAGGAGATCGGTAACATCCGGTTGCTGCGCGGCGACGCTGTCGACGTGCTGGAGAACATGGTTGCCCCGGAGTCGCTGACCGGCGTCCGCGTGTTCTTCCCCGACCCGTGGCCCAAGGCCCGCCACCACAAGCGGCGGCTGCTGCAGGCGCCGACCTTCGCCCTGATCGCCAGCAGGCTGAAGCCGGGCGGCGTGCTGCACGTCGCCACCGACCACGCCGATTACGCCGAGCACATCCTCGAAGTAGGCTCGGCGGAACCGCTGCTCACCGGCCTGAACGACACCACGGGCGGCGACAGCGCGGCCAACCGCGTCACCGCGCCGATCGGTTTCGAACGGCCCGTCACCAAGTTCGAGGGCAAAGGCCTGCGTGCCGGTAGCGCCATCAACGAGTTCATATGGGGGAAGATCGACAGATGAGCGTGAGTGAGATCGCCACCGAGATGCCGGATATCGCCCAGGGAGCAGCCGGCAGCGAGGCGTTGAGCAGTTCCGGCTCCGATGTCCGACGCGTCCTGCTCGTCTGGGACGCGCCGAACCTCGACATGGGACTCGGCGCCATCCTCGGTGGTCGTCCCACCGCCGCCTATCGTCCCCGTTTCGACGCGCTCGGCCGCTGGCTGCTCGCGCGCACGGCCGAGCTGTCGGTCGGCGCGAAGGGCCGCATCGAAGCCGAGGCCACCGTCTTCACCAATATCGCTCCCGGCACCGCCGACGTGGTCCGGCCGTGGGTCGAGGCCTTACGCAACGTCGGTTTCGCGGTCTTCGCGAAACCGAAGATCGACGAGGACTCCGACGTCGACGCCGACATGCTGGCGCACATCGCGATGCGCGAGCGCGACGGCGGTCTGGCGGGCATCATGGTGGCCTCGGCCGACGGTCAGGCCTTCCGCGAACCACTGGAAGCCATCGCCGCCAAGGGAATCCCTGCTCAGGTTCTCGGTTTCCGTGAGCACGCGAGTTGGGCGGTGACTTCCGATACTCTCGAGTTCGTCGACCTCGAGGACATCCCGGGAGTATTCCGGGAGCCGCTACCGCGGGTGAGCCTCGATTCGCTGCCCGACGAGGGTGCCTGGCTGCAGCCTTTCCGGCCGCTGTCGGCACTACTCACGTCTCGCCCTGGTCAAGGAGTCGCTTAAGTGTTCACCCGCTGGGGCGATCTGGTCTATCGGTTCCGCTTCGCCGTCATCGGTGTGGTCGGTGCTGCCATGTTGGCGCTGGGCGCCTACGGCACGGGTCTCGGCGATCGCCTGACGCAGAGCGGCTGGTTCGACCCGGGCTCGGAATCGGTGCAGGGCGCGCAGATCGCCGACGGCGCGTTCGGGCGCGATCACATGGCCGATGTGATCGTGATGTACAACGCCCCCGAGGGCAAGACGATCGACGACCCGGATTTCCAGAAGAAGGTCGTCGACAACCTGACCTCGCTGGTCGCCGAGTATCCCGATCAGATCGGCAAGATCAACGGCACCTACTGGAAGGTGGGCGACGCGCCCTCCGCGCCGTCGGCGTTCGGGTCCAAGGACAAGAAGCACGCGTTCGCCTCGATCGCCATCGTCGGTGACAACGACTCCACCAGCATGGCCAACTACCGGGTGGTGGCCGACGCCTTCTACATCCCCGGCGTGGACGTGGAGGTCTCGGGCCTCCAGCCGCTCGGTGTCACGCTCAACGACACCATCGCGCACGACACCAAGCGGATGGAAGTGCTGGCGCTGCCCGCCGTGGCGATCCTGCTGTTCTTCATCTTCGGCGGCATCGTCGCGGCCGCGCTGCCGCTGGTCATCGGCGGCCTGACGATCCTCGGCGCGACCGGCCTGGTGATGGTGCTGTCCAACTTCACCGAGGTCAACTCGTTCGTCACCGGCGTCGTCTCGATGATCGGTCTCGGCCTCGCGATCGACTACGGCCTGTTCATCGTGAGTCGCTTCCGCGAGGAACTGGCCGAGGGCTACGACACCAAGGCCGCCGTGCGGCGATCGGTGGTCACGGCCGGGCGAACGGTCGTGTTCTCCGCGACGATGATCATCGCCAGCCTCGGCGGCGTTCTGCTGTTCCCGCAGGGGTTCCTGCGTTCGGTCGCCTACGGCACCATCGCGACCGTCTCCCTCGCCGCGCTCACCGCGGTGACGATCCTGCCCGCCATGTTGGCGGTGCTCGGTCCGCGCGTCGACATGCTCGGCCTCAAGCGATTCCGCAAGAACAAGACCGCCGAGCAGATCGAGAACGGTTTCTGGGGCAACCTCACCCGGTGGGTGATGAAGCACCCGCTCAAGATCGCGATCCCGGTCACGGTCGGCCTGCTGTTGCTGATCATCCCGGTCAAGAATCTCGCCTTCGGCGGCATCAACGAGAAGTACCTGCCGCCGGACAACGAGACCCGTGTCGCGCTCGAGCACTTCTACGAGGTCTTCCCGCAGAAGAAGACCGACCCCATCCAGCTCGTCTTCGTCGTCGGGTCCGGCGACAAGGCCGACACCGACGCCATCGGCCAGGTGTGGAAGCAAGCCAACCAGGCGCCCGGTCTGGTCGGCCCCTTCAGCGTGCCGTCGAACCCGCAGGACAACCGGACGATCTATCGCACCTCGGCGACTCTGGTCGATCCCACCGGCGGCGCCGAACCGACCATCGACTATCTGCGGTCGATCGAGGTCCCCGACGGCGTCGAGATGTACGTCACGGGTCAGCCCGCGCTCATGGCCGACAGTATCGACACGCTGCTCGGGCTGATGCCGTGGATGATCTTGATCGTGCTGTTCAGCACCTTCGTGCTGATGTTCCTGACGTTCGGTTCGCTGGTGCTGCCGATCAAGGCCGCGTTGATGAGCGCGCTCGGCCTCGGCTCGACGCTGGGCATCCTGACCTGGATCTTCATCGACGGCAACGGCTCCGGGCTGCTGAACTTCACCCCGCAACCGATCAGCGCGCCGGTCTTGATGCTGATCATCGCGATCATTTACGGCCTGTCGACCGACTACGAGGTCTTCCTGCTCTCCCGCATGGTGGAGGCGCGCGCGCAGGGCGCATCGACCACCGAGGCGGTACGGATCGGCACCGCCCAGACCGGCCGCATCATCACCGCCGCCGCGTTGATCCTGCTGGTGGTGACCGGCGCGTTCGCGTTCTCCGACATGGTGATGATGCAGTACATCGCCTACGGCATGATCGCGGCGCTGTTCATCGACGCGACCGTGCTGCGCATGCTGCTGGTGCCCGCGATCATGAAGCTGCTCGGCGACGACTGCTGGTGGGCGCCGAAGTGGATGAAGCGGATCCAGGAGCGGATCGGCCTCGGCGAGCCCATCCTCGACGACGAGCGTCCGCAGAAGGGCGCCGTGGTCGACCTGGTGAAGACCACGCCGATCACCGATCCGCCGACCATGCAGATGACGGCGGTCCCCGACAGCAAGCTGGCCAAGACCCCGCGCCGCCCGCGCACGGTCGCCGAGATCGAGGCCGAGGCGCCGACCGCGCACCTGGACAAGATCACCGACCACACCGACCCCGCCGAGCCCGCCCGGCCGCGGCCGCCGATGTCGCCCGATCCGACGCGGCCACGCGCGCCGATGCTGTCCGGTGAGCCGACCCGCGTGCTCCCGGTGGCCAAGCCCGGCGCCGAACCGCCCGCGCCCGCAGCGGATTCGGCCGCGAAGCCGCCGGAGCACCCGGCGCCGCCGATGTTCACCAGCGGTGAGCCGACCCAGATCCTGCCGGTCGTCAAGCCCGGCGCCGAACCGCCCGCGCCCGATGACGCGGCGCCCGGACCGGATGCGCCGCGCGGCGACGCGGGTTTCCGTGCGCCGGAGGCGAATTCCGGTGTGCCCGGTACCCCCGGCGACTCCGGGGTGATCGGTGGCGACAGCACCGGACCCGCGACCGACGGCGTCATCGGCGGACTCGACCCGTCCCCGAACGGCCGCGATTCCGCGCCGCCGCGTGGGTCATCACGAGTGCAGCCGCCCACCGGCTATCCTCCGTCCGCGCCGCGCGTGTCGACTCCGGGTGACGCGTCCGGATTCGGCGCGCCCACCGAGGATTCCGGCGCGCGGCCGAGCATCGTGCCGCCGACCCGGCCGAGCATCGTCAACCCGCAACCGCGCGGTGTGGTGCCGCCGCCCGCGCCGAGCATCGTCAACACGCCGCCGCCCGGTGTCGTGCCGCCGCCCGCGCCGAGCATCGTCAGCCCGCCGCCGCCGAGCATCGTGACGCCGACGCCGCGACCGGTCGAGCCGCCCGCCGGTGGGACGTTCAGCGGATTCACCCCGCTGACCGGCTTCGAGCCGGCGGCCCGCGAGGAACAGCCGGAGCCGGAACCGCGCAGCACCGCGTCGCCGGGCGACGATCTGTCCGTGGCGCCGGGGGCGCATCGCGCCGACCCGCCCGCGGCCGATGACGTCGCGCGCCCCGAGCAGGCCGACGAGCCGCGCGGCGTCTTCGGTACCTCGGTGCCGGTCGAACCCCCGCGTCCGACCTCGCCGTGGAACGGCAGCCCGGCCGCGGCGAGCGGATTCACCGCCCCCGAGCCGGACAGCGGTCCCCGGTTCTCCCCGGTCACGCCGTCGCCGGAGCAGGATTCGGTCCGGCCGGTGCGTCCGCAGGTCGCCCCGCCCGGTTTCACCGCCGTCCCCTCCGGCGAGCCGACCCCGGCGGCCGAGCCGGCACCGGCACCCGATCCGGCACCGCGGGCCGAAGCTCCGGAGCCGCAGCCGAACCCGGGCCAGTGGCGGGCGCCCGACGGCTTCACCGCCGTGCCCGCCCCGGAGGTTCCGACCACGCCGGAGCGTCCGGCGGACGACCGTGCCGCCGCCGAAGTCGATGAGCCGCAGGCGGACAACCGCAACGAGATCGAGAACTGGATGGCCCAGCTGCGCTCCTCCCGGCGCGGCACCGCCGCCGACGAGGGTCGCCACACCGGCAACGAGGGCCGCACGGTCAGCGTGAACGAGCTGCTGCGCCGCCGCGACGACGACACCGACTGAGCGCGGCCACGACCGAAGAAACCCACGGCGAGCTTCCGCCGTGGGTTTCTTTCGTTCCGGGGGTCAGCCGAGCGGGGTCGGCCGGGTAGGTCCCGCGTCCGCGAAGGCCCGTGCGTAGCGGGTTCCGGTGAGCAGCAGCAGCATTCCGACCACCAGGAAGGCGGCGACCCGGACCAGGCCCGACAGTGTCGACAGATCGAACAGGAACAGCTTGGCCAGCGCGGCGGCCGCCACGAGCAGGCCCGAGACCAGGCAGACCTTGGCGACGGCGGGCGAACGCGACAGCCTGCGCAGACCGTAGAACAGCGAGGCCGTCGCGGCGGCCATCCATACGATCGTCGCGATGCTGTGGCCGAGGACGAAACCGTCCGCCCTGCCGAGGGATACGCCCACCGAGACCGCCGCGACCAGCACGTAGTACAGCCCGGCCACGCTCACCGCGATCCAGACCCCGGTGACGAGCGCCTGCTCGCCCCAGCCCCGCACCCGGGGCACCGTCCACGCCACCATGGCGGCGACACCGAGCCCGAGGACGGCGGCCACGGCGGTGGCGATGTCGAGTCGCTGATCCGCGAGGCGGTGCAGCGCCAGGGTTTCCGGCGAGGCGATCGCCAGCAGGACCAGTCCGCCGAGCGCGGCGAAGGCGATGCCCAGGCCGGCGCTCACCCGTGTCCGGCTGGTGGCCGCGACCGCCAGGAAGGCCAGGGCCACCGTCGCGAGCGCGATCGGCAGCAGGTGCGGCTCGCCGCCGGTCGCGGTGATGCAGGTCAGCAGCAGGGAGACAGCGCCGGTGAGCGCGGCGACCAGCGCGGTGTGCCGGGGGATCCCCAGCCGGTCGAGCGCGGGGACCAGCGAGGTCGCCGCCGGACCGAGCAGGACCACGGCCAGGGTGCCGGTGATCGCGGCGTTCACGGGACGGTCGAACAGCAGTGCCGCGGCGAAGACGGGCAGTGCGGTGAGCGCGATCGTGACGCTCGCGGTGATGTCGCCCGGCCGCCGCCGGACCACGAGCAACGCACCGGCCAGCCCGACCACCGCACACGCGAGGGCCGCGGCCAGCAGCCCGGCACGCTCCTCGACCTCGTCACCGGCGATCGCCGCCGACAGCCCGCTCAGCGCGATCATGCTCAGCGCCGCCAGCACCACCGGCAGGGTCCGGGCCACGTGCAGCACCGGCCATTCCCGGCGCATCTGCACCGGCACTCCCGCCGCCTGCAACACCACGAGGAACCCCAGCAGCATCAACTCGGTCGTCAGCGCGGGCGACAGCACCGCTGCCCCGAGCACCACCCCCACCGCCAGCGGCTGCGACTGCCACCGCATCGCGATGCCCACTCCCGCCAGCGCGACCCCCATCGCCACCGCGAGCCCGACCCCCGGCGCGACCCAGTGGTAGTAGCCGGTCACCGCGACCACATCCAGGTACGCACCGGCGATACCGGTGGCCACCAGCGCGATCGCGCCGACCCGTCCCCCCGGACGCCCGAACACCCGCCACCCCGCCGCGACCAGACCCACCGAAAGCGCGCCCCCGGCAACCACTCTCGCCACCGGCCCGAAGAACCCCGCCTGCGCGGCCAACACCAGCAACATCAGCACGCCGATGAGCGTGACCCCGACCCCGGCCACGGCCAGCGCCCGCGAAATCACCCCTTCCCGCTGCCACCACGGTGTCCGCGGCTCCCGAGCCACCGGCGGTGCCCACGCCCGGCCACGCGGCCCAGCCCCATACCCGGGCGCGCCTCGCCAAGCCCCGTACGATGGCGGCGAAATCCACTGCGCCCCAGGCATTTGCGGAGCAGGCCGGTATTCCGGCGCCGATCCCGGCCCACCTGCCACCGGCACCGCACCGGGTACCTGGTGTCCGCCCGCGGGCCCGGGCACCTGACCACCGGCGACCTGCCCACTCGAGAAGGGCACGCCCGCAGGCACTTCGGCGCCACCGACAGCCCTGCCCCCCGGGCCCTGCCCACCGGTGGTGGGCACGCCGCCCGGAACCGGAAAGCCCCAGCTCGGAGCATGACTCGATGTCGCTGCGCCGGCATCGCCGGGAACCGCGACCGGCCCGGCGCCTTCACCCGGGACCGAGACCCGCGTCGCGGCAACCGCGGCATCACCGGCCGCGCTCCCCAGGTCGGCCACGCCTTCGGCTCTCGCATCGGGCGAGTGTCCGCGCGACCCCTCCGCGCTCGCGGCGACCTCGGCATCGCGTTCGGCCGGATACGGTGCGCCGACGGGAGTCACGCCACTGGTCGGCGCCGCCGGACCGGGACTCTGGGCGAAGCCGGGGTACACCGCGGTCCCCCGGTTCGCGGCGGTCGCACCCGCGATCTGCCCCTGCAACTGTGCGCGCAGCACCTCCAGGTCACCGCCGAGCCGGCCCATCTGGGCGCCCAGCGTGGTGAACTCGCCCGAGAGCCGGGCGACGAGCGCGGGATCGATCGAAGTACTCATGTCCTCATCGTCGGCGCGCGGACCGCGCGGGACATGAGTAGAAACCCCTGCCGGGGTGCCTGTTCCTACCCGAAAACGGTCAGGAGCCGAGGAAGCGACGCCACTGGACCATGAGCGGGTACTTCGCGGTGACCGAGCCGAAGCGGACGCGGCCGTGGACGACCAGGTGCAGCGGGCCGATGGGCGGGCCGGTGCGGACCTTGTTGGTGACGCCGGAGCCGATGAGCTCCAGGCCGTTGAGGTCGACGGTGGCGGCGGCGGGGACGAGCAGGGTGAGGCCGCTGAGGTAATCGTCGACCTTGATCTCGACGATCTGGGTCTGCATGACCGCCTCGGTGAAGTCCAGCGTGACCCCGGAGAGCAGGTTGTTCAGGTGCAGCACCGGCGGCACCTGCCAGGGGCCGCGACGGTGCACGCCGGACAGGCGGCTGCGGATCAGGCCGGGGATCGAGCCGCCGGGCGGGATCGGGCGCGGCCGCGGCATCGCGGCGGGTTGCGGCGCGCCGGCCACCCGCATGCCGGGCAGATCGACGAGCACCACGTTGAGTTCACCCCGGGTCTTCGCGGCGAGCGCGGTGTCCATGCGCTCGGTGAACTCGCCGAGGGAGAGCATGCCGAGGCCGACGGCGCGTTGCAGCAGCTGGCCGACGTGCTCGCGTTCGGCGTCGGAAACGCGCAGGTCCCGGTCGCCGACGGGACCGGCCGTCGGGGCGCCGGGGACGAAGAGGGATTCGGGACCGCCCATGTCATCGAGGGTAGCGACGGCGACGCCCCCAGCGCATCAGGGCAAACCCCTATTCGAGTCCCTGTTCGATGGCGTAGCGGGTGAGCTCCACCCGGTTGGCGAGCTGCAATTTCCGCAGCGTGGCCTGCACATGGTTCTCGACCGTGCGGTGGGACAGATTGAGCCGCGAGGCGATCTGTTTGGCCGACAGCCCCTTGGCCACCATCCGCAGTACCTCGGTCTCCCGCTCGGTCAGCGACGGGCGATGCGGCTCGTCGGCGGCGGGCGGCGCGGTCGCCATCCGCCGGTACTCACCGAGCACGAGCCCGGCGAGACCGGGCGTGAACACCGGCTGACCGGCGGCGGTGGCCCGCACGGCGTCGATCAGCTCGGCCGCCGAGGCGCTCTTCACCAGATAACCGCTGGCCCCGGCCTTGATCGCGTCGAGCACGTCGTCGCGTTCGGCCGACGCGGACAGCACCAGCACCCGGCTGTGCGGGGAGACCCGCAGCACCTCGGCGGTGGCGGCGGCGCCGTTGCCGTCGGTGAGCTGCATGTCCATCAGCACCACGTCGGGCTGGACCGCGGCCGCGCGGCGGGTGGCGGTGCCGACCCCGTCGGCGGTGGCGGGGACGGCGAAACCGGCCTCGGTGAGGTCGCGGGAGACGCCCTCGCGCCACATCGGGTGATCGTCGACCACCATCACCGTGATCGCCTGGTCGGTCATCGCGGCTCCTTCGCTCAGCGCGCCGGGTGGCGCGGAATCCGGAATTCCCATTCGGTGCCGAAGTCCTCGCCCTCGGTCAGCAGTTCGGCGGTGCCGCCCAGTGCGCCGACCCGGCCGACGATGGAACGGGAAACCCCCATCCGACCTTCGGCTTCGGCGGCGGCGAGCCTGCCCGCCGGGATGCCGATCCCGTCGTCGCGCACGCTCACCACCAGCATGTCACCGGTGTCCTCCAGCAGCACATACGCTTTCGCGTCCGGCCCGGCGTGCAGGTCGACGTTCGACAGCGCGGTCGTCACGGCGGCGGCGATCTCCTGCGCGGTGGACCGGGCGATCAGCACCGGGTCGCCCGGGGTGGCCACCGAGACCTTCGGCGTGGCCCGCGCGGTCAGCAGCGGCCGCAGATCCACCTCGGCCGCGCCGGAATCCGGCCGTTCGGCCTGTTCGGACAGCAGGACCCGCAGCGCCACTTCCTGTTCGCCCGCCCGCTGCGCGAGTTCGGCCGCGGGCCCGCCGATCTCGTTGCCGCGACGCTTGATGAACGCCAGCACCTGCAGCACGCCGTCGTGCACTTCGCGGGCGAGCCGCTCGCGTTCCTGCGCGGCGGCGGTGATCCGCAGCGCGCGTTCGAGCTGGCCCTGGGCCCGGCGGGCGGTGTTGGCGGCCAGGCCGAGCGCCAGGCCGACCGAGACGAGCACCGGCGCGGTGGCGTCGCCCCACACGTCCTGTCCCCATTGCTCCCGCACCGTCACCACCACCGCCGACATGCCGAGCCCGGCGAGCACCCCGGCGACCGGTCCGCGCAGGATGGCCATCGAGATCACCGAGTTGGCGATCCACAGGGTCGTCGGCAGCGTCTGATGGCCGTGGTACCAGTCGTAGTCGGCGACCAGCCGGGTGGAGGCGATCAGCAGGACCGTCACGACCTGGTCGCCGAGCACCACCCAGCCCCGGATCCGGCCGGTCGCGGTGGGGAAATACCACTGCGAGAGCAGCAGCGCGGAGCTGCCCGACCAGATCGCCATCAGCGCGATCAGCACCCAGCTCAGTCGCGGGTGCTCGTAGTAGGGCACCGACGCGATCTGCTGGCCGATCGCGTACAGCAGCGTGACCAGCCGGAACGCCTGGGCGGCCCGCCACAGGGGCGCGGTCGCCGCGTCGGCCGAGCTCAGCTCAGCTGTGTGCGTCCGCATCGCCGGACTCCGCCTCGACCCTGCTCTCGTCCTTGCGCAGCGTGCGCGCGATATCGAATCGACCGGGCTCCGGTTTGTCCGGCTCGGCGGAGAACAGTCTGCGATCGTCGCCTATCAGCTCGCCGTAGACCTCGTCCGGACTGTCGGCGAGCAGATAGCGGATCGCGGTGTTGCCGACCGCGATCAACGGCACCGCCAGCAGCGCGCCCGCGATCCCGCCGACCACCAAACCGGCGGTGATCGCCAGCACGACGGCCAGCGGATGGATGCTCACCGCCCGGCCCAGCAGCAGCGGTTGCAGCACATGGCCTTCCAGCTGCATCACCGCGATGATGATGCCGAGCACGATCAGGGCCGTGACCAGGCCCTTGGTGACCAGCGCGATGAACACCGCGACGAACCCGGCGAAGAACGCGCCGATGATCGGGATGAACGCGCTGATGAACACCAGCGAGGCCAGCGGCAACGCCAGCGGGACGTGCAGGATCGCCAACCCGGCGCCGATACCGATCGCGTCCACGGCGGCCACCACCACGGTCGCGCGCACGAACCCGACCAGCGTGCCGAAGCCCAGCTCGCCGGCGGTGCGGACCTTCTCCCGGTGCGCGGTGGGGATGATCCGGGTGACGAAGTGCCAGATCTGGTCGCCGCCGTAGAGGAAGAAGATGAGGATGAACAGGATCAGGAAGGCGCCGGTGAGGATGTGCCCGATCGCGGTGGCGGTGGTCAGCGCGCCGCTGGTCAGGCTCTCGCGGTTGTCCTGAATGGTGCGCACGATGGTGTCGCCCGCACTGCGGATCTGCTGATCGCTCAGGTGCGGCGGGCCGTTGATCAGCCAGTCCTGCACCTTGTGGACGCTGTTGGTGACCTCGTTGGACAGCCCCGGCACACCGTCGACGAACTGCTCGACGACGAAGGTCAAGATCCCGGCGAGCAGCCCGATCGACCCGACCAGCGCGACGAACACGCCGAGCGAACGCGGAATCCCCACGCGCTGCATCCAGTCGACCAGCGGCGCGAGCAGCGCGGCCGCGAGCAGCGCGATCGCCAGCGGAATCACCACGGTGGCGAACTTCTGCACCAGCATCCCCACCGCGAGCAGGGCGGCGAAGATGATCAACAGCCGCCAGCTCCAGGCGGCGGCTTTGCGGACCAGCGGATGCACTGCCTCGGCGTCCGCGCGCCACGGTGTGGACGCGGGCCCGGAATCTACCTTCTGGTCGGTCACCCGAGAGAGCCTATCGGTCCGAACGCTAGATTGGTGGTCGTGTCGGCGCCCCTGGAAGCGGTCAAACAGACCATGCGAACGCGCTGGCCGCTGTATCTGACCTCGGTACTGCTGGCCAACGCCTTCGGCGCGGTCCTGGTGTGGGCCTTCATCCAGTACGGCCTGCCCGTTCCCGAGGGCGACCCCGGTGGCGTGCGCCAGACCGGTTTCCTCGCACCGGTGCTGGTCTTCGGCGCCGCCGCGGTGCTCAGTATCGCGGGCGCCGCGCTGATGCTGCGGCCGGTGATGCGCTGGCAGATGCGGGGCGGCCCACCCAGCAGGCAGGAACAGATGGCCGCGCTGCACGTGCCGCTGCGCCAGTCGATCCTGCATCTGGTGCTGTGGATCATCGGCGGCGGGATCCTGGCGGCGCTGATCATCGTCGAGTCGCCCGAGCTGGCGGGCGCGGTGATCGTCACCGAATGTATGGCCGCCACCATCGTGTTCGGCTTCACCTACATGCTGGGTGAGCGCATCCTGCGCCCGGTCGCCGCCGAGGCGCTGACCGAGGGCACCTTCGACCACACGCTCACCCCCGGCGTCGGCACCAGGATGGCGATGACCTGGGGCATGGGCACCTTCGCGCCGACCATCGCGATCGTGCTGCTGTGCGTCACGCAGATCTCCTCCGATGTGAAGTTCTCGGCGAAGTCGCTGGCCATCTCGATCCTGCTGCTGTGCGGCGTGGTGATCATGCAGGCGCTGGCGCTGTCGATGCTCACCGGGTCCTCCATCTCCGACCCCGTGCGCCAGCTGTCCCAAGCCATCAACAGGGTGCAGGGCGGCGCGCGCGACGTGCAGGTGGAGGTCTACGACGGCAGCGAGATCGGCCTGCTGCAGGTCGGCTTCAACCGGATGATGGAAGAGGCGGCCAAGCGGCGAAAACTCCAGGAGCTGTTCGGCCAGCACGTCGGTGAGGACGTGGCCCAGCGGGCCCTGGACTACGGCACCGAACTGGGCGGTGAGACCAGGTTCGTCGCGGTGCTGTTCGTCGACATGGTCGGCTCCACCGCCGCGGCGGCCGAGCGGCCGCCGACCGAGGTCGTCAGCCTGCTCAACGAGTTCTTCCGGGTGGTGGTCGACGTGATCGACCGCCACCACGGTTTCGTCAACAAATTCGTCGGTGACGCGGCGCTGGCCATCTTCGGCGCGCCGCTGGACCGCCCCGACGCGCCCAGCGCCGCCCTGGCCGCCGCCCGAGACCTGCGCGAGGCACTGCGCGAGGTGACCAGCCTCGACGTCGGCATCGGCGTCTCGGCCGGCCTGGCGGTCGCCGGAAACATCGGCGCCGCAAATCGTTTCGAATACACCGTGATCGGCGACCCCGTCAACGAGGCGTCCCGGCTCACCGAATTGGCCAAAGATCATCCCGGCCGCGTTCTCGCTTCGGGCAGCGCGCTCTACTTCGCCGACGAAAGCGAGCAAGACCATTGGGAAACCGGCGACGAGGTGCAACTGCGTGGCAGACGCAGAAAAACCCGCCTGGCCTGGCCGAAACCGATAGCCGCCGCGCCCGGCGAGGACCAGGGAGAACAGCTGCGTTCGTTAGGCTGAGACCGTGACGGCCGACGGCGACCTAGCAGGCGAACCCGCCTCGCCACCGACCGAGCGCCGCCGCCGGTTCCGGTGGGTGAAGTGGGTGCTCGGCGTGGTGCTGCTCGCGCTGCTCATCGGCGAAGGCGCCTACCTGTGGCCGCGGCTGCACGACTCGTGGCTCACCTTGACCGAGATCCACTGGGGCTGGCTGGTGCTGTGCATCGTGTTGCAGGCGATGTCGATGAGCGGATTCGGCCGGGTGCAGAAGCAGCTGTTGCACGCGGGCGGGGTGGATGTCAGCCAGGGCAAGTCGGTGTCGGTCGTCTACGGCGCCACCGCGATGTCGGTGACCCTGCCCGCGGGCCAGGTCTTCTCCACCGCGTTCACCTACCGCCAGACCCGGCGCTGGGGCGCGAGCCCGATCGTGGCGTCCTGGCAGCTGGTGTTCTCCGGCGTGGTCGCCGCGGCCGGGCTGGCGCTGCTCGGCGTCGCCGGTGCGGCGCTGGTCGGCAACCAGATCGGTCCCAAACTGATCGGGTCGGTCGTGATCCTGGCCGCGCTGCTGGTCGCGGGCAACTACCTCGCCCGGCATCCGGGCACGCTCGAGGCGATGCTGCGCCGGGTGCTGGCGCTGGTGAACCGGCTGCGCAAGAAGCCCGCCGGTCACGGCATCGCCAAGCTGGGCGAGATCCGGCGCCAGCTGGAATCGGTGGACCTGGGCAAGAAGGACGCGGCGCTGGTCGGCCTGTGGGCGCTGGTGCACCGCTGCGCCGACGTGGCCTGTCTCGGCGCGGCCTGTTATGCCATCGGCGCCGATCCCAAGCTGTCCGGCCTGCTCATCGCCTTCACCGCGGGCAAGGCCGTCGGTTCCATCCCGTTCGCGCCCGGCGGCATCGTCTACGTCGACGCGACCCTGATCTACAGCCTCACCGCCGCCGCGGGCCTGGCCGCCTCCCAGGCGGTCGCCGCCGCGTTCGTCTACCGGTTCGTCAGCTTCATCCTGGTCGCCATCGTCGGCTGGATCGTCTTCGCGTTCCTGTTCCGTACTCCGCAGGCCGACGACGAGGAATACGAGCAGGAGTACTTCTCCACCACGCCGGGACTACAGGCCAAACTCCGGCGCGGCAAGCCCGAGGACACCGCAGGCGGACCGGCCCAGCCGAGCTAGCCGGGACCTCGGCCGCTCACCGCAGCGCGCTCAGCGCGGCCCGCCAGCCGAGCAGGAACAGGGCGAGCACACAACTCGCGACGACGACGAAGCTCGCCGCCACCCCCTGACCGCTCACCGCCCGCAGCACCATCCCGCCGACCAGCGTGCCGAGCCAGATCAGGATGCCGCTGGGCCACAGCGCGGTGGCGTCGAAGCGGGCGTTGCGCGCGGCGAGCACGGCCAGCGCCCAGCCGAGCAGTAATCCGATGCCGAAGGGCCACACCGTTTTCACGAGACCGGCCAGCACCGCTTCGTCGTGACTGCGCCTGCCGATCGCGCAGAAAACGATCACCAACAGGGCATCAGCGGCGAACGGCGCGAATCTCCTCACGCAAGCAGCCTAACGGTTCGTGATCTTCATTCGGACCGCGCCGAGCCCCACTGATCAGTGCACACTCTGCACGTGCAGCCGTGTTCACGGCTCCGGCGAGGCCAGCGATTTCAGCAGGACGGCGGCGAGTCGCGAGGTCGCGTCGCCACTGTCGACGTCGGCGATGTGCACCGCGAAGACCAGGTCGCCCATGGTGGCCAGCAGCCAGCCGTCGGCGCCGCCGGTCGCCGCGAAGGCGGTGACATCCCGGAAGCCGCGCAGCGCAGCGGTTTCCGGCTTGCCGATGCCCTCCTGCAGCAGGCCGCGCAGCCGGTCGACGGCGGGCTGGGCGAGTGCGGGCACGGGGGTGTCGGTGGTGCTGGGCTTGCCGTTCTCGATCATCGGCGGCACCACCGAGCCGCGCGCGATCGCGGCGGCGGCGATCGCCATACCGAAGGGGCTGGCCAGCACCGCGTCCGAGCCCGCGCCCTGGCGCACCTGTTCGGTGCTGCGGCCGGGAGCGCTGATCCGCCCGGTCACCTCGTCGAGCCCGTGCACCTTGAAGTCGACGCCGACGCCGAGCGCGGTCGCCGCCTCGGCCGCCTCCTGCACCGAAACATCCTGCGGCGCTTTGTTCTTCGTCGCCGCGGCGACGGTGCGGAACAGTTCCATGGTCCCACCGGCCGGGAACAGCCCGGTGAACGCGATCGGGCCCTTCTCGGTGGCGTAGCTGTTCTGCGCGACGGCGACCACCGCGCCGGTGGACGGCTGGATCGCGACCACCGAGGCCGGCGTACCCACGCTGACCACCGCGTCCTCGGCCGCGCGCTGCAACCGCTGGTCCATGGTCGCGGAGATATCGGGCCCGGCCGGGCCCTGATAGCCGGCGACCTGGCTGACGAACCGGCCGTCGGCCTCGAAGATCTGCACGCCCCAGCCGGCGGTGGCCTCCTGGCTGTCCTTCCACACCTCGCGCAACGCGTCCAGCATCGGCGACCAGGTGCGGCGATCGGCGGAGATCAGCTTGGGCTGCTTCTCCATCACCACCCCCGGTACCCGCGCCATCCGCGGTTCCAGGATCGCGAAGTCGCCCTCGCGCAGGTTGACCGCGACGACCGGCTTGCCCTGCGAGGCGGCCAGCTGCTGCATCAGCGAGGGCCCGGTGATCAACGGAGCGACCGGCTCGATCGCGTCGGCGAGCGCGTTGGTCGACCCGACCAGGTCGCCGGTGCGGCTCGGATCGATCTTGATGACATTGATCGTCTGCTCGGTCATCAGCGGCTCACCGGGCAGGTCGACGACCCGCGGCGGCGGCTTGGCGGTGGTGCGCACGAGCTTGACGGTGCGATTGTTGGCCAGCTGCGGCATCACGACGGCGGGGTCCCAGGAGATCCGCCAGCCGATCGCGAGCTTGCGGACGGTGCCCTGGAGTGTGTAGGTCCAGTCCTTGTGCTCGCCGAAGTTCCAGGCGACGTCCATGCTGAAGATCGCCGACTGCGGGTCGAGATCGATCACCTGGCTCGGCTCGTAGTCGACCTTGCCGGTCGCCAAGCCTTCGAACATTTGCTTCATGGTTGCCGAAGCGGCGGCGGGGTACGAGGTCAGGTCGGCGGCTTTGGTGTAATCCTGCGCGTCCAGCAGATCGGTGAACCGCTGGACAACCGATTCCGACTCACTCGGCTTCCCACCCACCCCGCACGAGCACAGCGCGATGGCGAGGGTCGCAACCCCCACGATCGCCATTGCGCCCCGTGCGCGAAAGCGGCGGGATCCCCACACATCCATATCGCCCACTCTTCACTCTTGCCACTCCGGTAACAAATCCACCGTACCGGAAGTTGACCCGTCTCCGATGCCCCGGTAACACGGGACGCTAGCCGACCTCAGCACCTAGATTGTGCCCGAAATCTCGCCCCGATGAGGGCCTGATCTCGAACCTCGCCCAGCCAGTGGCAACATCTGGCGCGCCTACCGTACCGGGCGGCCCGCCGAGTTGTGCGGATCTCGCATTGTCCGGCGATTCAACGTGAGGGTACCCAGGCCCACCGACACTCAACCCCACGTCACCGACCCACATCGGCCGGGAACACCATCGTTCACGCAGAGCATAAACCGCTGCGCATATATCGGCGTAATCTTGTAATCAACGCAACGTGCGCAACAGAGATAGCAGGTGATTTCCATGCGGAACGCCCATCGCGAACGCGGATTCGGCCGGCCGGGCGGCTGGCAGCAAGCAGACCTCCCCGATCCGGCCGATGCCCCCGATTGGTTCGCCGGACGATTGCCCGCCGACTGGTTCACCGGCCCGCCGGAGATCGAGATCGACCGCGACGAGATCGTGGTCGTCGGCGAACTCCCGGTGCCGCAGCCCAAGTCGGCCGACGCCGACGCGCCGGTCTCGGCGGCGACGAAGGAGGGAGCGCTGGCCCGCTTCCGCGAGTCCACCCGGCCGGCCAGGATGCGGATCGCCGACGAGGCGCAGCGGCGCTACGGCCGTAGCGTCGCCTGGGGCGTGCGGGTCGACGGTGAGCGAATCCTGTTCACCCACCTCGCGGTTCCGGTGATGACCCGGCTGCGCCAGCCCGAACGCCAGGTCCTCGACACCCTGATCGACGCGGGCGTGGCCCGCTCCCGCGCCGACGCGCTGGCCTGGACGGTGAAACTGGCGGGCAAGCACGCCGAGTCCTGGCTGGCCGAACTCCGCGAGGCCATGCGCAAGGTCGACGACCTGCGCTCCGAAGGCCCGACCGGCCTGTGAATTAAGGTGGCCTGCATGGCAGACACCGTGCAGGCCACCGGCCCGATCCTCGTGCTCAACGGGCCGAATCTGAACATGCTCGGCACCCGCCAGCCCGAGATCTACGGCGCCGACACCCTCGCCGACGTCGTCGCCCTCTGCGAGCGCACGGCCGCCCGGTTCGGCCGCGAGGTCGTGGCCTTCCAGTCCAATCACGAAGGCGCGCTGATCGATCGGATCCAGCAGGCGCGCGGCGAGGTCTCGGCCATCGTGATCAATCCCGGCGGCCTGACTCACACCTCGGTCGCGCTGCGCGATGCCCTGGTGATCCCCGAGGTGCCGATCGTGGAGGTGCACATCAGCAATGTGCACGCGCGCGAGGAGTTCCGGCACCACTCGTTCGTATCCCCGATCGCGACCGCGGTCATCGCGGGCCTCGGCGTCCAGGGCTACGCCGCCGCGATCGAATTCCTGAGCAAGTCCTAGGCGAGCCGGAAGACCGGGAAACCGGGGGCGATGGCGGCGAGCTGCTCGTCCGAGGCGTTCTTGTCGACGCCCTCGAAGAACTTGCCGACCTCCCAGCCCCACTTCTCCAGGTAGAGGCGCAGCAGCGGGACCTTGTCGGTGTCGGCGATCTCGGTGGCCGTGAACTGCTCGACCTTGCGGCCCAGCCGCAGTTCACCGTCGCCCGCGACGCGCAGGTTGCGCACCCACTGGGTGTGCCCGCGCGGGGCGACCAGGTAGCGCTCACCGTCGGCGGCGGTCATCACGTTGACCATGGTGGTGCGCCATTCGCCGCTCTTGCGACCGCGCACGGCCAGCAGCCGCGAGCCCATGATGCTGATGCCCAGCTTGGGCAGCAGGTTGGCGATCTTGTTCATGATCGGGTCGAAGCCAGTGGGGCCGAGGTAGCGGGTGGCGTTGTCCATCTTGATCACTCCTGAACTGTGAGCACTGCTCTCTGTTGAGACAAGCATGCGCGCTCGGCGGCGACATGTCAAGAGCAGTGCTCTCTCTTTTGGGAATGTCCGTTTCTCCCGAAGTATTGCCGCGATGAAATGTAGTACGTATGCTACATATCATCGAAGGTCGATGATTGGGAGGACTCATGGCTTCGAGTAACAGCGTTGTGCTCGACGTACAGCAACTACGGATGCGCTACGACGAGACCGACGTCCTGCACGATGTGACATTCCAGGCCACGCGCGGAGAGGTGCTCGTCATGCTCGGGCCCAACGGTGCGGGCAAGACCACCACGATCGAGATCCTCGAGGGGTTTCGCAGGAGGTCGGCCGGCCGGGTCGACGTGCTGGGGACCGATCCCGAACACGGTGACGAACAGTGGCGCGCGCGCATCGGCGTGGTGCTGCAATCCTGGCGCGACCACGCGAAATGGCGTGTGCGCGAACTGCTTCAGCATCTCGGCTCGTACTACGTTCCCTATGCCACCCCGCGCACCCCGCGGCCGTGGGACACCGATCAGCTCATCGAGCTGGTCGGCCTGACCGACCACGCGAACGCCAAGATCGCCACCCTCTCCGGCGGCCAGCGCCGCAGGCTGGACGTGGCGATCGGCATCGTCGGCAAGCCCGACCTGCTGTTCATGGACGAACCCACCGCGGGCTTCGATCCGGCCGCGCGGCGCGACTTCCACGATCTGGTGCACCGGCTGGCCGATCTGGAGGACACCACGGTGCTGCTCACCACGCACGATCTGGACGAGGCGGAGAAACTCGCCGACCGGCTGCTGATCCTGGCCGGTGGGCGGATCATCGCCGACGGCTCGCCCGACGAGCTGTCCCGCTCGGTCGCGGGCGAGGCGCAGGTGAGCTGGACCGTGGACGGACAGCGATTCGTGCACACCACCACCGAGTCGACCAAGTACGTGCACGAGCTGTTCAAACAGCACGGTGACGACATCGGCGAGCTCGAGGTCCGCCGCGCCTCGCTGGAGGACACCTACATGACCCTGGTCCGGCGCGCCGAATCCGGCGAAGCGGGCGCACCCGTTCACTCTCTCGCGGAGGTCACCCGATGAACGTCACCGCTGTCCGCGCCGGACTTGCCCGCGGCGGGATCGAATTGCGCCAGCTCTACACCAACGCTCCCGATCTGATCGGGCAGTTCCTCACCCCGGGCATCTCGCTCGCGGTGCTGTTCCTGCTGCGGAACCGGATGTACGGCGAGAGCGGACTGTCGATCGCCGAGCTGGCCGTCCCCGGCCTGCTCGGCTCCATCATCGCGTTCAACGGCCTGTACGCGGTCCTCAATGTGCTGGTCCTGGACCGGGAGGACGGCACGTTGCTGCGTGCCAAGGCCGTGCCCAGGGGACTGACCGGCTATTTCACCGGCAGGATCGTGGCGGGCGCGGGCGCGGTGCTCGCGCAGGTCGTTATCGTGCTCGGTGTGGGCATGGTGATCATCGGCGGTTCCTCGCTGACCGACGCGAGCGCGATCGCGATATTCGTCGGGGTAGTGGCGCTCGGTCTGCTGGCCGTGCTGCCCTGGGGCACGATCCTGGGCAGCCTGCTCGACAGCCGCTCGTCGTTCCTGCTGACGATCCCGCTGATGGGCCTGGTCGCCATCTCCGGCATCTTCTACCCGATCACCGCGCTGCCGGGCTGGTTGCAAGCGGTCGGTCAGGTGTTCCCGATGTACTGGCTCGGCCTCGGCATGCGCTCGGCGCTGCTGCCCGCCGACGCGGTCGCCGTCGAACTCGAGCAGTCCTGGCGGCACCTGGAGACCGTGGCGGTTCTGGGGATCTGGACCGTCGCCGGACTGCTGATCGCACCGATCGTCCTGCGGCGCATGGCGGCACTCGAATCCGGCTCCGCGATGGCCGCGCGCAGGGACAAGGCGATGCAGCGTGCCTTCTGAGGTCATCTACAACCGCATCGCGATGCTGCGCGCCGAGCGCGGCATCTCGCGGCGGGACCTGGCCGAAGCGCTCGGCGTGCACTATCAGACCGTCGGCTATCTCGAACGGGGCGAATACAGCCCCAGCCTGCATCTAGCCCTGCGGATCGCGGCCTACTTCGAGGTGGCGGTGGAGGTGGTGTTCTCCACCGAGCCGTTCCCCCGGCTCGGTGCCGAGACCGCGTGAAACACCGCCGACCGTCCGGCACCCAGAGCGGTGCCGGACGGTTTCGGCGTGTCGACTTCGACTGTGCCGCAGGGCACTCGGAAGCCGATCGGCCGGGCGATCTCAGCGGGCCGCGCCACGGATCAGCTCGAAGGTCGACACCGGCTTGCCCGCCGCCTCGCTGGCCTCGACCGCCTTGCGCCAGTACGACTGCGCCAGGTGCGAGAAGCCGGCGTCGACGCCGACCTCCTCGCTGGCGTCGATGATGTGCTGCGCGCCGGCCACCATCATCTTCAGCGAGGCCAGGTCGGCCCACCCGCCGTTCTGGTTGGCCACCGAGAACTGCTCCATGAAGTACGGGAAGGCCTCGCTGGAACGGACCGCGAACGGCACGAACTGGGCGATGTCGTGGCCGGACTTCGCGATCACCGCGGTCGCCTGGTCGAAGGCCAGCAGCCAGGGATGGAAGATGACCAGCAACGCCTGGTAGAAGACCTGGGCGAGGCCGTCGTCGGCGCCGAGGTACTCCTGCGGGCTGAGCGGACGCAGCAGCTCGGCGTGCGCGTCGAACACCTCCTTCGGACCGCTGTAGAAGATGTAGGACGCGGGGTGCTCGATGTTGTCGCCCGCCGACATCACCCCGCCGGAGAGGAACTGCGCGCCACGCTCGCGCACCCAGGCCGCCCCGGCCCTCGCCTTGTCCGGCGAGTCCGACGACAGGTTGGCGATCACCTTGCCCGCCAGGGCTTCCGGCGCCTGACCGAGCACGTCGTACATGGCGGCGTAATGAGTCAGGCTCAGGACCGACACCTCGTTGGCGGCCAGCGCCTCGGCGACGGTGTCGGCGCGCTTGGCACCGAGCGCGACCATCGCGTCGACCTTGTCGGGGCTGCGGTTCCAGACGGTGACCTCGACGCCTGCCGCCAGGAAGGCGCGGACCATGGCCTGCCCCATCGGGCCGAGGCCGAGCACGGAGACGGAGCGGGTGGACTGTTCGGACATCTGATGCCCCTTCGATTCTCGATTGTTCGATGGTTCGGCGCCGGAATCCATGGTGGTCGGCGCGGGTATCGTCGGGAAGACCGAACGTCGGGGTGTGGTTGCTTACCCTGAGGTCCGAAATACGGTCGGAAGGGGTGCACCAACGATGAACAGTGACACAGATCACGACGTGTGCGGCATGAGCCTGGCGATCGACGTCGTCGGCGGGAAGTGGAAGCTGCACCTGATGTGGGTGCTCGGCGCGGGCCCGCAGCGGTTCGGGCAGATCCGGCGACTACTCGACGGGGTGAGCGAGAAGGTGCTCACCGAGAACCTGCGCCAGCTGGAAAGCGCGGGCGTGGTGCACCGCGAGGTCTATCCCGAGATCCCGCCGCGCGTCGAATACTCGCTGACCCCGCTCGGCGAGACCCTGCGGCTGGCGCTGGAGCCACTGGAGACCTGGGGCGACACCCACCGCGCCGAGCTCGCCGTGAACACCCGCCCGAGCGCGCCCGTCCCTACCGCTGTCGCGCTGTAGCCCATCGCGACAGGCGGTCGAGCGCGATCCGTTCGCCGACGCGTTCGAGCAGCGCCGCCGCGTTCGCGATCGAGCGCGACGGATTCGGTTCGAGATCGGCGAGCGCGTAACACCCGGCGAAGCCCGCCGCCCGGATCTC
The DNA here is from genome assembly GCF_032656385.1 of Nocardia canadensis. Classification (NCBI taxonomy): domain Bacteria; kingdom Bacillati; phylum Actinomycetota; class Actinomycetes; order Mycobacteriales; family Nocardiaceae; genus Nocardia; species Nocardia canadensis. The sequence goes on from NZ_JAVCWB010000001.1 coordinate 122,245, forward strand.
CCCGGGCGACAACATCGTTCGGCCCACCGCCGCGACCACCGGCACCCCGGCCGCCTTGGCCGCGGCGGCCACCCCGACCGGCGCCTTGCCGTGCATGCTCTGGTGATCCAGCGACCCCTCGCCGGTGACGACCAGGTTCGCCCCGGCCACCAGCGCGGGGAATTCCAGCAGCTCGAGCAGCACATCGATACCGCTGCGGACCTGCGCGCCGAGCACCGCGAGCGCGCCGAATCCGGTACCACCCGCCGCGCCCGCGCCGCCGATCTCGGCGTAGCCGGTCCCCAGCACCGCTGCCCAATTGGTGAGTGCCGCTTCGAGATCCATCATCCGCGCGGCGTCGGCGCCCTTCTGCGGCGCGTACACCGCCACCGCACCCGCGGGGCCGAGTAGCGGATTGTCCACATCACAGGCCAGCGTGAACCGCGCCTGCGCGATCGCCGGATGCAGCGCGGCCCGGTCGACCGACACCACCCGGCTCAACAGCGCGACCACGTCGAATCCGGTGACCTCGCTTCGCAATTCGCTGCCGTCGCGGTCGAGCAGGCGCAGGCCGAGCGCCTGCAGGAAGCCCGCGCCGCCGTCGGTGGACGCGCTGCCGCCGAGTCCGAGGACGATCTCGCGCGCGCCGTGATCGAGCGCATGCGCGACCACCACTCCGAGGCCGAAGGTGTTCGCCCGGATCGGCTCCAATCGACCGCCGGGGAGCTTGACCAGCCCGACCGCCGCGGCCAGCTCGACCACCGCGGTGTCGCCGTGCACGGCGTAGACCGCGGTCGACGGTTCCCCGGTCGGGCCGGGGGCCGGGACCACGATCCGCTGCCAGCCCGCGGCGGCGAACGCGTCCACCATGCCGTCGCCGCCGTCGGCGACCGGCACGCAGCGCACGTCGACGGACGGCGCGGCCCGGCGGATCCCGGCCGCCAGCGCGATGGCGACCTCGGGCGCGGTGAGCGAGCCCTTGAACTTGTCGGGCGCGAGCACCACACGTGCGGTCATGCTGTCTCCTCCTGCGATGCTCGGGTGCCCTCCGTGGTGACGCGAGCAGGCGTGTCCCCACGCTGACCGATCATCCCGACATTGTCCGGGCTCGGACCGAAACCCGCCATACGCGGACCCCACCGTCGAATGTCGCGGACCGGGGTAGTTTCGACGCATGGCGACCGAGGTCCGCAACAACGCCGCGCTCGAGCGGTTCGAACTCACCGCCGACGGAGTCCCCGCCGGCTATATCGAGTACCAGGACACCGGGGCCGAACGCGCCCTCGTGCACACCGAGATCTATCCCCGATTCGAGGGCCAGGGACTGGCCAACGTGCTCACCCAGGCCGCGCTGGACGCCGGCCGCGCCGAGGGGTTCAGCGTGCTGCCGCTGTGTCCGGTGGTCCTGCACTTCGTCAAGACCCATCCGGCCTACATCTCGCTGGTGCCGCAGCGGGCGCGGGAGCTGTTCGGGTTGCCTCAGTAGCTCGCGACCGCCGCGTCGACGGCCAGTTGCAGTTCGTCCTTGACGAGGCGGGCGATATCGGCGGGCCGCTGCGGCAGCTCCAGCACCGGCGACCGGAAGTAGAACCGGGCGGCGACGACCTCCGCTGCGGTCGGCTCGACCTTCGGGTCGGGTCGCGGACCGTAACTCATCGCCAGGGCGACCAGCGCGGGCGGCGCGTCCAGCTTGGCCGCGCGGAACGCGATATGGCCGATCCCACTGCCGACGGACTGCACCGTCACCGGGTCCACGTCGTTGCAGGTGCCCTCGGGGAAGATCGCCAGGTGATCACCGGCGGCCAGACGCTGCGCGCAGACATCCATCATGCGCTGACCTGCGGCGTTGACGGCCCTGATGCCGTGGTCCTTGCCGCGGAACACCGGGATGCCGCCCATCATGTCGACCTTGCGGCGCTGCTCGGGATCGACGAACAGTTCGTCCTTGGCCAGCACCCGCACCCGGCCGATCTTGCCGCGCAGCGGTGAGCGCCACGCCGTCGCGGCGACGGTGTACGGATCGCTGGTGGAGAGGTGATTGATCGCGAAGATCACCGGGCGCCCGCTGCGGACCAGGGCCTTCAGCTGCTGCTTCGCGCCGTCGGCGAAGGCCACCCGCGGGCGGAAGCGCCGGGCCAGCACGGCATAGGACGCCAGCGCCTTCCAGCGATTCTGCTGATGTCGCTGGTAGTAGTCGTACACGGCGTCACTGTTTTCGAGAAGGACCTCGGGCGAGTGCATGCCGAGACCCTACCGGGCGGGCCCGCGGGCGGTCGGACGAGAAAATTTCCGGTCCGCGGCGGTCCGCGGGGAGCGCGCGACACCGGTCCAATGCGATGATGGCTCGGTGGCACGCGGAGACGACCCGGACGAGCGCCGGACTCGCGACGGGCACGGCGATGACCGGCGGCGCGGGCACCCCGCGGTGGGCGTCCGCGCGGGCAATCTGCTGGTGTCGGCGATCGACCTGGTGGAACCGACCTTCCGGCGGACCGTGGTGTACGTCATCGAGCACAACGACGCCGGCAGCCTCGGCGTGGTGCTGAACCGGCCGAGCGAGACCCCGGTGCGCGACGTCCTGCCCGCCTGGGCCGACCTGGCCGCCCAGCCGACCGACCTCTACATCGGTGGTCCGGTCAAACGCGACGCCGCGCTGTGCCTGGGCACCCTGCGCACCGGCGCCGACATCTCCGAGGTGCGCGGCCTGCGCCGGGTCGACGGCCGGGTGGTGCTGGTCGACCTGGACGCCGATCCGGCCGAGATCGGCCCGCTGGTCGAGGGCATCCGGATCTTCGCCGGGTACGCGGGCTGGTCGATGGGCCAGCTCGACGGCGAACTCGACAACGACGACTGGATCGTGGTCTCGGCGCTGCCGTCGGATCCGCTCGCCACCGACCGGCACGACCTGTGGGCGAGCGTGCTGCGCCGCCAGCCGCTGCCGCTGGCCCTGCTCGCCACGCACCCGATTGAACTCGAACGCAACTGATCCCGTTACTCCTTCGACAGATCAGGAGTGACACCATGAATATCGACGAGCAGTGACCCGGACCGCCGATGGACGACGGTCGCGACGAACTGATGCGCGCGCTCTACGCCGAGCACGCTCCCGCGCTGTGGCGCTTCACCCTGGGCCTGGTGCGCGATCCCGGCCGGGCCGAGGACATCGTGCAGGAGACCTTGCTGCGGGCCTGGCAACGGCCCGCGGTGCTCGAGCAGACCGAGACCTCACCGCGCGCGTGGCTGTTCACCGTGGCCCGTAATCTTGCCGTCGACGAACACCGCAGCGCGCGACACCGCCGGGAGTTCGGCACCGACACACCCCCGGAACAGGTCAGCCCCGATCAGTCCGATCGGGCGCTGGACGGCTGGCTCGTCGCCGACGCGCTCAGCACGCTGAGCCAGGATCATCGCGAGGTGATCGTGCGGGCCTACTACCGCGGCCTCGGCATGCAGCAGATCGCCGACGAGCTGGGCATTCCGCCGGGCACGGTGAAGTCGCGGCTGCACTACGGCATGCGGGCGATGCGATTGGCGCTACAGGAGATGGGGGTGACGAACCGATGACCGATCTCTTCGACGAGTACAGCACCTGGGACGCCGCCTACGTTCTCGGTTCCCTGGGCGCCGACGAGCGCCGCGAGTACGAGACGCACCTGCACGACTGCCCGCACTGCACCGAAGCGGTCGCCGACCTGGCCGGGATGCCCGGAATGCTCGCGCTGGTCGATCGCGACACCGCCCTGTCGATGATCGAGGCCACCGAACCCGCGATCGCCCACGCCCCCGATCTGCTGCCCTCGCTGGCCGCCGCGGCCGAGAAGAAGCGCCGGCGAAGTCGCTGGATCGGGGTCGGCAGCGCGGTCGCGGCCGCCGCGGCCGCCGTGGCGATCGCCATCCCGGTGACGGTCACCGTCGCCCGCTCCGACGCGCCGACCGAACAGGTCGTCGCGGCCCAGCAGATGCGGGCGGTGGAGCAGACACCGGTCAGCGCCGAGGTGAAACTGGTGCGCGACGGCGACCGCACCCGCCTGGTGATGACCTGCCGCTACGCGCCGAGCAGCTACGGCTCCGGCTACAGCTGGACCTACGGCCTGATCGTCACCGCGGGCGACCAGCGCTTCGAACTCGACCAGTGGCCCGCGGGCCCCGGCACCGAGCTCACCGTCGACCGCACGATCGACGCGCCGCCGGAGTCGATCAGCAAGGTCGAGATCACCTCGGTCAGCGCGGGCCGCACCATCCTGGAAGCCCAGATCTGAGCCGACCAGAGCGGTCCCGGAACAGAATCCGGGACCGCTCCATCGATCTGGTGACTATGTGGGTGACTCACCGGGGACGGGCGACCTCGCTACTCGCCCGACCGCCTGCCGCGGGCCGGTCGGCCGAACCGCCTGAGTCCGGCCGAAATCGCGGGGAGGCGGATCAGAAGATCGACTTCGACCAGAGGTAGCCGCCGCCGGCGATCACCGCGCACCAGCCCAGCGAGACCCAGCCGTTGACGCCGATCTCGGTGCCCATCAGCAGCCCGCGCAGGGTCTCGGTGATGGGGGTGAAGGGCTGGTACTCGGCGAACTGCCGCAGGCCGACCGGCATGGTGTCGGTGGCGACGAGGCCGCTGCCGAGGAACGGCATCATCACGATGGGAAACGGTGCGTTGCTGGCGCTTTCGGGGTTCGGCGAGAGCAGACCGAGGGCGATGGCGAGCCAGGTGAAGGCGAAGGTCACCAGGGTGAGCAGGCCGAAGGCGGCCACCCATTCGAGCAGGTTCGCGTTCGGCCGGAAGCCGATCAGCAGCGCGACCCCGGTCATCACGGCCATGCCGCCCAGCGCCTGGATGAGCGCGCCGAGCACGTGCCCGGTGAGCATCGACGACTGCGAGATCGCCATCACCCGAAAGCGATTCACGATGCCTTTGCTCTTGTCGGTGGCGATCGAGACGGCCACCGACACGGTCATGTACGCGGGCAGCAACAACAGCATGCCCGGCGCCAGGTAGTCGATGTACTCGCCGCCGGAGGACTTCTCCAGCGCCCCACCGAAGACGTAGTTGAACACCAGCAGCAGCACGGTGGGCATGATCAGGATGCCGAAGACCATGCTCGGATAGCGCTTGGCGTGGATGATGTTGCGCCGCAACATGGTCATGGTGTCGGCGACGGCGTGCTTGTTCGCGACGGTGGTGGTGCTCATGCCAGGGACTCCTGCTCGGTGGTGGCGCGGTCGTTGTCATGCTCCGCGGCCGTCGCCGGCCGCTGAGCGCTTCTTCCCGTCAGGGTGAGGAAGACGTCGTCGAGGTTGGGGGTGTGCACGGAAATGCCGCCCGCTTCGATGTTCTCGGCATCCAGCAGATCGAGCACGGCGCGCAGGGAGCGCACGCCGCCGTCGCTGGGGACCGCCAGGGTGAGGCCGTCGCCGGCGTCGAGCACCCGCGCGGACGGGCCGAGCGCGTACTGCGCGGCGGCCAGCGCGCGCTGATCGGCGAAGTCGATGCGGATGTGCCCGCCGGGGATCAGCCGCTTCAGTTCGGCCGCGGTGCCCTCGGCGACGATGCGGCCCTGGTCGAGCACCGCGATGCGGTCGGCCAGCTGATCGGCCTCCTCGAGGTACTGGGTGGTGAGGAAGACGGTGACGCCGAGGTCGTCGACCAGGCCGCGGATGATGTCCCAGATGGCCCGGCGGCTGCGCGGGTCGAGGCCGGTGGTCGGCTCGTCGAGGAAGATCACCCGCGGGTTGCCGACCAGCGTCATGGCCAGATCGAGCCTGCGGGTCATGCCGCCGGAGTAGGTGCTCGCCGGTTTGTCGGCCGCCTCGACCAGGTCGAAGCGCTCCAGCAGTTCGGTGGCCAGGCCGCGGGTGTCGCGGCGGGGCAGATGGTTGAGATCGCCCATCATGTGCAGGTTCTCGCGGCCGGTGAGCAGTTCGTCGACGGCCGCAAACTGTCCCGTCACGCCGATCAGCTCGCGCACGCCGTCACGTTCGGTCACCACGTCGTAGCCGCCGACGGCGATCTCGCCGGCGTCGGCGCCGATGAGCGTGGTGAGGATCTGCACCGTGGTGGTCTTGCCCGCGCCGTTGGGGCCGAGCAGGGAGAAGATCGTGCCCTCGGCGACGGTGAGGTCGATGCCGTCGAGGACCGTGTGCTCGCCGTAGGCCTTGCGCAGGCCCCGTGCCGTGATGGCCGAGTTGACCATGGTCGTCCCTTTCCAGAGAATTTCATTCATTACTGCGAATATGTGCATGAGTTATCGACACAGCCCCCAGGGGGCTGCGGTTGCTGGTGTGGGTGTGTGGTTGTGACCGGCAGACCGGGAACTAGATGTCGAGTTCCTCGATCTGCGGGTGGGCGTGGATGTCCTCGACCTTGCGATAGAGCTTGTCGGGGACGCGACCCTTCAGGTCGGCCACGTCGTCGAGGATCTCGTACTCGTAGTCGCCCCAGTCCCAGGGCCGGTCGCCGATGCCGAACATCCGGCGCCAGTATTTCCAGTCCTTCAGGTCGCCGGCGGCCTCGCCGGTCGGGTAGTCCTTCCACAGCGCCGTGTGCGTGTGCAGCACGAGCTTGCCCTTGCGACTGAGGTAGACCTGCTGGTGCAGCACCCGCTCGTCGCCGACATCGCGCCATTCGCCCAGCAGGGTGCCCTGGAAGCGCACCTGCCGCACGCCGTCGCGACCCACCTGCAAGACGACCTCGTCGAAGCCGGCCTGGCGACCTTCCTCCAGGTCGATGAACCGGCGCAGCGCGGCGACCACCGCGCCGGAGATGTTGCCACCGACGAGTTCCTGCGCCCGCTGGAACAGGGGCAGATCATCGTCGGCTACGTAGATCGTCTTGTTGGGCATGCACTCACTATACGTAGATGTATACGTACACACAAGGGGTGGTTCTCACCCACCCTCTGAACCGGAGTCGTCGCCACCCCGTATCCCTCGTGTACGCGACGTTCCGTCCGTCGGTTCCCGCTGGTCCGACCGGGTACGCGGGCAGGGGACGCAGCACGCGAGAAAGAGGAGGGCCGATGCCGAACCGAGTGGTCGACTACCTCGTTGACGCGGTATCCGGACTGGGGGTCACACATCTGTTCGGCGTCGACGGCGCCAATATCGAAGACCTCTACGACGCGATCTTCGACGCGGGCGGGCGCCCGGCGGGCATCGTCGCCAAACACGAGTTCTCGGCGGCCACCATGGCCGACGGGTACGCGCGCAGCACCGGTGGACTCGGCGTGGTGGCCGCGACCTCCGGCGGCGGGGCGATGAACCTGGTCGCCGGGCTCGCCGAGTCCTTCGCGTCCCGGGTCCCCGTCCTGGCGCTGGTCGGACAACCGCCTACCACCCTGGAAGGCCATGGGGCGTTTCAGGATTCGAGCGGACTGGCCGGATCGCTGGACGCCACGGCATTGTTCTCGGCGGTGAGCCGATACTGCGCGCGCGTCACCGATCCGGCCGAGCTGCCCGCCCAGATCGCGGCGGCGGTCGCGGCGGCCGAGGGTGGCGGTCCCGCCGTGCTCCTCATCCCCAAAGACGTGCAGCAGCAAGCGATGCCGGCAGCGGCGACGCGCCCGGCCCGGACCGGCGCGGCCGAGCTGCCGGTGCTCGACGCCGTCGTCGCCGAACTCGCCGCCGCCCGGCGCACTGGGAAGGTCGTGATCATCGCGGGCGATCAGGTCGCCCGCGACGACGCCCGCGCCGAACTGGCCGAGCTGGTCACCGCGCTCGACGCCTCGATCGGCCTGGCACCCGACGCCAAGGACGTCTACCCGAACGCCGGTCCCGGCTACTGCGGCGTCGCGGGCAGCATGGGGCACGCCGAACTCGCCGAAGCGCTGGCCGCGGCGAGCGCGTGCCTGCTGATCGGCACGCGGCTGCCCGTCACCGCGAGCGCGGGCCTGGACGCGGCACTCGCCGACCTCACGCTGCTCAGCATCGGCGCGCTACCGCCTTATCCGGCCGCACTGCACACCACCGCCACCGACCTCGCCGCCACCCTCGGCGAACTGCTGACCCGGATCGACGGCACCCCCACCCACACCGATCCCCCGGTCGACCCGACTCCGATGACGGTGCCCGAGGCCGCGGGCCCCGGCCTGCGCTACCGCACCGTCGTCGAGGCCGTTCAGCGTGAATTGCCCACTGGCGCGGATATTTTCGCCGACGCCGGTAACACCGGCGCCAGCGTGGTGCATTACCTGAGGGTGCCCGAGGGCGGACGATTCGTCGTCGCCCTCGGAATGGGCGGCATGGGCTACGCGTTCGGCGCGGGCATCGGTTCCGCCTTCGCCCGCCACGACGCCGCCGACGGTCCGCATCGCACGGTCGTGATCGCCGGCGACGGTTCCTTCTACATGCACGGCATGGAACTGCACACCGCCGTGGAACACGCCCTGCCGATCACCTTCGTGGTGTTCAACAACAACGCGCACGCCATGTGCGTCACCCGTGAACAGCTCTACTACCGGGACCGCTACAGCTTCAACCGTTTTCACCCCGCACACCTGGGAGCCGGCATCGCCGCCATGTTCCCCGGGCTCCCCGCCCGCACCGTCGACGAACCCGGTGAGCTCGCCGCCGCCCTGCGCGACAGCTTCACCGCCACCGGACCCTCGTTCCTCGAAATCCTCTGCGACCCCGACGAAATACCGCCCTTCCTGCCCTTCCTGTCGACTATCGACGCTTCGAGGAGTACCCCGTGACAACCAGCGCCCTGCCAGCACTCAGCGATATCCCCGACGAGGTGATCCCCGGCGTCCTGCGGATCGAGAATTCGGATCGGGAGGCGACGACCCCGATCATCATGGACATGCTGCGGTCGGTGTATCCGCACGACCAGATCTACGGCGACTTCTGCCCCGTGCAGACCTACATCGCCGCACCGCCGCGCGAGGTCTTCGAATACCTCGCCGACACCCGCTCGCTGGAGGAATGGACCTACAGCCTGCGCGGATTCACCGAGACCGACGAACCGGGCCTGTGGTTGTCCTACGACCGGCTCGGCGACGCGACCAAGTGTTTCACCAGGACCGTCGCCAACGCCGACGCCATGACCGTGGACTACCACTGCGCCTGGGACCAGTCCGCACACCTGTGGATGATCTACCTGATGCGGGTCGTCGACGCGCAGGTGGTGTTCGACAAGCCGGGGTCGGTGGTGCTGTGGGTCAACTGCAAACACCCCTTCTACGACGAGAACGGTTATCCGGAGACCGCGCCGCCCAAGCGGCCGGTGTGGGTCGGCGATTTCTGGGAGATGTTCTCCGCCGGGCACCAATTGGAGCTCGACAACCTCAAGGCCATCTGTGAATACCGCGCGGCCCACGGGCTGCCGATCAAGCCGGAGTGGATGCAGTGAACATGCCGCAAGTGAGTCTGGTCGACGTCGCGAGTTACCTGCCCGGCGAGCCGGTCCCGACCGAATACTTCACCCAGTTCTCCCGCTCGGAGCGGATGGCCAAGAACGTGATGTTCCGGTCCCCGGCCGGACGCCACCATGTCGACCGCGACGAAACCGCTGTCGACATGGCCGAGAAGGCCTTCGCGCCGCTGCGGGATCGGCACGGCGATGGCCTGGCCGCCGAGATCGACATCATCCTCACCCACACCCAGCTGCCCGACAATCCCGTGCTCGGCGCCGGCCCCGAGCTGGCCCGGCGCCTCGGCGCCAAGCCCTCGCATGTCCTGGACGTGCACAACGGCGGCTGCGCGGCCTTCGTGCACATGATGGCGCTGGCCCGGATGATCATGGCCACCAGCGACGCCAAGACCGCGCTGATCGTCGCCGCCCAGAACTGCGCGGGCCCGGTGTTCACCCAGCCCGACATCCGCAAGCTCGCGCAGGCGCCGGTGCCCGGCGACGGCTGCGGCATCGGCTTGCTCCGCAAGGACGATTCGGCGCCGATCCTCGACATCGAATGCCGCACCTATCCCGAATTCGCCGGTGACATGGACTTCTCCACCAACGGCCCGCGCAAGTACTGGGAACCGGGCGAGGGTCAGGGCTGCGTGAGCTTCACCGAATCGAAGATCACCAAGGTGTTCGCGCGCGGCAACCGGCTCGTCCCCGAGGTGGCGCTGGCGGTGTGCGATCACATCGGGGTGAAGGGCCGTGACATCGACACCTTCGTCACCAATCAGCCGAATCGGCTGTTCCTGCGCAACTGGCACGACGCGCTGGAACTGCCCGCCGAACGCCATCCCGACACTTTCGACCAGTGCGGAAACCTGTTCGCCGCAGGCATTCCGGTGACCCTGGATGTGGAGAACCGGGCGGGCCGATTGCGCAACGGCTCGGTGGTGCTGCTGTCGGCGTTCGCGCACGCCGGTGATTTCGCCGGCGCGGCCGCCGTGCGCTGGGGCGCGGCGCGATGACCACGCGCCTCGCGGAACCGACGATCCCCTCCCGTCGGTTCCGCACCTCGGCCACGCCGATGCTGTTCGACCTCTCGCTCAGCGAGAACCCCTTCCCGCCGCTGCCGTCGGTCGTCACGGCGGTCAACGACACACTCGCCCAGGCGAATCGGTATCCGGAGTTCCTGCCCGAGCGGTTGCCGCGGGTCATCGCCGAACGCCTCGGCGTCCGGCCGGAACAGGTGGTGGTCGGCTCCGGCGCCACCGGCGTCGCGCAGCAGGTGCTGCGGGCCCTGTCCGGCGGCGAACTCGTCACCAGCACACCGACTTTCGACGGCTACCCGATGCTGGCGGACATGACCGGCATGACATTGGTGCCGGTGCCGCTCGACCCGGCGGGCGAGCAGGATCTGACCGCGCTGCGCCGCGCGGTCAACCGGCGCACCGCGCTGGTCGTGCTGTGCAGGCCGCACAACCCGACCGGAACGGTGCTCGACGCCGGCGCGGTGCGCTCGTTCCTGTCCGCGCTCCCCCGCCGGGTTCCGGTGCTGCTCGACGAGGCCTACGTCGAATTCCTCGACCCGGCCGACCGCCTCGACGTGCACGCGCTGCTGCACCGCCACCCGAATCTGCTGGTGCTGCGCACCTTTTCGAAGGCGTACGGCTTGGCGGGCCTGCGCATCGGCTACTGCGTCGGCCGCGGTGACCTGATCGAGCGGATCAGTCGTCAACAGCTGCCCTTCGGCATCGGCACCGCCGCCGTGGCCGCGGTCCGCGCCGCCTATGCCGCCGACGACGAACTCCACGACCGCATCCAGCGGATCAACCGGGAACGCGACGCGCTTCGAACAGCTCTGCGCGCCTGCGGCATCGACGTGCACCGCAGCCACGCCAACTTCCTGTATCTGCCCGGCCCCGGCGTCGCCACCGCGCTCCGCCGGGCGGGCATCAAAGCCAAGTCCTATCCGGACGGCAGTGCCCGGATCGCGGTCGGCGACCCCCTCGCCGGCCGCGCCGTGCACGCGGCCCTGATCGACCTGCGCTGAGCGCGGTCGATCGATGACCGGATGACCTGGTGGCCTCCCCTTCGCCACCAGGTCCTCCGCCTTCGAACTCAGCTACCCCCACCGCAGCTGCTCGAGCTCGCGCCACCACAACTGCTGGAACTTCCGCTGCTGCAACTGCTCCAGCTGCTCGACCCCGAGTCGCTGCCGCTCGAGCCGTAGTCCGTCCAGGCGCTGCCACTGGACCAGCCGCTGTCACTCCCCCGCCGTCGAGACCTGTTCTGCACCTGCCTGATGCGCCGCTGCTCGGGAGATTCGCTCGCCGCGCGGACGATGGCCACGATGATCAGCACCGGCACCATCACGAACACGGCGAGTCCGAGGATGACGATGACGCTCGCGAAGATCATCACGATCAATTCGCTCATGGAACCTCCCCTTTACGGCCTGGTGTGTCGATGCCGAAGGTAGGACCGAGCCCTTGTAATCCCCTTTCGACCCACCTGCACCCCTGGTCGACAGGCCGACGATCAGCCTCCGCCGCCGCAGCCACCCGCCGAACCACCGTCGTGACTACTGTCCTCGTCGCGCATCTTGCGCAGCGTGCGTGAGGCACTGGCCAGACCATCCGCACTCGCGCCCCACACCCAGCGCGCGGGTTGGCCACGCCGGACGACCCTGCGCGGTCGGTTCCGCACTCCGACGATCACCACCAGCGACGCGGCGCACGCGAGCAACGCGACGCCGACGACCGGCGAGAAACCGAACGCGACGACGCCGAGGAGAACGAGCAGCGCCACCGCGCCGAGCATCATGGCCGACCCTCCGCCCCCGCGCGATCAGCTACCGCCACCGCAGCCGCCGCCACCACCACAACCGCCGCCGCTACCTCCACCGTCACCATGGTGCGAGTCGCCACCACCGGCCACCCACCCGAAACCACCCGCGCCCGCCGCGCCGGACCCAGCGCCCCACCGCCCCGCCGTGGACGCCCCCCGCGAGGCCCGCACCCAGGCGACGACCAGCAGCACCACCGCCAGCGCCATCAACGCGATTCCGATGGACGCCGAGACGATGGTGGTGACGAGTCCGATCAAGGCCAACAGCAGAGCCGAAAAAATGAGCCGCATGGATTTCCCCCCGAAATCGAGTCCTGCCTCCGTTGTACCGGAACGGCGGGACCGGGGCCACGACAACGACCCGGCGACGCGGATGGGGTCAGTTGGCGGGGGCGCAGGTGTCGCGGAGGGAGCAGCCGCCGCAGGAGGAGCCGCAGCCACCGACGGGGGCGGGCGGGAGGAGGGGTTCGACGGTGCGGGCGGCGGCGTTGGCGCCTGCGCCCAGGGTGAAGATGGCGATCACGGCGACCGCGACGGCCACGCCCAGGGCGGGGAGACCGCCCGCGACCAGGGCGACCAGGCCGCCGGCGAACAGCAGGGCGCCCGCGCCGACGGAGGTCGGGGCGGCGATGCGGTTGGCGAGGCGGAAGTTGTCGTCGCTGTGCAGGGCGGCCTCGGTGGTGACACCGAGGAAGCGATTGCGGGGCAGTTTGCCGATCAGTCCGAGCACGCCGGTCACGATGGCGACCGCGGCCAGCGCGAACAGCAGGAGAGCGACGACGACCATTCTTGCAGGCTAGCGCACCGCCGTCGGGGCCCGATCGAGCGCTCCCCGCCGAGGTGACCGCCCACACACCGCAGTGCCCGTCGGAAATCACCTGGCACCGACGTTCTACCCTGTTAGACGATGTTTACCGGGGATCGGCGAGAACAAGAAGGCAGGACCGTGCAGGACACTCGTGCAACCGAGAGTGACGTACCTCAGCACCGGTACAACGCCGAGCTGGCGGGGCGGATCGAGCGGCGCTGGCAGCAGAACTGGGCCGAGCGCGGCACCTTCCACGCGCCCAACCCGGTCGGTCCGCTGGCCGGCGAGACGCCCGCGGACAAGCTGTTCATCCAGGACATGTTCCCGTTCCCGTCGGGCGCCGGCCTGCACGTTGGCCACCCGCTGGGCTACATCGCCACCGATGTGTTCGGCCGCTACCACCGCATGCACGGGCGCAACGTGCTGCACGCGCTGGGCTACGACGCCTTCGGCCTGCCCGCCGAGCAGTACGCGGTGCAGACCGGCGCGCACCCCCGGGTGACCACCGAGTCCAACATCGCCACGATGCAGCGGCAGCTGGACCGGCTGGGCCTCGGTCACGACCCGCGGCGCTCCTTCGCCACCACCGACCCGGAGTACTACCGGTGGACGCAGTGGATCTTCCTGCGCATCTACAACGCGTGGTACGACCAGGAGGCCGGGAAGGCCCGCCCGATCGCCGAGCTGGCAGAGCAGTTCGCCACCGGCGCGCGCCCGGTCCCCGACGGCGGCGACTGGACCGCGCTGACCGCCGCCGAGCGCGGCGCGCTGCTGGACTCGTATCGCCTGGTGTACCAGTCGGATTCGATCGTCAACTGGTGCCCCGGCCTGGGCACGGTGCTGTCCAACGAAGAGGTCACCGCCGACGGCCGCAGCGAGCGCGGCAACTTCCCGGTGTTCCGTAAGCGCATGTGGCAGTGGATGATGCGGATCACCGCCTACGCCGATCGACTGGTCGACGACCTGGACACGCTGGACTGGCCGGACAACGTGAAGTCCATGCAGCGCAACTGGATCGGTCGCTCGCGCGGCGCGCAGGTGCGCTTCGACGCGCCCGACGGCGAGCAGATCGAGGTCTTCACCACCCGCCCCGACACTTTGTTCGGCGCCACTTACGTCGTGCTGGCGCCCGAGCACGAGCTGGTCGACAAGCTGACCGCCGCCGCCTGGCCGGACAGCACCGCCGCCGCGTGGACCAACGGCGGCGCGGCCACCCCGGCGGAAGCCGTTGCGGCGTACCGCACGTCGATCGCCGCCAAGACCGATCTGGAGCGCCAGGAGAACAAGGAGAAGACCGGCGTCTTCCTGGGCTCCTACGCGACCAACCCGGCCAACGGCAAGCAGGTGCCGATCTTCATCGCCGACTACGTGCTGAGCGGCTACGGCACCGGCGCGATCATGGCCGTGCCCGGCCACGACCACCGCGACTGGGACTTCGCCACCGCGCTGGAACTGCCGATCATCGAGGTGATCGACGGTGGTGACATCACCGACGGCGCACACGCCGGCGAGGGCAAGCTGATCAACTCCGACTTCCTCAACGGCCTGGAGGTCGACGAGGCCAAGGCGACCATGATCGGTCACCTGGAGGCCGAGGGTCACGGCACCGGCACGGTCCAGTACAAGCTGCGCGACTGGCTGTTCGCCCGCCAGCGCTACTGGGGCGAGCCCTTCCCGATCGTCTACGACGCCGACGGAGTCGCGCACGCGCTGCCGGAATCCATGCTGCCCGTGGAACTCCCGGAGATGGCGGACTTCGCGCCGGTCACCTTCGACCCCGACGACGCGAACTCCGAGCCGTCCCCGCCGCTGGCCAAGGCCACCGACTGGGTGAACGTGGAACTGGACCTGGGCGACGGACCCAAGCAGTACCGCCGCGACACCAACGTGATGCCCAACTGGGCCGGGTCCTCCTGGTACCAGCTGCGCTACGCCGACCCGACCAATGCCGAGACGTTCTGCGCCGAGGAGAACGAGAAGTACTGGCTGGGCCCACGCACGGCCGAGCACGGCGCGGACGATCCGGGCGGTGTCGACCTGTACGTCGGCGGCGTGGAGCACGCGGTGCTGCACCTGCTGTACGCGCGGTTCTGGCAGAAGGTGCTCTTCGACCTGGGTGACGTCTCCGGCAGCGAGCCCTACCGCCGCCTCTACAACCAGGGCTACGTGCAGGGCTACGCCTACACCGACGAGCGGGGCGCGTACGTGCCCGCCGCCGAGGTCGTCGAGCGCGACGCCAAGTTCTTCTGGACCGGCGCCGACGGCGTCGAGATCGAGGTCAACCAGGAGTACGGCAAGATCGGCAAGTCGCTGAAGAACGCCATCTCGCCCGACGAGATGTGCGATCTGTACGGCGCCGACACCTTCCGCTTCTACGAGATGTCGATGGGTCCGCTGGACACCTCGCGTCCCTGGGCCACCAAGGACGTCGTCGGCGCGCACCGCTTCCTGCAGCGGGTGTGGCGCCTGGCGATCGACGAGGAGACCGGCGCGGTGAAGGCCACCGACGCCGCGCCCTCGGACGAGACCCTGCGCCTGGTGCATCGCACGATCGCCGGTGTCGACGAGGATCTGGCCGCGCTGCGCGACAACACCGCGGGCGCCAAGCTGATCGAGCTGACCAACCACCTCACCAAGAACTACCCCGACGGCGCCCCGCGCGCCGCCGTGGAACCCCTGGTGCTGATGCTGGCCCCGCTCGCCCCGCACATCGCCGAAGAACTGTGGGAACGCCTGGGGCACACCACCTCCCTGGCCCACGGCCCCTTCCCGATCGCCGATCCGGCCCTGCTGGTCGCCGACTCGGTGGAGTACCCGATCCAGGTGAAGGGCAAGGTGCGCAGCCGGATCCAGGTGCCCGCCGACGCCGATCCGGCCACGATCGAGGCCGCCGCGCTGGCCGACGAGAAGGTCGTCGCGCTGCTCGAGGGCGCGGCACCGCGCAAGGTGATCGTCGTGCCGGGCAAGATGGTCAATATCGTGCCGTGAGCCTGGTACCCGTTCGACGCGAGGAGCAGCACCGATGACCGATCCGACCGACAAACGGGTACCCGAGCCCCAGGGCACGCCGGCGGGGATACCGTACGACTGGCGGCGCTGAGGTTCAGGCCCGTACCTGGAGCACGTCGTTCAAGGTGACCAGCGACAGGTTGCGCTCCTTGATGATGTCGACCAGCTGGCCGTAGCAGTGGGTGACCGGCGGGAAGTTCGCGTGGCCGATGACGATCGTCTGGGCGGCGAAATACTTTCGCGCGCACTCGATCAGGTACTCCTCGGTGATCAGACCCGAGTCCGACAGCGAGCCGTACCACATGGTCGGCACGGTGTAGCCGAGGTCCGCGGCCACCTTGTCGACAGTGGCGTCGTGATAGCCGAACGGTGGCCGGTAGAACGGCGTGCCGTCGACACCGAAGTTGTTGCGCAGGAAGGTCTTCGTGCGGCCGAGCTGGTCGGCGACCGCGCTCGCGCTGATCTTGGTGAGCGCGGCGTGGTCCCAGGTGTGGTTGCCGAGCTGGATCTGACCCGACTCCACCAGCGGACGCAGGGCGTCGCGGTGGATCGTCCAGGACTCGTAGTAGCCGGTGACGAAGAAGGTGAAGCGGGCGCCGGTGTCCTTGGCCCACTGCACGTAGGCGCCGACCACCTCGGGGCTGGCGCCGTCGTCGACCGTGAGCGCCATGCTGGAGCCCTGGCCCGGCAGCGCGGTGATGGTCTCGGCGGGGATGATCGACTTCGGCCCGCCGGGCGGCGGCGGGAGCTGCGGCTTGGCCGGGGCCGGGGGCACGGTCGGCGGGGCGGGGATCTCGCCACCCGAGCCCGCGCTCACAGCCTCGCCCTCGGCGGTGGCGCAGCCGGTCAGCGCCACCGCGCCGCCCGCCGCGAGCAACGCCAGCATTCGACGTCTATCCACTTACGACAACCCCTACTCGAAACAGGTGCACCGCACTCCGACGGCCGGGCACGACTCACAAACAGCGGGACCGTACCCACCGAATCCGGCGAGCAGCTGAACCGGCGGGCACATTCGGGCGAACTGCGACGACCCCCAGCCGCTTCGTTCACACGAGATGCGAGGCTACCGAATCAGCCGCGTCCGTGTCGGCCTGGCCGCATGCTGATCGCAAACGCCGCCGTCCCGGCGGGATGGGGCATCGGTCCTGGTCAACGCGGTCGCAGCACGATCTCGGTGGGATGCCCGTCGCGCGGGGTGTCGACGGCGGCGCGGACCGCGCCCGCCACCGTCTCGGGGGTGAGGAACTCCTCCGGGCGGTACTCGCGGCCCTCGTCGGCGACGATAGCGCGCTGCATGTCGGTATCGATGCGGCCGGGGAAGATCGAGGTCACCCGCAGGGTGGGTTCCTCCAGCCGCAACGCGTCGGCGAAGGCGCGCAGACCGAACTTGCTCGCCGCGTACGAACCCCAGCCGGGATTGGCACGTAGACCCGCACCCGAATTGATCAGCACCACATGTCCGTTCGCGGCGCGCAGGGCGGGCAGCAGCACCCGGGTCAGCTCGGCCACCGCGATCAGGTTGACCTCGAGCGTGCTGCGCCACTGGTCGACCGAGGACTCCGCGACGGTCCCGAGGTCGGCGATGCCCGCGTTGTGGACGAGCACATCGAGGCGCTGGATCTCACTCGCCGCCGCGGCGACGGCCGGATAGTCGGTCAGCACCACCGGCCAGCCGGTCGCACCGGGCAGCTCGGTGCGGATCGGGGTGAGCGCCTCGGCGGAGCGAGCGCCGAGCAGCAGGTCGTGGGTCGGCGCGAGCTCCCGGGCGATCGCCGCCCCGAGTCCACGGCTCGCGCCGGTGATCAAAGCGGTCGGGGCCGGAGTACTGGTCACCGTCATGGGGCCCACGCTAGCGCCCGTATCGAGGTCACCACGCGGTGGTGGCGCCCACCTCCCGGCCGATGCCGACCTCAGAGCGTGGTGAGCAAGTGTCCAGCGAGGTGGGCATGGGGGCGGTGCCGGCGAATCCGGCAAATCCGGCTGGGAGGGGCATTTCGGCTGGATGTCCGTGTGGTTCGGGCGTAGATCGGCGGGTCACGCTAGTACCGTCGAGGCATGACCGATCCCCGGTACAACTACGGACCAGCTAACCCGCAGTATCCCCACGGGCAGGAGCCGCAGCCTCAACCGAAGGTCAATGTGGGCAAACTCTGGGCCGGTGGCATCGGCACCGCGGTCGTCGCCGCGCTGCTGGTGGTGGTCGCGATCATGCTGGTGCGCGGTGTGCTCGGCATCGCGATCCTCTCGCCCGAGGGCGCCGGCGCCTACGGCACGGTGTCGACCACCTCCTACGCGCTGGCCGCGGCGGGCGCGGCGCTGCTGGCGACGGCCCTGCTGATGGTGCTGCTGCTGGCCATGCCCAGTCCGCTGACCTTCTTCACCTGGATCTGCCTGCTCGTCACCGCCGTCGCGGTGATCCTGCCGTTCACCCTGGTCGCCGACATGGACGCCAAGATCGCGACCGCGGTGATCAACCTGCTCGTCGGGCTGTGCATCACCACCATGCTCAGCTCGGTCGGCTCGGCCGCGCAGAACGACCCGCGTCAAGTGGGGTACTGACCATCACAGGCCTGCCGGGATGCCATCCGGCCTGGTCGGTCGCAGAATAGACAGATGACAGACCCAGGGTTCACCCCCACGCAGCTCGCGGCCCGCGCCGCCTATCTCCTGCGCGGCAACGACCTGGGCACGATGACCAGCGCCGCGCCCCGCCTCTACCCGCACATGTGGAGCTGGGACGCGGCGTTCGTCGCGGTCGGGCTGGCGCCGCTGAGCGTGGAGCGCGCCGTCGTCGAACTCGACACGCTGCTGTCGGCGCAGTGGAAGAACGGGATGATCCCGCACATCGTCTTCGCCAACGGCGTCGACGGCTACTTCCCCGGGCCCGCCCGCTGGGAGTGTCGCAGGCTGGCCGCCAACGCACCCGACGGGCCCGACACCTCCGGCATCACCCAGCCGCCGGTGCATGCCATCGCGGTACAGCGCATCCTCGACCATTCCCGCAGGCACGGCCGTTCGACCAGGGCCGTCGCCGAGGAATTCCTGAACCGGCGCTGGCCGGATCTGGTGCGCTGGCACCGCTGGCTCGCGCACGCCCGCGACCCCAAGGAGACCGGACGCGTCACGCTGTACCACGGCTGGGAATCCGGAATGGACAACTCGCCGCGCTGGGATCGCGCCTACGCCAACGTGATTCCGGGCGAGGACCTGCCGCCGTACCGGCGCGCCGACACCGCCATCATCTCCGATCCCACCCAGCGCCCCAGCGACCGCGAATACGACCGCTACCTGTGGCTGGTCGAGCAGATGCGGCGGGCGAACTACGACGACTACCAGCTCACCTCGGTGATGAGCTTCGCCGTCGAGGACGTGTTCGTCTCGGCGATCTTCGCGCTGGCCTGCGAGGTGCTGGCCGATATCGGCGAGGAGTACAAGCAGCCGCACGCCGATGTCCGCGAGCTGCACGGGTGGGCCGACCGGTTCCGCAAGGGCGTGGTCGCCACCACCGACGAACGGACCGGCGCCGCCCGGGATTACGACGTGCGGCTGCAACGCTGGATCGGCACCGAGACGCTGGCGATGTTCGCGCCGCTGCTCTCGGGCGGGCTGCCCCGCCCGGCCGAACGCGCCCTGCTCAACACCTTCGAGGGTCCACGCTTCTGCGGTCACCCCGACCTGCGCTACGCGCTGCCGCCGTCGACCTCGCCGGTCTCCAAGGACTTCCGCCCGCGCGAGTACTGGCGCGGGCCGGTGTGGCCGGTGATGAGCTGGCTGTTCTCCTGGGCGTTCGCCCGGCGCGGCTGGGCCGAGCGCGCCTACATGCTGCGCGCGGAAGGACTGCGCCAGGCCAGCGACGGCAGCTTCGCCGAGTACTACGAGCCCTTCACCGGCACGCCCCTGGGCAGCATGCAGCAATCCTGGACCGCCGCTTCGGTTCTCGACTGGCTCGGCTGAGTCAGTACTCCCCGCCGACGGCCCGCGGCTCGACGGTGATGCCGAGTTCGCGGGCCAGGGTGGCGGCCAGTGATTCCAGGTCACCGCCCTCGATGGTGGCGCCGCGCAGCGCGGTCAGGCCGTACACGCCGGTCAGGTCGCACTCCTCGAAACGCAGGTTCTGCTGCGGTCGGGCATCGCTGAACCGGGCGCCGGTGAGATTGCAGCGCTCGAACCGGACATTGCGGAACTCGGTGCGCTGGAAATCGGCCTGGCGCAGGTCGCAGTCGCGGAAAACGACGGTCCGCAGCCGGGATTCGGCGAAGGAGGCCAGATCCGCGCGGCTCGAGTCGACGAGCACGTCGCGCAGCACGCCCGCGGTCCAGGACAGTCCGGTGAGTCTGCCGTGCGCGATCTCGGTCTCGAACATCGAGGAGTCGTCGGCCTGCACGTTGGCGAGATCGCAGACGCGCAGGGCGGATTCGCTGACAGTGGCCTGACGCAGGGTGCTCGGGAAGCGGACGCTGTCGAACAGGCAGCCCTCGGCGGTGAAGCCGTGGACGTGGACCTCGGCGAAGTCGGCGCCGCGATACTCGACCGCAGCCGCGGTGCGATCGTCGGCCGGGTCGTCGGCCGGGGTCGCCGGTCGCAACCCGCCCGGTGCTGCCACCGCCGGCTCGAATCGCACCGCACGCTTGCGCGCCATCGCCCACCACTCCCGTCGTCGGATGTCGGCACCAAGATACGGGCACCCACCGACCGGTTCGGGTGTCCAGGCCGCTGACCGAGGGCGCGGCCAACTATTCGACAACACCTCATCAGTAACACTGGTCACACCCGTATCGATGACCTACGGTCGAGGGCCATGGACACCAAGCGCTGGAGTTCGACGGTTCGCCGCAGTTTCACCGCGCTGTCGCTGGTCGCGCTGGCCGGGCTCGTGCCCGTGCCCGCGCAGGCCGGGCCGAGCGGGCCCGATGTGTCGTCCTGGCAGCATGTGGACGGCCGGATGATCGACTGGCACGCGGTCCGCGCGGCCGGTCATCAGTTCGCGATGGTCAAGGCCACCGAGGGGCTGCACTACCTCAACCCGTACTTCGTAGCGGACAGCCTGCTCATGCGCACGGCCGGCATCGCCCGCGGCACCTACCATTTCGCCAGACCGGAGCTGCCGCCCGAACCGCAGGCGGCGCTGTACGCGACCACGGTCCTCGGCCAGAACGGACCGCTCGACCTGCCGCCGGTGCTGGATCTGGAGACCTCGGGCGGCCTGCCACCGGACGCGCTGATCGACTGGACGCAGCGCTACCTGAACACGGTTCAGGCCATCACCGGCCGTGCCCCGATCATCTACACCTACCCGAACTTCTGGAAGACGGCGATGGCCGACACCAGCCTGTTCACCCGCTACCCCCTGTGGATCGCCGACTACCGCGGCGAAGCCGAACCCGAAGTCCCCGGTAACTGGCCCGCCTGGACCTTCTGGCAGACCACCGACCGTGGCAGCATCCCCGGCATCGGCGGCGCCACCGACGTCAACGTCTACAGCGGCGCCCAGGGCGACTTCGCCCGCTTCGCCAACATGCCGAGCTTCGGCAGCAGCTAGCCGCCACGATTTCATCCGCAACGGGTGAGGTCGCGAGGCCGCCCAGCCGCGATCCTGCCTACGACGGCAGACGACGGAGGAGCGCGGGATGAGCATCGTGGTAGACGTGGACAACTTCACCCGGGTCGAGTCCGACACGATGATCCAGCGCATGCTGCCGATCATCGGCGGACTCGGCCTGTTCAAGCACGACCGTGAGCTCGCCCCACTGGACCAACAGCCGGTGATCCGCCAGAACCGCGACACGCTCTACTCGACCGCCATCGTCGCGCTCGTCGACGGCAGCGCCACGCTGACCGTCCCGGAGGCGGGCGAGCGCTACCTGTCGGTGATGGTGATCAACCAGGACCACTACATCAATCGCGTGTTCCACCGCGCGGGCACCTACGAACTGACGCGCGCGGACTTCGGCACCGACTATGTCGTCGTCGCCGCGCGAATCCTGTTCGACCCCAACGACCCGGCCGACCTCGCCGAGGTCCACCGGCTCCAGGACGGCCTGACCGTCGAAGCCGGACCGCAGCCCGCCTTCGACTACCCCGACTACGACGCCGCGAGCCACAAGCAGGTCCGCGACGCCCTGTTGGCGCTGAGCAAGACGATGGTCGGGTTCACCCGGGCGTTCGGCAGCGCCGAGCAGGTCGACCCCATCCACCATCTGGTCGGCACGGCGGCGGGTTGGGGCGGCCTGCCCGATGCCGAGGCGTACTACCTCAACATCACCCCGGAACTGCCCGTCGGTGAGTACACGATGACTTTCCGCGATGTCCCCGCCGACGCCTTCTGGTCGCTGAGCGTCTACAACGGCGACGGCTACTTCGAGCCCGGCCCCAGCGGCATCACGAACGTGAACTCGGTCTTCGCCGCCCGCAACGACGACGGCTCCACCACGGTTCGCCTCGGCTCGACCGGTCCCGGCGTCGAGAACGGCATTCCGCTGCCCGCGGGCTGGAATCTCCTGATCCGCCTCTACCGCCCCAGGCTCGACGATCTCGCCGACTGGCAGGTACCGAAGGTCGAGCCTGCATGACAAACGCCACCACCAGAATATGGTCATACTTGTGACCATGAAACTGGCTGAAGCGAAGGCAACACTGACCGACTGGTAGCCGTCGACGACTTGGCATCGATGGAGGAACCATCGCGATCCTGTCCGATCCGGCAACGGTCGGCCGGTCGATCTCCTCGGATGCCGAACTCGCCCGTGGCGAGGTCGTGACCGAGGACGAACTGGCTCAGGCGATGGCAGTCCGCCGCGCGATGGCGCATCGAACCGCGTGATCTACCGGATCGACGACAAACGCAAGGTGGTCACGGTGGTCGACGTGAACCACCGCCGTGATGTCTACCGGTCGTAGTCCGGAGTCCCAGAAAACGACGAAGCCGCTACTCGCCCAGTCGAGTAGCGGCTTCATCAGCGGGACGGGTGTCGGCTAGACGCCGATGCGGCCGCCGTTCTTCTTCCACACGACCGCGACGGCCGGGCGGGGCTGGGCCGTGCCGCCGTCGGGCCAGTGGGACTGCGGGTTGTCGGGGGTGGCGTCGTCGGCCTCGCCCGGGTGCTGGACCGCGACGATGACGCGCTGCTCGGTGACGATCGGGCCGCAGGTCTCGGCACCCTTGGGGACGGTGAGGAACTGTTTGGTCTCACCGCGGTTGGGGCCGTCGAGGATCACCGAGAACAGGCCGTCGTTGGTCTTGAGGGCGTTGCCGTCGGTGGAGATCCACAGGTTGCCGTACGGGTCGAAGGCCAGGTTGTCCGGGCAGGAGATCGGGCTGACCTTGGTCTTGTCGAAGCCGGCGAAATAGGTGTCGGCGGCGGCGGGGTCACCGCAGACCAGCAGCAGCGACCAGGTGAAGTCGGTGCCGGTGTGGTTGTCGGTGAGCTCGAGGACCTGGCCGTTCTTGTTCAGCTTGCGCGGGTTGGCCTCGTCGACGCCCGGCTTGTCGTCCTTGGCGCGGTTGTCGTTGTTGGTCAGCGCCACGTAGACCTTGCCGGTGAACGGGTTGGCCTCGAAGTCCTCGGGGCGGTCCATCTTGGTGGCGCCGACCTTGTCGGCGGCCAGGCGGGTGAACACCGCGACCTCGGCGGCGCTCATGCCGTCCACCAGGGACTTGCCCTTGCCGTCGTCGCCGGTCTCGAGCAGCGGAATCCACTGGCCCTTACCGGTGAAGCCCTTGTCGGAGGGAACGGTGCCGCTGCCGTCGATCTTGTCGGGGTGGTCGCCGGTCAGCTTCGCGACGTAGAGGGTGCCCGCGTCGAGGATCGTCATGTTGTGCCGCATCGCCGAAGCGCCGGTGCCGGACTGGATCTTGCGCGAGGACACGAACTTGTACATGTAGTCGAACTTCTCGTCGTCGCCGGTGTAGGAGACGACGTCACCCTTGTCGGTGACATAGATCGAGGCGCCCTCGTGCTTGAGCCTGCCCATCGCCGAGTGCTTGACCGGCGTCGACGTGGCGTCCCACGGGTTCACCTCGACGACATACCCGAAACGGTTGGCCTCGTTGGGTTCCTGGCTCAGGTCGAAGCGCTTGTCGGTGCGCTCCCACTGGTTCGGGGTGCCGCCCTTGGGGAAGCCATAGCGCTTGACCCGGCCCTGCGGGTCGGAGGCCTTGTCGCCGTTGGCGAAGTAGCCGTTGAAGTTCTCCTCACCGGAAAGCACGGTGCCCCAGGGGGTCACGCCACCGGCGCAGTTGGCGAAGGTACCGAGCACCTTGGCGCCGGAGGGGTCGGCGCCGGTGACGGTGAACGCGCTGCCCGCGGCGGGGCCGGTGAGGGTGAACTCGGTGTCGGCGGTGACGCGGCGGTTGTACTTGCCGAAGACGGGGGTGAGCTTGCCGGAACCGGCCTCGCCCTTGACCTCGACGACGGTCATGCCGTGCGCGGCCTTGGTGATGGCGATCTGCTCGTCGGTCGCGGCGTCCTTGTTGTAACCGCGGAACATCATCGGGCCGGTGGTGTACTCGTGGTTGACCACGAGCAGGTAGCTGTTGGCCTGGCCCTCGATCGGCAGCAGCGCGGCGAAGTCGTTGTTGTAGCCGAACTGCTTGGCCTGCGCGGCCGCGCTCTGCTTGTCGAAGTCGAACGCGGGGGCGTCGGCGAAGATCGGATCGCCCCAGCGGAGCACGACCTGCTGCTCGTAGCCGTCCGGGATGACCAGCGCGTCTTCCTTGTTCGGCGCGACGGCGGTGAACGCTGTTCCGGTGCCGGGAGTGCCCGCCGGCGTCGGCGCCGGGGTGGTGGCGGTCTCGGCGGCGTCGTCGCCGCAGGCGGCCAGCGCGCCCGCCGCGCCGAGGGCGAGCACGGCGGCGGCGCCGCCCTTGATCAGGCCGCGACGGTTCAGGCCGCTGACGATGTCACCGAAGTAGGCGCCCTCGGACGTGTTCGGCGGCTCGTGGAAGCAAGCGTTGCCACACTTGTATTCACAGGTCAGGGCGGCGCGTGCCGACTGGCCGTCGTGCTTGACGAACAGGGCGAGCGGTTTCGGACTCACGGTGACTCCTGAGTAGGTCGGACTTCGCCGCACGGTAGGCAGCCCAGGCGAGCCATCGGGAACGCGAAGATGAACACACGACCAAAACTCGGCGAGTGCTGTACTCGCCGAGTTCGGTGGGTTCGGTTGTCATCAGGCGTTGACCGGCAGGGCGATCACCACCTCCTGCTCGTTGCCGGGCAGGTAGTGCACCTGCAGGATCCGGCCGACCTGCACGTGGCCGATCGCCGACGGCGGCAGGAACTTCTCGGCGCTGGTCTGGAAGGTGCTGCCGTCCGGGCGGGTGACCACCAGGCCGAGGATGATCTCGGTGTACCCACCGCGGATCCGGCCGGGGACGTCGAGGCTGCGGACCACCGCCTGGGCGGCCAGGCCGCGCTCGGCGATGTCGAGCTTGCCGCGGGTGGTGATGCCCTTGCGGATGAGCGATTCGTTCATCGCCCGCTGCGCGGCACCGGAGTCACCGGAGCGGTCCACCTCGACCTTGTCGGTGCGGCCCGGCAGATACCGGACCGGCAGCACGACGCCGGGCTGCAGCAGCGCCAGCTCGGTGAGTGGCACGATCATCTTGGCGTGCGAGTCGAAGACCTTCCCGTCCGCGCCTTCGACGCGGAATTCGATCCGCACCTGCGGCTGATCGTTGACCGAGACCCCGGTCTGGCGGAACGAGGTGATGGTGCCGATGCCCACCTCGCCCTGGCGGAACTCGCCGCTGTTACGGCCGGTGAAAGCCTCCATGATGCCGTCGCCGGTGAAGGCGAAGACCATCGGCACGATGGTCAGGGCGATGATCGGCAGCGCCATCTGCGGGCCGACCCAGCCGAGCATGCCGCCGGTGAACTCGTCGGGGGTGTAGGTGAGGCCGTAGTAGAGGTAGTAGCCGATGGACAGGACCCCGAAGGCGACCGCGGCCGCGCGGAGCTTGGATTTCATGATTCCTCCTCGTGAAGTGGTGCGACCGGGTCGCGATCAGGTCAGGCGATCGTGGTGCAGGCGAAGGTGATGTCGAACTTCGCGGTGGCCGGGCCCGCCAGCGGGTTGGTCATGTCGGGGGCGCTGACGCCCTCGCCGGTGATGCGGAAGGTGTTGCCGTCCTTGGCGAGCTTGGCCGAGCCGCCCGGCTGGCCGTTGCCGTAGCCGACCGCGTAGGGCAGGCCGTTCGAGCCGCCCTGGGTGCCGGCGATCGCCACCGCCTGGACGGTGTCGCCCTCGACCGAGGCGCTGACCGAGAGGTTGCCGTAGGTGGCGTTGGCCAGGTCGGTCAGCGCGAGCGCCAGGGTGCCGCCCTGCTTGGCGCAGGTGGTGTCGAACTTGGCGGCGAATTCCTTGCCGTCGACGCTGGCGGTGGACTTGCCCGCGGCGGGCGCCGGGGCGGCCGAGCCGGTGCTCGACGGGGTCGAGCTGGTGCCGGAGTCGCTGCAGCCGGTGACGAACAGCGCGGTGGCGGCGGCGGAAGCGGCGAGGGCGGCGATCAGCTTGGTGTTCATGGTGTTTCCGTTCTCTCGGTTGAGCGGGCCGGTTCTCGATGGCCCGTTGAGAGAAAGGTAGAAATCATCGGCGCCCTACCGATCCCAACTTTTCCGTGCGCCACCCGCCGGAAATGCCGTTAACCTGGTCGAATGCGAAGACCCCGCGCCCTGGTGCTCGACGAGGTGTGGCGCGGGCTCGACGGCGTCGACGCCTTGAGCGGGCCACAGGGCGGCCCGCTGCGCCGCACTGTGAAGCTGATCCTCGACCCGCTGGTCATCCGGCCTGTGCAGCATCCGCTGTGCGCGGGCACCGTGCTCTCCGCCGACGGCAGCACGCTGCTGACCTCGCTGGTGCTGGCCCAGTCCGACGTGCTGCGGGCCTGCGCCGAGTGGTTCACCGTGCTCAAGCAGGTGCGCCGGGCGCTGCGGATCACCGAGGGCAATGCCCAGGACCTGTACTTCCAGCGCTGTTTCGAACTGGCGACCGTGCACGGCGCGCCCGGCCCGGACGCGCGGGCACGGGCCGAGGCGATGCTGCGCGAGGTGCACGAGAGTACCGGCGGGCGCACCACGGCGGCCCTGAAAGACCATGTGACCGACCCGCATCGGCTGGTGGAGCTCACCGCGCTGCTCGACGTCGCCTGGAACCGGCGGCCGCTCTCGGAGTTCGGGGTCCGCGATCTGGCGCCCGCGCTGACCGAACTGCTCGAGGCGAGCACCCTGGCCCGCGACGGTGATCCCGCCGACGCGGGCCCTCTGCTCGACGAACTCGTCGAGGACCAAGCGGGCACCCACCGCGGCATCGCGCTGTGGCGCGCGCATCCGGCGCACGGCGCCGACGACCTCGGACTGACGATGCACACCTGTCCCCAGCGTCCCGACCTGGGCGCTTCGGCGTCGACCGCGAATCTCGGACTGCCGTTCGACCGCACCGTGTACGAGCGGGTCTTCACCGTGCTGCAAGGCAGTGTCGACCGCACCGATCTCCCGGACATCCCGGAGCTGGTGACCACGGAGATCTCCCGCAGTTGCTCGCCGTGGGGTCTGCTGGACGAATCGCTGCGGGTGACCGCGGCCGCGGGTTGCGAACTGGCACTGGGACTCTCGCCGATCACTACCTCCGACGATGGCGACACCGGGTCCTCGCGCGCCCACGAGGTGGTCAACAGCCGCTGGCGACGGGAGGCGTACGTGCTGCAGGCGCGGCGTTACGCGGTCCATGTGGTCGACGGCGCGACCGGCCCGCTGGCCGCCGTCGCCGCCGAACTGCGCACGCCGTGGCGTCCCTATCTGCGCAGGTTATGGGTCCGGCTGCACGGGCGCGACGTGCGGGAGATGCCGGTCTTCGAGCCGGGCGAGCTGTGGGACCTGCTCGACGGGGTCGCGCGCTCGGTGATCCTGGACCACCGGACCAGGGTGAAGCAGGCACTCACCACCCGGGGTGAGCACACGACGATGCGAGCGAGGGCGAGCTGATGACGACGATCCGCGTCCAGCGCGCGGCGGGCACCGTGACACTGATTCCCCAGGACGCGCCCACCACCCCGCCGACAGTGCTCGACAACACGCCCACCCTCGACGCGCTCGTGCTCGACGTGGTCGGCGGCCATCTGAGCTGGAGTCTGCTTGCCGGACAGTCACTTCCGGCCGCAGTGCTGGACGACCCGGACGCCGCGCAGGATTGGCTGTGGGCCGTCTACGGCGAGCAGGCCGCGCTCACCGTCGCCGACGGACAGCGACGTACCCTGACCGCCGCCCCGCTCCGGCCGGACCTCGCGGCCGCGCTGCGGCGACTCGCGTACGCGCACTGGGCGACTCGGTGGTGGCCCGCGTCGACCGTCGAAGGCATTCCCGCACTCGATCCGGTGCTGCTGGCCGCCGATGTCGACGAGCTGACCGAAGCGTGCGATATGGCGCTCGACGCGGCGGCGTCGACACCACTCGACCTGGCCGGATTCGGAGTGCCGGATCCGGCCTCGGCAGCGAATTCGGCAGGGGCGGAGGAGCCTTCCCGAGGTCGTGGCGAGCCGAGCGGGGCAGCGGGTCCGACCGGGCACCCGGCATCGTCCGGGTCCGGGCCGGAGTCCACCCGCGCGGACGACTACGCGCTGGCCGCGGGCGGCCCCGGAGCGGTCGGCGGCCTCGTGTTCGCGCGCGGCAGTGGTGAATGCGACTGGCGTCGGTGTCCGCCCGGCCTCCTCGACGCGGGCGGCGGCGCGGTGTCGTGGCAGGTCCTGCGGACGGACGGAGTATCGACTGTGCAGGTCAGCGTGGTCGCGGCACCCGGTTGCCCGCGCGAGGTGCCCGCGCATCTGCGCCCGCACGCACGCATCACCGCCGGTGCCGAGGTCGCCGAGGTGGCGTTGCGACGCCGAGGTGACGCCTGGGTCGGCGCGGCCCGAGTCGGCGAGTTCCTCGGCCGCGAACTGACCGTGGACGTCTTCGTGCCCGGTGTCGGACCGGCGGGCCCGCAGCCGGACGAGGCACCCGCGCGCGGACTGATCCGGGACTTCGCCCGGCAGCGGCTCACCGGATCGTCGACCGGCGAACCGCTGCTCGGCGCCGAAGCCGTGGCCGCCGCGGATGATTCGGACTTCTGATGCTCGCGGCGAATCCCCCGATGTCGAGCGCCGCGACGGCGCGGGCCACGACAGCCGAACGCGACGACCGTCCCCGACCGAGGCGAGGTAGCAGATGGCAGCGGTAGGCAAGACCTCCGACAAGGACGATGCCCAGCTCACCGAGGGGTACGAGGCGTATCAGCGCGGCGATCTCGTCGGCGCGCTGGCGATCTTCGAGCGGGTGGCCGACGGCGCGGCGCCGCGGTTGCGCAGCGCGGCGCTGATCAATGCCGCGAGCATGGCCGACGAGATCGGCGAGCATCGGCGCTCGGTCGAGTTGTTCCAGGCCGCGCTGGCCGTGCTGCCCGAGGACGCGGCGCACCAGCGGCCCGCCGCCCTGGTCAACCTGTCGCAGGCGCAACAGCATCTCGGTGAGCTCGACGCGGCGCAGCAGTCGCTCGAGCAAGCGCGCGAGCTGCTCGCCGACACCACCGACCAGGGCATGGTCCGGGTGGCCTGCCTGCTCTCGCTGACCGCGGTGGCGCTGCACCGGGGTCAGTGGGCGCACGCCGCCGAGCTGGCGCACGAATCACTGGGCGCGACCGAACGTTTCGCGCCGGAACTGGCGGGCCATCCGTTGATGAACCTGGCCGCGAGCTCGTTCGAGACCGGCAGGCACGAGATGGCCTTCGACTTCGCCCGGCAGGCGATGAGCGCCTTCGCCGCGACCGGCGATCAGGCCGCGGTCGCCGAGGCGTCGCAGAACCTGGCGATCATGCTGGTCAGGGCGGGGCGCTACGACGAGGCCGAGGAGCCGCTGCGCTCCAGCCAGGAATTCTTCGAGGGCGCCGAGCTGGGGCACTGGTCCGGAATCGGCTACAAGACACTGGGTTTCCTCGCGGAAGGCCGCGGCGACTACGTCGCCGCGCGCACCCACTACCTGCGGGCACTGGATCGTTTCGACAGCACCGGGGTGGTCCTCGACGCCGCCGACGTCCGGTTGCGACTGGCCACCGTGCTGTTCGCCCTCGGCGACCCGCGGCGCTGTGAGGAGCTGCTCGCGGCGGCCTTCGCCGAGTACTCGGCACACGCCCTCGGCCTGCACTGCGCCCAGCTCGACTACTGGCACGCCGAACTGCTGCACACCGCGATCGAGCGGGCCACGCACCCGGATCCGGCGCTGGTCGCGCAGGGGGTCGGGCTCGCGGTGCCCGCCGCGCTGGCGATCGACGCGGTGCGCCACACCCTGCCCAACGGCAACCAGCGCGAGCACTGGCATCGCGCCGTCGCCGCGCCTGCCATGCGGCTGGCCTTCCGCTTCGCGGTGCTGTCCGGGGACGGGCAGCTGGTCAGCGATCTGATCGACACCCAGTGCGCGGGAACGAGTCTCGATCCGGCGGCCTTCGACGACACGGTCACGCCCACGCTCGGATTCGAATTGCTCGACGCCCCCGACGAGGAGCCCGTCTTCGCGCCCGCGCTCCAGCTCGGCGCGGCCCTCGCCGACGTCGCCGCCGCCGCGGGCATTCCCGTCGCACCACCGCCGCGATTGTCCGACGACGGCCGCATCGTGCTGTCGGACTTCATCTCCTACGCCGAGCGACGCTACGCGCGGCCGGTGCGCGACGACCGGGTGATCACGCTATGAACGCCCCGACCGCCGTGATCAGGATGGCCGACGCCGGCGATGTCTACGTGTCGTGGCGCTGGGACGACGACACCGCCGCCCGTGGCGTCGGTACCCTGCCCAGGGATCAGGTTCGCCAGGTGCTGCGGCTGCTGGGCGACGCGGTCCCCGACCCCGCGCGTCCCGACGAGCTGCGGCGGGTGATGACCGAGGGCGCGCTGGCGAACCCCGCCGCGGAAACGAACCTGGCCCAGGCGCTTTCCCGGGCCCTGCTGCCCTATGGGCTCGCCGTGCAGCTCTACGAGCTGTCCCAGCGCGGCATCCGGCCGCACCTGCGAATCCAGCCCTCGCCACGCCTGGCGCAGGTGCCGTGGGAGATCATCGCGCCCGATCCCGAACTCCGGCTGCTCGATATCGCCGATGTCAGTCTGCTCGCGCCCGCCTCGGTGGTACACGCGCCGGAACGGGTCGTGCGTCGCTGGACCGAGACCGCCGATCTACCGGTCGTCGCGGTGCTCGATCCGCGCGTGCCCGGCTATCGGGCGGACTCCGAGCTGGGCTCGGTCCTCGGCAGGCCGAGCGCCGACACCCTGGTGGCCCAGCATTTCAGCCGCTACGACGGCAGGCTGGTCCCGCACGTCGGCGATCCGGTCGCCCTGTTCCGCCGCACCGACACCGACCGCGAGTGGCTGTCCACGGCGCTGCGGGCCGGCGCCAGCCGACTCGTGTACGTCGGCCATGTCACCGCGCCGCCGCCCGAGTCGGGCGAGAGCGAGCACGCCGAGCTGCACCTGAGTTGCACCGCCGACGCGCGCGGCCTGGCGACCCCCACCCGCGCCCATCGTCCGCTGTCGGCCAAGGACCTGCTGCTCGGCACGCACACCATCGACCCCGCCCCCACGGCCGGCCGCGCGCTGTGGCCGATGCCGAGCCGGGTCGCCCTGATCGCCTGCGAGAGCGGCGGTGACCTGCGCTTCACCGAGGCCCTCGGCCTCACCACGGCCGCGCTGTCGGCCGGCGCGGAACTGGTGACCGCCACCCGGTGGCCGCTGCCCACCGATCACGCCTTCCACACCTTGACCGCCGCCACCGGGTCTCCGTTGCAGGCCGCCATCTGCGCCGTCGACATGGCGCACGATTCGTCCACACCGGTCCCCACGCTGCTGACCTGGCAGCGGGCGCGGCTGGACGCGTGGCGAACTGACCCGGCCCCCGAGAACTCCCCACTGCTCTGGGCGGCCTTCGCCACCGTGACCGACTGAGGACCTACTCGGGCAGGCCGAGGCCGGCGGCGAGCACCGGCCACGACCGATGGAAGGCGTCGCGCCAGTAACCCCACGAGTGGGTGCCGGTGGCCTGGCGGTCGAAGGTGGCCGGGATGCCCAGCTCGCCGAGCCTGGTCTCCAGATTGCGGGTGCACCAGTTGACCGCGGCCTCGATGACGCCGCCGACGATGAGCTGATTCGCCAGGCCGGCCGGGGTCGGGTTCATCATGTACGGATCGTCGACGCTGTCGTGCGGGCCGGGCAGACCGGAGGAATCGGAGACGAACAGCCTTGTGCCGCGCAGTTTCTCGGCGTGCAGCACCGGATCGTTGGCGGCCCACGCCGGGTCGTCGTCGGCGCCGTACATATTCCGCACATCGCCGCCGCCGTAGGTCTGCACCACCAGCTTGGTGAACTGCTGACCGATCGGATCGGCGATCTGCGCGCACCCGCTGTATCCGGCGACGGACTGATAGAAGCCGGGCCTGGCCTCGGCCAGCTGGAGCACGGCCGTCGCGGTCATCGAGTTCGCGGCGATGGCGTTGACGCCGTTGGTCCCGAGGGCCTGATCGACCAGCGGCGGCAGCTCGTCGAGCAGGAAAGTGCGCCATTTGTTGCGGCCCAGCGTCGGGTCGTCGCGCTGCCAATCGGTGTAGTACGCCCAGGCGCCACCGATCGGCATCACCACGTTGACGTCCTTGGTGGCGAGGAAATCGCCGACGTCGGTGTTCTGCCACCAGGTCGCCCGGTCCTCGCCGCCGCCCGCGCCGTTGAGCAGGTAGAGCACCGGTCGCGGCCGTGAGGCGTCCTTCGGTCGCTGCACCTTGATCGTGACGGCCTTGTTCATCGCGGCCGAGAAGACCAGCATGCTCAGATCGCGCTCGCCGATCCGGCTGGAGACGATGTGCGAGCCGTCGGCCGTGGTCGGCGTCGCGAGCAGCTTCTTCGATTCGACGATCGGATCACCGCCCTCGGCCCGGCCGTTGCCCGCGCCGAGGACGGTGGCGCATACCGCCAGCACGCACGCGGCGGTCCCCGAAGCCAGTGCGCGCCTGATTGTTCCGACCATCCGCCGAGCTCTCCCCAGAAACTTGAATCGGCAGACATTCGGTTGACCGCCAGGACACCGAACAGTATCCGGCGGGTGCTCGGCCGTCGAGCCGACAGTATTGCGGGCGCGCGACGGCGGTCAGCGGATCAGTGGTCGTCGTAGTGACCGTCGTGGGCCGCGTGCCGGTGGCCGTCGTGGATGTAGTCGACGTGGTCACCGTGTGGCACCGCGACATGCCCGCATCCGGGGCCGTGGACGTGGTCGTGGGTGGAGTGCTGGACGTGTGCTGTGGTCTCGCACTCGTCGAAGTGGCCGTCGTGTTCGCGGTGCAGGTGGCCGTCGTGGACGTAGTCGACGTGATCTTCGTGCGGAACCGCGACATGCCCGCAGGTGGGGCCGTGGACGTGGGTGTGTTCTGGATGCTCGACATGTGCCGTTGTCATCGGTGCTCTCCCTGTACTCGTACCGGTCGATTCACGCTGGAACACCCTCGACATTAACAGTTGCGCATGTGTTGCCATAACCGCGTTCGACCTGGTCAGAGGACCTGGTCGAGGAAGCGGCGCAGGCGCGGGGTCGCGGCGTCGTCGAACACGGCGTCGGGGGTGCCGGTCTCCACGACGACGCCCTGGTCCATGAACACGACGCTGTCGGAGACGCTACGGGCGAAGCCCATCTCGTGGGTCACCACGATCATCGACATGCCGCCCGAGGCGAGGTCGGCCATCAGCGCGAGCACTCCCTTGACCAGCTCCGGGTCCAGCGCCGAGGTGGCCTCGTCGAAGAACATCAGCTCCGGCTTCATGGCCAGCGCGCGGGCGATGGCCACGCGCTGCTGCTGGCCGCCGGACAGCGCGGCGGGCCTGGCGTCGGCCTTGCCGGCGAGCCCGACGATCTCGAGCTGTTCCAGCGCCAGCGCCCGCGCCTGCTCGGCCGACAGCCCGCGCAGCTTGCGCGGGCCGAGCGCGACATTGTCGGCGACCGTCTTGTGCGGGAACAGGTTGAAGTGCTGGAAGACCATGCCGATGCGCTGACGCAGCTTGTCGGGATCGTCGCGCAGCACCGACTTGCCGTCGAGCAGCACGTCGCCGGAATCGGGCTCGTGCAGGCGGTTGAGCACCCGCAGCAGGGTCGACTTGCCCGAGCCCGACGGGCCGATGACGGTCGTCGCGTGGCCGGCCTCGACGTGGATGTCGACCCCGCGCAGGATGTGGTTGTTGCCCAGCGTCAGGTGGAGGCCGGTGCCGGTCAAGGAGGCACTCATGCGCCGCGTCCTTCCGTGATGACAGCCTGCTCGATCGGGTCGGCGGGCGTCGGTTTGCCGGTGCGCATCCGCCCGTCGATGTAGTTCACCAGGTGGGTGAGCGGGATGGTCAGCACGAGATACATCAGGCCCGCGGCGACCAGCGGGGACAGGTTGCCGGTCTGGGCGTTGAGGTCGCGGCCGACAGCGAACAGCTCACGCTGGGAGGCGAGCAGGCCGAGGAAGTAGATCAGCGACGAGTCCTTGATCAGCGCGATGAATTGGTTCATCAGCGCGGGCAGCACCCGCCGCACCCCCTGCGGGATCACTACCAGCGTCATCGCCTGGCGGTAGCCGAAACCGATGGCGCGGGCGGCTTCGAGCTGGCCCGGCTCGACCGACTGGATGCCGGAGCGGAAGATCTCGCCGATGTAGGCGGCCGCGAGCAGCGCCAGCGCGATCGCGCCGAGCCAGTACGGGTTGCCGCCGGTGATGTCGCGGACGACCGGACCGATGCCGAGGCCGATCAGCAGGATGATCACGACGGCGGGCAGACCACGGAAGATGTCGGTGTAGACGCGGGCAGGCCAGCGCAACCAGCGGGTGCGCGAGATCCCCATCACCGCCAGGATCATGCCGAGCACCGTGCCGAGCACGCCCGACACCAGCGCCAGGATCAGCGTGTTCGGCAGACCGGTCTTGATCAGATCGGGAAAGGCTTTGCGGTACAGGGACCAGTCGAAGAACGTGTCCTTCAACTGCTGCAGGGTCGACTTCTGCACCGCCTGCTCGGTCTGCCCCGGCTCCTGCGCCGCGGCGATCGCGGCGAAGTCCGGAAGTTGCGGGGCTGGCACGGCTTTGGAGCCGGGCTTCCAACCCGGCGGCAGTTCACGCGGCACCCAGTCCTCGTAGAGCCGGGCGTAGGTGCCGTCGGCGATCACCGCGTCCAGGCCGGAGTTCAGCGCGTCGATGAGCGGCTGATTGTTCTTGGCGACGGCGTAGCCGACGAAGTTGTCCAGGCTGAAGGTGTTCTCCGAGACCACGATTCCGTCGCCGGGCTTGATCGCGCCCTCGGCCTGGGCCGACGGGGCGACCCAGGCGTCGACCTGGCCCGACTTCAGATTCGCGTAGGCGGTGTTGTAGTCGGGGAACTTCACCGGGTCCAGCTTCAGCTGGTTGACCACGAACTCGTCCTGCACGGTGCCCTGCACGACCGCGATCCTGGTGCTGCCGCTCAGATCACCGAAGCCCTTGATGGCGCTGCCCTGCGGCACGACCAGCGAGAAGTAGCCGAAGTCGTAGCCGTTGGTGAAACCGACCAGCTCCCGCCTGGCGTCGGTGGTGGTGATGTTCGACGAGCCCACGTCGAACCGCTTGCCCGAGACCTGTGCGAGCAGACCGGCGAACTCCGTACCCGAGAACTCGACCCGCAGTCCGAGCTTCTCGCCGATAGCCCTGAGCAATTCGTTGTCGAAGCCGGTGAACGTGCCCTGCCCGTTCACGCAGATGCTCGGCGGCGCGTCCGACAGGGTGCCGACGCTGAGCGTCCCGGGATTGAGCAGTCCGAGCTTGCCGGTATCGATCGACTCGATCGGCGCGGTGGTCGCGGTGGTGTAGCGATCGGTACCCGCGGTCGCCGAGGAGGCGAGGTTGGTCGGCGCGGCCGTGGCCGCGCTCGCGCCCGGTGGGGAACACAGATCACGGGTCGCCGTGTCACCACTGTCGCCACAGCCGGTCGCGGCCACGCCGACGAGCAGTAACAACGCGGCTAACCGCGCCCGGGTTCGCACAGCACGCACACCTGCCATGGCGATAGACCCTAGCCGCAACCTTGCACGGCGAGGGTTACGCGCACCCCGCGTCGGGACGGATCAGCAGGTCAGGCGAGGCCTTCCAGGAGTTCGGGGTTCACATCGTCGCGCCATTCGATGGCCTTGCGCACGGTGCCGAGGTCGTAGTCGGGCCCGGAGACGCCGACGGTGAACAGCGTGACACCCGCGGCGTGCAACGCGTCGGCTTGCTCGCGACCCTGCCACTGCACCGACCGCTCGATCCGGTCCGCGTCGGCACCGACGGCGGCGGCGTGCTCGGCGAGGACCTTGTTCTTGTGCGCCAGCGTGTCCACATCGACGAAGGAATGCCAGATGTCGGCGTACTCGGCGACCAGGCGCAGCGTCTTGCGCTCGCCGCCACCGCCGATCAGGATCGGGATCTCCCGGACCGGCCCCGGGTTCAGCTTCGCCAGCCTCGTCTTGATCCGGGCCAAGTTGTCCTTCAACAGGTTCAGCCGGGTGCCCGGGGTACCGAAGTCGTAGCCGTACTCGTCGTAGTCCCGCTGGAACCAGCCGGCGCCGATCCCGAGGATCAGCCTGCCGCCGCTGATGTGGTCGACCGTGCGGGCCATATCGGCGAGCAGATCGGGATTGCGGTAGCCGCCGCCGGTGACCAGCGCGCCGAGCTCGACCCGCTCGGTCTGCTCGGCCCACGCGCCGAGCATGGTCCAGCACTCGAAATGCGCGCCGGCGGGGTCACCGGTGAGCGGGAAGAAGTGGTCCCAGTTGAAGACGATGTCCACGCCCGCGTCCTCCGCGCGCAACACCGCGTCGCGGATGAGCGCGTAGTCGGGCGCGTGCTGCGGCTGAAGCTGGACTCCGATACGGACTGGACGACTCATACCGCGCTCCTCGGCACTCGGGTGGACTCCGCGCCCGAGGCTACCCGGAAATACCGAGCGGGTCCGGGCGGGCCGCTACGATCCCAGCGACCCTGTACTCGGATCGTCCGGCACGTTCCTGCCGGGATGGGATGTTGAACTACGCATGGCTACCGTCACCTTCGACCGCGCCACCAGGCTCTACGCCGGTGCGACCACACCCGCCGTCGACGCACTCGACCTGGAGATCGCCGACGGCGAATTCCTGGTCCTCGTCGGCCCGTCCGGCTGTGGCAAGTCCACCTCGCTGCGCATGCTGGCCGGCCTCGAGGAGGTCAACGGCGGCCGGATCCTGATCGGCGACAACGACGTCACCAACGCCGAGCCCAAGGATCGCGACATCGCGATGGTGTTCCAGAACTACGCGCTCTACCCGCACATGTCGGTCGCGGAGAACATGGGCTTCGCGCTGAAGCTGGCCAAGGTGTCCAAGGCCGAGCGCGACCAGCGCGTGCTGGAGGCGGCCAAGCTGCTCGATCTCGAGCAGTACCTCGACCGCAAGCCCAAGGCGCTGTC
The DNA here is from genome assembly GCF_032656385.1 of Nocardia canadensis. Lineage (NCBI taxonomy): Bacteria > Bacillati > Actinomycetota > Actinomycetes > Mycobacteriales > Nocardiaceae > Nocardia > Nocardia canadensis. The sequence continues at coordinate 159,709 of NZ_JAVCWB010000001.1, forward strand.
GGGTGGTCAGCGTCAGCGCGTGGCGATGGGCCGCGCGATCGTGCGCCAGCCGCAGGTGTTCCTGATGGACGAGCCGCTGTCGAACCTCGACGCCAAGCTGCGCGTGCAGACCCGCACCCAGATCGCCCAGCTGCAGCGCAGGCTCGGCACCACCACCGTCTACGTCACCCACGACCAGGTCGAGGCCATGACGATGGGCGACCGCGTCGCCGTGCTCAAGGACGGCCTGCTGCAGCAGTGCGCCTCGCCGCGCGATCTCTATCGCGATCCGGCGAACGTGTTCGTCGCCGGGTTCATGGGCTCGCCCGCGATGAACCTGTTCACGCTGCCCGTCGCCGACGGCACGGTCACCATCGGCGGCTACCCGGTGCGGGTGCCGCGCGCGGTGGCCGACGCGGGCGAGGGCTCGGTCGTGCTCGGCATCCGGCCCGAACACCTCGAGGTGGGCAAGGGTGGGCTGCGGATGGAGGTCGACGTGGTCGAGGAGCTCGGCTCCGACGCCTACGTCTACGGTCGCGCGCTCCCCGACGGTGCGGGCGGGCAGGCCGGGGAGACCATTGTGGCGCGGGTGGATTGGCGCAGGCCGCCGGCCAGGGGCGAGCTGCTGGAGCTGACCACCGATCCCGAGCACGTGTACTTCTTCAGCGCCGTGGACGGTCGTCGGCTGCGCTGACTGCGGTCCGGGCGGGCGATCGGTGTCGCTCGCCTGGCTCCGCGCACGTCCGATTCAGCTGTGCGCGTAGTCGCTCGGCGAATGCCCTCACCTGGGCCTATGCTGACCGGGCCCCGGCATTCGCCGGGCGGGGGTCGCGACAGACGAGGTAGCGGAAAATGCGCGTAGCAGTACTCGGCACAGGGCAGGTCGGCCGTCGGCTGGCGAGCAAGCTGGTCGAGATCGGGCACACGGTGACGATGGGGTCGCGCACGGCCGACAATCCCGACGCCACCGCCTGGGCGGCCGAAACCGGCGGCGCTCACGGCACTTTCGCCGACGCGGCGGCCGCCGCCGAGCTGATCGTCAACGCCACCTCCGGCACCGTCTCGCTGGCCGCGCTCACCGCGGCGGGCGCGGCGAACCTGCGCGGCAAGGTCGTCGTCGACGTGTCGAACCCGCTCGACTTCTCCCAGGGCTTCCCGCCGAAACTCGTCGTGCCCGCCGAGGGCAGCGTGGCCGAGTCGCTCCAGGCCGCCTTCCCCGACGCGTTCGTCGTGAAGACGCTCAACACCACCAACAACCAGGTGATGGTGGACCCCGGCCGGATCCCGGGCAAGCACAGCATCTTCCTCAGCGGTGACGACGCCGCCGCCAAGAAGACCGTCACCGAGGTGCTCACCGCGTTCGGCTGGGCTCCGGATCAGCTCATCGACCTGGGCCCCCTCCACACCGCCCGCAGCACCGAGCCGATGGTTCTCCTCTGGGTCAGCCTGTTCCAGGCTCTCGGCACCGAGGACGTGAACATCGGCGTCTTCACCGCCTGAGTGGTTCACCTGGCGACGACCGAGTGCGTCACCCCTCGGGGCGAGGCGATCAGGTGTCCCGGCCCTTCGCGCGCTCGGCGTCGCGGTAGCGCAGGTAGTCGGGGTTGACGCGGACGGCGAGTTGCTCGAGCGGGACCTCGGTGCCGTCGGCGCTGCGCAGTTCGGCGCGGACCGGCGCACCCGTGGTGACGTCGACCCGATGCAGGGGCGCCGGGCCGGGCTGGAGGTAGGTGTCGCCCCACTGCCACAGGGCGACCACCGCGGGCAGTAGGTCGCGGCCCATCTGGGTGAGCACGTACTCGTTGCGGGTGCGCTTGCCTTCTTCCTGGTAGGGGCGCTTTTCCAGGAGCCCGGCCGCGGTGAGCTTGCGGAGCTGGCTCGCGGCGGCGGCATCGGTGATGCCGACGCGGCGGGCGAAGCCGTCGAAGCGGGTGGTGCCGTAGTACGCCTCGCGCAGGATGAGCACCGCCGAGCGCGTTCCGATCAGGTCCATGGCCCGCGCGATCGAACAGCCCGCGGTATCCCACTTGCTCAGATCGGCCAGTGGCCCTTCCATCACGGCTGCCATGACCGACATCATACCCACCTCTGACTTGAGGAGATGATAGTTAGCGCCTAAGCTGGCTATTGTTGGATAGAGTCAGCGTTGGCTCACCGTCGAAAGAGGACTCCCATGCGAGACGCGGTCATCGTCGAAGCGGTACGCACCCCCATCGGCCGGGGCAAGCCGAACGGCGCGCTCCACGACATCCATCCCGTCGACCTGCTCGCACACAGCCTGCGCGCGGTCGTCGAGCGCAGCGGCATCGACCCGGCCCTGATCGACGACGTCATCGGCGGCATCGTCACCCAGGTCGGGGAACAGGGCTCCAACATGACCCGGCGGGCCGCGCTCGCCGCCGGGTATCCCGAGTCGGTGGCGGCCACCACCGTCGACCGGCAGTGCGGCAGCAGTCAGCAAGCCATCCACTTCGCCGCCCAGGGCGTGATCGCGGGCGCCTACGACATCGTGGTGGCCGCCGGTGTGGAGTCCATGGGCCGGGTTCCCATGGGCGCCAATCTGATCGGGGCCGCCGATCTGTCCGGCGTCGCCTTCACCGAGCGCTACCCGGACGGGCTGGTACCCCAGGGAATCAGCGCCGAACTGATCGCCGCGAAGTGGCGCCTGACCCGCACCCAGCTCGACGAGTTCGCGCTCGGTAGCCACGAAAAGGCCGCTCGCGCCACCAAAGACGGACTGTTCAGCGCCGAGCTGGCACCGCTGAACGGGCTCGACACCGACGAGGGCATCCGGGTCGGCTCCACGCTCGAGACGCTCGGCAAGCTGAAGCCCGCCTACTACGACCCCGCCATGGCGGCGCGCTTCCCGCAGATCGGCTGGGAGATCACGGCGGCCTCGGCCAGCCAGGTCAGCGACGGCAGCGCGGCGGTGCTCATCATGTCCGGCGAACGCGCCGCCGAGCTGGGTCTGCGCCCGCTGGCACGGCTGCACAGCTTCGCCGTCGCCGGCGACGATCCACTGCTCATGCTCACCGCGGTCATCCCCGCGACCGAGAAGGTGCTGCGCCGTTCCGGCCTGACCCTCGACGACATCGACCTGATCGAGATCAACGAGGCCTTCTCCCCGGTCGTGCTGGCCTGGGCCCAGGAAACCGGCGCCGACCCGGCCAAGGTGAACGTCAACGGCGGCGCCATCGCCCTCGGCCACCCCCTCGGCGCGTCCGGCGCCCGCCTCACCACCACTCTCGTCCACGCCCTGCACCAGCGCGGCGCCCGCTACGGCCTGCAGACGATGTGCGAAGCAGGCGGCCTCGCCAACGCCACCATCATCGAACGCCTCTGAAACCCCGTCCGGGTCGGCGTCCCGGACGCCGACCCGGGCATTCCGTCACCGTGGCGACGTACGATGACCAGGCTTGCCCCGAGCCGAAGGATCGCATCGTGTCCGAAGCGTTCGACTGGTCCACGCAATCGCTGGAAGACCAAGCCGACCGTCGCCGACACCATTCTGGTGGTCGAAGTCGTGTCACCGACCACTGTCACCGCGGACACCATCGATAAGCGCTCCGAATACGCCCGCTACGGCATTCAGCACTACTGGATCGTCCGGATGGCCAACGACGACGGACCCGCCGTGTCCATCGAGATGCTCACCCTCAACTCCGAGGGACGGTACGTATCGAACGGATTCCGCAATCGCACCGACGACTACGCGGCGGCCATCGATACGTTGACGCCATTTCCCGTCGTACTGACCTGGGAACAGTTGGACGAGGGCATCGACTGAGACACACCGGCGGGTTCTACGATCGCGGGGTGGGTGCCGAGACGTTCGTTTATGCGATTCCGCTGCGTACGCGGTTTCGGGGGATCACCGTGCGTGAGGGGATGTTGATTCGGGGCGAATTGGGGTGGGGAGAGTTCTGCCCGTTTCCCGAGTATGACGATCGGGAGGCGGTGGGGTGGCTGGCTACCGCGGTCGAGCAGGCGACGGTGGGGTGGCCCGCGCCGGTGCGGGATCGGGTGCCGGTGAATTGCACGGTGCCCGCGGTGGACGCGGAGCGGGCCCGGCGGATCGTGCGGGAGTCGGGGTGCGCGACGGCGAAAGTGAAAGTGGCCGATCACCCGGGGTCGTTGGCGGAGGATCTGGCTCGGGTGGCGGCGGTACGGGAAGCCATCGGGGACGGGGCGATCCGGGTCGATGCCAACGCGGTGTGGGATGTCGAGACCGCGGTTCGGCACATCGGGGAGATCGACCGGGCCGCTGGTGGATTGGAGTATGTCGAACAGCCGTGCCGGACGGTCGAGGAGCTGGCCGAGGTGCGGCGGCGGGTCGACGTGCCGATCGCGGCGGACGAGTCGATCCGGCGGGCCGAGGATCCGTTGCGGGTCGCGGTGGCGGGTGCCGCGGATGTGGCGGTGCTGAAATGCACTCCGCTGGGCGGGGTACGGCGGGCGCTGGCGGTCGCCGCGGCCGCCGGGCTGCCGACCGTGGTGTCCTCGGCGTTGGAGACCAGCGTCGGCTTGGCCGCGCAGATCGCGCTGGCAGGCACCCTGCCGGATCTCGACTTTGCTTGCGGCTTGGGCACTCTCGCACTGTTCGAAGGCGATCTGGTCGCCGATTCGCTGCGCCCGGTCGACGGCTGGCTCCCGGTGCCCACCGCCGCGCCGGAACCCGATCCGACATTGCTCGACAAGTACCGCCACCCGGATATCGACCGGACCGCGTGGTGGTTGCGGCGGTACGAGCGGGTCAGCGCGCTGCTGTCCGCCGACCCGGGGTGGTCCATGCCGCGCCGGTGACGCCCCCGCTCGCCGAGCTCGGTGGTCCATCCCCTCGGCACACGCGCATCGACCCGGGCGAAGCCGAGTAGTCGACTACCCGCGACCCACGCGCCCGTCGGCGGCAGGCTCGGAGGGTGATCACCCTGCACGCGACACCGTGGAGGCGAGCGGTGGACGACAACGATCGAGCGTCCGAGCTCCGCGACCGGCTCTGGAACGACCCGGCGGTCGGTCGAGCGGCCGGTGAACGCACCGCCGCCTACGACAGCGCCGTCCTCGAGCAGTATCGGCTCTGCGTGGAGATGGCCGACCGGGTGAGCGCGCGGCGGGGGTTGGCGAACTCGTTCTTCCTGACGCTCAATACCGGCATCTTCACCCTGGTCACCGTGTTCGGGAAGTCGCCGCCCGCCGATACCGCGAGGTGGCTGGTGATTCCGTTGATCGCCGTCCTCGGGCAGTGTTTCGCCTGGTTCTACCTGGTGCGCAGCTATCGACTGCTGAACGCGGCGAAGTATCAGGTGGTGGGGGCGCTGGAGGAGCGGTTGCCCGCGTCGCCGTTCTGGAAGGGCGAGTGGTGGGCACTCGGGGAGGGGCGGGATCGGGCGCGGTACTGGCCGTTGTCGCATATCGAGCAGTGGGTGCCGGTGCTGTTCGGGGTGGCCTACGTCTCCGGGTTTCTCGCCGTCGCATTCCACTGAATGGTTGTGCACAACTTAATTGTGGGCTACATTGTTGTCATGACCGACGGACTCACCCTCGACGAGCAGCTGTGCTTTCCGCTGTACGCGGCTTCGCGGGCGATGACGGCGGTCTACCGACCGAAGCTGGAACGGCTCGGGCTCACCTATCCGCAGTACCTGGTGATGCTCGCGCTCTGGGAGCGCGACGGGCGCAGCGTCGGCGAGCTCGGCAAGGCGCTCGAACTGGACTCGGGAACGTTGTCTCCACTGCTCAAGCGGTTGGAGGCGACCGGGTTCGTCGAGCGCCGGCGAGCGGCCGACGACGAACGTCGCGTCGACATCGTGCTCACCGAACACGGGCGGGGCCTGCGCGCCGAGGCGTGCCGGATCCCGGTCGAGATGGCCCAGATCGCGGGACTGTCCGCCGACGAGGTCACCGCACTGCGCGGACTACTGCGCAAACTCACCGACACCCTCACAGAGAAATGAGAGCTTCCATGCAGGTCCTCTACACCGCCGAAGCCCTGGCCAGCGGCGAAGGCCGCACCGGCACCGCGCGCACCACCGACGGCAAGCTCGACGTCGTGCTCGCGCCGCCGAAGGAGATGGGCGGCGACGGCGCGGGCACCAACCCCGAGCAGCTCTTCGCGGCCGGTTACGCCGCGTGCTTCCACTCGGCGCTGCGGCTGGTCGGCAAGAAGGCGGGCGCGAACATCGCCGATTCCGCGGTCGGCGCGCAGGTTTCGATCGGCCCGAACGACAACGGCGGTTTCGGACTGGCCGTCACGCTCGAGATCACCCTGCCGCACCTGTCGCGCGAGGAGGCCCAGGCCCTGGCCGAGCAGGCGCACCAGGTCTGCCCGTACTCCAACGCGACGCGCGGCAACATCGAGGTCGACCTGCAGATCGCCGAGGACTGATCCGACCCTCGAATCCCGCCGGTGCCAGACGACCGGCGGGATTCGCCGTGTTCAGGCCCCGACGGCGACGGCGGCGCGAGCAGCGGTCGGATCGACCTCAGCCGAAACGAACTCCGCAGCCGGCGAACGTCGCGCGGATCAGCAGGGCCGCTTCGGGTCCGATGACACCATCCACCAATTCGGCGTAACGAGTGCAGAATTCGGGGCCGTGCGGCACCTCCCCCGGCCCGGGGCCCAGATGGTGGGCGAGTTCGTGCAGCACTACCAGTTCACGCAACGCCCACGCGGTCACGCCGGTGTGCAGCGGGACGGCCAGCACCGCGTCGGCGGGTTCGTAGTGGGCCGCCGACGCGCCTGCTCGTGCGCGGACCCGAACCGGCACCTCGGCCCTGTCCCACCGCGCGCGCACCCAATTCAGCGCCAGCACCTTGTCCGCGTAGGACTGCACCGACTCGACCGAGGCGAAGCGTCGCTCGACGGGCAGCGTGAGCTGCGAACCGTAGACCTCGACCGTGCGGTGCCCGAACTCCTGCGCACGATCGAACACACCCCGAACCAGCTGCTCGCCGTCATAGACCTTGGCCCGCTGGGTGTCTCGACGACGACCGGAATCAGGCGAGGCCACGGCCTGCTCCGGAAGACATGGGCCCGCGCCGGTCGCCCGGACCGCTCGCGGCACCCACTGACGTCGGCAGCGGCACTGTCCGTGACGGGCGCACGATCGCAGCGTCGCTGCTCCGTCCCGGCGAACGACCGAGCAGGTCCGCTCTCATCGGCCGAGCTTCGCCCGGGCGGCGGGCAGTTCGGGTGAGGTGCCCAATCGCGCGACGCGCCCGGCGCGGTCGCCGGCCCGGCGCGCGGCGGCCGAGTGCCCGGTGGAAGTCTGCGGCCCGCGCCAGGTGCCGCGCGCCTCGGAGGTGGCGGTGTAGAAGTCGGTGAGGGCTACTTCCTTGTCGCGCAGGGCCAGTGCGGTGCCGGTCGACTCGGCCGGGACCTGCTCGGCGACGACCTCGGCTTTCACCTCGGCCAGACGGGCGCCGACGCGGGCCGCGAAGGCCATCTGGAAATTCAGGCGCGCGGTGACGCCGGCGACCGGCGCCTCCACCTTGCGGCGGACGGTGCGCCCGAAGCGCTTCTCGGCGACGATCTTGACGACGGTCGCCTCCCGGTAGGCGCCGGATTTGATGTAGTGATCGGACGCGCGCACCATCTGGATCAGCAGGCTCGCGTACAGGGCCTCGCAGGTGTCGATATCGGCGGCGAAACCGTAGGCGTAGACCTGCGCGGAGCTGCGGGCGACATCACAGCGCACATCGTTGGCGGTGGCGATCGCGACGAACAGCTGGACGTAGGTGCGCAGTCCCTTTCGCCCCGGTTCGCCGATCGGGATGATCCGCTGTACCGGCGTGGACCTGCGCTCGCGGTCGGCCACGTGCGACCGCGCCACGGCCAGGTCGATCGAGGATTTCGTGGCCAGGCGCTGGGCCGCGGCCAGGAACGCCTCGGCCTCGTGTTCGTTGTCGGTGGCCTCGGCCTTGCGCAGCAAACCCCCGATGCGCGAGAGCATCCGGTCGGGCGTCGACGGCGATGGACTGGTCACCCCGTCGAGAGTAGGGCACCCCACCGACTGTGATCCGTTCGCGAACTGACCGGAAAGTATGTGATTGGACAGGACGATCGGACGTGACGACCCGCCACCATGTATGTTGACCCGTGCACCGCACGGGTGTGCTGCTGCTCACGTCTCGACCCTGGAGTGTCTGCGATGGCCTTGAAGTTTGTCCCCAGAGCGACGATGGCTGCTGCCTCGATTGCGTTGCTTACCGCATCGTTCGCGAGTGCCTGCTCGAGTGACAACGGAGGCAACGCGCTCGACCAGAACCTGACCGGCCGCGGCCCGATCACCTACGTCGAAGGTAAGGACACCACCGAGACCGGTGTGGTCAAGCAGCTCATCGATCGCTGGAACGCCGCGCACCCCAACGAGCAGGTGACGTTCAAGGAGCAGTCGGCCGACGCCAACCAGCAGCACGACGACCTCGCCGAGCACTTCCGCGCCAAGCAGGACGGCTACGACGTCGTCGCCCTGGATGTGCCGTGGACCGCGGAATTCGCCGCGAAGGGCTGGATCCAGCCGCTCAAGGACACCTTCGCCATCGACACCGCGCCGCTGCTGGCGCCGACCGTGGCCAGCGCCACCTACAACGGCACCCTGTACGCGGCCCCCCGCAACACCAACGGCGGCCTGCTGTACTACCGCAAGGACCTGGTCCCCAACGCCCCGCGCACCTGGACCGAGATGCTCGGCCAGTGCCAGGTGGCGCGCGACAACAACATCGGCTGCTACGCCGGTCAGCTCGCCCCCTACGAGGGCCTGACCGTGAACACCTCCGAGGTCATCAACGCCTTCGGCGGCAGCTTCGTCGGCGCCGACGGCAAGACCCCCACCGTGAACAGCCCGGAGTCGAAGGCGGGCCTGAAGGTCCTCGTCGACGCCTACAAGAGCGGTGACATCCCCAAGGAAGCCATCACCTTCAAGGAAGGCGAGAGCGCCAGCGCGTTCGAGTCCGGCAAGCTGCTGTTCCTGCGCAACTGGCCGTACCTGTACGCCCAGGCCAACGCCGACACCTCCGCGGTGAAGGACAAGTTCGGCGTGGCCCCGCTGCCCGGCAACACCGGCGTCGGCGCGTCCACCCTGGGTGGCTACAACGCCGCGATCAGCGCGTTCTCCAAGAACAAGGCCACCGCGGCCGATTTCGTGCGCTACCTGATCAGCGAGGAGGCCCAGCAGATCATCGCCTCGGGCGCGCTGCCGTCGGTGCGCGCCTCGCTCTACGACGACCCGGCCCTGATCGCGAAGATGCCGTACCTGCCCGCGCTGAAGGAGTCCATCGCCAGCGCCGTGCCGCGTCCGGTCACCCCGTTCTATCCCGCGGTGTCGAAGGCCATCCAGGACAACGCCTATGCTGCCCTGAACGGCACGAAGTCCGTCGACGACGCTGTCGCCGGCATGCAAAAGGGCATCGAGACCGCCGGTTCGTAGCGGAGCGCGCAGCGGACCCGACCAGACCGTAGGAGAGTAGTAACGGTGTCGGATCCTTCGGGAGCCAAGCAGCGCGGGCTAGCGCTGGAACTGCGACAATCCGGCAAGGCGTGGCTGTTCGTCACGCCAGTGCTCGTCGCGCTGGCCGTGGTCATCGGGTATCCGGTGGTCCAGGCGATCATCATGTCCTTCCAGAAGGACTCCGGGATCGACCCGGCCACCGGCATGTTCGTCGAGGGCGGCGGCGCCGGGCTGAGCAACTACACGCACTGGCTGCTGCAGCAGTGCAACACGCTCGGCGGCGTCGTCGCCTGCCCGACGGGCACGCTCGGCTCCCAGTTCTGGTCGGCGGTCGGGGTCACCCTGTTCTTCACGGTGGTGACCGTGTCGCTGGAAGCGGTGCTCGGCCTCGGCATGGCCGTGGTGATGGGCAAGACCTTCCGCGGCCGGGCCCTGCTGCGCGCCGCGGTGCTGATCCCGTGGGCGATCCCCACCGCCGTCACCGCGCGGCTGTGGGAGTTCATGTTCCAGTACGACGGCGTGGTGAACCGGGTGCTCGGCACCCACATCCTGTGGACCTCCGACGTCTGGGCGTCGCGGTTCGCGGTCATCGCCGCCGACGTGTGGAAGACGACCCCGTTCATGGCGCTGCTGATTCTGGCGGGCCTGCAGGTGATTCCGGCCGACGTGTACGAGGCGGCCAAGGTCGACGGCGCGTCGGCGTGGCAGCGGTTCGTGCACATCACGCTGCCGCTGCTCAAGCCCGCGCTGCTGGTCGCGGTGCTGTTCCGCACCATGGACGCGCTGCGCATGTACGACCTGCCCGCGATCATGACGCTGGGCAACCCGTCGACGAACACCCTGTCGATCCTGGTGGTCGAGCAGGTGCGCCAAGGTCCCAACAGCGCCGCCGCGCTCTCGACGATCACCTTCCTGCTCGTCTTCGCTATCGCGTTCGTGCTGGTGAAGGTGCTGGGCGCCAACGCCGTTCGCACGCAGGAAGAACAGCGGAAGGCGAACTGATGAGCATCTCGATCACGAAAGAGGCGCCCGTCGAGCGCGCGGAGGCGCCGGTGCAGCCGGTGTCGTGGCGCAAGCGGATCGGCACCGTGCGGATGTACCTCGGCGTGCTGATCGTGCTGGTGTGGGGGCTCGGCCCGTTCTACTGGATGACGGTCGTGGCGTTCCGCGACCAGGCCTACACCTTCGACAGCACCCCGTGGCCGACCCACGTGACGCTGGACAACTTCCGCAACGCCTTCGACACCAGTCGCGGCAACAACTTCGGGCAGGCGCTGCTCAACAGCGTGATCATCGGCGCCGCCACCACCGCGGTGGCGCTGCTGCTCGGCGTGCTGGCCGCCTACGCGCTGGCCCGGATGGCGTTCGCGGGCAAGTACCTGGTCTCGGGGCTGATCCTGTCGGCCTCGATGTTCCCGGCCGTGGTGCTGGTGACGCCGCTGTTCCAACTGTTCACCGATCTGGGCTGGATCGGCCACTACCAGGCGATGATCATCCCGAACATCTCCTTCGTGCTGCCGATGACGGTTTACATCCTGGCGTCGTTCTTCGCCGAGCTGCCCTGGGAGCTCGAGGAAGCCGCGCGCATCGACGGCGCTACCAAGTTCCAGGCGTTCCGGCTGATCATGCTGCCGCTGGCGGCGCCCGCGGTGTTCACCACGGCGATCCTGGCGTTCATCGCCTCGATCAACGAGTACCTGCTGGCCCGGCTGCTGTCGGGTGAGAAGACGCGGCCGGTGACGGTGGCGATCGCCCAGTTCTCCGGCAACGATCCGCTGGTGCAGCCGTACGCGGCGATCATGGCGGCGGGCGTGATCGTCACGGTGCCGCTGGTGATCATGGTCCTGGTGTTCCAGCGCCGGATCATCTCCGGTCTGACCGCCGGTGGCGTGAAGAGCTGATCGGTGCGGGGCGGCGCGTTCGCCGCCCCCACGCGCTCCTCCCGGGTTCCACGACGCCCGGCGGGTAGAGTCTTGCTATCGATGGCACGTCGGTACAGGTGAGTTCTTCCCCTCGCTCCGGAAGGAGATGGTCGTGGCCTCCGAGGGTGGGCGCAGGCGTTCCGGTGGGGACGCGCCGTATACCTCGATCGCCGGTTTCAAGGACCCGCTCGGCCGTGATCAACCGCCGCGCAAGGGCGCGGCGCGACGGGCCCAGGCCGCCCGGCTGGCCGCCGACGGTGACGGTGACGAACCCCGCGCGCCACGTACCAGAGGACAGAAGATCCGGCGGCTGATCCTGGCGCTGTTCGTGATCTTCGTCTGCGTGCCCGCGCTGCTGTTCTTCGCGATCTACTGGAGTTCGGAGATTCCCGAGCCCGCCGAGGTCGCGGTCGAACAGCCGGCCACCGTGCTGGCCGCCGACGGCGCCACCGTGCTGACGAAATTCATCCCGCCGCAAGGCAATCGGATTCCGATCCCGCTGACCGAGGTGCCGATGCCGGTCCGCGACGCCGTACTGGCCGCCGAGGACCGCAATTTCTACACCAACCCCGGCTACTCGACGAGCGGGTTCCTGCGCGCGGCCCGCGACAACCTGCTCGGCCACGACAACGCCGGCGGCGGGTCGACCATCACCCAGCAGTACGTGAAGAACGCCTTCCTCAGCTCCGAGCGCACCGTCACTCGCAAGATGCGCGAGCTGATCATCGCGGCGAAGATGTCGCGGCAGTGGAGCAAGGACGAGATCCTCGCGGCCTATCTGAACACCATCTACTACGGGCGCGGCGCCTACGGCATCGCCGCGGCGTCGAAGGCCTACTTCGACAAGCCGGTACCCGAGTTGACCCTGGCCGAGGGCGCCGTGCTGGCCGCGGTGATCCGCTCGCCGTCGGTGCTCGATCCGGAGAACCACCTCGACCAGTTGAAGGCACGCTGGCAGTACGTGCTCGACGGCATGGTCGAGATGAAGGTGCTCGCGCCCGGCGAGCGCGACGCGACGGTGTTCCCGGCGATCATCCCGCTGCCCGAGATCCCGGCCGAACCGGTGGCGCTCGGGCCGGAGGGACACATCCGCACTCAGGTGATGCGCGAGCTGCGCGCGGCGGGCCTGACCGACGCCGACATCAACACCGGCGCATTGCAGATCACCACCACCATCGACCCCGTGGCGCAGGCGGGCGCCGTCGACACCGTGCGGCAGCGGCTCGAATGGCAGCCGCCGGAATTGCGCGCCGCCGTCGTCTCGATCGACCCGCGCAGCGGCGCCGTGCGCGCCTACTACGGCGGCGAGACCGGCACGGGCTTCGACTTCGCCCAGGCGCCGTTGCAGACCGGGTCGTCGTTCAAGGTGTTCGCGCTCGTCGCGGCACAGCGCCAGGGCATCCCGCCGACCAGGGCGATCGACAGCTCTCCCGTCGTCGACCGCGGCACCACGATCACCAACGCCGACGGCGACTCGTGCGGCCGCTGCGCGCTCACCGAAGCGCTCAAACGCTCACTGAACACCAGCTTCTACCGGCTCACCATGACGATGGCCGACGGCCCGCGCTCGATCGCCGAGGCCGCCCACCTGGCGGGCATCCCCGAGCGCATTCCCGGCCTCGACGTCGAAACCCTCACCGAGGCGGGCGAAGCGCCGCTCAACGGGATCGTGCTCGGTCAGTATCTGGTGCGTCCCTTGGACATGGCCTCGGCGTACGCGACGCTGGCGGCGTCGGGCGTCTATCACCAGCCGTATTTCGTGCAGCGGGTCGTCACCGGCGACGGGCGGGTGCTGATCGATCGCGGCGCACCGGAAAACCGGGTGGGCAAACAACTTCCGGAGCCCGAGCAGCGGATCACCGCGGCCATCGCCGACGCCACCACCCAGGCGATGACGCCGATCGCCAACTACTCCAACGGACACGGGCTGGCCGAGGGCAGGCCCTCGGCGGCCAAGACCGGCACCACCCAGCTCGGCGAGACGAAGGACAACAAGGACGCCTGGATGATCGGCTACACGCCGTCGCTGTCCACGGCGGTGTGGGTGGGCACCGAACAGCCGCAGCCGCTGCGCAGCGGGCGCGGCGGCGCGATCTGGGGATCCGGTCTGCCCTCGGACATCTGGAAGCAGGTGATGGACACCGCGCTGGCGGGCACGCCGATCGAGCAGTTCCCCACACCCGCGATGACCGGCGGCGGCGGGCTGATTCCGGGACCGGCGCCCGCGCCGGCGGCGCCGGGCGGCAGCAGCCCCTACGACATCCTCAACCCGCCGACGAACGCGCCGCGCAGTCCGGCGCCGGAGCTCATCACTCCGCCGTCCTCGACCGGCACCCCGCGCAACCCGGCGCCGGTGATCATCATCCCGCCCGCGCCGCGCCCGGCCACCCCGGGCGAATTGTTCCCCGGACTGGGCGGTGACGGCGGTCGATAGATCACGGATTGGCCACCCGGACCCCACACCCCGACGGACGTGGCAACATCGTTGGCCAGAGCGCGAACCAGCCCGACCAGTCGGCACCGCCGGTTTGCCGCGACGCGACGGCGCGTCGAACGATCCCGGCGCAAAACCTGTCATATCGATGCGGGAAGATATGCGCTCGAGCGACGACGAGACTAGACATAGGGGCTACGCAGGTGGATTTCAATGTCGTTGACCGTCCCGAGACGCTGATCGCGGGCACAGTGCTCCGCAGTCCGGCGCTCGCCGTGGAGGGGCCACGCCGCGCGAAGGTGGTGGAGGCGTGGCAGCACCTGCTGGCGAGACCGCAGTTACCGGGACCGATCGCGACGGGGTACGTCGATTTCGCGTCGGAAATCAATTCCTACCTGACCCATATCGTCGGCTACGAATGCAAGACCCTCGCCGATCTCCAGGTCGGTGACGTGCTCGCCCGCATCCCGGCGGGCCGCTACGCCCTCTTCTCCGCCACCGGCGACAACCGCGGCGACACCATCGTCGCGCTGTGGCGCCAGATCTGGGACGCCGAGGCCGCCGGGGAGTTCGAGCGCGCCTACGCGGGCGACTACGAGCAGTATCCGGACGAGCGCACGGTCGAGATCTACGTCTCGCTGACCGCGGAGCAGGGGGACGAGTAGCCATGACCGTCGATTTCGAGATCGTCACCCTGGAAGACGGGCTGATCGCGGGACTCACCGTGCCGCTGGCCGGTCGCGAGGTGACCGCGCGCGACCTGGACCTGGTGAACTTCACCTGGGACCGGTACCTGTCCAGGGAGAAGACGGTCCCCCGCGCCGCGGCCTATATCGGCCAGAACGATCACGCCGTGGCCGTGCTGGGCTACGAGGTCGCCGGGCTCGACGACATCGACGAAGGCGACGTACTCACCCGCATCCCCGCGGGCCGCTACGCCAAGTTCGTCGTCTCCGACAAGCCCTACGACCTCCTGCGCACAGCGTGGGCCCAGGTCATCAAGGCGGAGAACGCGGGCACCATCACCCGCTCGCACACCGCCGAACTCGAGCGCTACACCGGCCCGACGAGCGTCGAGGTCTACGTCTCGCTCGATTGACATATGACTAAGGCCGGGTCACAGGGAAAACACCCTGTGAACCGGCCTTAGTCATCGAGCAACCAGCCACGACCCGACCTCGAGGAGGGTCCGCCGCGCAGCGGCGGTCGCGGCCGTCCCGCCGATCAGGCGCCGGTGCGCAGGCGACGAAGGAGCAAGCACCGGTGCCTGATCGGCGGGACAGAAGGGGCCGCGACTCGAGCGCGCCAGCGCTCCAACTACTCCGCGCCGATGATGAACGCCTCGAGCTGGGTGCGCGCGACGTCGTCGGCGATCTGCTCCGGCGGGGACTTCATCAGGTAGGCCGAAGCCGGGATGACGGGTCCGCCGATGCCGCGGTCCTTGGCGATCTTGGCGGCGCGCACCGCGTCGATGATGATGCCCGCCGAGTTCGGCGAGTCCCACACCTCGAGCTTGTACTCCAGGTTCAGCGGGGCGTCACCGAAGGCGCGGCCCTCGAGGCGGACGTAGGCCCACTTGCGGTCGTCGAGCCACTCCACGTAGTCCGAGGGACCGATGTGGACGTTGCGGTCGTGGACCTTGCCCGCGAGCGAACCGGTGAGGTTCGAGGTCACGGCCTGGGTCTTGGAGACCTTCTTCGACTCCAGCCGATCACGCTCGAGCATGTTCTTGAAGTCCATGTTGCCGCCGACGTTGAGCTGGTAGGTGCGGTCGAGCACCACGCCGCGGTCCTCGAACAGCTTGGCCATCACGCGGTGGGTGATGGTCGCGCCGACCTGGGACTTGATGTCGTCACCGACGATCGGGACACCGGCGTCGACGAACTTCTGCGCCCAGACCGGGTCGGAGGCGATGAACACCGGCAGCGCGTTGACGAAGGCGACGTTCGCGTCGATGGCGCACTGGGCGTAGAACTTGTCGGCCTCTTCCGAGCCGACCGGCAGGTAGGACACCAGCACGTCGACCTGGGCGTCCTTGAGCGCCTGCACGACGTCGACGGCCGGGGCCTCGGACTGCTCGATGGTCATCGCGTAGTACTTGCCGATGCCGTCGAGGGTCGGGCCACGCTGGACGCTGACGCCGGTGGGCGGCACGTCGGAGATCTTGATGGTGTTGTTCTCGCTGGCGAAGATCGCCTCGGCCAGGTCGAAGCCGACCTTCTTGGCGTCGACGTCGAACGCGGCAACGAACTTCACGTCCTTGACGTGATAGGGACCGAACTTGACGTGCATGAGCCCGGGAACGGTGGCGTTCTCATCGGCGTCCTTGTAGTACTGCACGCCCTGCACCAGCGACGATGCGCAGTTGCCCACACCGACGATCGCGACGCGAACCTCGCCGGACCCAACCTTGTTGACATCACTCATGGCCGCTCTTTCCCTCTTTCTGTGGTGCCGCCTTCGTCGATTGCTCCGCCGCAATCAACTCGTTGAGCCAGCGCACTTCGCGCTCGCTTGATTCCAATCCGAGCTGGTGGAGCTGACGGGTGTAGCGATCCAGCGAGCCGCTGGCCTTCTTGATCGCCTCCCGCAGTCCCTCTCGGCGCTCCTCGACCTGACGCCGCCGACCCTCCAGGATCCGCATCCTCGCCTCGGCGGGGGTGCGGCTGAAGAAGGCCAGGTGAACGCCGAAGCCGTCATCGGTGTAGTTCTGCGGACCGGTGTCGGCGAGGAGTTCGTTGAAACGTTCCCGCCCGACCGGCGTCAGCCGGTAGACGCGGCGCGCTCGGCGCGCGATCGCGCCCTCCGGAAGCTCCTCGGCGATCAACCCGTCGGTCTGCATCCTGCGCAGGGTCGGGTAGAGCGAACCGTAGGAGAAGGCCCGGAACGCTCCGAGCAGGCCCGTCAGCCGCTTGCGCAGCTCGTAACCGTGCATGGGCGCGTCCAGGAGCAGGCCGAGAATCGCCAATTCGAGCACTCGCCGACCTCACTCCCTGACTATGTCGGCCTGACAGGCCGAGCGGACCTAACCGATGGATGCGAGTTCCAACTATATCGGAGCGATATAACAAGGCATAGCGCAATGACGCACATCACTGCGTCAGCGCTGGTGAGACGGCCTGCTCGGGGCTAGGCGGGGTACACGGCGATGGGCTCGCCGTTGAGCCGGATCTTCAGATAGCCGCTCTGTTCGGCCTCGTTCTTGACGTAGATGCTGATCTCCGGCTCGGCGTCCTTGCCGCCGCCGGGTGGGTACCTGACCAGCACGTGCGAGACCCAGCCGTTGGGGACCCGGGTGGTCTGGGAGGCGCCCGACATCAGCCGGGCGTAACGGGCGATGTCGACGCCGGCCAGGTCGAACGACTTGGTGTCGGGCGGGCGGCTGCCCTGTGAACCCCACGCCTTGAAGTCGCCGTGATACTGCAGCTCGTCCTGCTTGCCCGGTCGCCCGGAATCCCGTTCGACCAGGGCGTACTCGGGGTACAACGTCAGCTCGTCGGCGACGGTGCTGCCGTATTCGGTGCGGTAGGCGGCGAGGAAGTGCGCGAATCCGTTGCCGGTGGTGAGGTCGGGCAGCGGGTCGCCGAAGGCGGCCTCGCCCGCGGTGCGGCCGATCAGGCCCGCGCCCGCACCGAGCAGCGCGGCCAGCACCACCGCGCCGACCGGGATCCACCAGCGCCGGGGTGCGCGCGGCACGCCCCTGGCGACCGGGGTCGCGGCCAGGCTGCCCGGTACCTGCAGGTCGTCGACGAGCCGGTCGAGGGCGCCGAAGGTCTCGGCCCGCATCGCGGTCGCGGTGCGCTTGTCGTGTTCGGTGGCGGTCAGCTGGCCGTCGGCCAGGGCGGCGTCGAGCAGGGCGCACACGTCGGCGCGGTCGGCATCGCGGGCCCGCAGGTTCTTCGCGGGAGACGGGGTCTTCATTGCTCGGTCATCCTTTGTACGGGTAGGTCGCGAGTACTTCGCCCGACAGCGCGAGGACGAAATGCCCCGACTGGGCGACCTCGTTGCGCACGAAGATCGTGATCCCCGGCCGTCCCACCCAGCTGTCGTTCGCGATCCGGAAGTGGGTGACCGCGCCGTTGGGCACCTGGACGGTGGCGGCCGCGTTCGTCAGCGCCGCGCCGAGGGCCTCGGCGTTCACCTGGGCCAGATCGATGTCGAGCGCGTCGCGTTTGCGGGTGCTGACCTGCGAATTCGACCGGGCGAAGCCGCCACGGTAGGTGTAGTCGGCGGTCCAGTCGGCGTTGCCGGGCGCGCGCCGCACGGCCGAGGCGTGCTCCTCGTGCAGGACGGCCTCGTCGACCAGGGTGTCACCGAACTTGACCCGGTAGTCGTCGCGGAACTGGACGAACCCGACGAGGGTGGTGAGCGTCGGCGTGGGGATCACCAGGGGTGGTGCGGCGTTGTAGTTGATCGCCTCCGCCGCGACCACCGCGGGCGCCGGTTCGTCCGGGCGCACCGTCCACACGAAGCAGCCGATCCCCACCACCGCGACCGCCGCGATCGTGGCGATGCGGAAGGTGTTGCGCGCCTTCGGCTTCACCGGCGCCACCGGGCGCTGCTGCAATTCGGCAACCAGGGTGGACAGATCACCCAGAGTGCGTGCTTCCGAGGCCAATTCGGTGAGCGCGGCGTGCTCGTCGGCAGCGAGCTGGCCGTCGGCCCGCGCCGCGTCCAGGGCCGCGGTCGTGCGGGCCCGGTCGGCGTCGCGGGCTCTGGTCCGGGCGGGGTACTCACCGGAGTGCCTGCGGCCGAAACGCTTCCGCTCGATCGCGCCCTGACCACCGAAGACAGCGGGTGATTGCAGGTCGGCGGTCAGCCTTTCCAGCTCCCCGAGGGTCCGCGCCGACGCGGCGCGAGCCGTGCGGTCGTGGTACTCCTGCGCGCCCAACTGGCCCTCGGCGTAGGCCGCGTCAAGCACGGTCGACACCTGCGCGCGATCGATATCACGCGCCCTCGTCACGGAATCGGCGGCGCTGCGCGCCTGCCTGGAATCAGCCATCGTTCTGGCTCGCCTCACCTGCGGAAATACCCGGGCCGACCCCGGTATCGGGAGTTTACGACGAGACCACCGATGCAGCGGTGCCACCGGCACCGCAAATCAATCCCGGCTACTCTGGTGATCGTGCGAATTCAGCGGCAGGTAGTCGACTATGCGCTCCGGCGCAGGTCGCTGCTGGCTGACGTCTACGCGGGCCGGGTCGGCGTCGCCGAGGTGTGCGACGCGAATCCGTACCTGCTCCGGGCCGCCAAGTTCCACGGCCGGGGTAGCGAGGTGACCTGCCCGATCTGCCGGAAAGAGCAGCTGACCTTGGTGTCATGGGTGTACGGCGACGGACTCGGCCAGGCGGCCGGCTCCGCGCGGACGCCCGAGGAGCTGATCCGGATGGCAGAGTCGAGCGAGGAGTTCTCGGTGCATGTCGTCGAGGTGTGCCGCTCGTGCAGCTGGAACCACCTGGTGCAGTCGTATGTGCTCGGTTCGGCGCCCGCGCCGGCCCCGCGCCGGACGAGTTCGCGAGCGGGGCGGCGCTCTGCTGCCGAGTAATGGGGCTGCCGAGCAATGGGCCGCCGAATGACAGGCCGCCGGGCGACGGCGGCCACCGCTTGATGCGCCACAGTTCGGGGTGCAAGGTATCCGCGCCGGTTCTCCGGCGCGGATGTCGTGTGCCGGTTGAACCTTACGAGTTATGGAGATCTGGTCAGTGAGTTCGCCCTACGAGTCCTCCCCCTTCGGCGATGATCCGCACGGCGGCCGTCCGGCTCGGGGTTCGCAGCCGGGTCTCCCTCCCCAGCCGGGTGACCGGCCGGGTCCGCCGCCGCGCCGGCCGATGCCGCCCGCCGGGCCGGGCCCCCAGAACGGACGCGGACCGGCCCCGGGTGGGCGTGGTCCGCAGGGCGGACCGCCACCGAATCGACAGGCGCCGCCGCCGGGCGGCATGCCGCCGCGTCGTCCCGGACCGCCGCCGCAGCGACCGCCGGGTCCGCAGGGCGGACCGAACCAGGGCGGACCGAACCAGGGCAGGCCGCCGCAGGGCAGGCCCCCGCAGCCGGGTCGGCCCGTCGGCCCGCCCGCGGCGGGCGCCACCCAGAAGCTGCCGCGCCCCGGACGCGACGAGTCGACCGCGCGGGCGAGTCATCCCGACGGCGGCAGGCCCGTCCGTGACGACCTGAACCGAAGCACCCGCTCCGGTGGATCGGCCGTGACCGCGCGTCCCGGCGCAGGTCCGGGCCGCCGTCCCGGTGGGCCGACCACCGGCGAACGCCGAGCCACCGGCACCGGCGGCACCCCGCCGCCGAGTGGGCCACGTAACCGCCGCGATGGTGGCGGGGGCGACGACGGCTCCGGTAAGGGTGGTTCGGTGAGGAAAATGCCGTGGCGGGCCATTCGCCGGACCATGTACGTGCTGATGGCGCTCGCCATCGTCGTACCGAGCGCGGTGTTCCTCGTCGCCTACACGGCGGTCTCGGTGCCCAAGCCGGGCGATCTGGAGACCAACCAGGTCGCGATGATCTACGCCAACGACGGCACCACCGAGATCAGCAAGGTGGTCCCGCCACAGGGCAACCGCACCGAGGTCTCGATCGATCAGATCCCGCCGCACGTGCGCAATGCCGTGATCGCGGCCGAGGACCGCGACTTCTACACCAACCCGGGTTTCTCGGTGTCGGGCTTCGCCCGCGCCGCGCGCGACAACATCCTCGGCAAGGAAAGCGCCGGTGGTGGCTCCACGATCACCCAGCAGTACGTGAAGAACGCGCTGGTCGGTGACGAGCGGTCGATGACCCGAAAGATGCACGAGCTGGTCATCTCGGCCAAGATGGCCCGGCAGTGGAGCAAGGAAGACATCCTCGCCGCCTACCTGAACACCATCTACTTCGGCCGTGGCGCGTACGGCATCGACGCGGCGTCGAAGGCCTACTTCGGCAAGCCGGTGCAGGAGCTGACCGTGGCCGAGGGCGCCGTGCTGGCCGCGACCATCCAGCTGCCCTCGCTGCTCGATCCGGAGAAGAACCCCGAGGGCGCCAAGACCCGCTGGAACTACGTGCTCGACGGCATGGTCAGCGGCAACAACCTGCCCGCGGCCGAGCGCGCCTCGATGCAGTACCCGCAGGTGGTCGCGCTGGCCTCGCTCAACGACAGCAACCAGGACGAGGGTCCCGGCGGTCTGGTGAAGAACCAGGTGCTCAAGGAGCTGTCGGCAGCGGGCATCAGCGAGCAGCAGCTCAACACCGAGGGCCTGCAGATCACGACGACGATCGACCCCAAGGCGCAGGAGGCCGCGGTCAACGCCGCGCAGTCCAAGCTGCAGGGCGAGCCGGAGAACCTGCGGACCGCGGTCGTCTCGATCGACCCGCGCACCGGCGCGGTCCGCGCCTACTACGGCGGTGAGGACGGCCAGGGCTTCGACTTCGCCAACGCCGGTCTGCCGACGGGCTCCTCGTTCAAGGTGATCGGCCTGGCCGCGAACCTCGAGATGGGCATCCCGCTCTCGCAGCTGTACGACAGCTCGCCGATCACCGTCAACGGCATCCAGATCGGCAACGTCGAGGGCGAGTCCTGCGGCATGTGCACCATCGCCGAGGCGCTCAAGCGCTCGCTGAACACCAGCTTCTACCGGATGCAGCTGGACATGCAGAACGGTCCGCAGAAGATCGCGGACATGGGCCACAAGCTCGGCATCCCCGAGGAACTGCCCGGCATCGGCAAGACCCTGACCGAGCCCAACGGCGCCGGTCCGAACAACGGCATCGTGCTGGGCCAGTACCAGTCGCGTCCGCTGGACATGGCCTCGGCCTACGCCACGCTGGCGGCCTCGGGCATGTACCACGCGCCGCACTTCGTGCAGCGGGTCGTGACCGCCGACGGTCAGGTGCTGCTCGATCGCGGCGAGCCCGCGGGTGAGCAGCGGGTGAGCGCGGCGGTGGCCGACAACGTCACCGCGGCGATGAAGCCGATCGCGGCGTACTCGCGCAACCACAACCTGGCGGGCGGGCGCGAGTCGGCCTCCAAGACCGGTACCCACCAGCTCGGCGACACCGGCAACAACCGCGACGCCTGGATGGTCGGCTACACCCCGTCGCTGTCGACCGCGGTCTGGGTCGGCACCGAGCAGGGCGATCCGCTGCGCAACTACGGTGGCGGCAGCATCTACGGTTCCGGTCTGCCCTCCGACATCTGGAAGGCGACGATGGACGGCGCGCTGGCCGGCACACCGAACGAGTCGTTCCCCAAGCCCGCCCCGATCAAGGGCCAGGCGGGCGTGCCGGAATGGTCGGCGCCCTACACCGCCCCGTCGACCACCGCGCCGACGATCGCCCCGCCGGTGATCGTGCCGTCGCAGGTCGAGATCCTGCCCGGCATCCGGATCCCGGTGCCCGGCGTGCAGCAGCCCGCCGGCCAGCAGCCCTCGCAGCAGACGCCGGAGACGACCACCGGCCCGCTGCCGGGTCAGCCGACCGCCCCGGCGGACGGCTCCCCGCCGACCAACGGCAACGGCAACAGCACCCGGCCGGGTGCGGGCGCGAACGGCACCGAGGGCGGCGGAGGCACCACGCCGACCAGATCCCGGTAGCCTCGGATGTCGTGACCGATCAGCAACTCGCGGACCAGCCGGCGTCGAGTGGTACCCGGCCGGGCCGCGAAGTGCAGTACGTCGCGCCCGCCCAGCTGGCCCCCGACCTGCGCTCGATCGACGCGCGAGACCGGCCCAGCCGCAACGATTCGCTGACCGCGCAGCTGTCGACCGTGATCGGCGGACCGGTCGGCGATCACGCGCTGATCGGCCGGGTGCGGTTCTGGACGCCGCTGCGGGTGATGTTCGCCTTCACCGTGGTGTTCCTCGCGCTCGGCTGGACGGCGAAGGCGGGCTGCATCCAGCAGACCTCCGACGGCGCGGGCGGGCTGATGCTCGACTGGAACAACGGCCGTCAGTACGTGGCCATGTGCTACTCGGACACGGTGCCGCTCTACGGCGCCGAACGACTCAACGAGGGCGCGTTCCCGTACAAGAAGTCCTGGACCGAGTCGACGCCCGACGGCGGCACCGAGACCAGATACATGGAGTATCCGGTCCTTTCGGGCCTCTACCAGTATGTCGCCATGCAGCTCGGCAACGTGTGGGACCACCTGCCGCTGCCCGGCGCGCTGTCGGTGGTGGTGTATTTCAACGTCGTCGCGCTCGGTCTGTCGGTGGGCTGGCTGATCACCGTCTGGGCGTCGTCGCGACTAGCCGGGCGGCGGGTCTGGGACGCGGCGCTGATCGCGGTGTCGCCGTTGGTGATCGTGCACGCGTTCACCAACTTCGACGCGCTGGCAACGGCTTTCGCGGCCACCGGCCTGCTGGCCTGGGCTCGGCGCAAGCCGGTGCTGGCCGGCGTGCTGCTCGGTCTCGGCGGCGCCGCGAAACTGTATCCGCTGCTGCTGCTCGGCCCGATCCTGGTGCTGTGCCTGCGCGCCGACCCGATGCAGCGCCAGCCCGCCGCGCGCGCGGGTCTGCGGCTGCGTGATGTCGACAGCATCGACAGCGCGCGGACCTGGATCCGCGAGACACCGGCCCGCACCCATCTGTTCGCGCTGCGCCCGCTCGGCGCGGCCGTGCTCGCCATCCTCGCCGCGGCGGGCACCTGGATCGCGGTGAACCTGCCGATCGCCGTGCTGTACCCGGACGGCTGGCGAGAGTTCTTCCGGCTCAACACCACCCGGCACGCCGACCCGGATTCGATCTACAACGTGATCACCTCCTTCACCGGCTGGGGCGGGTTCGACGGCGAGCTCGCGCACGGACAGCCGCCGACGGTGCTGAACACGGTCTCGCTGCTGCTGTTCCTGCTCGCCTGCGCTGGCATCGCCTATCTGGCGCTGACCGCGGCCCGCCGCCCGCGCGTGGCGCAGCTGTGCTTCCTGGTCGTGGCCGCGTTCCTGCTGACGAACAAGGTGTGGAGCCCCCAGTACTCGCTGTGGCTGGTGCCGCTGGCCGTGCTCGCGCTGCCGCATCGGCGAATCCTGCTGGCCTGGATGACGATCGACGCGCTCGTCTGGGTGCCCCGGATGTACTACTACCTCGGCGAGGACGCCAAGGGCCTGCCCGAGCAGTGGTTCACCGGCACCGTGGTGCTGCGCGATCTGGCCGTCCTCGGCCTGTGCGCGCTGATCGTGCACGAGATCCTGCGCCCGCAGGACGATCTGGTGCGCCGCGACTTCGTCGACGATCCGGCGGGCGGGGTCCTGGACCGCGCCCCCGACCCGTTGCTGCCGTGGCTGCCGGAGTTCCTGCGCCCCCGGCAGGCGTGCACCAGCTCGCGCCCCGCCGCGATGGTCGAATGACCGGCTACATCCGCAGGTAGCGGGCCTGGAGCTCGGGTTCGGCCGGGAGCATGTCGAGGTCGAGTTCCCAGGCGTTGCCGGTCCACGGATCGAACAGCGGGGTGCCGGGGACCGTGGGCAGGTGCCTGCACGACTGCGACAGCAGCGACAGCGGTCCGTCACCGAAGTCGATGCCGCCGCTGCCGACGATCACCAGCGACAGCCCGATCAGGTCGCCGCGCACCATCAGCTGACCTAGGCGCACCACGTCGGCGGCCTGGTAACCGTGCGGGAAGTCGGCCGCGACGAGAATCCGGTGCTCGGCGGGCGGCACGGCTTGCCCACTGTTGTAGGCGATGTCGGCCAGCTCGGCCGCGTGCGCGAGTTCACCGAGACGCGCGGGGATATCGGCGTGATCGGCGATCACCGGCCCGGCGAGCAGCGGCGTGAGCGGGGCGGCGAGCCCGCGCAGACCGCCGGAGAGATCGATCAGGTCGACGCGGGTCGGCTTGTCCGGCAGCGCCGCGACCAGCCGGGCCACCAGGGCGCCGACCACCCGGGACGCGGCGGCGCTGGACTCGGTGTCGACCCACAGCGGCCGATTCAGCGGCACCGGAACGCAATACGGCACGCGCAGCGCACCGCGATCGAGGGCGTACAGCTCGCCGAGCCGGATGCCGTCGCTGCGTACGGCTTTCGTGGTCCAGGCCGGGGCCAGCCAGGACGCCAGCGCGGCCGGCATCACCGCGTCGGCCTCGGCGATCTCGCGACCGAGCTGGTCGCTGTCGCGCCGATGGTTGCCGTCGGCGACGCCGACCAGCTCGTCGTGGCGGCGCTGCGCGGCGGCGCGCGCGGCGTCGGCCGCCGGGGTGTTGCGAGTGGCCGGATTCGACACCGCTTCGGACAGTTCCTGATCCAGCCGATTCGCGGCGTAGTCGCGGGCCGAGAGCAGGGCGGCCGCCGAGCGGGCCGCGTCCTCGAAGATCATCCACATCCGCTGCAGGCCGTGATCGACCTCCAGCGGAACGCCGGGCGCCGCGGTGGTGGCGGGCCGCTCGACCGTCTCGGTCGGCGCGGTCGCTCGCGGTGTCGCCGGGGCGGGCACGCCGTGCGCGGGCAGCAGCTGCGCCGCGCCGCCGTCGTAGCCCTGTCCCAGTGCGCGCAGCTTCCAGCCGCCACCGCGCCGGTACACCTCGAGGCAGATCAGCGCGCTCTCCCCCGCGGTCGGCGCGACCATGAATTCCGCGGTGGGCGAGCCGTTCTCGGCCAGCGTCGCGGTGACGTCGCCGAGCACGTGCCCGGCGGTGACGTAGAGCAGCACGGCGTTCGCGTCCGACCTGACCTGCGCCAGTGCGATGTCCACCGCGCCACCGGCGAAGGTGACGCCGGGAGCCGCGGGCCGCGACGCGCACACATGATCGTGCTCGTCGCGCACCCGCAGATTCTCGTCCACCACCAGCGCGCCGAGTTCGACGGTACCGGCGGTCTGTGCGGTGAAGCGCACGATGCCGGCGGACAGTGCGGTGTTCTGGCCCGCCTTCAGGTGAATCACGTCGTCATGCCTGCTCTGTGTCGTCCTGCCTTAGTCGCTGCCGAGGAACCGGCCCAGCTGGGGCACGGCCTCGCCGGGATGCTTGGCCTGGAAGCCCTCGCCCAGCGCCTGCATCTTCCAGTCGGCGCCGACCCGGTACACCTTGGCCATCGCCATCGCCGTGAACGGCATGCCACCCGCGAGGGTGTAGCGGGCCAGCTCGCCGTTGTTGGCGCCATCGATCAAGCGGCAGAAAGCGTTCTGCACCTGCTCGAAGGTGTGGCCCTTGTACGAGGTGACGATGAACAGCAGCGTGGAGATGTGCGCGGGGATCCGGGTGAGGTCGACCAGGATCATCTCGTCGTCGCCTTCGCCCTCACCGGTGAGGTTGTCACCCTGGTGGCGGACCGAACCGTCCTTGGACGACAGCTGGCCGTAGTAGGCGACGTCGACGAGGTTGTTGTCGGCGAACAGGCACACCGAGGCGTCGAGGTCGATGTCGACGGTGCGGTTGCCGAACATGCCGCGGGTGCGCACCGGGTCCCAGCCCAGGCCCATCTTGACGAAGGTGAGCGCGGCGCCGCCGTCCTTGCGGAGCGTGACGCGCTGCCCCTTCTGCAGGCTGACCGGGCGATCCTTGCTCAGGCTGATCTCACCGGCGGGCTGCGGCGGCGCGGCCTGCGCCGGCGGCGGGTAACCGGGGCCGGGGCCGGCCGGCGGCGGGTATCCCGCGCCGGGCGGCTGCTGCGCCGGGCCGGGCGGGGGCGGGTAGCCACCACCGGGTGGCGCGTAGACGGGGGCCTGCTGCGGCGGGTAGCTCGGCGCGGCCTGCGCGGGGTAGGCGGGCGGCGGCGGGGCCTGCTGCGGGACGGCCTGCTGCGGCGCGGCGGCGGGCGCGGGCGAATCATCCACCTGCACACCGTGATCGGTGACCAGCGCGGCGAAGCCCCCGGCGTAGCCCTGGCCGACGGCGCGGACCTTCCAGCCGCCCTGACGGCGGTACAGCTCCAGCGCGATCACGATCGACTCGGCGTCGAGCCCGTCGATCCGGTACTCGAACAGCTGGTTACCGGCGGCGTCGGAGACGATCGCGGTGGGCGGGGCGAACCGGCCGAAGTTGCTGTTGGCGTCGTCGAGGGTGATGACGGCGCGGATCTGGTCGATGTCGGCGGGCACCGCGGGCAGCGAAACCGCAAGGGAGGCCGCCTGACCCGCCGGACCGGGGCGCAGATCGACGCCAGGTCCACTCGGCTGGTTGTAGAAGACGAAGTCGGCATCCGTGCGGACCTTGCCCTGCTCGGTCACGAGCAGCGCGGACAGATCGGCCGGTGCCGTGAGCTGGAGCGAGATCACCACGTCACTGACGGCCAGTGGACCGTTCTGGCCCTTGGCGAGTGTTGCAGACAAGTTCGACCCTTCGCTTGTCGGTGCGGTCGTCTGCCACTCTACGAGAAAGCGGCGACGAGCGTCCGCGCTCCGCAGCCACGGCGCGCGGCCGATCGATCGGTTAGGGTGTCCACGCAGTACGTATCGGGCATTCCACCCGCCTGTCCAGAGGGGACTCCAGGGCCGTCATGGCGCAGCTGTTCGAACAATCGAAGAAGGTGATCGAGGCCCACCTCGCGGGGACGAGTATCCGCGCGATCTCCGGCTCGATGGTCGCCTACGAAGGCAATGTGCAGTTCAAATCGGCCGGATTCGGCGGCGGCGAGGGCGTGCTGTCGGGCCTCAAGCGCCGCGCCACCGGCGAGAAGCTGTCGCTGATGGAATGCACCGGCAACGGCCGCGTCTTCTTCGCGGTGAACGGCCAGAACGTCACCGTGGTCGATCTCGACAACGACACCCTGCAGGTCGAGTCGCAGCAGTTGCTCGCCTTCGCGGGCAATCTGCGCACCGATGTGCGCTTCGCCGGGGTCGGCGGGATGTCGGCGGGCAGCGGCCTGTTCACCACCACCGTCAGCGGGCAGGGCCAGGTGGCGCTGCTGTCGGCCGGCGGTCCGCTGATCCATCTGGAAGTCTCGCCGCAGTACCCGCTGATCGTGGACCCGGACGCGTTCGTCGCGGCCCGCGGCAACCTCAACCAGTCCTTCGTCACCGATGTCTCCTGGCGCACCATGGTCGGCCAGGACGCGGGTGAGGCCTTCTCGCTGCGGTGGGACGGCCAGGGTGTCGTGCTGATCCAGCCGGCGGAACGGTAGGCGACGGAAATGTTCGAGAAAGTCAACAGCAAGGTCGTCAAGGTCGATGTCGGGCAGGCGGGCGGCGTGGTCGCCCGGACCGGCGCGATGCTGTTCTACCAGGGCCAGGTCGCGTTCGCGCCGCACCAGATCCCCGGCGCCGGACCCGGCATGGGTGGCGGCGGCCTGATGCGGATGGCCGGCGCGATGATGGCGGGCGAGCACGAGCGCACCATGCTGGCGCGCGGAAACGGCACCGTCCATTACGGTTTCGCCGGGCTCGAGGTGCACGTGGTGCAGATGCAGCCGGGCGCGGTGCTGCGCGTGGAGGCCTCTCGCCTGCTGGCCAACACCGCGGGGCTGCAGTCCTCGGTGGTCTCGGTGGCCAGCTCCGGTGGCGGCGGCGGAGGCGGCGGCGGTGGCCTGATGGGCGCGCTGCGCGGCGCCGCGGCGGGTGTCGTGACCGGCCAGGGCATGTTCACCACCCAGCTCGGCGGCCAGGGCGCCGCGGTGCTGCTCGCGCACGGCGGTTTCCTGGAACTGCAGGTGGGCGGGCCGAATCCGGTGATCGTCGATCCGCAGGCCTTCGTCGCGGCCTACGGCAACGTGCAGACCGAGCTGAAGTCGGCGATGAGCTGGCGCGACGCGGTCGGTCGCGGCGCCGGTGAGGCGATGCAGCTGCATTGCCACGGCCAGGGTGTCGTTTTCGTGCAGGCCTCCGAAGAGAAGTTGTGAGCCGATGAGCCAGATCCATTCCCCGATGACTCTCGGTGCCAGCGACAACATCCCGGGCAACAGCTACGCCTACTGCATCGACCTGACCGGCCCGTGGTTCATGCGCAAGGGCGCGATGATCGCCTACTACGGCCAGATCCAGTTCCAGATGCTCACCCACGGCCTGCAGGGCAACCTCATGCACATGGTGAGCAGCCAGTTCTCGGCGCCGCTGTTCGCCGGTGACTACGTGGTGGCCGAGGGCCACGGCAAGCTGATCATCGGCGACCGCGGCTACGACATCAATTCCTACGATCTCGAGGACGGCAACCTCACCATCCGGGGCGCCAACCTGCTCGCCTTCGAGCCGGGCCTGGCGCTCAAGCAGTCGATCGTGCCCGGGTTCCTCACCCTGATCGGCACCGGCAAGTTCCTCGCCTCCTCCAACGGCCCGGTGATGTTCGCCGAGCCGCCGCTGCGGGTCGACCCCGAGGCGCTGGTCGGCTGGGCCGACTGCCCCTCCCCCAGTCACCACTTCGACCAGGGCTGGATCGGCAGCTTCCTGGCGGCGGGCGCGGCCAGGATGGGCGCGAACTCGGGCGAGGAGCGCCAGTTCGACTTCACCGGCGCCGGCACCGTGCTGATCCAGTCCTCGGAGAAGGTGATGAGCGATCAGGCCCTGGTCAGGACCATCGAGGGCCAGCTCCAGAGCGGCATCACCGTCGGCGGTCTGCAACGCATCCAGGGCGTGATCGCCCAGCAGCTGCAGGGTCAGCAGCAGCACTACTGACCCCACTCCCGCAATTCTGAAACGAGAACGCGCCAAAACCTGACGACGGGTCGTGCCCGCCCGCTACGGTGGGCACCGCCGAGAGAACGGGTCGGCGATAGCTCGATCAGAGGAGTGGGCGCAGTGCAGCGTCGCAGCATCCGGCGGATCGTGGCGGCGGCACTGTGCGCCGTCACCGCGTCGATCATCACCGGCACCCCCGCGTCGGCGGCGCCCGCCACCGCACCGGGCGTCAGCATCGACAAGGTGAGCGCGCCCGATGGCTCCTTCATCGAGAAGATGGAGGTCACCGACTCCCGGCACCTGCGCCTGTACGTGCACTCCGCGGCGATGAACCGGACCTTCCCCGTCGACATCCAGCGCCCCGCCGACACCTCCGCGCCCAAGCCCGCGCTCTACCTGCTCAACGGCGCGGGCGGCGGCATGGACCGCGCCTCCTGGCAGCTGCGCACCGACGCGCTGAGCTTCCTGTCCGACAAGGACATCAACGTCGTCCAGATCATCGGCGGCGCGTGGACCTTCTACACCGACTGGATCAAGCCCGACCCCGTGCTCGGCGTGAACAAGTGGCAGACCTACATCGCCGAAGAACTGCCCCCACTGATCGACGCCGCGCTGGGCACCAACGGCGTCAACGCCATCGCGGGCCTGTCGATGTCGGGCATCCCGGTGCTGAACCTGGCGATCGCCGAGCCCGGCCTGTTCCGCAGCGCCGCGGTGTACAGCGGGCTCACCCAGGTCAGCGATCCGGCGGGGCAGCAGGCCGTGAAGCTGACCGTGGAGATGTACGGCGGCGGTGACGCCGAGAACATGTGGGGTCCGGTCGGCGGGCCGCTGTGGGTGGCCAACGATCCGCTGGTGAACGCCGAGAAACTGCGTGGGACAAATCTTTTCGTCTCCACCGGCACCGGCATCCCGGGCATCCACGATCAGGCGGGCGGACCGTTCCGGATGGAGAAGCCCGCCGACACCCCCAAGACGGTCGCGCTCGGCGCGCTGATCGAGGGCGCGATCTTCGTGTCCTCGCACAATCTGCAGACGCGGCTGGACCAGCTCGGCATCCCCGGCACCTTCGTCTACCGCGACACCGGCACCCACTCGTGGGGCTACTGGCAGGACGATCTCAAGACCTCATGGCCGGTGCTGGCGAAGGGCCTGTTCCCCGAGTCGTGAGTTCGGGGAATCCCGGGCGCCGCAGCGGCACCCGGGATCTCACGACTCAGACCGGGTCCGCCGCCAGCGCGGAGCGCTCGAGCGCGACGTGGAACCACTCGAGGATCTCCACTCCGGCGAGAATCCCCGCGTTCTCGGTCACGGTCAGATTCGGGGCCGAATGGCCCAGCTCCTCCAGCTCACCGTGTCGTGGCCGGATCGCGGCGTCGGCCACGGTCAGCATCGGCGCGTCCAGCGCACCGTCACCGGCGGTGAACAACGCAGCGCCCTCGGCCAATTCACCGGATTCCACCAGTCGGCGGCGGACCTCCGCGACCGCCAGACTCTTACAGACCGCGTCCGGCATCGTGTAGATCTTGCGCCCCTGCTGTGAGGCCGACCAGCCGCGCGCGCGACACCACGCGTCCCACTCGGCGAGGAAACCGGCGGGCACCGCCTCGGGGCGAACCACCAGGTAGCAGAACAGCCCGTCGGCCTCGCGGTACTTGGTGACCCAGGAATCGTCGATGCGGGAACGCCATTCGGCGCCGATCTCGGCGAGGGTGGCGCCGGAGGCACGCACCGTGTCGTCGATCGCGGCGCGCCAGGTGGGGTCGGGCAGCCCGTCGACCAGGATGTTGCCGCCGTTGCTGGTGATGGCGTAGCGCCACGGCGCGCCCGGCAGGTCGATCCGCTGGAACTGCTCGATCGTGCGGGTCGTCGTCGGGAGCACCGGGGCCAGCGACGCCAGTTCGGCCAGCCGCGTGACGGCGGTGGTGGTCATGTACGACAGCGGTTCGCCCTCGTAGTACTCCACACACAGTTTCGCTACCGCGTCGGCGCCGCCGAATCCGTTGCGCGAGTAGATCATCGTGCGATCGAGATCGGTGGCGAACAACGCGTCGGCGGTCACTGATCCAGCTCCTTGATCAGGCCCATACAGCTGTAGGCCAGGTCGGGGACCACTTCCACCGGGACATTGCGCGCGGCCGCGAGCAGGCGGATGTGTGCGTGCTCGGGAGCATCCGCTTCGCGAACCAGCACCCGCCACGGTACCCGGCGCAGCAGCACGCGGGTGGTCTCGCCGACGCCCGGCTTCACGAAATTCACTGTGGCGACACCATATTCGGCGCGCACCCGCTCCACCGAGGCCCAGCCGGACCAGTCGGGGGTGCGATCGGAATCCCGGATCGCGGCGACCGCGGCGGGCACCTGCTCGGCGACGGCGCCGAAGGCGCCTGTCACCGCGTCGAGCAGCTGGTTCGAGACATCGACGTCGGCGAGCTCGCGATAGAACTTCGCACCGTGGAATTCACCGGGCCCGATCAGGGTGTCGTTGAGGACGGTGCGCGAGACCAGTCCGGACACCGTGGAATTCAGGCAGGCCGAGGCGATCAGGAAGTCGTCGCGGGTGCCGTAGGTGCGCACCGAGTTGCCCGGATCGGCGAGCACGACCAGCTCGTCGTTGAACCGGGCGCCACCGGCGGCGTGATATTCGTCGAGCGCCGCGGTGAGCTCCCTGGTGATGGCACCCTTGCCGGTCCAGCCGTCGACGAACACGATCGAAGCCGGATCATGGTGCTGGGCGAGATAATCCAGCGCCACCGCGTCGATGCCACGGTCACGCACGATCGACACCGCGTAGTGCGGCACCGTCAGACTCGGCCTGCCGACCCCACTGGCCAGCCATCGCCGCATCAGCACGCCGACAGGCGTGCCCGCCCTGGCCAGCGAGACCAGCACGATGTCCTCGCCGCGTTCGGCCACCACGAGCTCGGCGACCGTCGCCACCGCCAGTGCGAGCCGCTCGGCGCTCTCGGCGAGCACCCGCTCGAACAGCTCACGGTACTCGGCATCGGGCTGGTACTCGACCGGCAGCGATTCGGCGTAGTGCGCCACGCCCGCCTGGATTCGCCGTTCGCGTTCGGCGACATCGGCTTCCAAGTCGACGCCCGAGAGGTCCTTGAGCAGCCACGACACCTCGTCGGCCGCGTAGGAACCGAAGTCGGGTCCGTGCAGCGGTCGAGGGCGATCGGGCGCGGCCGCCGCATCGGGGTCGGGCCGCACGGATTCGGCGGCCTGGTCGGCCGCGTGCGCCCGCGCGGGGACCGCGGCGCGCGCTGCCGAAGTTCGTGTCGTGTGCAGCGCTCGCGGGTCCGCACCCGGCAGGACGGCGACCAGCACATCGGCGCCCGCGGCGGTCAGCACGTCGACCAGGCCGCCCGGCGCCACGAGTTCGGGCGTATCGGCGGGCGGATCGAGGACGACCAGCAGCACCGGCGCCACCGCGCCGTCTGGCCAGTGCGCGTTGTACAGGTAGCGCTTGGCGGTCGCGTCGGGCTCCGGCGCGTGGAAACGGAAGCCGCGCCGCAGCGGGTAGCCGGGCTCGTCGAGCACGTAAGCCGGTGAGCGCGTGGTGGTTTGGAATCGGGTGGGGATGCCGCCTTCGGCCAGCTCGGCGGCCAGCCGCAGCGGCAGGTACATCAGCTCCTCATGACCGAGCACGATCACCGGGCGATCGGCGAACTCGGCGGCGAGGCGAGCCTGGACCTGGCCGGTGGCGGCCTTCAGCGCGACATCGAAGGCGGCGACCTCGGAGTTCAGGATGCCGTGCCTGCCGCCCTCGGGAACATCGGCGGGCCAGGACAACTCGATCCGGCCGAACGAACCACGGTGGGCCGCTGTCGGATTGAGCTCCGGTTCGGGCATCGAGGTGACCGTCTCGATCAGACCGTCGGGCAGCTCGGTGCGGCCCGAGGCCAGGCACACGGTGTCGATGCGGGCACCGAGTTCGGCGGCGAACGTCTCGAACTTGGCCCGGTCGGCGGCGGTGCGCATGTCGACCAGGGAGGCGAGCACGTAATGCGAGCGCGGCGCGAACGCGTGCAGCGCGCGAACGGCGTCGATGGCGGTGTCGCCGGTCGAGATCTCGTCGTCGACCAGCACCAGCGGCAGATCGTTGACGAAGATGTCGGCGGGCGCGGGTTGCAGCAGGTGCGAGGTGGCGTGCGAATGCCCCTCCTCGAACCCGGTCAGCGTGGTGGCCCGCGCGACCTCACGGCGAGTGGAGTGCAGGTAGCACCCGGCGCCGATCCGCGCCGCCACACAGTGACCGAGACCCGTCGCGGTCTCGGCGAATCCGAGCACGACGGGCTCCCGGTCGCCCAGGACCCCGCGCACCAGGTCGCCGAGCCGATTGCCCGCGCCGATCACCACGCGCGGGTCGGTGGGCAGGTGCTTGCCGAGCACGGTCGACACCAGCAGGTGCGCCCGGCGCGGATTGCGGCGCAGACCCGGCTGGACCAGCGCGGCGATCGAGAGTTCACCCGGCAGCGCGTCCGCGGCCGCCGACGCGGCGAACGACTCGCCGTGCCGCAGTTCGATGCCCAGATTCGCGGTCGCCCACGGTGTTTCGAGATCGAGGCCGAACGCGCTCATTCGGCGATCATCGCTGTCAGCAAATCCACGAAGGACACTCCCTTGTTGGCGACACCGAACGCGCGAGCCCGGACCAGCGTCTGGCGGGCCCAACTGCGGTGCGGGCGCATCTCGTTCATCTTGTTGCGGTACTCCGAGGCCGCGACGCCGCCGACGTCGGCCTCCATGATGTGCAGCGCGTCGGCGTACTCCTCGTGCGTCACCACCGACAGCGCGTGCACCGCCGCCACATGCGACGGGTGGATCACCGTCTTGCCCTGGATGCCGTTGGCGCGGTCCAGGGTGATCTCGCGCAGCAGGCCGTCGAGGTCGCGGCTGACCAGGTACTGGCGGAACGGCACCGCGTCGGACTCCTCGAACGGCGCGGTCCGCAGCAGCGGCCGGAACATCCGCTCGTGGTCGGCGAAGTATTCCCACACCGGCCCGGTGATGATGAAACCGGTGCCGTCGGCGCGGCCCAGGTAGTTCACGATGTCGGCGATCACGTCGGCGACCACGCGCACGTCGTAGATCGTCAGGTCGCGGTCGCGGCGGATGCCGAAGGTCGAGCACATGTCGGTGGCGCCGATGCGCACCGCGAGCAGGTGGTCGCGGTGTTCGGCCAGCAGGTCGGCGATGCGCGCGAGCTGCTCGTCGCGGGTCTGCCGGTGCACCAGACTCGCCGATTCGAGCACGGGCATGCCGTAGATCGGGCGGTCCAGTGTGCGCCGGGCGTCGTCGAGGGCGGCCAGATAGGCGGGCCCGGTGACGGCGTCGAACTTGGGGAAGACGAATCCGGTGAGCACCTCGGCGCCCGGCCCGAGCAGGCCGACCAGCTCGGTCACGGTCTGCGGGTCGCGCACCCGGACGAACAGCATCGGGTTCGGGTCCTCGCTGCGCGCGAGCAGGTCCAGGGTCGCGACCGCGTGCTGCTTGGCGGCCTCCACCTGGTGGTCGGCGACGGCGTCCTCGAGGTCGATCACCATCGAGCAGACGCCGCGCGCGGCTCGGCGGCTGATGGTGGCGGCCAGGTCGGGGCGGGTGGCGGGCACATACAGCGTCGCGCCGAGCGCGGTCGCCAGTAGTTCCCGATCGTGGGCGCCGACGATCGGCTCCGGCTCTACCAGGAACAGCTCACGGGCCCTCGGCCCGCACAACTGCCGGAAGTGGCGCAGCGGAACCTGCTTACGCAGGCAAATCTCCGGCGCGACGGCGTACCCCGCGGTCATTCCCCCCACCTCATTTTCCGGGCCATCTCATGTCTGTGTTCCTACGTGCTGTCGGTTCGGGCGGTTTTTCTCATGCGGTCGACCACGCCGGCGATGAACGCCGCGACGGTATCCAGTTCGGACACGTATGCCCAATAGTCTGGATGACGACCCGTCAGTCCGGAAATGATGCGGTCGAGGCGTTCGGCTTGCGCATCGAGCACCGAACCCCACTCGCCGACCAGTCCTCGGTCGACCGCGAGCATCTGCGCGTCCCGCAGCCGGAATCGTACGGTGCGGGCGTGCGCATCGGGGTCGGCACGCACCCCGCGGAGCAATTCGAGGCGCCGGGTGACGGCGTCGACCAACTGCTCGGCCTCGGCGAGGTGCTGGCGCGCGGTGGCGGTCAAATCAAGGGCGGTCTCCGGGTCGTGATCGGCAGCCGCGACACGCGCGCCCACCAGCGCCGTGTCCGCGGCGTCGATGCCGCGCCGGCTTTCCCGCTCATTGTTGGTCAAGTCCGCCGAACTCGCAGCGTTGAACTCCCGCAGCAGCGCCGAGTAGGCCGGACCGAGCGCGTCGGCCCGGTTGCGGACCGCGGCCAACCTGGTCGTCACCGAAGCGATCGCGTTCGCCGCCGCCGACGCGCGAGAAGGGGCTTGCGCCAACGCATCCGACAATTCCGCCGTCGCCTGCTGCACCTCGGCCGCGACCGTGCGCGCGGCCGCCACCGCCGCCTGCGGATCGGTCGCGGACGCTGTGATCAGAGCCTCATTCAGCCGCCTTACACCGGCCTCGATCGAGGGGTAGGTCGCGTAGCCCGACGACGCCGCCGCCGCGAGCGCGCGCTCGGCCTCACCACGCACCTGCGCCAGCAGCTGCGGCACCACCGAGCGCACCCGCGCCGCCTCCGCCAGCTGCTCGCTGCGGGCGTGATAGAACTCGTCGACCCCGCGCGCGGCCTCGTTGAGCTGGCGGACCAGGGCGTCGGCCCTGGCCGGACCGTCGGCGATCGGCGTGCCGGTGGCCTCGGCGGCGTCGAGTTCCTCGGTGAAGCTCAGATACGCGCCCGCCGCGGCGTAGCACCGTGCGCGCACCGGCTCCCAGAGCGCGCCGACGCGGCGGTCCGGGAAGACCTGCTCACTGGCCACCACGCCCGCCTCCGCCGCCGTCTGCCTGCGATCCATATCGAGGAAGGCGGCCGACGCCGCGGCGCGCGCTCCACTGATCCACTCATGATCGGGCCCCGATCTGAACCAGCCGCGTCTGCGAGGTGTCATCGGCACATCCCCTTTCGCCAACCGCGCGTCGACCCGACCACGCACTGCCCCGATGGTAGGAGATTCCCCGCGTTCACCTGGGCTCCAGCTCGTTCCTACGCAAGATCCCCGAAACCTATTACTGTCGTAGCCGTACCCGGCGATTCGGACATGCTGGGAAACGACACACCGGACTAACCGAAGGGATTCCCGCATGGGTGTCAGTCTGTCCAAGGGCGGCAATGTCTCGCTGACCAAAGAGGCCCCGAACCTGACCGCGGTCGCGGTCGGCCTCGGCTGGGACGTGCGCACCACCACCGGCACCGACTTCGACCTCGACGCCAGCGCGATCGCGACCGGCGCCGACAAGAAGGTCGTCTCCGACAAGCACTTCGTGTTCTTCAACAACCTGAAGTCCCCCGAGGGTGCCATCGAGCACGCCGGCGACAACACCACCGGTGAGGGCGAGGGCGACGACGAGGTCATCAACGTCGACCTGGCCAACACGCCGCCGACCATCGAGAGCATCTTCTTCCCCGTCTCGATCTACGACGCGGAGACCCGCTCGCAGTCGTTCGGCCAGGTGCGCAACGCCTACATCCGCGTCGTCGACCGGGCCAACGGCACCGAGCTGGCCCGCTACGACCTGTCCGAGGACGCCTCCACCGAGACCGCTATGGTCTTCGGCGAGCTGTACCGCAACGGCGCCGAGTGGAAGTTCCGCGCCATCGGGCAGGGCTACGCTTCCGGCCTGGCCGGTATCGCCCGCGACTACGGCGTCAACGTCTAGTCACCATCGCGAGCAGGGGGCTCGACTGACCGGGCCCCCTGTCCGTGTGACACAGAAAGGTCCCTCCGCGTGATTACGCGCATCTTCGGCATGTCCATCGTCATCACGGTGATTTCGCTGGTCGTAGCCTTCCTCTACGGAGGCCCGACCGCGCTGGCACTGTGCGCGATCCTCGGTATCCTCGAGGTGTCGCTGTCGTTCGACAACGCCGTCATCAACGCCACCGTCCTGGAACGGATGAGCGAGTTCTGGCAGCGGATCTTCCTGACCATCGGCGTCATCATCGCCGTGTTCGGCATGCGACTGATCTTCCCGCTGGCCATCGTGTGGATCACCGCCGGGCTCGGTCCGATCGAAGCGTTCGACCTGGCCCTCAACCCGCCGGCCGACGACGCCGCCTACTTCCCCGACGGCAGCCCCAGCTACGAAACCCTGCTGACCGACGCGCACCCGCAGATCGCGGCGTTCGGCGGCATGTTCCTCGCGCTGCTGTTCCTGAACTTCATCTTCGAAGAGCGTGAGATCACCTGGCTCGGCTGGCTGGAACGCCCCCTGGCCAAGGCGGGCAAGCTCGACATGCTGTCCGTGGTCGTCGCCGGCACCGGCCTGATCCTGACCTCGGAGTTCCTGGCCAAGGAGGAGGACCGGTCGACCGTGCTGGTCGCCGGCCTGCTCGGCATGATCGTCTACATCGCGGTCGACGGCCTCGGCTCGATGTTCCACACCGAGGACCTGGAGAGCTCCGGCCCGTCGACCCTGGTCAAGGCCACGGGCAAGGCCGCGTTCTTCCTGTTCCTGTACCTCGAGGTGCTCGACGCGTCGTTCTCCTTCGACGGCGTCATCGGCGCGTTCGCGATCACCTCCGACCCGATCATCATCGCGCTGGGCCTCGGCTTCATCGGCGCCATGTTCGTCCGGTCGATCACGGTGTACCTGGTCCGCCAGGGCACCCTGTCGGAGTACGTGTACCTGGAGCACGGCGCCCACTGGGCGATCGGCGCCCTGGCCGCGATCCTGCTGGTCTCCATCGGCGTCCACGTCAACGAGCTCATCACCGGCCTCGTCGGCGTCGCCTTCATCGGCGCCGCGTTCATCTCCTCGATCCTGCGCAACCGCAAGAGCGAGCCGGACGCGATCGACGAATCGAAGGAAACCGCCCCGGTCAGCTGAGGCGGCGACAGGACGAACAGTCATAGCGGCGGCGGATCCCGGACGGGGATCCGCCGCCGCTGTCGTTCGTCAGCCCACCGCTTGGAGTTCTCGTGCGGCGGTGGGGGATTCATGCGGGGTGGGGGTGCGGCGGTCGCGGAGTTCGGCGCGGAGGAAGAGGAAGAAGAGGGCGATGAGCAGGGCGGTGCGGAGCCAGACGCCGAATTGGACGATGCCCTCGGTGAGGTCGACGCCCTCGCCGACGCCAAGGGCGTAGAAGTAGCGGAAGACGCCGATGCCGACGGCCGCGTCGGCGACGAGGTAGGCCGCCACCAGCGACCACGGGACCTCGAACAGGACCAGGAACGGAATTATCCACAGGGTGTACTGGGGGGAGTGGACCTTGTGGAAAAGCATGAAGCCGCACAGCATCGCGCCGCTCACACCGACCCACGGGAACGGGGAGGTGGGGGTCCAGCGGCGGACGCCGAGCCACAGCGCGAGCACGAACGACGCCAGGATCAGCGCCGGTGAGGCGATGGCGACCAGGTCATGCCAGGTGGTGCTCGTCTCGGCGTCGCGGCCGAAGATCAGCTGGTGGCCCCAGTACCAGATCGAATTGGTGGTGATGTCGGCCTGACGCAGCTGCTGGAAGGTGATCGAGGCGCGCCAGCCGTCGACACCGGCCACCATGAACGGCAGATTCACCGCGGCCACCGTGCCCATCGCCGCCAGCAGCGTCTGCGCCGCGCCCGCCACATCGAGCTCGCGCAGCCGGCGCGGGCCGCGCGGCGCGCCCTCGGTGAGCACGTACATCGCCAGCGGGAGCACGAAGATGCCCGGATAGAGCTTGAGACAGAAGCCGAGCGCGAGCAACACCGCGGCGATGATCCCGCGGGTGCGCACCGACAGGCCGGTCAGCATCGTCATCACGTAGACCGCCGCCACCGCCGTGCACACCACCGGCAGTTCCCAGTTGTGGAAGGCGTAGAGCACCAGCGGCGGCCCGATCGCCCACAGCAGCGCGGCCGGGCCGGCCAGCCGTACCAGCATCCAGGCCGTGAGCAGCGCGAACGGCGTGAGCAGCAGCGCCGAGTGCCAGAGGAAATCCGCGTCGTTGGTGACCCCGATCGCGCCCGCCCACATGAGCACGCCGCTGAGCACCGGGTACTCCACCGCGCCGCCGGTGAGCGCGCCGTCCTCGGTGATCCCGCCGTCCACGTACGGGAAGACGTGATTGTCGATATCGCGGCCGAGCCAAAGGAACTGGATATCCGAATAGCAGACATCCGCATCCTTGCGGACATCGAATATCTGGCTGCGACCGGATTCGTCGATCGCCCCGCCCGCGCATCGCGCCTTGTTGGCATAGGCCATCGCGAGGGTGAGCCCGCACAGCAGCACGACGAGGAATGTCAGGGCCGTCGCCCGCGCCGCGCCGCGTGCGGTGCGCTGCTGCGCGTCGGCGGCCGTGGTCATGGCGACCACATTATGCGGCGACGCGCCGATCACCCGCGCACACCCGCGGCGAAGATCGATTTCGCTGCTCAGTGCCCGCTCATGTAGCCTTACCGGGTTGCTGACGCAACGAACCCTCCTGCCATGGAAAGTCCATGGCCGTTTCCTAGTCCACAGGAGGTGATTGGTCCGTGCGTCATTATGAAGTGATGGTCATCCTCGACCCCAGCCTGGACGAGCGCATCGTCGGGCAGTCCCTGGATAACCTGCTCAACGTCGTCAAGACCGAGGGCGGCAAGGTCGACAAGGTCGACATCTGGGGCCGCCGCCGGCTCGCCTACGAGATCGCCAAGCAGGCCGAAGGCATCTACGCGGTCGTCGAACTGACCGCGACCCCGGCCACCGTGAGCGAGCTCGATCGCCAGCTGGGCCTGAACGAGACGGTGCTGCGCACCAAGGTTCTGCGCAACGACAAGTAGTCCGCAGAGCAAACTCTCGTTTTCGTCGGTACCTATCTTTAGGCTCTAGCGCGACAGCGAGACGCGGACTGCACCCCGAGCAGGAGGAACCCCCATGGCAGGCGACACGGTCATCACCGTCATCGGAAACTTGACGGCAGACCCTGAGCTTCGTTTCACGCCCGCGGGCGCAGCGGTGGCGAATTTCACCGTCGCTTCGACTCCCCGCGTGTTCGATCGCAATTCGAACGAATGGAAAGACGGCGAGGCCCTGTTCCTGCGCTGCAACATTTGGCGTGAAGCAGCGGAGAACGTCGCCGAGAGCCTGACCCGAGGCGCTCGCGTGATCGTGAGCGGACGGCTCAAGCAGCGCTCCTACGAAACCCGCGAGGGTGAGAAGCGCACGGTCGTCGAACTCGAGGTCGACGAGGTCGGCCCCTCGCTGCGCTACGCGACTGCCAAGGTCTCCAAGGCCGGTCGCGGCGGCGGAGGCGGTGGCTTCGGTGGCGGTTCCGGCAATGCCGGTGGTGGTGCAAGCGCAGGCGGCTACAACGCCAACAACGGCGGCGGACAGTCGGGCGGCGGAAACGCCGGCAACGACGATCCGTGGGGTAGCGCGCCCGCGGCCGGCTCCTTCGGGGGCGGCGGCCGCATGGATGACGAACCGCCGTTCTGAGGAACGGCACTCATAGTACGGAGAGAAGACCATGCCTAAAGCGCCCGCGCGCGAAAAGGTGCTGAAGAAGAAGGCTTGCACTTTCTGCAAGGAGAGCAAGTCCGGAATCGTCAATATCGATTACAAGGACACCACGCTGCTGCGTAAGTACGTCAGCGATCGCGGCAAGATCCGCGCCCGCCGCGTCACCGGCAACTGCGTCCAGCACCAGCGTGATATCGCTGTCGCCGTCAAGAACTCGCGTGAGGTGGCCCTGCTGCCTTACGTGTCGACCGCTCGCTGAGAAAGGGAGTCAGACAGATGAAGCTCATCCTCACCGCTGATGTCGACAACCTCGGTGCCCCGGGCGATCTCGTCGAGGTCAAGGACGGCTACGGCCGCAACTTCCTGCTGCCCCGCGGTCTGGCCATCGTGGCCACCCGTGGCGCCCAGAAGCAGGTCGAGGGCATCCGCCGGGCGCAGGACGCCCGCAAGGTGCGCGACCTCGATCACGCCAACGAGCTGAAGCAGGCCATCGAGGGCCTGGAGTCGGTCTCGCTGGCCGTGAAGACCGCCGACAGCGGCAAGCTGTTCGGCTCGGTCACCACCGCCGATGTCGCCGCCGCCATCAAGGCCGCCGGTGGCCCCGTGGTGGACAAGCGCAGCATCGAGCTGCCGAAGTCGCACATCAAGGCGACCGGCAAGCACGGCATCGTGGTGCACCTGCACCCCGACGTGGCTGCCAAGTTCAACCTCGAGGTTGCCGCGAACTGAGTTCGCTGAGAACCACCCCCGTGTTCGACACGGGGGTGGTTTCTCGTTGCCTTTTCGCGGGCCATATAGCGATAACTGGTCGGTAGCCGGAGATCACTCCCGCGCAGGTCACAGTAGGCGGCCGACGGTCGGCAATCCGCTGACCTCCCGTTATTAAGCCTGTGGATGGTTGCCGAAACCGACCGGCAGATTTGTGACTCCAGTCATAGCCTGCACCATCGCTGTTTACCCAACACGCCCGGCCGTTCACCTTGACCGACACGCCGGAACTTCTTTCATCCACAGGTGGAGAGTTGGGTAAAACGGGGCCTAGCAGGGCGTTCCACTGCACTGACCTGGGTTTTCCCCACGTTTTCCACAGGAGCTGCACAACACTGGGTGAACTACCCCCAAGTTATCCACAGTTGTGTGCACATATGGGGTTGGCGGCGCCCCGAAACGTCGCCTAGGTTCGTCGCATCGCCCTGCGCGCGACCCCGGGAATCACGCAGGCAACCGATTGCTGACATCCGTGTCGGTGCCCGGGAGTACAACGAGTTCATCGATGTGAAACCCCCGGTTCTGCGGGCAGAGAGGACGGTCGATTCTGGTGACTACCACCGGTGACCGCGCGCATACGGACTTCCCGCCCGAACCCCCCGGCGAGGACTTCGGCCGCCAGCCCCCGCACGACATGGCCGCGGAGCAGTCGGTGCTCGGCGGCATGCTGCTGAGCAAGGACGCCATCGCCGACGTGGTCGAGGTGCTGCGCCCCGGCGACTTCTACCGCCCCGCCCACCAGGCCGTCTACGACACCATCCTCGACCTGTACGGCCGCGGCGAACCCGCCGACCCCGTCACCGTCGCCGCGGGCCTCGACCGCCGCGGCGAGCTCAAGCGCATCGGCGGCCCGCCCTACCTGGTCACTCTGACCCAGACCGTCCCGACCGCCGCCAACGCCGGCTTCTACGCCGAGATCGTCGCCGAGAAGGCCATCCTGCGCCGCCTCGTCGAGGCGGGCACCCGCATCGTCCAGTTCGGCTACGCGGGCGCCGACGGCCAGGACGTCGCCGAGGTCGTCGACCGCGCCCAGGCCGAGATCTACGAGGTCACCGAGCGCCGCACCACCGAGGACTTCACCCCGCTGGAAGAACTCCTCCAGCCCACCATGGACGAGATCGACTCCATCGCCTCCCGCGGCGGCATCTCCCTCGGCGTCCCCACCGGCTTCACCGAACTCGACGAACTCACCAACGGCCTGCACGCAGGCCAGATGATCATCGTCGCCGCCCGCCCCGGTGTCGGTAAGGCGCTGGCGCTGGACACCCCGCTGCCGACGCCGACCGGGTGGACGACGATGGGCGAGGTCCGCGTCGGTGACGAGCTGCTCGACGCCGACGGCCACCCCACCCGGGTGGTCGCCGCGACCGAGGTCATGACCGGCCGACCCTGCTATGAAGTCGAATTCTCCGATGGGACGGTGCTCGTCGCCGACGAACAGCACCAGTGGCTCACCGAGACTCGGGAGTCCCGGCGATCCGCGCAGGAAGCGGCCGCGGGCCGACCGCGGCGCACTCCGGTGGCGGCCGGCGTTCGCACCACCGCCGAGATCGCGAACACCCTGCGCTGCGCCACCGCCGACCGCAGGCTCAACCATTCCGTCACGAACACCCGGCCGCTACAGCTGCCCACCCGCGATCTGCTGGTACCGCCGTACACCCTCGGTGCCTGGCTGGGCGACGGCACCGCCGCGGCCGCGCAGCTGACGTGCTTCGACCCGGAGATCGTCGCGCGGATCGAGGGCGAAGGCATCGTCGCGGCGCCCTCGCCGTCCGCGCCCGGCCGCTACCAGCTCACGCTGCCCGCCCCCGAACCGGTGCGGGCCCGTGCCTGCGTGGTGTGTGGTACCGAGTTCGTGCCGTTCACCAGCGAGGTCCGCACCTGTGGCCGTTCCTGCGGTGAGAAAGCGCGATTCGTTTCCGACCCGGTCCCGGCGCCGACCTGCGCCCAGTGCGGCGGCCCGTCGATCGGCCTGCGGCTGTGCCAGGTGTGCCGGAACTCGGCGGGCAGTGTGCAGGCCCGGCTGCGCACCCTCTCGGTGCTGGGCGACAAGCACATCCCGACCGACTACCTGC
This sequence comes from Nocardia canadensis, assembly GCF_032656385.1. Taxonomy (NCBI): domain Bacteria; kingdom Bacillati; phylum Actinomycetota; class Actinomycetes; order Mycobacteriales; family Nocardiaceae; genus Nocardia; species Nocardia canadensis. The sequence goes on from NZ_JAVCWB010000001.1 coordinate 203,442, forward strand.
GCGCTTCCGAAGCGCAGCGCCGGGCGCTGCTGGCCGGCCTGCTCGACACCGACGGGACCGTCACGCTCGACGGGTCCGTGCAGTTCGCCGTCACCGACGAGCGCCTGTTCCGTGATGTCGAGGAACTCGTCGTCGGCCTCGGCTACCGCTGCGGGGTCACCACCCAGCGGGTGCGCGGCCGGTCCGAGCAGTCGTCGACCTGCTACACACTCACCTTCGCCACCGATGACGAGGTGTTCGGCCTGCACCGGAAGGCGCTGCTGCACAAGGAACGCCGCGCCGCACGCAACACCGCACGGTCGAACTCGCGCTACATCGTCGACGTGCGCCCCATTGATTCCGTCCCCGTGCGCTGCGTCGAGGTCGACAATGCCGATCACCTCTACCTGGCCGGCCGCTCGATGGTCCCGACCCACAACTCCACGCTGGGAATGGATTTCATGCGGAGTTGCTCGATCAAGCATGGGATGGCGAGTGTCATCTTCTCGCTCGAGATGAGCCGGACCGAGATCGTCATGCGTCTGTTGTCGGCGGAGGCGAAGATCAAGCTCGGTGATATGCGGTCGGGGCGGATGAGTGACGACGACTGGACCAAGCTGGCTCGGCGGATGAGCGAGATCAGTGAGGCGCCGTTGTTCGTCGACGACTCGCCGAACCTGACCATGATGGAGATCCGGGCCAAGGCGCGGCGGCTCAAGCAGCGCCATGACCTGAAACTCGTGGTGGTGGACTACCTGCAGCTGATGAGCTCGGGCAAGAAGGTCGAATCGCGACAGCAGGAAGTCTCGGAATTCTCGCGACATCTCAAGCTGCTGGCCAAGGAACTCGAGGTTCCCGTCATCGCGATCTCGCAGCTGAACCGTGGTCCGGAACAGCGAACCGACAAGCGCCCCATGGTGTCCGACCTCCGTGAGTCCGGCTCGCTGGAACAGGACGCCGACATGGTCATCCTGCTGCACCGCCCCGACGCCTTCGAACGCGACGACCCGCGCGGCGGCGAAGCCGACCTCATCGTCGGCAAGCACCGTAACGGCCCCACCGCCACCATCACCGTCGCCCACCAGCTCCACCTGAGCCGTTTCGTGGACATGGCCAGGGGCTGACGTCAGCCAGCAGCCACCCAGCGACTTACATTTCGACGACCATAACAACATCAAATGTAAGCCAATCAACGATAGACTTACATTGTGCGCACAGATATGTTCGCCAACAGCCCCACGGGCGTCCTTGTACCGATCGGCGGAACCGACCCGCGATGGGGCGCGTGGTCACATGTCGCTTTCGTGCCCAACAACTTGCCGAACGACACCCCTGAGTTGAGCGTCGCGACTTTCAACGCCGTCGCTAGGGCCCGAGCCGCGCTCGCCGCCCTTGACGCCTCCGCTCGCCAGCTCCCCAACCCGGCATTGCTTCGACAACCGACCCTCCGTCAAGAGGCGCAGAGCACGTCGGCGCTCGAGGGAACATTCGCACCGCTGGAGGATGTGCTCGGAGTCGACACTGCCGAACAACCCGACGATGCGGCCGTGCGCGAGGTGTTCAACTACGTGTTTGCCGCCGAACACGCGTTTCAATGGATTATTGACCGTCTCTGCATGGTTCGAAGCACGGCGTGCCGAGTACTACGACCGGCTCCTGGCGGTTAGTCAGACTGGCGATTGGGACGGCTGGATCAGGTTTTTCGCCGATGGCGTCGCCTCGGCGGCGACCACGACCGCAACCCAGCTCACCGACTTGCTACGTGTGCAGCAGGTCCTCAAGCAGAAGGTCCGCGCGGCCGGGCTACGTGCCGAAAACGCCACTCGGCTGGTTGATTTCGCCCTTGCGCAGCCGATCTTCACTGTGCGCAACGTTGAACGTCACCTCCAGGTGACTTACACGCGAGCCAACGCCCTCGTGGGGCAGCTGATCGAAGCAGAAGTTCTTCGCCAACACGGCGACACCGCATATGGCCGCCGATTCACCGCCCCTGACGTGTTAGCGATCCTGCTGCGGTGATGAGACTGCTCCGTGATGGGCGGACCTGGCACGCGGCCGACGACGACCCGCGGGGTGTATTGGGGGTGTTCGGGCTGCTGGGTGGCGATTCTCCACAGGCGCCGAGACGCCGAGGCTGGTGCGCAGGCACGTCGCCGGATTCGATGTGCCGCAGCGGTCGCAGCGGGTCGACCTCTGGTGATATGGCCTGGGGCGCTTACCCGTTCACACGTCGTGAGAGTTCGGCGCGCAGCTGAAGGAAACGGAACAGGCCGGGGCGGCCGATGACCGCTTCGTAGCGGTCGACGACCTCGTTTACGAAGGCGGCGACGTCGGCGGCAGGGAGGCGGGCGGTCCAGTCCGCGAAACCGACTGTGCACCAACGGGCGAAGGCTTCGCGCGAGCCGAAGTCCCATTCCCGGTCGGTCACGGATCGCGCGGTGACTTCGAGGTCGGCGTTCGCCGCGATCGCGGGCAACGCGTCGGGTTCGATGTGCACGTAGGGGCGGGGAAAATCGGCGAAGGCCGCCGACCAGCGCGCGTCGCCGGTGACCGCCATCGCGATGTCCTCGATGCTCGGGCGTGGTCCGGCGCAGACGTACTGCGCGAGCACCCGTCCGCCGGGTGCGAGGGCCGCGGCGATGTGGCGGTAGGCGGTCTCCTGGTCGACGACCCAGTGCAGGGCGTTGAACGAGACCACGAGGTCGAAGTCGGCGTCGAAGGTCATGGTGGTGACGTCGCCGACCTGGAAGGCGACGTTGGTGAGCTGGTCGTCGGCCGTGCGGGCGACCTCGATCATCCGGGGCGACGGGTCGACGCCGAGGACGGAGCCGCCGGGCACTCGCGCCGCGATCAGCCGCGTCACATAGCCGTCGCCGCACCCCACGTCGAGCACGCGCTCGGCGCCCGTCACGACGACGGACGCCACCGCGTCCGTCGCCATCGTCCGCTGGAGTGCGCTGATGTGGGCGTAGCCCGCGCCGTCCCAGTCGGCCATCGGCTACGACCCGCCCTGCGGCGGAACGTCCTTCTTGACCGGCGGGGCGTCGTCGGGGGCGAGGTAGGCGCCGATCTTGCGGAACAGCGCGTCGCCGCCGTTGGTGTAGCCGCCCGAGGAGCTGAAGGCCTCGGGCAGGAAGGTGACGGCGACCGCGATCGCGATCTTCTTCGACGGCAGGTAGGCGTTGACCGCGGCACCGCCGAAGAACAGCGGGTTCTGGTAGGACCAGTCGCCGGTGAGCCACAGGCCCAGACCATAGGTCTGGAAGTCGTCGAGCGGGCGGCAGTTGACGCAGCCGGGGACCGTTGTCGTCTTGCCGCGCAGGTCGGTGGTGGTCATCGCCCGGTACGACTCCTCGGACAGCAGTTCGCCGCTGCCGATGGCGACGGCACTGCGTTCGAGGTCGTAGATGTCGCTCGTCTGGATCGCGCCGTGGCTGATCGTCCACGACGGATTCCAGTAGGTCGATTCCTCGTAGAACGGGACGTCGGGCGGCAGGTCGAAGTACGCGCGGCGTTCGGAGGTGAACGAGTGCAGGACCGGCTCGGGGATGTAGGGCGTGAGGTTGGGCACGGTGTTCTTCAGATCGAGCGGGCCGAGCACCTTGTCCTGCAAGGCATTCGCGAGCGAGGTACCCGTGACCTTCGCCAGCACCAGCCCGAGGACCACGTAATTGGTGTGCGCGTAAGCCCAGTTGGTGCCGGGCTCGAACCACAGGGGGTCGTTGATCGCGAGGGCGAGTTGTTCCTCGGTGGTCCACGCCTTGTACGGATCCGCGAACGCGATCTCGGCGAATTTCTCGTTTCCGAGCACGAAATCGTGATAGCCGGAAGTCATCTGGGCCAGCTGCCGCAGATTCACGCGGTCGGCGTTGGGAATGTCGGGCAGGTATTTCGAGACTTTGTCGTCGAGGCTCAGTTTTCCCTCGTCGGCCAGGATCAGCAGCAGGGTCGACACGTAGGAGATCGCGACGGCGCCGTTGCGGAAATGCATGTCGGTGGTGGCCGGCACGCCTGTCATGGACTCGCCTCTGGCCGCGGTGACGATCTCCTTGCCGTCGATCGTCACGCGCACGATCACCGATTTCAGGTGCGCTTCCGCCATGTAGTCGTCGACGATCCGCATGATGGCGTCGGCTTTCGCCGGGTCGTCACTGGAGAACGTCGGGCGCGCGCTCGAGGTGGAGTTCGAATCTTTCGCAGTGTCGTTCGATGAACACGCCGCCGCCAGGAGACCCAGCGTGCAGACGAACACCAGAACATTCCGAGAAACCGACATTGGTCACCTTTCCTGGTTACCTGGAAATCCGACTGTCCTGGTGTCCTCCGAAATATGGTTCGACCGAATAGCCAATTCTATGGCGTTCTCGCCGAGACGGCGGGAAACCGCGCGCAGCGGTATCAGCACCCGCGTCAGGTGGATGTCAGGGCGGTGTCAGGTCGGCTCGCGACAGTAGTCGCAATCACGAGCACGAGCCGAGAGGGTGATCCCGAATGACCACACGACACACCGCCCCGAACACCGCCTGGACCGGCATGGTGGCCGTCGACGATACGGCGCTGGCCGTCACCGATACCGGGGGCGACGGAATCCCGGTGCTCTACCTGAACGGGCAGTTCGCCACCCAGGGCTACTGGCGCAAGACCATCGCCGAGCTGGGCCCCAGGTTCCGGCACATCACCTTCGACGAGCGGGCGCGTGGCAAGAAGTCGAAGCTGTCCGCCGACTACTCGTTCGAGGCCGCCGTGCGGGATGTCGACGCGGTGCTCGCGGCCAGGGGCGTTGACCGGGCGCTGGTGGTGGGCTGGTCCTACGGCGCGGTCGTGGGCGCGCACTGGGCCGAACGGAATCCGGAACGGGCGATCGGCGCGGTGCTCGTCGACGGCGCGTTCCCCTACGACTGGCTCGACGACGCCATGGAGCAGCGGATCCGCACCCTGTTCAAGCGGCTGAGCTGGTTCATGCCGCTGGTGCGACCGACCGGTCTGGCCCCGCGGATGACCGCGGCCCAGCAGGCCGAGAGCAATATCGAGCTCGGCAAGCTGTCCCGCACCAGCGAGCTGAGTCCGGTGCTGGACGCGATCACCGTGCCGGTGCGCTACGTGGTGGCCTCGGGCACGTCGTTCGGCAGCAAGGGTGACGAGCAGGAGAAGATCCGCAGCGGACTCGACGCGGCGATCACCCGCAACCCGAACATCCGCATCGGCGCGAAGGTGGCGAGCAACCACGGCGCCATCCTGCGCAAGGACTTCCGGGCCATCGCCGACTCGGTGCGCGAGGTCGCGGGACTCGACCGGTGACGGGCGTGATGATCTAGTCACGGTATGACCGCATTTCTGCACCAACGGTTCGGGGAGCTCCACGACACCCTGCCGCATCTGCGCCTGGGCACCGGACCGACCCCGCTGCGTCCGCTGCCTGAACTCGCCGTGGGCCGAGCCAGCTTGTGGCTCAGCGACGACGGCGAGTTCGGCGACGGCGGGTGGGGCGGGAACAAGGTGCGCAAGCTCGAGTGGCTGCTGCCCGATGCCCTGCGGCGGGGACGGCGCACGATCCTGACCGTCGGCGGGCTCGGGACGAACTGGGGTCTGGCGACCGCGCTGTACGCCGGGGAGCACGGGCTTCGCACCGCGCTGGCGCTGGTCGATCAGCCGGTCGACGACCATGTGCGGACGCAGCTCGCGCGCCTCGAACGCAGCGGTGCCACCCTGCATTTCACGCACACCAAGGCACGCACGATCGCCGCGGTGCCGTACCTGCTGGCCAAGCACGCGTCGGGCGGGAAGCCGCCGTACCTGCTGCCGGCCGGTGGGTCGTCGACGGTCGGAGTGCTCGGCTATGTCGAGGCGGCGCTGGAACTCGCCGATCAGGTGGCGGCGGGGGTCGTGCCGGAGCCGACGCACATCGTCACCGCGATCGGCTCGGGCGGGACCGCCGCCGGGCTGCTGCTCGGGCTCGAGCTGGCGGGGCTGTCGACGCGGGTGGTCGGGGTGGTCGTCAACGATCAGCTCCGGCTGGACGCGAGGACACTGCTGCGCTCGGCCCGGCGGACCGAGGCGTTGCTGCGCAGACGCGGTGCGCGGCTGCCGGAGCTGACGCTGTCGGCCGACCGGTTGATCCTCGTCGAGGACCAGCTCGGCCCTGGCTACGGTCATCCCACCCCGCAGGGCGAGCGGGCGGGCGCGCTGGCCGCCGAGGCCGGGCTGCACCTCGAACCCGTGTACACCGCGAAGGCGATGGCGGCGACCCTCGCGCTCGACGCCGACGGCGCGTTCGGGGACGGCGTCGTCGTGTTCCTGAATACCAACGGACCCCGCTGAGGCGGCTAAGTGAACGGCCACTACCAGCGCGAAGAACGCGCCCTGGGCCGGATGCCCCCGGAAACGGGGGCACGTGATTCCTGTTCGCGCCAGTAACGATCTCGCGAGGTGGGACGACAAAGGTCGTGACAAACGGCCCGTCGGGGGGCCTGCCCACCTGTAGGTCATTCGAACGGGATCACACAATGAAACTGCGCGAGTTCCTTGCGAAACATCGCATCGCTTCGGCTGTCGCCGCACCGGCGGCGCTGGGTGTCGCGGCCATCGTCGCCGCGTCGTTCGCGGTGACGTCGCAGCCCGAGTCCCCCACCTACCAGCTCACCACCTCCGTGACCGAGTGCCGCGAGATGGTGACCATCTCGGTCGCCGGCCGCAACGACACCCCGGTCGAGGGCACGACGGCGATGCTGCTCGACGCCAACGGCAACCCGCTGCCCGCCGCGCTGTCGGGCGATCACAGCAGCGTGTGGGTCGATCCGGTGGTGAACGCGCCGCGTGACGACCTCGCCGAGGGCGAGTACGCGGCGATCTACATCGCCTACCCGGCGGACATGCGGACCTATGAGGACGCGGTCAACCAGGGCGTGGCCAACACCCAGCAGGTGATGCGCGAGATCTCCGCCGCCTGCCCGGACACCAAGTTCTCCATCGTCGGCTACAGCGAGGGCGCCGACGTCGTGCGTCGCGTCGCCGAGGGCATCGGCAACGACGACCCCGCCGACGGCTACTCGGTCGTCGATCCCGACGACGTGCTCGGCGTCGTGATGTTCGCCGACGCCGGTCGCAAGGCGGGCGACGGCACCTTCATCGGCGCCGAAGACCCGTTCGCCAACCCGGACGGCTTCGATCAGAAGTACCAGAACGGCACCAAGCCCATCTCGGGTCAGGGCGTGACCACCGGCGGCGGCTTCGGCGCGCTGAACGGCAAGATCGCTTCCTTCTGCTCCGAGGGCGACCTCACCTGCGCGGCGCCGGAGAACATCTCCCTGCTGCAGCTGGCCGCCAATGTCGGTCGCCAGATCAACGTCGACGACCTGCAGCGCGACGGCCTGACCCCGGCCACCGGCCAGGACATGGCCTTCACCCTCGGCCGGATCGCGATGGCGGCCTTCTCCGACATCGCCGCCAACCCGAACTGGATGGCCAGCGACGAGACCTTCCTCGACGTGCTGCTGAAGGTGTCGGATCCGGACTACAAGCCGGGCGAGATCAAGGCGCCCGCCAAGGCCGACACCATCGCGGCCGAGCAGGTCTCGCCGCTGGCGTACCTGCCGCAGAAGGTGTTCAACGAGATCGTCGGGCTGATCGTGACGAACCAGAACACCATCCCGGTGGCGTTGAGCGACCCGTACCAGCTGACGCTGGGCCCCAACGGCACCGGTCATCACTTCGACTACTGGCGTGATTCCGACGCCGCCAACGGCAAGCCGATGACCTCGGCCGAGTACGCCGCGGCGTGGCTGACCCACCTGGCCAAGCAGGCGCAGGCGGGCGAGACGGTGGATACCAAGTCGGCGCCCACCGATGCCGATGTGACCGCCGCGCTGGCCGCGCCGACCAAGCCGGCCACGACCACCACCGCGGCGGCGGCGAGCACCACGACGTCGAAGGCGGCGACCAGCGCCGCCGAGACGACGACGCCGACCACCACCTCGCCGACCGGCACGACGACGACGCCGTCCACCACGACGCCGTCGACCACCGCGCCGTCGACCACGACGCAGGCCCAGGAACCGGTGGCCAACCAGGCCGAGGCCCCCGCGCCGAAGACCACCACCTCGGCGCCCGCGCCGACCACGACGGTGGCTCCGACCACGACCGTCGCGCCGACGAGCACCACGACCACCACGGCACCGACGAACTGATCCGGGTCGAACGATCCCCGGTGGGCGGCGTTATCCGTTGCCCACCGGGGATTTTCGTGTCAGGAGGTGACTTCGGGCACCGGCGCGGGCAGCGTGTCGCGCACCCGCGTGGTGCGTCGGGTGCCGATAATCGACCCGATGACGACCAGCGGGAACCCGATCGCCATGCCGATCGTCAGCGGTTCGCCCAGCGCGGCGACGCCGAGCACGATCGCGACGGCGGGGTTGATGTAGGTGATGACGGTGGCGCGCGCCGGGCCGACCTCGGCGATGAGCGCGAAGAAGACGAGAAACGCGGTGGCCGTGCAGATCACGGCCAGGCCGAGGATCGACCAGGCGGCGTCGGCGGGGATGTGGGCGGGCCAGGACGCGGCGGTGAACGGGGTGTACACGAGCGCGGCGAGCAGCAGCGACGCCGTGACGACGCCGAGCGCGGGCAGGTCGGCCAGGGTGCGGTCGTAGATGATCGGACCGATGGCGTAGCCGACCGTGGTCACCGCGACGGCCGTCAGCGCCATCGGGTCGGTCAGGTCGAGATCCAGGCCGACCAGCGCGGCGACGCCGGCGAAGCCGATGAGCAGGCCGATCGTGCGGCGGCCGTCGAAGCGGTCGTGGCCGAGCAACGTCACGATGACGATCGCGATCAGCGGGACCGCGGCCACGAGCAGGCCGACGGTGGAGCTGTGCAGGGTCTGCTCGGCGTAGCCGAGCAGCACCCAAGGACCGACGATCTCGATCGCGGTGTAGGCCAGCAGCATTCGCCAGCGGGCGAGCACGCCACGGAAGGCATTGGTATACAGGGCGATCGGCAGCAGGAGCAGTCCGCCGATCGCGGTGCGCCCGAAGGCGACGACCACCGGGTCGATGCTCTCCACCGCGATCCGGATCATCGCGTAGGGCACGCCCCAGATCACGCCGAGCGCCAGGAACAGCACCCATCCGCGCTTACTCACCGATCACCACCGTTTCCGTTCCGCGGCGAGATCCGCACTCGCCCGGGTCATCCTATGATTTGGCACGGTAGTCAGCCGAGTGGCCGGAGTGACATCTTTCGTCAACATCCGGCCACGCCGACTAGACGGCCACAGACTCCCGCACCCCGGGCGCGTCGGCTCGCGTGGCCGCGATCAGCACGACCAGCCCGGTGACGGCGAATCCGGCGCCGACCCACAGCGGCGAGACCCAACCGAAGCCCGCGCCGATCGCCAGGCCCGACAGCCAGACGCCGAGGAAATTGCCGACATTGAACGCGGCGATGTTCGCCGAGGACGCCAGCGTGGGCGCGTCGGCCGCATGCTCGAGCACGCGCATCTGCAGGCCGGGCGTCGCGCCGAACCCGAAGAAGCCCATGGCGGGTAGCAGCAGGATCGCGGCGATCTCGTGGTCGGCCAGCAGCGCGAACGCGACCAGCGCGAGCCCGAGGGCAACGGTGAGCGCGAGCAGGGTGCGGGTCAGCGCGCGGTCGGCCCAGCGGCCGCCGAACAGATTGCCGAAGAACAGCCCGACGCCGAAGAGCACCAGCAGCCACGGCACCACGCCGTCGGAGAATCCGGTGACCCGGGTCAGCAGCGGTTCGATGTACATGAAGGCGCCGAACATGCCGCCGAAGACGAGCACGGTCATCGCCAGCGAGTACCAGACCTGGGTGTTGCCGAACACCGACAGCTCGGCGCGCAGGTTCGGCCGGGCGCTCGACGCGGGCGCGTCCGGCACGAGGGCGGTGATGCCCGCCAGCGCGACCAGTCCGACGACGGTGATCACCGCGAACGTGGCCCGCCAGCCCCACTGCTGACCGATGAAGGTGCCCAGCGGAACGCCGAGGACATTGGCGATGGTGAGCCCGCCGAACATGATCGAGATGGCGCCCGCCTTCTTCTCCGGCGCCACCAGCGAGGCCGCCAGGACCGCGCCGATGCCGAAGAACGCGCCGTGCGCCAGGGCCGCCAGCACGCGTCCGCCGAGCAACGCCGCGTACCCGGGCGCCAGCGCCGAGGCGGCGTTGCCCACCGTGAACAGCACCATGAGCAGCTGCAATGCCCGCTTGGGCTGCCAGCGATTGACCACCGGGGTGAGCGCCAGCGCGCCGACGACGACGGCCAGCGCGTAACCGGAGATGAGATAGCCGGCGGTCGGCACGGAGACGCCCATGTCGGCGGCCACCGCCGAGAGCAGACCGGCGATGACGAACTCGGTGAGTCCGATGCCGAAGCCCCCGAGCGCGAGGGCGATGAGACCGAGTGGCATGTGAGCGCTTCCTTCCGTTCTACGCCGATAACACGCGTGTGCAACTAACGCTAGGCGACGATAGTTGCACACGCGCTCTATTGCAACCGCCAGCTATACTCGGCGCATGGGTATTGCGGATGACGCCGTCGAGGTGCGGGCGACCGGCTGGCGCACCCTGGCCGCGCTGCACGGGCACATCGAGACCGCACTCGAGCGCGAGCTGGTGCGCGAGCACGCACTGTCGGTCGTCGAATTCACGGTGCTCGACGCCCTGGCCCGCCAGGACGGCTGGCACATGCGCATCTCGCAGCTGGCCCGCGCGGCGGCGCTGTCGGCCAGCGCGACGACCCGGCTGGTGAACCGGCTCGAGGATCGCGGGTTCCTGGTCCGGGTGTTGTGCGCGGACGACCGGCGCGGCATCTACACCGAGCTCACCGAAACCGGCAGGGCCGCCTACGAAAAGGCGCGTCCCACGCACGATCGGGTACTGGAACAAGCGCTTTCGGACGCCGAGCAGATCCCCGAACTGGCGCCGCTCGTCGGCTTCCTGCACCGCGTTCCCACGTCCCGCTGACCGCGACACTCCGTACGACATCGCCAGGCAACGCGCCGATCATGATGACTGCGCGGTGCCTCGGTGCAATGATCGGCTGGTGACTCAGTGGCTCCCACTCCTCGGTTCGCTCGTCGTCGCCGCCGCAGTTCTGGTCGGTGTCATCGCCAACAACCGCACCCACCGCGAGGGCATCGCGGCGGCCGACGAGCGCGGCAGGCAGGCACTCGACGCCGCGCAGCGCAATGTCGAGCTGTCGAACATGGTGGGTGACCAGCGCGATCACGAGGCGTGGCGCCGGGAGGCGGTGCTCGCTGCGGTCGCCTCGATCCTCGAGACCTCGGCCTCGGTACGCGCCGATCTGACCAGCTGCGGGGAGTGGGACCTCGTCACCACGGAGGAGATCGACAGCGTCGGCGCCCAGATCCACAAGGTGATCTGGGATCGCCCCAACGGCATGCTGACCCGGCTGCGGGTCGTTGCGCACCGCCGGATCCCGAACAAGTGCGAAGACCTGCTCCGCACCCTCACCGCCGCCCAGCACATCACCATGCAGCGACTGAAGCTGCACATCGACGTGGAGGCCACGGTCGAGGAGCTCGAGGAGATGGCGTCGCTGTGGCAGAAGGCCATGCGGCACGCGGCCGAGCAGGAGCGGGCACTGGTGGAGACCACCAGGATCGAACTGGGCATCGACATCGCCACCACGAAAGGCCCTGCCGTCGCGCCGGTTCCGGCGCCCGAGCCGCAGGCGCCCGAGCCGGTCGCGGAGCAGGTCGCCGAGCCGGTCGCCGAAACTCCCGTCGAGGAAACGGGTTTCGAGCCGGCGGTCGAGCACCAGACCGCCGAGCTGCGCATCGCCGACCTCGCCGACCTCACCGACGCCACGGTCGAGACGCGTCAGGCCGCGCCCGCCCAGGTCTGACCCCCCAGCGCGGCATCGGCGCCCCCTGCGCCTGATCCGCTCGAGCATCCCGTCGGGTTCGCGGAACGCGCCTCCCCGGTCGGGTAGTACGGCGGTGTGGTCGTTCACCTGACGCGAGCGGGGTGAGCCGGGTAACTTGGAAAGCGGCATGTGATGCGTCACCGTGCCGACCCGACAGCGTGGTCGATCGTCTACAGACTTGCACCGAACCACTCTCGTCAGGGGGCGATCTGTTATGGAGTTCATCGCGCCGTTGGATGCGCTGTTCCTGCTCGCGGAATCCCGTGAGCACCCGATGCACGTGGGCTCACTGCAATTGTTCGAGCCGCCCGAGGACGCGGGCCCGGACTATCTGCGCGAGTTCCGCGATATCCTGCTCGCCGACAAAACCTTCCGGCCCACCTTCCGCAAGCGCCCCGCCACCTGGCTCGGCGCACCCCAGCTGGCCTGGACCCAGGACGACGACGTCGACCTGGACTTCCACCTACAGCGCAGCGCGCTACCGGCGCCGGGGCGGATCGGGCAGCTGCTCGACCACGCCTCGACCCTGCACAGCGCCCTGCTCGACCGACATCGCCCGATGTGGGAGATGCATTTCGTCGAGGGCCTGGCCGACGGCCGGTTCGCGCTCTACTCGAAGATGCACCACTCGCTGATCGACGGTGTCTCCGCGCAGCGTCTACTGCGGCGCACGCTCACCACCGACCCGTTCGCGACCGAGATCAAGACGCCGTGGAACCTCCCGCGCAAGCAGCGTCCGGACGCACCGCGCGAACAGCGCTCCCGGCTGGGCGGACTGCTCGGCGGCCTCGGCGCGGCGAGTTCCTCGACCGCCGCGCTGATGCGGGCGACCCGCACCGGGCTGCTCCAGCAGCAGTTGACGCTGCCGTTCGAGGCGCCACGCACGCTGTTCAACGTGCCGATCGGCGGCGCCCGCAAATGCGCGGTGCGCACCTGGTCGATGGACCGCGTCAAGCAGGTGAAGAAGGCGACCGGCACCACCGTCAACGATGTGGTGCTGGCGATGTCGGCGGGCGCGCTGCGCGCCTACCTGCTCGAACGCGACGCGCTGCCGGACAAGCCGATGATCGCGATGGTGCCGATGTCGCTGCGCGACGAGGACGACACCGACACCCAGGGCGTGAAGATCGCGGCCCTGCTGTGCAATCTGGGCACCGACATCGCCGATCCACTGGAGCGGCTGCGGGTGGTGAGCGAGTCGACCCGGCGCAACAAGGAGGTCTACCGCTCGCTGACGCCCGCGCAGACGCTCGCCGTCGCCGGGGTGATGCTGAGCCCGATGGCGGCGATGCTGCTGCCCGGCTTCGCCTCGATGGCGACGCCGCCGTTCAACATCGTCATCTCGAATGTGCCGGGCGCGCGGGAGCCGCTGTATTGGAACGGCGCGCGACTGGACGCGAGCTACCCGCTGTCCATTCCGCTGGACGGCCAGGCCGTGAACATCACCCTCACCTCGAATGGCGACAACCTCGATTTCGGCCTGGTCGGCTGCCGACGCACCCTACCCGACCTGCATCGACTGCTCGATCACCTGGAGGATTCGCTGACCGAACTGGAGGACGCGGCCGCCTGAAAATTGCCCCTTATCGGGCAAACTAGAACGTGTTACAGTTCGGTATGCGTACCGAATTCTGCGAACAACTCGGCATCGAGTTCCCCATCTTCGCCTTCACTCACTGCCGCGACGTCGTGGCTGCGGTGAGCAACGCGGGCGGACTCGGCGTGCTCGGCGCCGTCGGCTTCACCGCCGAACAGCTCGAAGTGGAGCTGGCCTGGCTCGATGAGCACGTCAACGGCATCTACGGCGTCGACCTGGTGATCCCGTCGAAGTACGAGGGCAAGGGCGTCGAGGGCCTGACCCCCGAGCAGCTGGAAAAGCAGCTGGCGCAGATGGTTCCGCAGGGCCATCGCGACTTCGCCCAGAAGATCCTGGCCGACCACGGCGTACCCGCGCTGCCCGACGGTGAGCACCACAACGAGCTGCTCGGCTGGACCGCGACCACCGCGGGCCCGCAGGTCGACGTGATCCTGAACCACCCGAAGGCCAAGCTGGTCGCCAACGCCCTCGGCACCCCGCCCGAGGACGTCGTCAAGCGCATCCAGGACTCCGGCCGGGTGATCGGCGCGCTCTGCGGGTCGGTCAAGCACGCGATGAACCACAAGGCGGCCGGGCTGGACTTCGTGGTCTGCCAGGGCACCGAGGGCGGCGGGCACTGCGGCGAGGTGTCCTCGCTGGTGCTGTGGCCGCAGGTCATCGAGGCCATCGGCGATACGCCGGTGCTGGCCGCGGGCGGCATCGGCAACGGCGCGCAGGTCGCGGCGGCGCTGGCGATGGGCGCGGCGGGCGCGTGGACCGGCTCGCTGTGGCTGACCGTCGAGGAGGCCAATGTGCCGCCCGCGCAGATGGACACCTACCTCGACGCCACCAGCCACGACACCATCCGTTCGCGCTCCTGGACCGGCAAGCCCTGCCGCATGCTGCGCAACGACTGGACCGACGCGTGGGAGGACACCGAGAACCCCGACCCGCTGCCGATGCCGCTGCAGATGATGGTGGCCCTCGACGGTGTGAAGCGCGGCCACCGCTACCCCGAGGCGGCCAAGGACGTGAACTTCAACCCGGTCGGCCAGGTCGTCGGCATGATGAACAAGATCGAGCGCAGTGCCGACGTGGTCAACCGGCTCGTCGAGGAGTACGTCACCGCCTGCGACCGGCTGACCAAGCTCAACGGCTGAGCGACGGGGCTCGGGTAGCCTTCCAGCTACCGGTCTACCCGGCCCCGATGAACCCGGTCCGCACGCCCCGACCTCGCGGAGGGGCAGGCCGCGAAGCGGCCGTCGCGGCCGTCTCGCCGATCAGGTGCCGTTACGCAAGCGATGCAGGAGCAAGCGACGGCATCTGATCGGCGAGACCCAGGGGCCGCGACTCGAGCGCGCCAGCGCTCCGAAAACACTGCGGCGGTGACATGGCTTCGGACGGCAAGAGCTCTTCCTGGGCAGCGACGCGGCGCCGGGTCACCCGCGCCATCGCCCGGGTGCGGGCCGACTACATCGCCGGCCCGCCCGCGCCGCCGCGTCCGGCCGACCCGCCGGTACCCGCCGACCTGCTGAATCTGCTGTGCCGCATCGGCGTGGCACTCGTCGGCGCCAGCGAGACCTCGGCACGCGTGCAGGAGATCCTGGACAAACTGTCCAAGCGCTACGGCACCGACAACATCCACTTCATGGTCCTGCCCACCGCGGTGTTCGTGCGCGTGCGCACCCCGGACGGGTCCGCGATCGACATGCTCGACGCCTCGGTCGGCACGCTGCCGCTGGACCAGATCGCGGGGCTCTACCGGCTCATCGACCACATCGAGGCGGACGCGCCGCCGCCGACGGAAGCGTCGAAGGAGCTCGACGCGATCCTGTCGGCCGAACCGGGCAGCCCGCCGTGGCTGATCCTGCTCGGCCAGGTGGTGCTGACCGTCGGGCTGGGGATGATGCTCAATCCGGCGGCCAGGGCGCTGGTGGGCTATGTGGTGCTCGGGCTCGTCGTCGGCGCGCTGACCCAGCTCGCCGATAAGGTGCGGCTGCTGTCGCTGGCACTGCCGGTGGTCGCGGCGGCGCTGGTCGCGGTGCTGGCGTTCGGCTTTCCCGGCACGCTGTCGGGTGGTCAGCCGACCCAGCTGGTGATCCCGGCGATCGCCACGCTGCTGCCGGGCGCGATGCTCACCAACGGCACGATCGAGCTGGCGACCGGGTCGATGGTCGCGGGCGCGAGCCGGGTGGTCTACGGCATCAACATGCTGTTCCTGCTCGCCCTCGGCCTCTACGTGGGCATCAGTCTGCTGGGACCGCTGTCGAATCCGGCGGTGAGCCAGGCCCAGCTGGGCTGGTGGGCGCCGGTGATCGGGGTGCTGCTGATCGGGTTCGGACACTCCTGGCGATCGAGCGCGCCGCAGAACTCGGTGGGGTGGCTGCTGCTGGTCCTCTACGTCACCTACCTGGCGCAGTTCGTCGGTAAGACGCTGTCGGGGCCGCTGACCGGCGCGTTCCTCGGTGGTCTCATCGCGGTGCCCGCCGCGTATCTGATCCAGGGCCGCAAGCACGCCCCGCCGCGGCAGGTGGCCTTCCTGCCCGCGTTCTGGATGCTGGTGCCGGGCGGCATCAGCCTGACCGGGATCTCCGAGGTGGTTCTGCACACCACCGGCACCACGGCGGCGAGCGGACTCGAGGTGGTGGTGTCGGCGCTGCTGTCGGTGATGTCGATCGCGCTCGGGGTGATGGTCGGCTCCGGCCTGTCCTCGACGCGGACACCGCATGTCGGCCCCATCATCGATTCGATGCTGCCGCAGGGCCATCACCTGCCGTGGTATCACCAGGTGGAGACCACCAAGCCCGCCGACCCAGACAGCTGAGACGATGCGGTCAGGCGGTCGCGGCCGTGGTTTCGATCGGCGTCGCGCCGACGAGTTCGTCGAAGCGGGCGATGACCTTCTGGTGGTAGAGCGCGAACAGGTCCTCGAACAGGGCCAGTTGCGCCTCGGACGGGCCCGAGTCGGCGTCCCACACCGCTAGCAGCGCGCGCCAGACGAGCACGTGCAGATCGGCGGCGACGGCGAAGTAGGCGGCGACCGCCTCGGGCACCTCGGTGACCATGTCGGCGACCGAATTCAGCACGGCGCGTTGCATGCTCATCCCGAGCACGCCCAGCAACTTGCGCACCAGCGCGATCTCGGCGGTGATGATCCGGACGTGGTCGGGCACGCTCTGCCGGGCCATCGCCTCGAGCTCGTCGACGGCGGCGGCGAGCTCCGCCGAATCGAGCACCTTCTCGGCGGCGGTGTAGCCGAGCAACGCCTCGAGCACGATGCCGCGCTCCACCTCGACGATGTCGGTGAACATCTCGGCGGCGACGGCGGGCGCGGTGACGGAGAACCGGAACAGATGCCGATAGACATCCATGCCGCCCTCTTCCCTGACGTCACGGATGGTGAAACCTTTGCCGCGCCGGGCCTCGACGAAGCCGTAGGACTCCAGCCTGCCGAGGGTGAGTTGCGCGGTGGCCCGGTTCATCCCGAATTCGTCGGCGACCTGGCGGACCGACGGCATCAGTTCGCCGGGCCGGTATTCGCCGGTCGCGACCCGGCGCGCCAATTCGTCGGCGACGTCGGCGACCACCGTCCGGGATCCCATCGAAACAACACCTCTCGGTCATCATCCGGCTACGTCCCAGACAGTTTATGCGCTCGAACCGCACCCCGCACGCACCCGCGACGGCTGTGGGGCGGTTCACGTCGGGCGGCCGATCGCTGGGCGGAACCGACCGTACGGACTTCTCGGCAAGCCACGGGCAACTCCCGGAATGTCCGGTAGCACGCGAGTCGACCGGGGAAAACATAGCGGGGAACGCGTCCGTGTGGATCAGACAGCATTGCGCGCCACCATGATTGAATACGCGAGCAACGGGGGAGCTAAACATTCACCTGGAGGTTGGCGTGCAAACCACTCGGCTCGCGGCGGGCGCCGTCGCCGGACTCGTCGTGATCGCGGGTCTTTGACCGGCACCTCGATCGCACCGCTGCCGCCGCCGAGCCCGACCCACCCGCCCGCGCCGGAGCCGCCCCCGCTCGCCGACGTGAACTGCGGTCCGGTCACCGGCGGCAACGGCGGCACCGCCGATGTCATCGCCTTCGCCTCCGACGCGGGCAGGCCGGGCTGTACCGAGGCCGTCAACGTGGTCGCCGACTACCTCGGCACCCCGCGCACCGGCGACGCCGCCGTCGTCGACGGCTGGACCTGCGCGCCGCAGCCCGACACCGCCGTGCCGCACATCTGCGTCAACCAGGGCCTGACCATCGGCCTGCGTGGCGACGCCGCACCCGCCACCCCGCCGCCGCCCGCGACGACACCGATCCGCACGGTCGACCCGACCAAGCCGCCGGTCACCACCACCAGCGACGTCCCGCCCGCGCCGTCACCGCTGCCCGAGGACGTGAACTGCGGCCCGGTCACCGATGCCGGTGGGCACAGCCGCACGGTGATCGCGGTCGGCACCGCGGCAGGCCGGCCGGGCTGCACCGTCGCGATCGACGTGGCGACCAGCTACGTCACCACGATCAGCCCGTCGGATTCGGTCGTCGTCGACGGCTGGCAGTGCAACGCCCAACCCGACCCCGCCACTCCGTCGGTGTGCGCCAAGGACGGCCTGGTGATCGCCCTGCGCGCCGACTGAGCGCCTCAGATCATCTGCTTCTCGCCCATCCAGCGCATGATCGGCCAGCCGAGGGCGACGGGAATCCAGCAGGTCAGCACGCGATAGAGCAGCACGGCGGGCACCGCGATCTCGGCCGGAACACCGAAGGCGGCCAGACCACCGATCAACGCGGCCTCGACCGCGCCGACGCCACCCGGGGTCGGCGCGGCCGAGGCCAGCGTGCCGCCGATCATGGTGACGATGGTGACCGCGACGAAATCGGTGCCACCGCCGAAGGCTTCGACACTGACCCACAGCGCCAGCGCCTGCCCGAGGGTGATCGCGCCGCATCCGCCGACGATCATCGAGAACCGGATGGGATCGCGGGCCAGGTCGACGAGTTCGCCGAGAACCTCCTTGAGCTGCGGGCGCACCGAGTGATTCACCCAGCGGCGCAGTTTCGGCACGAACATGAACGCGCCGATCAGGCCGACACCGACACCCGCGGCCAGGTACAGCACGGTCGCGTCCGGCACGATGTGCGCGAGATTGGTGGAGGTGCCCGCCACCACGCTGAACACGACGAGCAGCACCAGGTGCGTGATCACCTGCACCGATTGCTGCAGCGCCACCGCCGCGGTCGCGCGCATGGTCGTCATCCCGGCCTGTTGCAGGAAGCGCACGCTCAGCGCCAAACCGCCGACGCCCGCCGGCGTGGTGGTGGCGACGAAGGTATTGGCCAGCTGCTCCAGGAACAGATCGCGGAACCGGACGATCCAGTCCGCGCAGGCACCGAGCGCGGCGGCCGCGCCCACATACGTCAGTGCCGAGATCACCAAGCCGAGCAGCGCCCACCACCAGTTCAGCGTGCGCAGCTGACTGAAGAAGGTCGGCACCTGGCTGAAGAACGGATACGCCACGTAGACCAGGGCGAACAGCAATACCAGCTGAATGAGCTGATTGCGGGTGAAGCGGGTGAGCTGTTCGGGATGGATGCGATCGTGCCCGGTCTGCTCGCGGACCTCCTCGCGCGCGGTCGCCAGGACCTTGGTCCACTGCGGCACCGACTTGCGGATGCCGGTCGGCATGGCCGATTTGGTGAGCCGCCGGGCCGCGGTGACCACCGCGCTCTCGCCGAGCACCTCGATCGCCGCCGACACCGCCTCGTGCTTGCCGTAGAGCGAGGTCGTCGAGACCAGCAGCTGGGCGATGTCGGTCTGGCGCTGCGCGTCGGCCGCGCCGAACTCGGCGAAGGCGAAGCCGCCGAACAGGGTGTCGCCCTGGTGGACTCGCACGTAGTCGGGTTGCAGGTCGCCCATGCTGATCTGGTTCTCGTGCAGGCGCAGCAGCGTCCGCCACACTCCGGGCAACACCTGCGCGGACAGCTTGCGGATCGGGGTGCCGCGGGGAACGGTGTGCGCGTACAGCATCCAGCCACGGTCCAGGCCGGCGACCGCGACCTGATGACTGTCGGCCATGCCGAGGTCGCCGATGGCGATGCCCATCAGCGCCCGGTGTTCCACCGCGCGGTGCATCGAACCGTGCAGCGGCGCGGTCTCGCTGGAGCGGAAGGTGATCCAGCGCCACAGCTGCCGGATCGCGCCGAAGCTGCGCTGATCGCGGCCGTACAGCTCGACGACGATCTCGGACTCGGGTCCGTCGACGTCGGTCGCCAGCAGCAGTGGACCGCGTCCGGCGGGCCGGTCGACCCGGAAGGCCCGCACCGTATAGCCGCGCCGAGCCAGCACCCGCACCGCCGCTTCCAGCGGCACCTCCAGCGCCGGGGTGCCGACCAGCCAGACGATCACCGCGCCGACCAGCCAGCCGACCACCAGCCCGAGCATGGCCCGCGCGGGCACCACCGAGCTGACGACCAGATGGATGGGCGCGAACATCAACAGCAGAAACCACATCCACCGCCGCGGCCGCGGCGGCAGCCACGGACTGGAGACGGTGAGCATCGCCGCGAGCATCGCGATCCAGCGCGGGTCGTCGAGGAACTGCGAGAGGAAGGTGTCGAAGCGATCCGGTGCGGGCAGATGCCATTTCGGAGTGGAGATGCCCGCGCCGGTGATCGAGAGCGCCAGGACCGCGAGCAGCCCGGCCGCGGCGTAGCCCGCCAGCAGCTTCCACTGCCTGCGCAAGACCAGCTCGATCAGGATCGCGAACGGCAGCGCGAGGATGAGCATGCCGTAGACCAGATACACCAGGGTGGACTGGTCCGGGCTGAGGAAGTCGACGATCTTGGACACCGACCGTTCCAGCGCCAACCACTCCGGCCTGGTGATCAGCGAGCCCGCGACCACCACACCCACCCCGATCGCCGCCAGCACGACCCGGATGATGTCGCTGGTACGCCGGATCAGCGGCTGCAGGAGACTTCCCGTGACCGGGATCTCCCGACCGTCGACTCGCATGAGCCGCACGATACACACCGACACGCCGTCGACCCGCCGTGACATCGGCCCAATTCCCGGCCACCGTACACCGGGTGAAGCCCATCACAGACCGTCACATCGCACCGGCTCGATCCGTCCAGGAAGCAGGGAAACACTCACTCCGCCGGAAGGAACTCCCATGCAGGTTCTGCTCGCAGGCGCCACCGGCGCCATCGGCCGTCCACTGATCCGCGCGCTGACCGCGAACGGGCACCGCGTGTCGGCCATCGTGCGCAGCCCCGACGCCCATCCGCTGGTGCGCGAGCTCGGCGCCGACCCGGTCACCGCCGACGTGCTCGATCGCGACGGGCTGCTGCGCGCGCTCGACGGCACCGCGTTCGACGCCGTCGTCCACGAAGCGACCGCGCTGCGCGATGCCAAGGTGCAGCGCCGGATTCCGGCCGACGACCCGACCGGCCTGCTGCGCACCGTCGGCACCGCCAATCTGCTGGCCGCGGCCGAGCTGGTCGGCGCGGGCCGCTTCGTCACCCAGTCGCTGATCCTCGGCTACGGCTACCTCGATCACGGCGACCGGCCGCTGACCGAGCGCGATCCGTTCGGGGTGTACACCGGTGGCGTCGCCGACGAGGTGGTGCGCGCGACCGTCGCGGGCGAGCAGCAGGTGTTCGAGGCGCCGGGCGTCGACGGCATCGCGCTGCGGTACGGGCTGTTCTACGGGCCGGGCGCGTTCAGCGACCTGTTCGCCGACATGATGCGCAAGCACGCGCCGGTCGGCCCGCTCGGTGCCGGCGGGGTGAACAGCTGGATCCATGTCGAGGACGCCGCCGCGGCGACGGTCGCCGCGCTCGACCGCGGTACGCCGGGCAGCGCCTACAACCTGGCCGACGACACCCCGATCACCTGGCGCGAGTTCTTCGCCGAGGTGGCCCGCAGCCACGGCACACCCCGGCCGATCCGGCTGCCCGCGTGGATGATCCGGCTGGCCGTGCCCTATATCGGCGCGCTGATGGCGGACACATCGATGCGGATCTCGAGCGCGCTGGCGCACGCGGAGCTGGACTGGCGGCCGCGCTATGCGAGCGTGGCCGAGGGGCTGGCCGCGCGCTGAGGCTCAGTGCGGGGCGCGGGCGGTGACGGCGGCGCGATCGTGGCCGGGGATCAGCTCGATCTCCTCGGGCAGCGCGTGCAGCCGGTGCACCGTCTCGAAGGCGGTATCGCGATCGTCGTCGACGAGGTCGCCGGGCAGCGGGGCCTTCTCGCGCAGCAACTCCACCTGCAGCGTGCTCCACACCGCGTCGCCCGCGAGCAGCACCCGCGACCCGTCGTCGACGGCGAGCAGCACGCCGATGCTGCCGGGCGTGTGCCCGGGCAGGTCGACCAGCACGACCGAGCCGTCACCGAACAGGTCGTGGCTGCGGGTGAAGGTGAGCACCGGCGGTCCGTCGAGGTCGTAGAGGTCGAACACGCGTCCACGCAAGGGGCCACGGGCGACACCCAGCGGGGCGCGCGATCCGCCCATCGCCCAGCGGTATTCGACGCCGGGCACCCGGATCGGCACCCAGCCGGGCAGCTCGTAGAGCCCGGCGACGTGGTCCCAGTGCAGGTGCGTCGGCAGCACGAAATCGATGTCGGCGCCGGTCAGGTCGTGGGCGGCGAGGACTTCGCTCAAGCCGCGCACCGGCTGGCCGGGGGCCACGAGCAGCGGGACGGGGAACGGCAGTTCGGGCAGCACTCGCTCGTGCACGCCCGCGCAGATCGCCGGGTCGACCAGGAAGGTGGCCGACGGGTGGCGCACCAGGAAGGTCGACATGGTCAGCGGCGTCGACCGCAGCGTCCGCACGCCCTCGGCGACGATCGCTGTCGGCGCGGACATCTCGGCCTGGACCAGCGCGGTGAGCGAGACCGTCGCGCGCGCGGGCGGCAACGGCGCCGATTCCAGCGCGGCCAGGAACGCGGTGTCGGCGGCGCGCGGCCACAGCAGCCGCGGAACCGTCGCGACGACAGCGACACAGCAGGCGAGAAGCGTCGATAACATCGTGCTGCGCTCACCCATAGGTGCCACCGTAGGCGATAGCCCACACCCCGACCACCGCGTACTTTTCGGGGCCCGCCGCCCGGATACCGATCGCGCAAACAAACGACAACATCCAGCGACTCTCCCGCTAACCCGGCCGCAGCGGCGGATGATGATTCGATGGCAGACCAAATCATCCAGGTGCAATGGAAGGCCACCCCGGAGGAACACGACTACCCGGCCGCCGCCGACTATCTCGAACTGCTCGGCGACGCGACGGTGGTCGAGGCGATCGTCGCCGACCTCCGCAGCGCACCGGTGGTCGTGAAGAAGGCGAAAGACATCCTGCGCGCCTCCCAGCTCGAGGCCCTGACCCCGGACAATCCCCACGTGCGCAAGGACCTGCTCAAGATCAACGAGGGCAAGAAGCTCTCGCCGATCCTGCTGGTCCGCGGCGACTGCCGCAAGAACGTGCCGATGCTGATCGCCGACGGGTACCACCGGGTCTGCGCGCTCTACTTCGCCGACGAGAACGCCGAGATCCCCGCCAAGATCGCCGCGATGCCGTGACCTTCGCGACCCTGGCGCTGATCGTCGCGCTCGGGGTGATCGGACCACTGCTCGCCCTGCCCAAGCGGCTGCATCTGCCGGTCATCCTGGGTGAGCTGCTGGCCGGGGTCGTCTTCGGTACGACCGGGTTGCGAATCCTCGACGCGAGCGATCCGATCTTCGTGTTCCTGGCCGACATGGGTTTCGCGCTGGTGATGTTCGCGGCGGGTACGCACGTGCCGGTGCGCGATCCCGCCGTGCGCGGCGCGCTCGGCGCGGGCGCGCTGCGAGCGGTGCTGGTCGGCGTCGTCGCCGCGGGCGGGGGCTGGGGCGTGTCACAGGCCTTCGGCATGGGCCACACGGGGATCTACGCGGTGCTGATGGCGTCGTCCTCGGCGGCGATGGCGTTGCCGATCATCGACTCGCTGCGCTTGAGCGGACCGCCGGTGCTCGCGCTCACCGCGCAGGTCGCCATCGCCGACACCGCCTGCATCGTCGCGTTGCCCCTGGTCATCGATCCGGACAACGCGCTGCGGGCCGCGATCGGCGCGGTGGTCGTCGCGGCCTGCGCCGGCGTGATGTTCCTGATCCTGCGGTATCTGGAGAAGACCGGCGCGCGCCGGCAGGTGCACGAGGTGTCCGAGGAACGCAAGTTCACCCTCGAGCTGCGGGTGAGCCTGGTGCTGGTCTTCCTGCTGTGCGGCGTGGCCAGCTCGATGCATGTGTCGATCATGCTCGGCGGCTTCGCGGCCGGGCTGGCGGTGGCGGGGATCGGCGAGCCCCGGCGCGTGGCCAAGCAGGTATTCGCGATCAGTGACGGGCTGCTGGCGCCACTGTTCTTCGTCTGGCTGGGAGCCCGACTCGACCTGCGCGAACTCGGCGCGCATCCGCAGTTCATCCTGCTCGGCCTGACCCTCGGCGTCGGCGCGGTCGTCGCGCACTGGACCACGCGGGTGCTGGGTCAGCCGCTGTCGTACGGGACGCTGGCGGCGGCACAGATCGGGGTGCCGGTCGCCGCGGTGACGGTGGGCAGTCAGCTGGGCATGCTCGTGCCGGGCGAGGGTTCGGCGATCATGCTGGCCACCCTGTGCACGATCGGGATCGCGACGATCGCGTCGAGCAGACTGGCGGCGAAGGTATCGACCTAGCGCGTGGTCAGAGCTGCGCTAGTCGGTGCGGCCCATCAGTCGATCCGTTTCGCGGCGTTCCCGCTTGGTCGGCCTGCCCGCACCGCGATCGCGCTGCGGGATCGAGGCGAGGACTTCCTTCGGCGGTGGCGGCGGGCTGCGATCGATCATGCACTGCGCGGCGATCGGTGGCCCGACGCGCTTGTGGATGATCCGCTCGACGACGACGATGCGTTCGAGGCCCGCGTGCTTGATCCGGATCTCGTCACCGATCCGCACCTGCTGCGCGGGTTTGACGGTGACACCGTTGATTCGCACATGCCCGGCGCGGCAGGCTTCCGCCGCGGCCGAGCGCGTCTTGAACAAGCGCACCGCCCAGATCCACGAGTCGACGCGGGCCTGGGTGACGGAGCGTTGTTCCGCGGGGGTCACCCCTTAGACGATACGGCGAGCCGTGACGACGTCGTCGGCGCTGAGGTGGGTGTAGGACACCGGGGTGCCCGACTGCACCGCGTTCAGCAGCTGACCGTTGCCGGCGTAGATGCCGACGTGACCGCCACCGTTGGTGATGACGATGTCACCGGCCTGCAGGTTGTCGAAGGACACCGGCGCGCCCACGTGGGACTGCTCGAAGCTGGTGCGCGGCAGTTCGATTCCGGCCTGACGGTAGGCCCACTGCACGAGGCCGGAGCAGTCGAAGCTCGACGGGCCGGCGGCACCCCAGCTGTAGACCGCGCCGAGCTTGGTCCGCGCCGCGTCCAGGGCGATGTTGCCCGCGGACTGCTGCTGCTGGAAGGGGTTGTCGAAGGTGACGCTCGGCAGCTGCGGGGCGGCCTGGCCCTGCGGGGCGACCATCGCCTGAAGCTGCTTCTCCACCTGCTGCGCGGGCTGCTCGAGCTCCGGCGGCAGATCGAAGTTACCGAGGCCGGGAATGTTGATCGTGGCGGCCTGCGAAATCGCAGGCATCGCACCAGTCGTGGCGGCCACCGCACCCATGACGAGCGCACCCTTGACGGAATTCGGCAGTCGAGAATCCCGCTGCAAGCTGTGTTTACCCACCGAGACGAGTCTCCGATCTTGCTGCTCCACCACCGGGTCGTCGGAATCGCTTGGCGACGACAACTATTCGGCGGTGACTCAATGGCGCCGTTTCTCTGACGAAGCGACAGACTCCACTAAGTCACGAGAAGATTACGGCCTGTGATGGAAGCTGTCCAGCGAAGCACGCAAGTTGTTTTCCCGCACTCGGGAAAGCCCTGGACAAGCGCTGTCGTTCCGGCGTGTCGCCGCGCGTAACGGTCCGATATCCCGATCGGCCGTCGCGTTATCGGGCGCGGCCGTCGCGCCCGCCGAGCACCTGTTCGAGGTCGGCGATGCGGGTGCGCGCGTCGGCCAGGTCGATCTCGAGCCGCCCGAGCGCGATCAACAGCGGGCCCAGCGCCAGCGCGGCCAGCGCCTCCGGATCGTCGCCGCCCTCCCCCTCGACGGCGGCCCGCAGGAACACCCGGATCGACTCGGTCAGGTGCGCGTCCGCAGGCAGCCGCAGGCCGTCGAGGAGGGCGGCCGTCGAGGTCGCCATCGGCTCTCCGTGCGCGTCCCACTGGGGTTCCTCGGGCATGTCACTCCGTTCCGCTGCGATGACGTCGTCTCCGGTTCGCTAGCAGTATCTAGGACACAGCCCAGAGTTACCGAGATTCCCCCGCTGATCCGCGCTACGGTTGTCCGGCATGGACCCCGTGCGCAATCCCTACGCTCCCGGCGCCGGCCAACGTCCACCCGAATTGGCCGGACGTGACAAGCAACTCGCCGCCTTCGACATCGTGCTCGAGCGGGTGGCCAGGGGCAGGCCGGAGCGCAGCGTGATGCTCACCGGGCTGCGCGGGGTCGGAAAGACCGTGCTGCTCAACCAGCTTCGTTCGGCGGCGATCTCGCGCGGCTGGGGCACCGGCAAGATCGAGGCGCGACCGGACCAGGATCTGCGCAGGCCACTGTCCTCGGCGCTGCACATGGCGGTGCGCGCGATCGCGATGGCGCACCGCAATCCCGAGCACGTCGACGACTTCCTCGGCATCCTCAAGGCCTTCGCCCTGCGCGCCACCGCCGACAAGGGCATGCGCGAACGCTGGCAACCCGGCATCGATGTGCCCGCGGTGACCGGCCGCGCCGATTCGGGCGACATCGAGATCGACCTGATCGAGCTGTTCAAGGAGGCCGCGGCGCTGGCGGCCGATATCGGCGTCGGGATCGGCATCTTCATCGACGAGATGCAGGATCTCGGCCCGGCCGACGTCTCGGCGATCTGCGGCGCCTGCCACGAGCTGAGCCAGGACGGCGCGCCGCTGATCGTCGTCGGCGCCGGGCTGCCGCATCTGCCCGCGGTGCTGTCGGCTTCGAAGAGTTACTCGGAGCGACTGTTCAGTTATCACCGCATCGACCGGCTCGACCGGCAGTCGGCCGACCTCGCGCTGATCGCCCCCGCCGAGCGGGAAGAGGTGAAATTCACCGAGGACGCGCTGGACTCGCTCTACCAGAAGGCCGACGGCTACCCGTATTTCGTGCAGGCCTACGGCAAGGCGGCCTGGGACCAGGCGCCCGACAGTCCGATCACCGCCGAGGACGTCGAGGTGGCAGCGCCCGCCGCCGAGGAGGAACTGGCGGTCGGCTTCTTCGGCTCCCGGTACGAGCGCGCGACGCCCGCCGAGCGCGAGTACATGCGCGCGATGGCCGACCTGGCCGGCGACGACGGCCCGGTCGCCACGTCGGCGGTCGCCGCCGAGCTCGGCCGCAAGCCGGCCTCGGTCTCGCCCGCGCGCGACGGGCTCATCAAGAAGGGCCTGATCTACTCGGCCGAGCGCGGCACGATCGGTTTCACGGTCCCCCACTTCGGCCGGTATCTGCGGAGCGTATAGCTCTCTACTTCTCTCTAGCCACTTTCCTAGAAGGACTAAGACAACCCTCGAGAGAGCTCTCGACGACGATCTAAGAATCTCTAGTTCGAGAGCTAGATAGCCGAAGAATCTCCTGCATAACGACCAGGGCCCGCCCGGATTCGGTTGCGCATCGGCTGGATAACGCCAGGATTGGCGGGCTAACGGGCCGGAAATCTGATTCGAATAACTCAGTACGCGACTCTCCTCATGGCGGGCCGCGGCCAGCGCTCCAGAACCACAGGAGGCCGCTATGTCGAAGTCGTTCGCCACCACCGATCTTCTCGGTCGGCGCGCCACCGTCGTCACCGACGACGGTGTGCCGATCGCGGTCCGCACCTTCGGGGCCGCCGACGCCGCGCTGACCGTCGTCTTCGTCCACGGCCACTGCCTGCACACCGAATCGTGGGCGTTCCTGCGCGAGCACCTGCTCCGACACTGGGACGGCGACACCAGGATGGTGTTCTACGACCACCGCGGCCACGGCGAATCCGGCCACGCCGACCACGCGACCTACACCATCGATCAGCTGGCCACCGACCTCGACGCGGTGCTGCGCGCGGTCGCGCCGACCGGGCCGGTCGTGCTGGTCGGCCACTCGATGGGAGCGATGGTGCTGCTGGCCTACGCCCGGCTGTTCCCCGCGTCCATCGGCACCCGCGTCGCCGGGATCGGACTGATCGCGGGCGCGGCGGGCGGGATCACCGAGGTCGGCCTCGGCCGACTGCTCAATCGGCACGCCGTCGCCTCGTTACAGCACGCGGTCCTGCGCGCACCCCGGGTGATGCAGGCCTCGAAGCGCTTCTCCCGCTGGATCTTCGGGCCACTGATCCGCGAGGCCGCCACCGGCACGCGGCGAGTGAACCCGCGGGTCGCCGCGGTGGCGACCGCGATCCTGAACGAGACGCCGCTGCTGACGATGTCGGGCTTCCTCAGCTCGCTGCTGACCTTCGACGAGGCGCGCACCCTGGCCCGGCTCGGCGATCTGCCCACCCTGGTGCTGGCCGGCTCGGCCGATCTGATGGTGCCGTTCACCCACTCGGTGGTGCTGGCCTCGCAACTGGCGGGCGCCGAACTGGTGCGGATCGAGGGCGCCGGACACAGCGTCATCCTGGAGCGCGCCGAGGAGGTCGCGACCTCGATCGCCGTGCTCGTCGAGCGGGCCGCCGCCGGGGTCCGCAAGCACTACGCGGTCGCGGGCTGAGAACCGGAGTTACCGGACGGCAATCGCCGAATCCGGGCCAACTCCGGGCGTAAACCGAAAAGCTCGGTTATTGTGGTGGAGATCACGTTGTGTGGTGAGTCACACGGCTCGGTGCAGTGCGGCCCGGGAGTTCACGGGCGTGCCAGGTGATCCGGCGAGTCGGTATGCCCGCCATATACACAGGAGGTAACGATGACACGCAGCGATATCGCGGAACTGCGCTACGCGGTCGGTCAACTCCGGCAATCGATCGGCGCACTGCGCTCCAACTACGGCGACGCGGCCACCGTGCGCCGGCTGGAGAACGACCTCGAGCGGCTCGTCATCGATGCCGAGGAGTTCGAGCAGGCGCCACCGCCGGAGCTCGCCGTCCCCCGCAGATCCGAACCGATCTACGTCCCGGACAGCAAGTCCGACGAGGCCGCCTGGATGGGCGCTCAGGACGAGGGCCTCGGCTTCCACTCCCGGCCCAGAACCAAATAGTCAGACCTGTTCACCGGCGCGGCGGTCCTGCCACCCAGGGGTCGCCGCGCCGACCCCTGTCAGGCGCGGTGTCGGCCGAACCGGCGTCCGGGGCGGACGCCGTGGAACCGGGCGCCGCGCGGGGTCTCCGACGGTTCGTCGGAGTCGGCCGATTCGAACAGCGCCGCGATCCCGTGGTCGTGGCCGAGCGCGATGGCCTCCAGGCCGTAGCGGCCGCCGCAGCGGCCCAGCTCGTGCAGCATCGTCGTCATGATCCGCAGGCCGGTGGCGCCGACCGGGTGCCCGAGGGCGATGTCGGAGCCGTTGACGTTGAGCCGGTCGTGCGGGTCGAGTTCCCATTCGGTGGCCAGGGCGAGCACCTCGACCGCGTAGCCCTCGTTGATCTCGAGCAGGTCGATCTCGTCGAGCGAGCAGCCGGTGCGGGCCAGCAGCTTCGATACCGCGGGCGCCGCGCCGAGCGCCGGGCCCTCGCTGTCGCAGCCCGCGGCGGCCCAGCCCGCGAGGAACGCCATCGGGGTCAACCCCAGTTCGTCGAGCCGGTCCTCGGCCACGACCAGGCACGCCGACGCGCCGAGCCGGTGCGAGCTCATGTTGCCGATGGTGACGACGCCGTCGACGAGCAGCGGCCGTAACCCGGCCAGGGTGTGCGTCGACAGGTCGTCGCGCACCCCCTCATCACGGCGGATCTGGTGTTCCAGCGCACCGGCGGCGACGCCGACCGGCACCACCTCCGCGCCGAACGCGCCCTGCCGCCACGCCCGCGCCGCCTTGCGGTGGCTGGCCACGGCGAATTCGTCGGCGGCATTGCGGTCGATGCCGTAGTAGTGCGCGAGCCGCTCGGCGTTGTGCAGTCCCTCGCGACCGCCCGGCAGTCCGGCTTGGGCCGGCGAGCACTCGACGCCGCCGGCCACCACCACGTCGGCGGCGCCGGTCTGCACCATCATCGCCGCGGTGATCACCGCCTGCAGGCCGCTGCCGCCGTGCCGGTCGGTGAGGAATCCGGGCACCGCGAAGGGCAGGCCGGCTCCGCGCGCGGCCAGTGCGCCGATCGCGGGCACGTCGGAGAGCCCGCCGTCGACACACGCCATCGCGACGTCCTCGATGCGTAGCGGGTCGATCCCGGAGCGCTCGATCACGGCCGACAGGACCGTGGTCGCCAACCACTCGGCGGGCATCCCGGACAGCGCGCCACCCTCCACGCCACTGGGCGTGCGGACGGGTGCCACGATCGCGGCTCTTCTCATTGCTCGTCACGCTCCTTTCCCCGGTGCGGGGAATTCCAGTGACAGGGCACCACAGGTTTGTTGCACCGGCGTGACCGACTGTCACGGGAGTTATTGCTGTGACAGAGATCACCAGGGGGTGGAACAGGCGGTTGCGTGAGACCCGGCTCGAGCGGCGAGAACACAGGCGTATGGTGCTCCACATCACAATCCATCGCGGTGGGGAATGATCAACCGCCGCACGGCCTAGATCAGCGAGGCATCCACCGTGAGTGCCGCACCGACCACCAGCCCGTCGTCCGGGACGGGCGTGTTCAGCAAGACGAGGGCCCGCATCGCCGCGCGGACCCTGCGCACCGACCGCTGGTGGCTGCCACCACTGCTCACCGCGATCGGTCTCGGCGCCTTCGTCGTCTACGCGACGATCAGATCCTTTGTGCGCACGGCCTATTGGGTGCCGCAATACCACTATCTGACGCCGTTCTACTCCCCCTGCCTGAGCGACTCCTGCGTCCCGGGATCGAGCCACTTCGGCACGCCGTTCGGCGAGCTGCCGATGTGGATCCCGCTCGGGTTCGTGGTGCTGCCGTTCCTGCTCGGCTTCCGGCTGACCTGCTACTACTACCGCAAGGCCTACTACCGGTCGGTGTGGTTCTCCCCGCCCGCCTGCGCGGTCGCCGAACCGCACGCGCGCTACACCGGTGAGTCGCGACTGCCGCTGATCATCCAGAACTCGCACCGCTACTTCTTCTATGTCGCGCTGCTGGTCTCGCTGATCAACACCTACGACGCGATCACCGCGTTCCACGGGGAGACCGGCGGTTTCGGCTTCGGCCTCGGCAACATCGTGCTGCTGGTCAACGTCATCCTGCTGTGGGCCTACACGTTGTCGTGCCACTCGTGCAGGCACATCGCCGGCGGCAGGCTCAAGCACTTCTCCGCCCATCCGGTGCGGTACTGGTTCTGGACCCAGGTCTCCAAGCTCAACACCCGCCATATGGCGCTGGCCTGGACCACCCTCGGCACCCTCGTGCTCACCGACTTCTACGTGATGCTGGTGGCCAGCCAGACCATTTCGGACCTGCGGTTCGTCAACTGAATCGCGTCGACACCAGGAGCTAGTTCGAATGTCAGATGTGGAACGGCACGACTACGACGTCGTGGTGATCGGGGCGGGCGGCGCCGGGCTGCGCGCGGTGATCGAGGCCCGCGAGCAAGGACTCTCGGTCGCGGTGGTGTGCAAGTCGCTGTTCGGCAAGGCGCACACCGTGATGGCCGAGGGCGGCTGCGCGGCCTCGATGGGCAATGCCAACGAGAAGGACAACTGGCAGACCCATTTCAAAGACACCATGCGCGGTGGCAAATTCCTCAACAACTGGCGGATGGCCGAACTGCACGCGCAGGAGGCGCCCGACCGGGTATGGGAACTGGAAACCTATGGGGCCCTGTTCGATCGGACGCCCGACGGGCGAATCAGCCAGCGCAACTTCGGCGGCCACACCTATCCCCGGCTGGCCCACGTCGGCGACCGCACCGGCCTGGAACTCATCCGCACCATGCAGCAGAAGATCGTCTCGTTGCAGCAGGAGGACTACGCGGCCACCGGTGACTACGAGGCCAGGATCAAGGTCTTCGCCGAGTGCACCATCACCGAACTGCTCACCGACGGCGGCCGCATCGCGGGCGCCTTCGGCTACTGGCGCGAATCCGGCGGCTTCGTGTTGTTCAGGGCGCCGGCGATCGTGCTGGCCACCGGCGGGATCGGCAAGTCCTACAAGGTGACCTCGAACTCCTGGGAGTACACCGGCGACGGCCACGCGCTGGCCCTGCGGGCGGGCGCGACGCTGATCAACATGGAATTCCTGCAGTTCCATCCGACCGGCATGGTCTGGCCGCCGAGCGTGAAGGGCATCCTGGTCACCGAGGGCGTGCGCGGCGACGGCGGCGTGCTGAAGAACTCCGACGGCAAGCGCTTCATGTTCGACTACATCCCACCGGTGTTCAAGGGCCAGTACGCCGAGACCGAGGCCGAGGCCGATCAGTGGTTGCGCGACAACGACTCCGCGCGCCGCACCCCCGACCTGCTCCCCCGCGACGAGGTCGCCAGGGCGATCAACGAGGAGGTGAAGGCGGGGCGCGGCACCGAGCACGGTGGCGTCTACCTCGACATCGCTTCCCGGATGCCCGCCGACGAGATCGTGCGCAGGCTGCCCTCGATGCACCACCAGTTCAAGGAACTGGCCGATGTCGACATCACCGCCGAGCCGATGGAAGTCGGCCCGACCTGCCACTACGTGATGGGCGGTATCGAGGTCGACCCCGACACCGGCGCCGCGGTGGTGCCCGGCTTGTTCGCCGCCGGTGAGTGTTCCGGCGGCATGCACGGCTCGAACCGGCTCGGTGGCAACTCGCTGTCGGATCTGCTGGTGTTCGGGCGACGGGCCGGGCTCGGCGCGTCGGCCTACGTCCAGCAGCTCACCGACCGGCCCGCGCCGGCCGAGACCGACATCGAGGCGGCGGCGAAAGCCGCTCTCGCACCGTTCGATCCGCCCGCCACCGGCGCGGGGGAGAACCCGTACACCCTGCACAGCGAGTTGCAGCAGACGATGAACGACCTGGTCGGCATCATCCGCAAGGAACACGAGGTGCGCGAGGCCATCGAAAAGCTGGCGCAGCTGCGCGCCAGGTACGCCGAGGTCACCGTCGAGGGGAAACGGCAGTTCAATCCCGGCTGGCATCTGGCGCTGGACCTGGCCAACATGCTGCTGGTCAGCGAATGCGTCGCCGAGGCGGCGCTGTTGCGCACCGAGAGCCGCGGCGGGCACACCCGTGACGACCACCCCGGCATGAATCCCGACTGGCGCAACAAGCTGCTGGTCTGCGCGGTGGACCCGGCCACGGCCGACCGGCAGGTCCCGGCGGTCACCGTCACCCCGGCCGATCAGACGCCGATGCGCGACGATCTGCTCGCCCTGTTCGAGCTCAGCGAACTCGAGAAGTACTACACCGAGCAGGAATTGGCCGCCCATCCGGCGGCCGGCTCGACCGAGGGAAAGGCGTAGCGATGGGGTACGACGCCCGGTTCCGGGTCTGGCGCGGTGATCTCGACGGCGGCGGCCTGGAGGACTACACGGTGCTGGTGAACGAGGGCGAGGTGGTGCTCGACATCATCCATCGCCTGCAGGCCACCCAGGCACCCGACCTCGCGGTCCGCTGGAATTGCAAAGCGGGAAAATGCGGTTCGTGTTCGGCGGAGGTGAACGGCAGGCCGCGGTTGCTGTGCATGACCCGGATGTCGACTTTCACCCCTGACGAGGTGATCACGGTGACGCCGATGCGCACCTTTCCGATCATCAAGGATCTCGTCACCGATGTCTCGTTCAACTACGAGAAGGCAAGGGAGATACCGTCTTTCACGCCTCCAGCAGACCTGAAGCCCGGTGACTACCGGATGAAACAGGTCGATGTGGAACGCTCACAGGAGTTCCGCAAGTGCATCGAGTGTTTCCTGTGCCAGAACACCTGTCACGTCGTCCGCGATCACGAGGACAACAAACAGGCCTTCGCGGGCCCGCGCTATCTGATGCGCATCTCCGAACTGGAGATGCACCCGCTCGACACCGCCGACCGCCGGGAAATGGCACAGGAGGAAGCGGGCCTGAGCTATTGCAATATCACCAAATGCTGCACCGAGGTGTGCCCGGAACACATCAAGATCACCGACAACGCGCTCATTCCCTTGAAGGAACGCGTTGTCGATCGCAAATACGACCCGATTGTGTGGCTCGGCAACAAACTGTTCCGTCGGTAGGCGACTCGCCGCGGGGCACGTGATGGCGTGCCCCGCGGCGATCGCCTTCTACAACACGGCGACAGTCCCCACCGCGACTAATCCGACCAGTAATCCGATGAACAGCGCGCCGAGAAGCGAACCGGTGAGCACATAGATCCCGATCGCCGATACCGCGAACAGCAGTATCACGATCAGGCGCTCGACTCCGTCCTCAGGCGCCAGCCTCCGGTACCGGGGTGGCATTTTCTTCAACCCTCGGTCCATGTAGATGGGCTACCCGGCCGGGCCTTGATCCAAACGTGATCAAGGGCGATCGAACTCGCCGTCGTGCACGCCCGCGGTGAACGCGGTCCACTCGCTCGGGGTGAAAATCAGCACCGGACCGTCGGGATTCTTGCCGTCGCGCAACGCCACGTACCCGTCGGGCAGCATGGCGACCTCGACGCTGCTGCCCTCCCCCGCGGTCCCGGCGCGCAGCCAGGTCGCGCCGGTGGTGTCGATGGTGCGCTTGCTGTTCACCGTGCGCCCAGAGCGCACGCGAACGCGCCGTTGTCGATGCCCTGGGTGAAGGCGTCCCAGCTCGGGCCGTCGAAGACCAGCGCGGGGCCGGCCGGGTTCTTGCTGTCGCGCACGCCGACGCGACCACCGAACAGGAATGCCACTTCGACGCAGTCCTTGCCCGCGCCGCTGCGCGTGCTCTTGAACCAGTGTGCGTCGACGAGATCGAAACTCATGCCACATACTCCTTCGCGACCTGCCGCAGCAGGTGTCTACTCGGTTGAATATCCAGCGCATGACGCTGGAGGCACTCGTGAGCCCGGTCGTACCTTCTGACATCCGCGCGTCGTTCCAGGTAGAGATCGCCGGTGAAGCCTTCGGCGTACACCACCGGTGGTTCGACCGGTTGCCCCTTGCTGTCGGTGCCGAACTCGAGAACCGTGAAAGGTCCGGTGGAGACTCCGAGTGGAACACCGGCGGCAAACGGCAGGATACGCAGTGTCACATTGCTTCGGGTGCTCGCGTCGGCAAGATGTCGCAACTGCGCAGCCATCACCTTTGCATCACCGACGATGCGATGCAATACCGATTCGTGCAGAACCACATCGATCTCGGCGGGCGAATGCTTGCGGTTGATCAACGCCTGTCGTTGCAGCCGCAACGCGACCCGCCGATCGAGCTCGTCGACCGAATCCTTGGGATAGCCCAGCTGATTCAGCGCACGCGCGTAGTCGGCCGTCTGCAGCAGGCCGAGGACCAATTCGGACTGATAAGCCCGCAGCCGATGCGCCGATGCCTCCAAACCCACATAGACGTCGAAGTTTTCGGGAATCAGATCGCCGTACGCGTGCCACCAGCTCTTGACGGCGGCCTGCTGCGCGAGGCCCGTCAAGCCCTCGGCGAGATCGTCCGGAATACCGTAGATCCGGCACAGCTCGTGGATGTCGATCGTCCGGATGCGGTCGGCCTGGCCCTTTTCCAGGCGCTGCAACGTGCTGGCGCCCCATTCCATCAACTTGGCGGCCTCGGCGATCGTCAGACCCGCCTGGGTCCGCCAATCGCGCAGATAGCGGCCGAGCTGGCGGCGCGGCAGTGTCGAGGAGACCCCTGCCGCCGGTCCGCCCACTCCGGTCGATGCGTTCGCTGCCACAGCCCCACTCCTTCTGTGCTCGCAACCCGCCACAGCCCACAGCCCCGCCTATGGCGGTGGATTTCGTCCACTATGGGGAATCCTGCACTCCCCGTTGGATGCCGTGCTGGGAATTCGCCGCGAAATATCGGGATCGGCGTGTACCGGCCGTTAGCCGAACGGTTGCGTGCTCTCCTGGAGACATGCAATTGAGCGATGTGAACATGCATATTGCCGCTGCACTACTCGGTTGCGGCACCGATCCGGGCCCGATGGACGCCGAACAGGCCCATGCCGCAATGCAATTGCACCTCGACTGCACGGTCGACGAGTGCCGGGTCCGCAGGCGGGCCCGCACCACCCTCGTCGACGCGGGGCACTGCGTGCTCGACCAGCGCGCGATCCGTTAGCGGTGCCGGTGGTCGGTGATCGGGGTGCGTGGCCCGAATTTCGGTTTGTGCGCCTGCCCGCTCAGCGCGAGCAGGCGCACCGCCCGATAGCGGTGCGGCCGTAGCGGTTCCAGGTACTCGATCATCGCGTCGTCGTCGATCGGCCTGCCGAGCAGGCTCCAGCCGACCGTCGCGGCCAGGTGGTAGTCGCCGACCGAGAGGGCGTCGGCGTCGCCGAAGGCGCGCTGCGCGGTCTCGGCAACCGTCCAGACACCGATGCCGGGCAGGCTGCGCAACCGCCGCGCGGCCTCGCCGGGCGAGAGCTGCGCGGTGCGCTCGATCGAGTCGGCGACCCGGGCCGCGCGCACGATGGTCTGTGCCCGCTGCGGGCCGACATTGGCCCGGTGGTACTTCCACGACGGAATGCGCCGCCAGGTCTCGGCGTCGGGCGCGACCATCAGCCCGGCGGGCGCGGGCCCCGGCGCCCGCGCGCCGAACTCACGGACCAGGCTGCGCCAGGCCGCGAACGAGGACTTGGTGTGCACCTTCTGCTCGAGGATCGCCGGCACCAGCGATTCGAACACCAGCCCGGTCCGCAGCATCCGCAGGCCGGGCACCACGCGATGGGCTTCGACCAGCTTGGGATGCTCGGGCGTGAAGTCGGCCAGGTCTTCCTCGAGGCACAGCATCCGGTCCAGCCCGGCCAGGAATTCCTCGGCGCCGGGTCCCCAGGCGCGCGCGTGCGCGCCGTCGCGGCCGTCCTGGACGAGCCGGTAGGTGACCACCCCGGTCGGCATCCGGGAGGCGTGCCAGTGCGCGCCGTCGGCGTCGACGTGGTGACACGGATCGCCGCCGCCGCGCCGCAGCGGGACCACGGTGAGCCCGACGTCGAACGGTCTGCTCGACCGGACGGTCCTGGACAGCCCGGCCGTCGTCAGGCCGGGGTCGAGGGTCTGATCGCGCACCCGACCATTGTGCGCGCCCGCTCCCGCGCCGATGCGTGTTCGTAATATTCGCCACGTTCACCGCGATGTAGATCGTGTTGGCAAACAGCCGGCATCCCATCGATGCAGGAGGTACCCGATGATCACCAACGCACTCAACTGGCTGCTGGCGGCGTGGGGCAGCGGGTCGGCGGGCAGCTCGGGGTACCAGATCGCGCCCGGCACCCTGCCCGGCGGTAGCTGAGCCGCGTTCGACCGCGGGCCTACCGCGCGGGCGCCGGACACGGCGCACGCATCAGACGGCCGCGCACCTCAGCCGCGCAAGAGGAACGTCGCCAACGACACTCCTCGGACGTTCGCCAACTGCTCGGCCTGCGTCCGGCAGGAGAAGCCGTCCGCCAGGAACGTCGTGCCGTCCGGGGCTGCGCGCAGGGCCGGGAGCAGGGCACTCTCCGCGACCGCGACGGACACCTCGTAGTGGCCTCTCTGCATTCCGAAGTTCCCGGCCAGCCCACAGCACCCGGCCAGCTCCTCGACGGTGACGCCCATCGCGGCCAGCAACCTGCGCTCCGCGGCGAACCCACCGACGGCATGCTGATGACAATGCGGCTGTACCACGACCCGTTCCCCCGCACGGGGCGGCGGCCGCCATCCGGGCTGGTCGACCAGGAGCTCGGCCAGCGTCCGAACGGCAGCCGCGACCCGCGCCGCCCGCGGATCATCGGCCAGTAGTTCCGGCAGGTCGGCGCGCAGCGCGGCGGTACACGACGGTTCGAGACCGACGACCAGTCCACCCGCGGCCACGTGGTCGGCCAGCGCCTCCACCGTCGCCCGCAGCCGAGCACGCCCGCCGTCGAGCTGTCCGGTGGTTATCCACGTCAATCCACAGCAGACCCGAGCCGTGGGGATATGTACCCGGTAGCCGAGTTCTTCGAGCAACACCGTCGCGGCGATCGCGTTCGCCGGATCGAAGGTGTCGGTGAAGGAATCCACCCACAGCAGCACCGTGCGCTCGCTCCCCGTCGACGACCCGGTCGACGTCGCTTTCGTGGTGGTGGCGGCGGGGTCGTCGGTGCGCGAGTGCGGCAGTAGGTGGTGGTGGCGGGAGCGCACGAGGGCGGCGACCGCGGGCTCGGTGCGGCTGTTGCCACCGATTTCCTGCCAGATCCGGCGGAACGGCGTCGGCGCGAGGACCGGTGCGCGGCGGCGGGGATCGATGCCGACCGCGCGCATGGCGGTTCGGCGGAGCAGGGGGCGGGCGGCGAGAGTGTTGGCCAGGCGGGGAAAGCGTTGGGCGACAGTGAGCCAGCGGGGAAGTCGGCCCAGGACGTAGTGGTCGAGCGGCCGGGGGCGACCTCGGTAGCGGCGGTACAGGGTTTCGGATTTGTAGGTGGCCATGTCGACGCCCGCCGGGCAGTCCGATCCACAGGCCTTGCAGGACAGGCACAGATCCAGTGATTCCTCGACCGCCAGTGCGCGCCAATCGAGTTCGCCGCGGACGACCTCTTGGAGGACGCGGGCGCGGCCTCGAGTGCTGTCCTTCTCGTCGGCGGTCGCCAGGTACGACGGGCACATGAAGCCGCCCGAGGCGCGAGTGTCCGCCCGGCACTTGCCGATTCCTACACACCTGTGCACAGCTGTGGACAGATCGCCGGCATCGTCGGCCAGCGCGAAACCACCCACCGATGGCAGCGGACGCAGCCCCGCGACTCGCAGGTCGCCATCCACGGGCGCCGCGTCGACGAGGACGCCGGGGTTGAGCACGTCGTCGGGGTCGAACAACGCCTTGAACCCGGCGAAGGCGGCACGCGCGGCGGGGGAGTACATCACCGCGAGCAGTTCGGATCTGGCGCGCCCGTCGCCGTGTTCGCCGGAGAGCGAACCACCGTGGCGCACCACGAGTTCGGCGGCGTCGAACAGGAAGGACCGGAAACGCCGGGGCGCGTCGGCGATCGGGAAATCGAGCCGGACGTGGATGCAACCGTCGCCGACATGGCCGTACAGCAGCCCGTCGACCTCGTACGCCGCGGTGAGCGAGGCGAATTCGCGTAAGTAGCGGCCCAGCTGAGCGGGTGGGACGGCGGCGTCCTCCCAGCCGGGCCAGGCGGGACGACCGTCCGGTGTGCGCCCGGCCAATCCGGCTCCGTCGGCCCGGATCCGCCAGAGTGCCGCCACGGCAGCGGGGTCGGTGACGATGCGATGGTCCTCGGCGTTCGCCTCCCGGCACAGCCGCTCGGCCTGCGCGAACGCCTCGTCGGCACTCGCCCCCGCCGTCTCGACGAACAGCCATCCGCGCCCGCGCGGCAGTGCGGGCACCGTGCCGCGATGCGCGCGGACCCGGTCGACCAGACCGGCATCGATGCCCTCCACCGCGATCGGCCCGCACCTGGTGACCGCGGCGACATCGTCTGCCGCCGTGGCGATATCGGGGTAGCCGAGCACGGCCAGCACAGTGGCGGCGGGCACCGGGGTGAGGTCGAGTTCGGCCTCGAGCAGCAGTCCACAGGTGCCCTCGGTGCCGACGAATGCCTTCGCGATCGACGAACCACGCTCCGGCAGTAGGTGTTCCAGCCCGTACCCGGACGCCTGCCGATCGAATCGGCCCAGCTCGGTACGCAATACCGCGAGGTTGGCGGTGGCGAATCCGGCCAGACCGGGAACCACGCCGAGGTCGTCCCCGAGCACCCGTTCGGTGCCCGTCCCGTCGACGACGCGCAGCGACCGCACCCGATCGGAGGTGCGCCCCCAGGCCAGCGCGTGCGGCCCGCAGGCGTTGTTGCCGATCATCCCGCCCAGCGTGCAGCGGTCCTGGGTGGACGGGTCTGGCCCGAACCGCAGACCGTCGGACCGCAGCCGTCGTTGCAGGTCCGACAGCACGACGCCCGGCTGCACCCGGGCCGTGCGCGCCTGCGGATCGACCGCGAGCACGCCCCGCAGATGCCTGCTGAAATCGAGCACGATCCCGGGACCCACGGCATTGCCCGCCACCGAGGTCCCCGCGCCGCGCGCGGTCAGCGAGAGCCCGTGTTCGCGAGCGAAGGTGACGGTCGCGGCGACATCGGCGTCGTGGCGCGGGAACACCACCAGCGTGGGCCGGACCCGGTAGTTGGAGGCGTCCGAGGAGTACTCGGCGCGGCGGCGGGCCGACGCGTCGACCGCGCCGTCGAGCCGGCCGCGCAGGGCATCGGCCAGTAGCTCCGCACTCCGGTCGCCATCCACCCGACCAGCTTATTTCGCCGGTGTTCGCTGCCGGCGGAACGGGCGGTCCCGGAAATGTATTTGCAGTCAACCTTTGTTGAGGTTTTAGTGTCGGTGGGCAGGAGTTCGATGGGTGGGGAGCGAAGAGGAGTGCGGCAGTGAGTATCGAATCGGTGGCCTACAGCCAGATGTACCGGCGGATGAACGCGCCCGAGGAGGAGCGGCCGTTCAGCCTGTCCACCGCGCGGCGCATTCTGCGTTTCGCCGAGGCGCACTGGCGGCGGATCTCGGCGTTCCTGCTGCTCAGCGTGCTCGCCGCGGTGCTCGGCGTGGCGACGCCGGTGCTGGCCGGTCGCGTCGTCAACGACATCGTCGGCGGCTCGGCGCCGCGCACGGTCGTCATCCTCGCGCTCGCCATCGCGGGCCTGGCGGTGCTCGACGCCGGCCTCGGCATCGTCATCCGGTGGCTGTCCGCCCGGATCGGTGAGGGCCTGATCCTGGACCTGCGCACCGCCGTGTTCGATCACGTGCAGAAGATGCCGGTCGCGTTCTTCACCCGCACCAGGACCGGCGCGCTGGTGAGCAGGCTCAACAGCGATGTGATCGGCGCGCAGCGCGCGTTCAGCGACACTCTGTCGGGCGTGGTCACCAACCTGGTGACGCTGGCGCTGACCCTCGCGGTCATGCTCAGCATCTCCTGGCAGATCACCCTGCTCGCGCTCGTGCTGCTGCCGGTTTTCGTGATCCCCGCGCGCCGGGCGGGCAATCGGCTGGCCGCCATGCAGCGCGAGGCCGCGCAGCTCAACGCCGCCATGAGCACCCAGATGACCGAGCGCTTCTCCGCGCCGGGCGCCACCCTGGTGAAGCTGTTCGGCAGGCCGCGGCAGGAGTCCGCGGAGTTCGCGGTGCGCGCCACCCGGGTCCGCGACATCGGCGTGCGCACCGCCATGCTGCAGACCACCTTCGTCACCTCGCTCACCCTGGTCTCCGCGCTGGCCCTGGCACTGGTCTACGGCCTGGGCGGCTGGTACG
This sequence comes from Nocardia canadensis, assembly GCF_032656385.1. Classification (NCBI taxonomy): domain Bacteria; kingdom Bacillati; phylum Actinomycetota; class Actinomycetes; order Mycobacteriales; family Nocardiaceae; genus Nocardia; species Nocardia canadensis. The sequence continues at coordinate 244,416 of NZ_JAVCWB010000001.1, forward strand.
CCCTGCAGGGCAGTCTGGACGCGGGTTCGGTCGTCGCCCTGTCACTGCTGCTGACCCGCCTCTACACCCCGCTCACCGCGCTGGCCAGCGCGCGCCTGGAGATCATGTCGGCACTGGTGAGTTTCGAGCGCGTGTTCGAGGTGCTGGATCTGCGGCCGCTGATCGAGGACGCGCCCGGCGCGGTCCCGGTCGCCGACGGTCCGGTCGCGGTGGAGCTGGACGCGGTGACCTTCGGCTACCCCTCGGCCGACAAGGTCTCGCTGGCCTCGCTCGAGGACGTGGCGACCCTGGACACCCGGGGCGGCGTGGAGGTGCTGCACGAGGTGTCGCTGCGGGCCGAGCCCGGCCAGCTGATCGCCCTGGTCGGCTCGTCCGGCGCGGGCAAATCCACCATCGCCCAGCTGGTTTCGCGCCTCTACGACGTCGACTCCGGCGCGGTCCGGCTCAACGGCACCGATGTGCGCGAGCTGACCACCGAGTCCATCCAGCGCACGGTCGGCCTGGTCACCCAGGACGGTCACCTGTTCCACGACACGATCCGCGCCAACCTGCTGCTGGCACGGCCGGAGGCGACCGAGGACGAACTGTGGGACGCACTGCGCCGGGCCCGGCTCGGCGAGCTGGTCGACTCGCTCACCGACGGCCTCGACACCGTCGTCGGCGAGCGCGGCTACCGCCTCTCCGGTGGTGAACGCCAGCGCCTGACCATCGCGCGCCTGCTGCTCAAGCAGCCCCGCGTGGTGATCCTCGACGAGGCCACCGCCTCGCTGGACTCCACCTCCGAGGCGGCGGTGCAGGAAGCGCTCACCGAGGCGCTGCACGGCCGGACCGCGCTGGTGATCGCCCACCGGCTGTCCACGATCCGCTCCGCCGATCAGATCGTGGTGCTCGAGCAGGGCCGCATCGTCGAGCGCGGCACCCACGCCGACCTGCTCAATGCCGACGGCCGCTACGCCGAGCTCTACCGCACCCAGTTCGCCGAGGACCCGGTCCCTGTCACCGCGGCCTGACCGAACCGCGCCGACCCCGCTGTCAGGCGGGGTCGGCGTGGCGCAGCGCGGTGACGATGGCCAGCGTCGGCGTGCGGCCCGCCTCGGTGTGGCTGAGCATCGCGTACTCGGCGAGGCGTTCATCGCCGGAGGAGATCGCCTCGATGAGGTGGCGATGTTCGTCGCGCTGCTCCTCGGTGTCGCGGTCGGCGGTGAGGAAGAACAGCCACGCCATCCGGGCCAGAATGGTGCGCATCAGCTGGGTGAGCAGGCTGTTGCCGGAGAGTTCGACGATCGCGCCGTGCAGCTTCGCGTTGGTCTCGGCGATCCGCAGCGGATCACGAGAGTCGGTGGCCACCTGCGCTTCTCGTAGCGCGGCTCGCAGCGGTGCGCTGTCGTGACCCTGCCGGATGCGGGCGGCGGCGAGCCGGGCGCCGAGCGGTTCCAGCCCGATCCGCACGTCGAAGAGTTCCTCCACCGCCGCGCGATCCCAGGAGCGCACGACCGCGCTGCGCCGGGGCAGCGCGCTGACGATGCCGTCGAATTCGAGCAGCGCCAGCGCCTCGCGCACCGGCAGTCGCGAGGTGCCGAGCATGGCGGCGACGCGGGCCTCCGGTAACTTCTCGCCTTCCCGGTATACCCCGGTGATGATGTTGCGCCGAAGCTCGTCGTAGATCCGCCGGGTCTGGGAGGTGTCGTCGACGGCTTCCGCCGGGCGACGTTGGTCTCGGGCCACGGAGTAAGTCTACGAATATATCTTCGGTCGACCGTTGTTTCGTCTGGTCGCGCAGGGTTCGCTGGTGCACCGAAGCCGGATACGCCGTCGGACAGCGGTTCGAAAACACCCACTGACCACGAAATATATATCTTTTCGACCAGCCGCATCATTCACCGGACCGAAACGTGCGGAACACAAGCGGGATACACCCAACTCCAATTCTGTATACCGATTCACCATCGGCCACAGAGAGGATGCGAGTTGGCCGTCTATCTGCTCCGCCGCTTCGCGCAGGCGGTGATCACCGTTTTCGCCGTCATCTCACTGGCATTCCTGCTCGGCAGGCTGACCGGAAGCCCCGCCGCGTCGCTGCTGCCCGAGACCGCCAGTGCGGCCGATATCGCGGCACTCGACCACGAACTCGGCTTCGACAAGCCGCCGCTGACCCAGTACCTCGACTACCTGACCGGAATTCTGTCGGGTGATTTCGGGGACTCCTACCAGCAGACCGGCACCTCGTCGATGTCGCTGGTCCTGCAGCGTCTGCCCGCCTCCCTGCAACTGGGCGTCACCGGCTTCGCGATCGGGCTCGCGCTGGCCTTCGCCGTCGTGCTCGTCATCCATCTCAGTGGCCGCTGGTCGCTGCGCGGGGTCGCACTCGGACTCGGCGCGGCCCGACTCGCCGTGCCGGACTTCCTGTTCGGGCTGCTGCTGGTGCTGGTGTTCTCGGTGACGCTGGGCTGGTTACCGTCCCTGGCCGGTGCCGATCCGCTCGCGATCGTCATGCCCGCGGTGACCATCGCGACCGCGCAGTTCGTCGTGTATTCGCGGCTGCTGGACAACTCGCTGGTCGCGGAGAGCTCTCAGGACTACGTGCGCACCGCCTACGCGCGCGGCGAGCGCCGGTCGTCGGTGCTGCTGCGCGATGTCCTGCCCAACGCGCTGCTGCCGGTGCTCACCATCTCCGGAATCACCCTGGGCACCTTGCTCGGTGGTCTGGTCATCGTCGAGAACGTCTTCGCCTGGCCGGGTTTGGGTCAGCTCATGCTCGACGCGGTGTTCAACCGGGACTTTCCGGTGGTTCAGTCCGGGCTGGTGGTGATCGCGACGATCTTCGTGATCGTCAACTTCGGCATCGACGTCCTCTACGGCGTCATCGACCCGAGAGCGAGGGTCCGGTGATCCGCCCCCGTCAGCACGCCACGATCGCCGGCGTCGCGATGATCCTGGCCGTCGTCCTGTTCTCACTGCTCTACCCGCTCTTTCCCGGCTACGACCCGTACGCGCAGCACCTCGCGTCCGCGTTCACCCGGCCGTTCACCGACGGGCACTACCCGCTCGGCACCGATTCGCTCGGCCGTGACCTGGCGAGCAGGCTGGCGCTGGCCGGGCGGATCACGCTCGGTCTGGTCCTGGTGATCGTGGTGGTCAACGCGCTGATCGGGATGGCGATCGGCACGGTGTCGGGCTACTTCCGCGGCGTCACCGACAACGTGCTGATGGGCGTCGCGGACGTGCAGCTCGCGGTCCCGATGACACTGGTGATCATGGCCGTGTCGGCCATTCGCGGACCGAGCACCGTGCTGATGGCCACGATCCTCGGCGTCACCTTCTGGGTCGGCTACGCCAGAGTGGCGCGCTCGGTGGCACTGGGCCTGTCCGGCCGCGATTTCGTGATCGCGCCGAAGCTGCTCGGTGCGCGCTCGGGCTGGGTGATGCGCGAGCACGTCGTCGGACACGTCACCGCGCCGGTGCTGATTCTGGCGACCGCCGATCTCGGCAACGTGCTGATCATGATCTCCTCGTTCGACTACCTCGGTCTCGGCGTGCAACCGCCCACCCCGAGCTGGGGATTGATGATCACCGACGGGCAGAAATATCTGCGCCAAGCCCCGTATCTGACGATCGTGCCCGCCGTCGCCCTGCTGCTGGTGATCGGCGGAACCCTGCTGGCCAGTAGGCGATTCACCGACGAGGGGCAGGGGCTGCGCCGGGTGCGGCGGGCCCGGCGCGGCGCACTCGCGAAGGAGGTCGCGGCATGAGCGCGCTGTTGGAGATCACCGATCTCACCGTGGGCTACGAGACGGCGGCGGGGGAGCGGGTGGTGCTCGTCGACTCGGTGAGCCTGCGGCTGGCCGAGGGTGAAGTGCTCTGTCTCGTCGGCGAATCCGGCTCCGGCAAGTCGGTGACGATGCTCGCCGTGCTCGGCCTGCTGCCCGCACCGCTGGAGATCTTCTCGGGCAGTGTGCGTTTCCGTGGCGCCGAACTCGTCGGTGCGGACGACGAGACCCTGCGCAAGCTCCGCGGCGCCGAGCTCGGCATGGTTTTCCAGGACCCGATGACCACGCTCAACCCGGTCCGCCGGGTCGGCGTCCAGATCGGGCGCGCGCTGGCCGTGCACCAGCGGCTCGACGCCCGGGCACGCACTCGGCGCGTCGTCGAACTCCTCGCCGCCGTGGGCATTCCCCAGCCTGCCGAGCGGGCCCGCGCCTACCCGCACCAGTGGTCCGGTGGCATGCGGCAGCGCGCGGTGATCGCCATGGCGATGGCCAACGATCCGGCGGTGCTCATCGCCGACGAGCCGACCACGGCCCTCGACGTCACCATCCAGGCCCAGCTCATGGAGGTGCTGGCGCAGGCCCGCGCCCGCAGTGGCGCGGCGATGGTCCTGATCACCCACGACCTCGGCTTGGTCGCGCAGTACGCCGATCGGGTGGCGATCATGTACGCGGGCCGGGTCGTCGAGACCGGGACCGTGTGGCAGATCTTCGACGACGCCACCCACCCGTACACCCGGGGGCTGCAACGCAGCCTGCTCGGACAGTCGGGCGGCGCCAGGGCCTACGCCATCCCCGGTTCGCCCCCGTCACCGACGCGACGTCCGCCCGGATGCGGCTTCGCCCCGCGCTGCGAGTTCGCCGGGAAGAACGACGAATGCTCGACCACCACACCGGTTCTCGTCCCGCTGGCCGGCGGGCGCGCGGTGGCCTGCCCGCCCGCGATCGAGTCCGCGCCGATCGAACAGGACCTCTCCGCATGACGACGATCGACGAGCCCGAGGACGTCATCCGGGTCGACCGACTGGAGGTGAGCTTCACCAGCAGGCGCGGGCTCCTCGGCACACGCAGGCTCCGCGCCCTCGACGGCGTGAGCTTCGCGGTCCGCCGCGGCGAGACCTTCGGCCTGGTCGGCGAATCCGGCGGCGGCAAGTCGACGCTGGTCCGCACCCTTTTCGGGATCAATACCCCGAGCGCGGGCTCGATCCGGATCCTCGGCCACGACCTGGCGACGCTGCGCCCGCAGGCCCGGCGCGCGCTGCGCAACCGGGTCCAGCTGGTGTTCCAGGACCCGTACTCCTCCCTCGATCCGCGCATGACCGCGCACGACATCGTCGCCGAGCCGCTGCGCATCGCGGGCGGATACCGGCGAGAGCGTGTGGTGGAGCTGCTGGATCAGGTGGGACTGGGCCGCGACGCGCTGGCGCGCAAGCCCGCCGAGTTCTCCGGCGGACAGCGGCAGCGGCTCGGCATCGCCAGGGCGCTCGCCCCGGGGCCCGAGGTGCTGGTGCTCGACGAACCCGTCTCCGCGCTGGACGCCTCGGTGCAGGCCCAGGTCATCAATCTGCTACAGGACCTACAGGAACAGCTCGGGCTGTCGTATCTGTTCATCGCCCACGATCTGTCGGTGGTGCGCCACCTGTCCGACCGGATCGCGGTGATGCACCTGGGCAAGCTCGTCGAGATCGGCGCGACCGAAGACGTCTTCACCGGCCCCGCGCACCCGTACACGCGGGCCCTGATCGCCTCGGCGCCCGTGCCCGACCCGCATCGACGCCGCCGCGACACCTCGACGCTGGTGCGCGGCGAACTGCCCGATGCCGCGAACCCACCGAGCGGCTGCACCTTCCGCACCCGCTGCCCCCTCGCCACCGCCGACTGCGCGACGCGCGTACCGGAACTCGAACCACAGGGTCGTACCGACCATGTCGCGGCCTGCCTGCACCCGCTCGCACGCCCGTCGAAAGGAAACCGATGAAACCGATCACCCGCGGGATGGCGACAGGGCTCGCCGTCCTCGCCTTCGCCACCTTCACCCTCAGTGCCTGCGCGCCCGCGGGTTCCGACACCGCTTCGGCGACAACGCTGGTCGTCGGCGCAGTCACCGAGCCGACCGACGTGCCCGACCCGATCAGTGACGGGTCGCTCGCCGGCTACAACTACTACTTCGCGACCTTCGACCAGCTCGCCCGATTCGACAGCGAAGGCGTGATCGGGCCGAAGCTGGCGACGAAGTGGGAGCACAACGCCGACTTCACCCAGTGGACCTTCACCATCCGCGACGGTGTGAAATTCCACAACGGCGAGCCGCTGAAGGCCTCCGATGTCGCGTTCACCTACAACCAGATCAAGGCGACGCCGACCGGCGACCCGGCCACCTACATGGAGATGTTCACCTCCGCCGCCGTCGGGCCCGGCAACACCGTGGTGTTCAGCCTCAACGCCCCGTTCTCCGCGTGGCCGACGATCACCACCGGCGTCTCGATCGTGCCCGAGTCCGTGTACACGAAGCTGGGGTCCGCGGGATTCGCCGCCGCGCCGGTCGGGTCCGGGCCGTTCGTCTTCGATCACTACACGCGCGGCGTCGAATACGCGGTCAAGCGCAATCCGGACTACTGGGGCGAGAAGGCCACGATGGAGGCGGTCACCTTCAAGACGGTGGCCGACGCCGACGCCCGGCTCAACGGTGTCCAGTCCGGCAGCCTCGACATCGCGCTGGTCGCCCCGAATCAGGTGGCGGCCGTGGAGGGTTCATCGAGCGTGCGGATCGAGTCGCGGGTCTCCAACGGTGTCACCTTCCTCGGCATGAACGCCACCGCCGGTCCGCTGGCCGACCAGCGGGTCCGCGAGGCGATCGCGCTGTCGATCGATCGCGAGGGCATCGTGAAGACCCTGCTGGCGGGCCGGGCGACGGTCGACAACCAGCTGGTCGCCGAGAACGTCGGCGGATTCGACCCGAAATACCCGGCGCCGGTGCGTGATACTGCCAAGGCCAAGCAGTTGCTGGCCGCGGCGGGCTACCGCGGGACGCCGATCCCGTTCCAGTACGCGACCAACGGGCGCATCCCGCTGAGTTCGGAGATCGCCCAGTCGATCCAGGCCAACCTCGCCGAGGTCGGCATCACCATCACGTTGCAGGGCACCGATCAGAGCAGCCTGTCGCAGATGATCTACAGCAAGAAGGCCGCCACCGGCATCTACCTCAACACCTACGCCCCCTCCACCATGGACGGTGACGCGCCGATCGCCTCGATGTTCGGCGGGCAGTGGAACGACTACGCGATGCTGCCGGAAACCCAGGCGCTGGTGGCCAAGACGCGAACCGTCGCCGGGCAGGCCAGGATCGACGTCTACCGCGAGCTGTTCACCCTCAACGACGCGAAGGCGCTGCTGATCGGCCTCTACACCCCGGACGCCAGCTACGCCGTCGACCCGGCGCTGCGGTGGCAGCCCCGGGCGGACGGGATGATCACCGTCGACCTGGCGAGCTTCGGAAAGGACTGAGTCCATGGGGGATTCGCTGCTGCTCAGCGATGTGCGCCCGTGGGGCACCGAGCCGGTGGACGTGCTCGTCGAGGACGGCGTGGTCGCCGCGGTCGCGGCGACCGGCACGACGAGGACGGCCGCCGAGCGGGTCGACGGCGCGGGCAGGCTGCTCCTGCCCGCCCTGTCCGACGTGCACCTGCACCTGGATTCCAGTCGCCTCGGGCTGCCGTTCCGGGCGCAGACCGGCGAGCCGGGCCGGTGGGGCCGGATCATGAACGACCGGGCGCAGTGGCGCACGGCCGAGCGCTCGGTGACCGAGCGGGCCTCGTTCACCCTCGCCGTCGCGGTCGCCAACGGCGCCACCAGGATTCGCAGCCACGCCCAGGTGGACGCCGACACCGGGCTCGCGAAGCTCGAGGGTGAACTCGCGGCGCGGGAACGCTACGCCGACGTCTGCGACGTGGAGATCGTGGCGTTCCCGCAGGTCGGCATTCTGCTCGAACCCGGTGTCGTCGATCTGATGGACGCGGCGCTCTCGGCCGGCGCCGACCTGGTCGGCGGGATGGACCCGTGCGAACTCGACCGTGATCCGGTACGGCATCTCGACGCGGTGTTCGGGTTGGCCGAAAGGCATCAGGCCGGGGTCGACATCCATCTGCACGAGGCGGGCGAGCTCGGGCTGTTCACGTTGTCGCTGATCATCGAGCGGGTGCGGGCACTCGGGATGACCGGTCGGGTGACCATCTCGCACGCGCGGTGTCTGGCCAGTGGCCTGCCCGGCGTGCCGGGGGCCATCGCGCAGCTGGCGGAGTTCGATATCGCGCTGACGCACGCGGCGGGCGCGCAGGGCTGGGCACTGCCCCTGCTCGACCTGGCGGCCGCCGGCGTGCGGGTCGGGGTCGGGATGGACGGTCAGCGGGACTACTGGTCGCCCTACGGCAACGGCGACATGCTCGACCGCGCGTGGCAACTCGCGTTCGTCAACGGGTACGGGTCGGATCAGCACGTGGAGCACGCACTGGCCGTGGCGACCTGGGGCGGCGCGAGCGTGATCGATCGAAGTCTGCGTCCGCTCGACCTGCTCGATCCGCATCCCGGTGTCGCGGTCGGTGATCCGGCGGAGTTCTTCCTGGTCGACGCGGTGAGCCCGACGGCGGCCGTGATGGATCGGCCCGCCGCCCGGACCGTCATCCATCGGGGCGCCGTGGTTTCGGTCGACACAGCGATCGAGGGGTTCGAGATCCCCGGACGTTTCGGCAGGGAAGGGAGCTGAGCGTGCGACGAAGTATTCGCGCACGGCATGTGCTGGCGTATTCCGCCGAGCGCACCGAGGCCGGTGCGGCGGACTCGGCGGGTGGGCACGTGCTGCTCACCGATGCCGAAGTGGTGGTGGCGGGTTCACGCATCGTGGCCGTCGGGCCACGCGGCGCGGAACCGGCCGACGAGGTGATCGATCTCGGGAACGCGCTGTTGCTGCCCGGCCTCATCGATCTCGACGCGCTCGCCGATATCGACCACACGATTCTGGATTCGTGGCAGTCGCGCGAGCTGGGTCTGGGCCTGCACTGGTCACGGGACTATGCCACGCATCGACGGCGGGCGGTCTTCGACGCCGAGGAGCGGGCGTTCATCCGCGAATACAGCTTCGTCCAATTGCTGCTGCACGGAGTGACGACGGCGATGCCGATCGCCTCGGAAGTACACAGCGACTGGGCCGAGACGTTCGACGACGCCGTCGCGATGGCCGAGGCGGCGCAACGGCTCGGGCTGCGGGTGTACCTCGGCCCCGCGTATCGCGGTGGGGTCAACGTGGTGGACGCGGACGGCACGCGGTCCGTCTACTGGAACGACGAACTCGGCCGCGCCGGATTCGATGGTGCGGCCAGGTTTCTCGACTGGGCCGCGGAGCGCGGCTCCGATCTCGTGCACGGCACGCTGCTGCCGTGCCGGATCGAGACGCTCACCGAGGAGCTGATGCGGCGCACGGCCGAGCTCGCCTCGGCGAGCGGCGCCCTGGTCCGCCTGCACGCGCTCCAAGGATTGGTGGAGCGCGAGTTCATCCTGGAACGCTTCGCCGCACCGCCGCTGGAAGTGCTGGCGCGGACCGGACTGCTCGGGCCGAATCTGCTGATCCCCCACGGCATCTACCTCGACGCGCACCCGCAGGTCGACGCGGACACCGACCACGATCTCGGCACCCTGGCCGCGTCGGGGGCCACGATCGTGCACTGCCCGCTCACCTCGGCCAGGCACGCCTCGGCGCTGGACACCTTCGACCGCTACCGCGCGGCGGGCGTGCGGATCGCGCTGGGCACCGACTCCTTCCCACCGGATCTGGTGCGCGGCATCGACATCGGCGTCACCATCGCCAAACTGCTCACCCGTCGGCTCGACGGCGCGACCTACGGCGAGTATCTGACGGCGGCCACGCTCGGCGGCGCGGACGCCCTACGACGCCCCGACCTGGGCAGACTCGCGGCCGGGGCGACCGCCGACCTGGTCGCCTTCCGCCTCGACGATCCCCGCGACGGTGTCCTCGATGATCCGATCCGCACCCTGTGCATGAACAGCACCGCGCGGGCGGCGGACTTCTCGATGGTCGCCGGACGAATCACCCTGCGGGACGGCGTGATTCCCGGCATCGACCTGTCCGCGATGTCGCGCCGCGCGCAAGGACTGTTCGATCGGATGCGCGCGGCGTACTCCGAGCGCGACTATCTGCGCAGGCCGGTCGAGGAGCTGTTCCCTCCATCGTTCCCGGCGAAGTAGGGCTGCGCGACGCTCGGTACGCCGTCGACAGCCGACGGTGTGCTCCGGTCCGCTCAGAACTCGCCCGCCACCCCGATCACCGTGCGACCGGAATGGGTGCCGTCCTTGATCGATCGCAGCACTCGGTCCACCTCGGTGATCGGGGCGAACGACTCGATCGTCGAGAGGTGCTGCGGGCGCAGCTCTTTGCCCAGTGCGGTCCACAGCGCACGACGCTTCTCGATCGGCAGGAACACCGAGTCGATGCCGAGCAGGCTGACACCGCGCAGGATGAACGGCAGCACGGTGGCGGGCAGTTCGGCGCCGCCGGTGAGGCCGCTGGCCGCGACGGCGCCGCCGTAACCGATGGCGCTCAGGACGTGGGCCAGGGAAGGGCCACCGACGCTGTCGACCGCCGAAGCCCAGACCGCCTTGTTGAGCGGGCGCGGCTTGGCGTCCGGGTCCAGCGGGAGGCGGCCGATAACCTCGTTGGCGCCCAGCTCGGCCAGCAGGTCGCTCGCGTCGGTCTTGCCGGTGGAGGCGATGACCTCGAAGCCGAGGCCGGAGAGGATGTCGATGGCGACGGTGCCGACGCCGCCGGTCGCTCCGGTGACCAGGACCGCGCCGTCGTCGGGGGTGAGACCGTTGTCGAGCAGGGCCTGCACGCTCATCGCCGCGGTGAAGCCTGCCGTGCCGATCGTGGCGGCGTCCCTGGTGTCCAGGCCGTCCAGGCGGACCACCCATTCGGCGGGCACCCGCGCGTACTCGGCGAAACCACCGTTGCGCGAGACACCGAGCTCGTAGCCGTGCGCGATCACCTGATCGCCGGGGGCGAAGTCGTCGGTCTCGGACGCGACCACCTCACCGGTGAGGTCGATGCCGGGCACGATCGGATAGTTGCGCACCACGCCGCCGCGCGGCGTGATCGCCAGGAGATCCTTGTAGTTGGCGCTCGAGTAATGAACCTTGATCGTCACCTCGCCCTCGCCGAGGAAATCCTCCCCGACCTGCTCACGAGCGAGCACGATCCCACCGTCGGATTCACGGGCCACCATCGCGGAGTAATCCATGGGTCCGAGCATACGAGGCGAACCAGCGCACCGGCAGACCCCGCCGAGGTGCTCAACCGCCCGGCGCGTCGGGCGGGAGGAGTTCGAGGCGGACGCCGAGGAGGCGGATGGGGCGGTCGAGTTCGAAGCGGTCGATGATGGCCAGGGCGGTGTCGACGATGGTGGCGACATCGGCGGTCGGTTGGGGGAGTTTGCGCTGCTTGCTGCGGGTGTAGAAGGTTTTCGTGCGGACCGTGACCGCGACCCGGGTGCTGATGCGCTGGTGCTCGATCATCTCCTCGGCGACCTCGGTGGCCAGGCGCGCGACTTCGCGGCGGATCTCGTCCGGGTCGGTCAGATCGTGCGGGAAGGTCTCGGACTTGCTGCGGCCCACCGGTATCCGCGGGGTGGTCGAGAGTTCGGTGTCGCCCTTGCCGTGACCGAGGACCCACAGGTAGGGGCCGGTGTTCGGGCCGAACTCGGCGGCCAGGCGCTGCCGGTCGGCGGCCATCAGATCGGCGACGGTGACGATGTCCAGCTCGGCCATCCGCTTGGCGATCCGGGCCCCGACACCCCATAGCGCGTCGGTGGGGCGGTGGCCCATCAGCTCGGCCCAGTTCGCCGCGGTCAGTTCGAACACCCCGGCCGCCGCGCCCGGGTCGTGCTCGGGCTCGGCGGAGGTCTTGCCGGTCGACTTGGCGAAACCGGTGGCCAGTTTCGCGGTGAGCTTGTTGTCGCCGATGCCGACCGAGCAGGTCAGACCCAGCTCGGTGACGGCACGGCGGATCTCGGCGGCCAGCCGCCACGGGTCACCGTCGGTGGCCACGAACGCCTCGTCCATGCCCCACACCTCGACAGCCCCGGCGACCCGGCCGAGCGTCGCCATGATCTCGTCGGAGGCCACCTCGTAGGCGGCCATGTCGACCGGCAGGAACACGCCCTCCGGGCACTTGCGCTGCGCCATCTTCAACGGCATCCCCGCGCGCACGCCGAAGGCCCTGGCCGGATAGGACGCGCAGGTGACGACCTTGCGCGGCTGCGCCGGATCGCCCTCGCCGCCCACGATGACCGGCAGTCCGCGCAGCTCAGGACGACGCCGGAATTCCACCGCCGCCTGGAACTGGTCGAGATCGACATGCAGCAGCCACTGGGGCACGGGTGAAGTATTACCGCACGGTACCGACAAAACGGCGCAACCGGGCAGCTCGCGGTGCGGCACTGGCGTACTCGTCACCGCCCCAGGATGGCAATATCCGTAGCGCGCCAACCGATGTCACGACCGAGCTCGAAGAACGGAACACCCGATGCCGACCGAAGCCACCACCCTCGACCTCGACCTGGCCCGCCAGGTACTCGCCGCGCAACCGTTCGCCCGACTCGTCGGCACCGAACTCACGGAATTCGGGGACGGTGCGGCCACACTGGTGATCGAGATCCAGCCCGAGCACGGTCAGCAGTTCGGATTCGTGCACGGTGGCGTGCTGGCCTACGCAGCCGACAACGCGCTCACCTTCGCCGCGGGCACCGTTCTGGGTCCCAACGTGCTGACCGGCGGCTTCACCATCACCTACCTGCGTCCCGCCCTCGGCGAGCGGCTGCGGGTGCACGCCACCGTGCTCGGCGCCACCCGCCGTCAGGCGGTCACCCACTGCGACGTCTACGCCGAGACCGAGGGCGAGGAGCCGATCCTGTGCGCCGTGGCCCAGGGCACGACGCGACGGGTCGAGAAGGACCTCGAGCGGGTCGCGGAGGCGGGCGCCGACGAGGACACCGAGTTCGACGACGAGGACGACGACACCGACGACCAGGACAGCTACGTCACCGACCAACTGGCCATCGTCACCCCGGCGCCCGAACAGGCACCCGCGCTGCCACCGACCGTCAGCCGATGAGACCGCTGTGCGGCCACGAACAACGCGTCTTCACCATCGCCCCGAACGGCTCGGCGAGTTCAAGGGGTCGCCGGCGGGCAGCGAGTCGAGGGACCTGGACCGGGCGTTGATGCGGAAACTGGGCTTGCGCTAGACACCGAACGGGCCGCGCACAGTGTTGTGCGCGGCCCGTTCGGTGGTGGGTCAGGCGCTGACGGCGAAGCTGCCGTCGGCGGCCGGTTCGGCGATCGGCTCGATGGCGTAGGCCAGGATCTCGGCCACGTCGGCGACGGGGCGGACATCCAGGGCGGCCAGCACCTCGGCCGGGACCTCGTCGAGGTCCGGTTCGTTGCGGGCCGGGATGAAGACGGTCTTCAGCCCGGCGCGCTGGGCGGCGAGCAGCTTCTGCTTCACGCCACCGATCGGCAGCACGCGCCCGTTCAGCGTGACCTCGCCGGTCATGCCGACATCACCGCGCACCTGACGGCCCAGCGCCAGCGACACCAGGGCAGTCACCATGGTGACGCCCGCCGACGGTCCGTCCTTGGGCACCGCACCCGCCGGGAAGTGGATGTGGATGTTGCGGTCCAGGACCTTCGGCTCGATGCCGATCTCCTCGAGGTGCGAGCGCACGTAGGTCAGCGCGATCTGCGCCGATTCCTTCATGACATCGCCCAGCTGACCGGTCAGGGTCAGGGCGCGCTCACCCTCGGCGGCGTTGGCCTCGATGTAGAGCACATCGCCGCCGGCGCCGGTGACCGCCAGGCCCGTCGCCACGCCGGGGACGGCGGTGCGTTCCACCGAGTCCGGGGTGAAGCGGGGACGGCCGAGGTAGTCGGTCAGGTTCTCGACGTCGACCACGAGACTCGTCAGCTGACCGGCCGGCTGCGGACCGGACTCGATATCGATGACGTTGTCGTAGCCGAGCCCCGGGTCGTACCCGAGCACGGCGCCCTCGCCCAGCGCGCCCTTGTCGACCAGGGTGTTCTCGTCGGCGGCATCGCCGGTGACCAGGCGGGTCGCCGCCTTGCGCAGGGCCTTCGCCACCAGCCGCTCCATCTGGCGCACACCGGCTTCCCTGGTGTAGTTCGCCGCGATCTCGCGCAGCGCCGCGTCGGTGATCGAGACCTCCTCGGCGGTCAGCGCGTTGCGTTCCAGCTGCCGGGGCACCAGGAAGTCGCGGGCGATGGCCACCTTGTCGGCCTCGGTGTAGCCGTCGACGGTGATGAGCTCCATGCGGTCCAGCAGGGGGCCGGGAATGGTGTCCATGACGTTGGCGGTCGCGATGAACAGGACGTTCGACAGGTCGAGGTCCAGGTCGAGATAGTGATCGCGGAAGGTGTGGTTCTGCGCGGGGTCGAGGACCTCGAGCAGCGCCGCCGCCGGGTCGCCGCGGAAGTCGGAGCCGACCTTGTCGATCTCGTCCAGCAGGACGACGGGATTCATCGACCCCGCCTCCTTCACCGCACGCACGATCCGGCCGGGCAGCGCGCCCACGTAGGTGCGCCGGTGGCCACGGATCTCGGCCTCGTCGCGCACGCCGCCCAGGGCGACGCGAACGAACTTGCGGCCCAGCGCCTTCGCGACCGACTCACCCAGCGAGGTCTTGCCGACACCGGGCGGACCGACCAGCACGAGCACGGCACCCGAGCCACGTCCGCCGACGACCTCCAGACCACGCGCGGCCCGGCGCGCACGCACGGCCAGGTACTCGACCATGCGGTCCTTCACCTCGTCCAGACCGTGGTGATCGGCGTCGAGCACGGCGCGCGCGGCCGAGACATCGGTGCTGTCCTCGGTTTTCACCGTCCACGGCAGGTCCAGGACGGTGTCGAGCCAGGTGCGGATCCAGCCCGATTCCGGGCTCTGATCGCTGGCCCGCTCGAGCCTGCCGACCTCGCGCAGCGCCTCGGCGCGCACGTTCTCGGGCAGGTCGGCGTTCTCCACGCGGGTGCGGTAGTCGTCGGCGCCGTCGGGTTCGTCCTCGCCGAGCTCCTTGCGGATGGCGTTGAGCTGCTGGCGGAGCAGGAACTCGCGCTGGCTCTTCTCCATGCCCTCGCGGACGTCCTCGGAGATCTTGTCGGTGACCTCGACCTCGGCGATGTGGTCCTTGATCCACTCGATCTGCTTGGTCAGGCGAGCGGCGACCTCGGGGGTCTCGAGTAGTTCGCGCTTCTGGTCGTTGGTCAGGTACGGGGCGTAGCCCGCCGTGTCGGCGATGGCTTCGGGCTTGTCGAGCTGATTGACGATGTCGATGATCTGCCACGCCTCGCGCCGCTGGAGCACCGCGACGACCAGCTTCTTGTATTCGGCGGCGAGCTCGGTGGTGCGCGCGTCGGGAGCGGGCTCCTCGACGAGTTCGGCCTCCACCCACAGGGCGGCGCCCGGCCCGGTCACGCCGTGCCCGATCCGCGCCCTGCGCTCGGCCTTGAGCACGGCGGCGGGCGCGCCGCCGCGCATCCGTCCGACCTGCTCGATCGTGGCCACGACGCCGTAGGACGCGTACCCCTCGTCGAGGCGGGGCGCGACGAGCACAGCGCCGGTCTTCCCGGCCTGCGCGGCGTCGATGGCGGCCTGCGCGGATTCGTCCAATTCGATGGGCACGACCATGCCCGGCAGCACGATCGGATCGGTGAGGAACAGCACCGGCAGGTTCTGAGCTGTAGTCATATCGACCCTTCCAAAGTTGAGCTTTGCTCACTCAACCCAGTCGGGTACCGGTTTGTTCCGACCCGTGCCACGGTTCACTGACGGCGAACATCCGGACCCCGGCCGCGCGCCCGCCGAGCTGGCCGACGCGTGTCACCAGGTGTTCGTGCCGCTGTTCCGGAACGAGCATGTGGTCGCCGCGGGACAGCGCGTCGATGCCGAACGGGCCCGTGCGACCGGCCGGTGGCTCATCCGGCGGGGCACCGATCGCTGCGCGGTGACCACCGGGCTGGCACTGCTCGAGACGGCGCCCGAGGACGGCGACATCCCCATGTTGCAGACGATCGGGCTGCTGTCGGAGAGCTTCGCACCGCTGGTGGTGGACGCCATGGCGCGTTGCCGGAGCGGACTCGCTGTCAGGGCCTGCTGAACCGGCCGGGCTGGTCCGCGTTCGGGCCGTGAACAACGAAGCCTCCCCGGAGGGATCCGGGGAGGCTTCGTTGTGCAGGGGAACCGAGCTAGAGGTTCGTGGTGCGGAGTTGTTCGGTGGGCGGGTCGTAGGTGCGCCGGGCGGCGGAGCCGCCCGCGCTCAGGACGCCGAGGACGGCGCCGGCGATGAGCAGGATCGCGCCGAGGATGCCCAGGATGATCGGCAGGGTCTTGCCGAACAGGTCGAGCTTGTCGAGGCTCTTCTGGGTGACGGCCATCTGGGCGTCGATGGTCTCCTCGTCGAAGACCAGGTGCGACTTCAGCGCGGTGACGTCGATCTGGTTGGCGCTGCGGCCGTAGAACAGGTGGATCTGCTCGCCGCCCTTGAGGACCGCGCCGGTCTTCGGCTCCACCCACAGGTCACGGGTGTTGGTGTAGAAGCGGGTCATGGTGACCGGCTCGTCGCCCTCGAGGCCCCACTTGGCGGCGGGGAGGGTGAGCTTGTTGGTCGCGGCGGGCACCACGTCGTTCATGTTCGTCACCGGGATGGACTGCCGGAAGTGGTAGACCGGGACGCCGTTGATCTCGGACTCCTCGACGAAGTCGATGGGCCGGGTGGCGCGGGCGTTGGTGTCGAAGTACGGGTAGGACTTCTTCTCGGTGCCGATCGGGAAGCGGTACTGCAGACCCTGACGGGTCAGCGCGTCGGCCACCGAGGCGCCCGACTTGTCGACGGTGACCGCGAGGGAACCGTTGGGCGAGGTGGCGACCGGCTCGCCGGTGACGCGGTCGATGGTGACCCGGTCGATGGAGGCGGTGAGGATGCCGGTGTCGCCGTCGCGGTCGTCGCGACGCAGGGTCTGGCCGGCCTGGACCGTCATCTCGTCGGCGCCCGAGGGCTCCTCGACGGTCAGGAAGCGCTGCGAGACCACGGGGACGTTCTTGTCGATCTTGGCCGCGCCCTCGGGCGAGGTCAGCGACTTCGCGTCCAGCACCAGGCTTTCCTCGCCGGGAACGCTCTTGGCGACGGTGGTGATCCGCAGATCCAGCGGGGTCTTGGCGACCTTGTCCACGGTGTAGGTGGGGATCATGACGGCGGCGGCGAGCAGTAGCGCGCCGAGCCCGACGAGAATGCAGGCGATGAGCCTGCGCCCGTTGCTCATCGGCTTCCGTACTGCACGTTGCCCAGCACCGACGAACCGGGATCAGCGGTCGTCTCGGGGGCGGGGATCGAATTCTGTTGCGCGCCCGCGGTGATGCCGAGCACGGCAATCACCCCGAGGATCGCGCCGGCCAGGCCACTGACCAAGCCGGGGACGGCAAACTTCATTGAACGAAACTCCAATACGTGGCGTCGGCTCAGGCGACGGAGAAGAACCCGAGGGTCGGGGCGAACGAGCAGGTCCGGTCACCGTCGGCGGTGGTCGTGGTGAGCGAACCGGTGATCACCGCGGCGACCCGGCCCGAGCCGGTGTCGGCGATGGCGGACAGGGTGGCCGGCCCGTCCGGGTTGATCCCGGCCGCGGTGGTGAGCGGCTGGGTGCCCGTGCGCCGGTTGTCCAGGTTGACCCACTGCACCGTCATCGGCGGGTTCTGCGCGACGGTAGGCGTTTTGGTACCCAGCGCGGTGAAGACGAAACCGGTCTGGCCCGCGGCGGGCCCGGGCGGCGGCAGCTCGGCCGGGCCGGGTACGGCCAGCGCGGTGCCGACGGAATCGGAGGTCGGGCCGATGCAGCCCTTGCCGATGGTCGGGTACAGGAACTGCGCGATCCGCGGGCCGTCGGACGGCGGGAGCTCGGGGCCGCCACCGCCGCTGCCGTCGAGGAAGGTGATGACCTTCTCGAGGGTCGCCTTGACCTGCGCGGGAATGCCGGGCGTGGCGAGCAGCACGCGCGCCTGAGCCAGGATCGCGGCCTGCGCGCCGTCGGCGATGGGGGCCGGCGCGGAGACGGCGCTTACGATCGACGGTGCCAGCGCGGCCAGCGTCTCGGAGGGAACGTTCTCCGCGATCGCCGGGACGCTCGGCTGAGCCGCAGGCCGCGGGGCAGCCATGGTCGATGCAGGTGCGGCGAGTGAGGCACTCACCGCTAGTACGAGAGCGGACAATGCGGTCCGCGAGCCTCGGGTGCGCAGCACTGGTCAGCCGTCCTTCTTTGTGGGGATTGGTTGGAGCAGCCCGGAAATGTAAGTGTGATCCGGGGTTTCAGATACATTGGAGAGGTGACTACAGCGGACAGACGGTATGGGGGTCGTACAGTCGTCGCGCGTAAAGCCGAACGGCGCCAGCGGTTCCTGGAAGCAGCGACGCGAATCTTCGCCGAACGCGGGTACCCGACGTGCTCGCTCGCCGAGGTGTGCGCGGCGGCGGGACTGTCCAAGCGGCAGTTCTACGAGGAGTTCGAGACTCGCGAGGACGTGCTCATCGCCGCCTACGACCGCATCCAGGACGACGCCGCGGCCGCGGTCGTCGCCGCGGTGGTCGAGCACACCGAACCGGAGCCGGCGCTGCGCAGCGGACTGGCCGCGTACCTGGAATCGCTCGGCTCCGACCCGTACCGCGCACAGGTGGCGCTGATCGAGGTCGTCGGAGTCAGCGACCGGATGGAGAACCATCGCCGCGCCCGCAGGCACGCCTGGTCGGCGCTGATCGAGACGGCGCTGGCCGCCAAGGGGGTGCGGCTGCGCGGCGACGCGGAGCTCACCACGGGCTTGCTGACCGGCGCGGTCAACGGCGTCGCGCACGAATGGCTGCTGCGGGAGTCGCGTCCGCCGGTCGGCGAACTGGTCGATCTGCTGACCGCCGCCGCGCTCACGCTGGTGGACTGGGGCTGATTTCCGCGCAGCCGTCGGGAGGGTGGCAACTTCGCGCTCTTGCCGCTCGCTCAACCCACTCCCTTTCCGGACATTGTGAGACCGGACGGCTTCACAGTGTGGGACGAGAGTCTGGCATAGTAGTGACCCAGATAGCAACGGCTGGAAAGTTGAGATCGGCATCACCAGGGGTGATGTGTTGGTCGGAGGTCCAGACAAGCTCGTGGTGGTAGTGAACCACCACCAGCCGCGCGGGGTGCCCGGTTCGCCGTTTCGATCCCGTTTCGAGGTGGTCGGCAACTGGTCGGCAATCGTCATCGCGAGTGGTCAGGACTTGCGCAGAAACCCGGTGATGGTGCCACCGAGCAGCCCCGGCGTGCGGTAGGTGAGGGTGCCGTCCGAGCCGAGGGTGACCGTCGAGGTCGCACCGTCGTCCACACAGCCACTCGCGCTCTTGCCGGTGAGTTTCGCCCGGAAGACGAGGCCGTCGGTGGTGGCCTCGACCAGGGTTTCCGAGCGCTCGCAGCGCTCGCCGGAGAGCGTGCCGGTATTCGACGCGGTGGCCACCTTCTGCCCGACCTTGCCGTCGTTGATGGTGAGGGTGATGTCGAAGCGCACCGGCCCGTCGGTGGCCTGCCCCTGCCAGCTCCCCACGAACGCGGCGGGGACCGTCGACACCGCCGCTCCGGTGGCGGGCGGGAGCTCGGAGTCTTCGGTGCCGGTGGAGATCGACGTCGAGTTCGCCACGCTATTGCCGTCCGATTGACCGCGCAGCTGGACGCCGATCAGGAACGCACCCCCGGCCACCGCCAGCGCTACGACCACCGCCGCGGCCACCAGAGCGTTGCGCCCTCGGCGCGAACGGGCAGGCGGTGCCTGCCAAGGCGCGTGGGTACCACCGGTGATGTCACCGGCCGGCCCGCTGACAGTCGCGTAGCCCGACTGTTTCGGCCCGCCGCTGTCGGCAAAGGACGTGCGCCGACCGAAGCCCGTCGCAGTGCCGGACAGCGGTGGAGTCCCGGTGAACCCCGCTCCGGAGCCGGGCGGCGGCGTTTGACCGTCGAAGCCTGCCGCCTTTCCGGGCGACGATGCCGGTCCGCTGAAGTTCGCAGCGGCACCTGGCACCGGTATCTGCCCACCGGAACCCGTGGAGCCGGGCAAGAATGCCTGACTACTGGTGTTCGACCGAGACGGGTGAGGTGGCGTGCTGGGACCGGCAGGGCCGTCGACCGGGCCGGAATCGAGGTCAAGCAGGGCGACCGCGCGCCTGCTGACGTCTTCGAGGACCGCCGGTGGTAGCCAACCCGTGCGCTCGGGCAGACCGATGGCGGCGAACTCGGCGAGAACTTGCCGCGGAGTCGGGCGGGCGGCGGGGTCCTTGGCGACGCAGGCGGCGACCAGGGGACGCAGCCGCGCGGGCACGCCGTCGAGGCGGGGTTCCTCGTAGACGATGCGCCACAGCATCTGCACGATCTCGGCGGTGCCGAACGGGCCGTGGCCTGACGCGGCGAAGGTCAGCACGCCGCCGAGGGCGAAGACATCGCACGCGGGGCCGAGCGCTTCGCCGGTCACCTGCTCCGGGCACATGAAACCCGGTGAGCCGATGACCTTTCCGGTGGTGGTGAGCGCGGTGTCCTCGACGGCGCGCGCGATACCGAAGTCCACCACCTTGGGCCCGTCGACGGCCAGCAGCACGTTCGACGGCTTCAGATCGCGATGCACGATGCCCGCGTCGTGGATGGCGACGAGCGCCTCGGCCAGCCCGTGCCCGAGGGCGAGCAGCGACGGCTCGGCGAAGGGCCCGAACCGCGACACCGCGTCCGAGAGCGCGAGTCCGGCGACGTATCCAGTGGCCAGCCACGGTGGATCGGCGTCGACATCGGCGTCGAGGACCGGCGCCGTGAAAGCCCCGCCGACCCGGCGCGCGGCGGCCACTTCCCGGCGGAACCGGGTCCGGAACTCGGGGTCGCCCAGCAGGTCCGGCCGGATCACCTTCACCGCGACCGTGCGTCCGCCCGCGTTGCGGCCCAGATACACCTTGCCCATGCCGCCGGCGCCGAGGACACCGAGCAGCCGGTACGCCCCGATCTGGCGTGGATCGTCGCTGCCGAGCGGTTGCATGGCGTGGTCCTTCGTATCAGCCGAGGCGGGAACGGGTTTCGGTCAGCAGGCCGGAGAGCGGGCCGTAGGCCGGGTGGGTGTCGTCGAGTTCGGCGACGGCGCCCGCGAGGACCTTCTCGGCCTCGGCGGCGCGGTCGAGGCCGAGCAGGATTCTCGCCTGGTCGTAGTCGGCGCGCACGGCCCGATCGACGACCTCGATCGCGCGGAACCCGGCGGCCGCCGCTTCCGCGCGGGGCAACGCGTCGGGTAAACGAGAGGCGGAGTGCAGGATTCGAGCGGCGTTGTGGTCGAGCCGGGCCCGGTGCCAGGTGAGCAGATCGGCGTCCGGTCTGGTCGCGGCGAGCTCGGCCAGTGCGGCATCGGCGACGTCGACGGCCGCCACCGCGCCGTCGGAATCCCCGGCCCAGTGCAGCGACAGCGCGGCGCTGTAGCGGCAGTAGGCGACCCGGATCGGATCGTCGACCCGGGCCGCCACCTCGGCGGCGAGGCGATAGCGTTCGGCGGCCTCGGCATCGCGGTCGAGCGAGTCGAGCAGATCGGCGGTCTCGGCGAGCACGTAGGCCTCGTCACCGAGATCGGCGACGGCCCGGTCGAATTCGATGATCGCGTCGTACACGGCGAGTGCCTGATCGTGCTCGCCCAGCGAGCGGTGCAGACCGGCGAGCAGGTAGCGACAGCCCCGGGCCGGGCCGCCCGCGCCGGCGCGATCCAGCGCGAGGATCGCCGACTCGGCCTGTTCGGCGGCATCGAGCAGCTGCCCGGTCGACCGGTAGCCGATGGCCAGATCCCATCGCGCGTACGGGACCTGGGGCAGGTCGACGGGCGCGCCGATCGCGATCGCGGTGAGCAGCTCGCCGACGGCCTCGGCGGCACGGTCCAGGTGCAGCAGCAGATCACCGCGGCGGGCGTAGACCGCCATCCGGAATCCGATCGGGGTGTCGGTATCGAGCAGCGGCATCGCCTCGTCGAGCAGCGTGAGCGCGGTGTCGAACTCCGCTGCGGACCGGCGGATTCCGGACAGATGGTAGAGCGTGGTCGCGGCCCGCAACGGCAGGTTCGCCCGATGGAAGGCGGAGATCGCCGTGCGCGCCGCGGCGTCGGCGTCGTCGATGCGGGAGTTGTTCTCGGACAGATACATCCGCTGCCTGGCGACGTCGCCGATCAGCTCGTCGCCGCCCGACGCGGCTGCCTCGGCCGCGGCGCGGTCGAGCAGCTCGGGGAGTTCGGCGGCATCGTCGTCGGCCAGCAGGCCGCGGTCGAACAGGTCGAGCAGACCGCCGGACAGTCGCAGGATCGCGCCGGCCCGGACAGCCGGATCGGCGGACGCGCCCAGGTGCGCGAGCGAGGCACGCAGCAGCGATGTCGCCTCGGCGGGATCGCCGTGCCTGCACAGGTGCGCACCGAGGCGGCCGAGACCCCCCTGCCTGCGGTCCTCGTCACCGGCGGCGGTGTAGTGCTCGATCGCCTGGCGCAGCAGGGATTCGGTCTCGTTGCTGTCGCCGTGCCGGGCGGACTCGCGCGCCAGAACGGCCGCGCGCCGGCCCGCCAGCAGGGGATCGGTGGGCTCGGCGGCCTCGGTCAGGCGCTGGGCCAACGCGGTCACCTCGACGGTGGCGTCGCGCTCCTGGCCCAGCTCGGCCCGGTCGATCAGCTCGGCCGTGGTCAGGGCGGGGAGTGCGATCGGGGCGGGCGCGGGCTCGACGGGTGCCCGGTGCGCCGCGGCGGCCGACAGCGGCAGCCGGTCGACGATCGGCGTGCGCGCCAGCACCGCGCGCACCTGCTCGGTCTGATGCGCGGTGCCGTTGCGCTGGTCGAACCGGGCCGCGATCGCCAGCGCCTCGGCGGTCAGCTCCTGCCGCAGGTCCCGCGCGGTCGATTCGGCGGCGGGCCGCTCGAGGTGCGCGGGCCGCCGGACGACGGTGTCGCCGTGGCCCGCGTCGTCCACCGTGCGCAGCAGCAGCGCGGCCGCGGCGGCGAAGTCCATGGCGGCCGACGGATTGGGCGAGCGGTCGAGCCAGCCGAGATGCCGGTCGAGCAGTTCCAGGCCGCGCGCCTGATTGCCGGACAGCGCGCAGAACTCGAGGTGGGTGGCGATGGCCCGCAGGTCCTGCGGTTTGGTGCGCAGCACCCGGTAGGACCGGCGGTGCGCGTCGCGCGCCGCGTCGAGCTGGCCGGTGCGCAGGTAGGGCAGCAGCAACGCGGTCAGGATCAGCTGCGGCTGTTCGTTGCAGTGCAGTTCGCCGCGCAGGACAGGGGCGGCCAGCTCGACGGCCTCGGCATCGCGACCCCGCATCGCCAGCCAGGCGACCTTGCCGGTGGGGTCGCAGCCTGCGCAGTCGGAGTTCTCGTCGCGCGGTGTGGTGCACCACCTTTCGTACCAGCGCTCGGCCTCGGCCAGGTCGCCCAGATGCTCGGCGACATAGTGCCGGTAAGCGTGCACCGCGTGCAGGCTCTGGCCCTCCAGCCGATAGCGCTGCTCCATCTGGTCCAGCGCGGCCAACGCCCGATCCTTGGGCACCTCGGGGAAATTCGTCATCGCGCGCACCGCGAACTTGAAGTCCCAGCGCAGCGCGGACGCCACCCACTCCTCGTAGGCGCCGGGGTCGCGGTCGTAGTCGGCCAGGCAGCGGGCGAACGGGACGAACAGCTTGGCCGGGCTCATGCCCTGCGCGTAGGCGGTGATCAACCGCATGCGGGTGCGGAACGCGAGGTCGGTGTGCCCGCCGGCGTCGGCGTGCCGCAGGACCTGTTCCAGCAGTGCGTCTTTGCTGTCGCCGTAGGGCATGTTGCCCGCCTGGGCGAGCAGCCGCCACAGGTCGTCGACGGTGTCGGACATCAGAGCTCTCCCTGCGGATCGTGCACTGCCCAGTCGAGCAGACCGACGAACGACTTGTTCAGCAGCGCGGTGTCGACCGGCCGCATCGGATGCTGGCCGAGCAGCAGCGCCTGGCTGTAGAGCGCCTCGACCGCCATCGTCACCAACCGGGCGTCGGCGAGCCCGGCGATGCGGCGCACCAGCGGATTGCGGTGGTTGAGCACCAGTTGCGGCCGGTCGCTGTCCTGGCCGGAATCGAAGGCACCGAGGACGTCGGCCCACAGGTCGTCGGCGACCTGGCGGGTGGCCCGCAGTTCGGCGCGATGCTGGGTGTCGCGGTCGAGCAGATACAGCGCCGACAGCGACGGCGGATCGAAAGTGCGCAGCACGACCTCGCATTCGAGCCGGTCGAGCACCCGCTGGGCGGTCGTCAGGAACGGGCGCAGCGCCAGTTCGGTCGCCGGGTCGACCAGGTCGAAGTGGGTCGCCAGGGCGGCGGTGTCCAGGCGCGTCACCTGGATCTCGGGGTCGAGCGCGGGCAGGCGCTCCACGATCTCGGTGATGTAGGTGTAGCCGCCGTTCACCAGGCCGAGGCCCTGGGCGGCCGCCACCGCGCCGAGCTGGCGGAACTCCTCCACCGAGGGCGTGTAGCGGACCCCGCCGAACCGGCGGCGGAACTCGGCCAGCGGGATCTGCCCGGCGTTGGTCTCCACCGGCAGCCAGCGATCGACCAGCCGGAGCATGTCGTCGTCGTGCAGGGCGAGCGCCTTCACGCCGAGATCGTGGACGCGCAGGAAGCGGGCGAGCGCGGCCGGGTCGGCGGTGGACAACTCCACCAGCCAGTCCCTGATCTGCCCGCCGAGCACCTCCCTGGTGGATTCGAGCAGGTCGTCCTCGTACAGTGCCTCCCGGCTGGCGGTCGGCCGCAGCTCGGTGGTGTCGACGACGCAGCGCACGAAGAAGGCCCAGTCGGGCAGCAGCCCGGCGACACTCTCGGCCAGCAGCATGCGCTTGAGGTACACCCGGTGCCCGGCCTTGGCCGCCGGGTTGACCGGCTGCGGAAGCACGAAAGCCACCCCGGTGACGCCGGATTCGGCACAGCTGAGATCGAAGGTGGCGAACGGGGTGAAGCCGAAGGTGTCCTCGGCGTAGGCCGCGAGGGCGGCCGTGCGGTCGTCGGGGGTGGGGTGGTTAGCCCGCCACGGCAGCTCCGGCTCGGTGACCGAGTGCCCGTCGACGGTGACCTCGAACGGCAGCAGACTGCCGAACAGCGCGGCCAGCTCGGTGACGGTGGCGCCGGTGAGCCACTGCTCGGCGCCGCGCCGGGGCGTCAGGATGACCGTGGTGCCCAGTTCCTCGCGTTCCCGCGAGGCGGGTTCGACGCGGTAGCGGCCGTCGGCGAACCCGGTCCAGCGCACCGTCGGCCCGCCGCGCGCCGAGCGGGTCAGCACGGTGACCTCGTCGGCGACCAGGAAGCACGAGAGCAGACCGATGCCGAACTGGCCGAGGAACTCGTGCCTGGCGAAGCCGAGATCGTCGCGCTTGCCACTGCGGCCGATGGTGGCCAGGAAGGTGTGCACCTCGGCCTCGGTGAGCCCGATGCCGGTGTCGTGGATGCGGATGCTGCCGTCGCCGGTGCGGTCGGCGGTCTCGATCCGCACGCTGAGCTGCGCCGACGGGTCGAGCGCCCGGCGCGCGGTGCTCGCGTCGACGGCGTTCTGCATCAGCTCGCGCACATACACCCGCGGACTGCCGTACAGGTGGTGACTGAGCAGGTCGACCACACCACGCAAATCGACCTGGAATACCTGTTCCACCACCGGTCCCCTCCGAGCACGAGCATTACTTGCCCGGCCACTGTAACCGCAAGATCGTCCCTCGTACCGGCCACGATGTCAGGGGCATGACCTGCGTCAGCGGGTGTCGCGGGCGAGCTCGGTCCGGTTGGTGACGCCCAGTTTGGCGAGGATGTTGCGGACGTGGGTTTCCACGGTGCGTTCGGAAAGAACGAGGCGGGTGGCGATTTCGCGATTCGTCAGTCCCGCCGCCGCCAGCTCGCGGACTTCGCGCTCGCGCGGGGTGAGCGGATCGGCGCAGCGTGCGGCGGCGGTGATGCGGGTGAGCAGCGCGTCGGCGTCGGCCAGGCGATGGGTCATGCCGAGCCTGCGGAAGCCGGCGGCCGCCTGTTCGGCCGCGGCGCGCGCGGCGGTGAACTCGGCGCGGGCGAGCAAGGTGCGGGCCAGCCCGAGGTGGCCGAGCGCGACGAAGGGGCGCGCGCCGATCCTGGTGTCCATCTCCAGGCCACGCCGGTACAGCTCGACCGCGGCGTCCAGGTGTCCGGCGACGCGCGCGTTGTCGGCCCGGACCCTGGCCAGCGAGCTGACGCAGATCAGCGCGCCGGTGCCGTCGGCGCAGTAGTGCCCTTCCTGCCCGGCCAGGGCGCGGTAGACGCGATCGGCGGTCTCGGCGTCGTCGAGCAGTTCGGCCACCAAGCCGACACTGAACACGGTGCCCGCCCAGCGCGCGCCGATCTCGAGTGTGTCGGGGAGCTCCCGGAAGGGCGCGAACAGGGCCCTGGCTTCGTCGAGATCGCCGGCGAGCGCGTGCATCAGCGGCGCGAAGAGCTGCGCGATCGGGATCTTCGGGGCGAAGGCCAGCGACGCGACCGCTTCGGTCAGCTCGGCGCGATCGACATGTCCGATGATCACCGCGTACATCCCGCGAAACGCGTGATGCAGTCCGGCCAGCGAGAAGTCGCCGATGCCGACGGCCAGTTCATAGGCGGCGGTGTCGAAGTCGAGCGCGGCGGCGAGTTCGCCCACCAGGACGGCGCGGGTGGCGCGCAGGCGCAGCAGGTGCCAGCGGGCGAGCGGCAGCCGACGGCGCTCGACCAGCAGGTCGATGTGGTCCAGGGCGCTGTCGAAGGCGGTGAGGTCGCCGCGTTGCAGGCTCGCGTCGGCGGTCCACACGTGTCCCCAGAGCTGGGCCAGCGGCTGCTCGGCGTCGACCGCGATCTCGATCGCTCTGGCGGCCAAGGTAATTCGTTCGTCGAGGTAGTCGGGCGCGGCCAGCGACAGGTGCCGGGCGTGGATGGCGTCGAGCGTGACATCGGGGTCGGTGGAGCGCGCGGCGGCGCGCATGGCCTGCTCGGACAGCGCCCTGGCCGTCGCGCCCGCGCCACGGTCGGCGGCCGAGAGGGCGTGCCTGGCCAGGATCCGGGCGATCAGGTCGTCGTGCGTGCCCGGTTCGAGTCGACGTAAAGCGTTGTCGCACAGCAGGTCGAGTTGGGTCATCACGGTGGGCGTGGTGACGCCGTGGACCACCAGCGCCGCCTCGGCGAGCAGGTCGGGGCGAGCGGCCCGCTCGGCGAGGGCGGCGGCCTGGACGCAGTGCGCGAGGCTGTCGGCGATCCGGCCCGCCGCGAACTCGTCGCGGGCGAGGTCGAGCAGCAGGTCGGCGCGGTCGGCTTCCGGCGCGGTGCTGCCCGCCGCGTCGATCGCCCACTGCCCGAAGCGGATCGCCTCCTCGTAGGCCGCGGCGGCCCGGGCCGCGTGGGCCGCGCGGCGCGACCAGCGCAGGCCCGCCGGTGATTCCGCGCCGGCCGCCGCCTGCCGCCAATGGGTCGCGATCGCGCCCGCGACAGCGGAATCCGGCCCGCCCCGGTCGGTCAGCGCCTCCGCCGCGGCGCGGTGCAGGGCGGTGCGCCGCGACGGCGGCAGATCCGCGTACACCGCGTCGCGGATCAGGGCGTGGGTGAAACCGGTGGTGCCGTCGCCGAAGCGGCGGACGATCCCCGCCGCGGTCGCCGCGTCGACGGCGTCCGGCACCCGGGCGGTGGCGCAGACCCGCGCCAGCAGTTCGGCGTCGATGCGCTCGCCGAGCACGCTGGCGGCACTGAGCACGTCGACGTCGGCCGGCGCGAGACGGTCGAGCTGGGCCAGCACCAATCGGCGCACCGCCGGGGTGGAGAGCAGGGCGTCGTCGCCGGTATCGGATTCCGCCGCACCGGATTCCAGCACGAGGCGGACCAGCAGGGGATTGCCGTCCGTGCGGTCGTGTACGCGGGCGGCGAGATCGGCGGACCGGCCGCGCTGTTCGAGCCAGTACCGCACCTCCGGCTCGGAAAGTCCTGGTACGGACAGCGACTGGGTGTGCGGCAGCCGCAGCCAGTCGGACTGGTGACCGAGCAGCATCCGGCCCGCCGGTTCGCGCGCGGTGCCGACGATGAGCAGCTTGGCGCGAGCGGTCTCGGTGGCGACGTGGGTGAGCAGCGCGAGGGAGGTGGGGTCGGCCCAGTGCAGATCGTCGAGGACGAGCAGCAGACCGGTGTCCGCGGCCGCCGCGATGAGCACGTCCGCGACCTCGGTGAACATCCGGAATCGCCGCGCGGCCGCACCGCCGCCGGGCTCGGTGACCGTGGCCAGGGCGGCGGCGAGTGCGGGCAGGTCGCGGGCAGCCCGGTGCCACGGCCACAGCGGCGGCATCCCGGCGTCGTCGAGCGCGTTGCCCCGCGCCACCCGCAGGCCCGACTCGTCGGCCAGCTCCACCGCGCGTTCGGCCAGCCACGACTTGCCGATCCCGGCCGCACCGCTGACCAGCACGAACCGGCCCGCACCCGAGGCGGCGGCCAGGACCGCCGCACGCAGCCGCGCGATCTCCTGATGCCGTCCGACGGCCGGAGTCTGCATCGCACCAGTATCGCGCCTACGGCGGAATTCAGTACCGCGGATACGTACCGGCACTGATCCGGGCGCGTCCGCGCGCGGCGATCCTGGAATCACCCAATTCCCCAGGTCAGGAGCTTAAGATCATGTACGCACACCTTGTCTGGTTCGACCAGCCACGCACCGCCGACGAACTGGCGGCCGCCGACTTCGCCGCCGCGCACCGCATCCGCCCCGCCCTGGCCACCGTGCCGGGCCTGCTCGACTACTACGAACTGCGCCGTCCCGACGGCTCCGGCGTGGTGATCGGGATCGGCGAGACCGAGGAAGCCCTGCACGCGGTGGGCGCGGCCATCCTCGCCACCGAACTGCTGCCGGGCGAGAACCCGGCGCTGCTGCCCGGGCCCGACCGGGTGGAGATCTATCCGGTCCTGCACCACCACGACACCGCCGCCATCTACGCCGAGGGGGCGCGGTCATGAACTGGATCATGGTGGGCGAACAACGGCCCACGGAGTGGGTGGCCGCGCCACAGCGGTGCACCGCGCGCTTCCAGGTCGGCCATTTCGGGCGGCGCACCGTGCACGGGTCGATGCCGGTACTGGCGGGCCGTCTGACGGTCGGCCCCGACGGGCAGCCCCAGACGATCACCGGCGTCGTCGACCTGGCCGCGATCGACACCGGCCACCCCCGACGCGATCGTGACCTGCGCAAACCGGGCCTGCTCGATCTGGACCGGCACCCGCGGATGAGCTTCGTCGCCGACGACATCACCGGCACCGACGGGGAGTGGCGCGTCGCGGGCGTGGCCACCGTGCGTGGCCGGGACGTACCGCTGGTGTTCACCGTCACCCGGTTCGACCTGGGCGGCGACACGGTCGCCGTCCGGGCGGAGGCCGTGCTCGACCGCAGGCAGCTCGGGATCAAGGCACCGGAATTCCTGATCGGGCGCTGGGTGACGATCGCGGTCCACGTCGTGCTGCGGCCCGACTACAGGTCGGCGAGCGCGAGTCCGGTCAACGGGCTCCCGATCCGCGCCAACTCGGTGTCGGTGCCCGAACCCACGTCGACGAACCTGATGCCACCGCCGAGATCGCTGACGTAGAAGCAGGTCCCGAGCCCGGCCAAGCCGATCGCCTCCCGATACCCGGTGGAGAGCACCTTCGGGGTGCCGACCTCGGGCTGCACGGTCGCGGCGTAGAGCGCGTTGCCCTCGGGGCGGGCGCCCCGATCGGTCCACACCAGGTGGGCGACGCCGTGCAGTTCGAGGTCGATCGGCTCGGGCAGGCCCTGCCAGAGCAGTTCGATGTCGGGGCGGTCGGCGGGATCGGTACCGGCGGGCAGGTCGATCGGGGCGCGGAAGATCCGGCCGTCGCCCGCCTTGGCGGCACCCTTCTGGGTCCAGTAGACGAGGCGGCGGTCGAGATCGAGACAGATGCCGACGCACCAGTTCCGAGCGATCTCGGCGTCGGCCTCGCCCCGGCCGGTCACCACGATCGGGCGCAGGTCGCCGCCGTCGAGATCGCAGGTGAGCACGGCCATGCCCTCGCGGTCGCACCAGTACAACCGGCCCGCCTCGAAATCGGCGGTCAACTGCTTGCCGGTGGTGAAGGCGCCGCGCGGCACGATCGTGGTGCGGTTGCCGCCGTCGAGATCGACCCGCTCGATCGATCCGTTGGGGGTGAAGAACTCCGGTTCGGTGTCGGGAAGCGCGCCCGGGTCGGGCTTACCCATATTGGTCCAGTAGATATGGCCGCGCAGCTGATCGACCACCACGCCGTCGGGGAACTCGTCGAGTCCGTCGACGACCGTGCGCACCGAGCCGTCATCGAGCGAGACGGCCAGCATCGCAGCGGCTTTGAGGTCGAGGGCGAGCAACTCGGTCATGACCGCGGCTTGGGGTAGTCGTCGTAGAAGCCCTCACCCGTCTTCACGCCGAGCTTGCCCTTGTCGACGTACTCGTGCAGCAGTTTGCGCGGCCCCGCGGGCAGATTCGGATTCTCCGCGGCGTAGTGCTCCTCGATATCGAGCACCACGTCCAGACCCACCTGATCCATCATCCGGAACGGGCCCGCCTTCGTGCCGAAGTTGCGCGCGAACATGTCGTCGACGTCTTTCGGAATGGACACGCCCTCGTAGACCACCTCGAGCGACTCGCGTTTGATGGCCGCCCAGATGCGATTGAAGATGAAGCCGGTGCTCTCCTTGCGGACCAGGAACGGGTGCAGGCCGAACTCCGGGAACGTCTTCAGCACGAATTCCAGGATGTCCTGCGATGTCTTGCCGTCCGACATCACATCGAGCACGGTCGACTGAGGCGGCATATAGAAGTGCGTATTGAGCATGCGGTCGGCCGTCTTCAGGCCCTCGGTGAACAACCGGCTGGCGTACGACGACGAATTGGAGGCCAGGATCGCATCCGCGTCGGCGTCGCCCTCGAGCTGGGCGAAGATCTTCTTCTTCAGGTCGAGGACCTCCGGCACCGCCTCGACCACCAGCCACGCGCCCGCGACGGCCGTCGCCTGGTCGGGCACGTACTCGACGGTGCCGGGCGACCCACCGGGCACCGACGCGGCAACGCCGGGCAACTGTTCCTCGACGAAGGCGACGGCCGCCGCGCCCTGTTCGGCGCCGGGATCGGTGATCCGGACCAGCCCGCCCCTGGTCGCGAACATCAGCGCGATGCGTCTGCCCAGCGTGCCCGCCCCGATGACGGCGACCGGACGATCGAGATGATTCTGCGGAACACTGCTCACGACGACTCCCTCTACGCAGGTGACGGGAAGAACTCGGGTGACGCGACGGATCTGCGCCTCCAGGCTATCGCCGGTCGTCGGCAAACGGGTCGCGACTCGGGACGAATACCGCCATCCGCCGTTGACACCCCGTCGCGACCGGTCAGAATGTGATTGCCTTATCCTCACGTTCTTCACGTTCTTCGCGCGTCAGCACTAGGGGGCTCCTCGATGACCACACTGGCCTCCGGACTCTTCATCGATTGGGAAGAGCTGACGGGGCAGTCGAAATTCGTGGTCGATCTGATCAGTTTCCCGATCTTCAGCGCGCTCGCCGGCTGGCTGACCAACTGGACCGGCGTGCTCATGCTGTTCTGGCCGGTGCAGTTCAAGGGCTTCCGGGTGCCGATGCTGCACGTGCTGTACCCCTATCTCCCGCGCCGGGTCCAGGTGCTGCCGACCTTCTCCGGCGACGGGCGCAGGCTCGGTTTCCAGGGCTTCATTCCCGCTCGCGCCGAGAAGATGGCCAGCATCTGCGTCGACAAGGCGCTGATGCGGATCGGCAGCCCGCGCGACTTCATCCATGAGCTCGATCTCGACGGCATCGGCGACTACCTGGCCGAACGGGCGCGCGATCAGGTGCAGCCGATCGTCGACGAGATCATGTACCGGGAGAATCCCGACCTGTGGCGTTCGCTGCCGCGGCCGGTGAAGCAGGCCGTCTACCAGCGGGTCGACCGGCAGCTGCCCGCGCTGGGCAGGCGCGCGTTCGCGAGCCTGGGCGACAACATCGACCAGTTGCTCGACGTCAAGAACTTCGTGATCAGGTACCTCGAGAAGAACCCGAACATCCTCAAGGACCTGACCACCACCATCGCGGCGCCGGAACTGAAGTTCATGGCGCGGGTCGGTCTGCTCGGCGCGCCGTTCGGTCTGGTGCTGGCGCTGTACCTGCACGTGCACTCGCAGATCCCGTACTGGGGCGCGGTGCCCGCGTGGGTGATCGTGCTGCTGGCCTCGGCCGCGATCGGCGTGATCGTCAACGTCATCGCGATCAAGATGGTGTTCGAGCCGGGCGATCCGCAGCCGCGCTACAAGTACCTGTGGCGCCAGGCCCTGCTGGCCAAGCGGCAGCCGCAGGCGGCGACCGACCTGGCGCACATCCTGGCCTACCAGGTGCTGACCGTGGAGAACCTGTCCAACGAACTGCTCGAGGGCCCCAACGGGGACAAGACCCGGCAGCTGATCGAGCGGGTGGTGGCCGAGGAGATCCACCAGCAGCTGGGCCCGACCGCGTTCATGGTGCGGGCGGCGATCGGCAAGAAGGGCTACGACAACCTGGCGATCTCGGGCGCGGGCGCCGGTCTGAGCCTGGCGCCGGAGATGGTCGACGACGAGAAGTTCGTGCTCGAGCAGGCCAAGAAGATCGATGCCTTCGCCGATCGCAAGCTGCAGAAGCTGACGCCGGGCGAGTTCATGGAGATGTTCTACGCGGCGGTCGAGCAGGACGCCTGGCTGCTGTACCTGCACGGCGGCGTGCTCGGCGTGGCCGTCGGCGGGCTGCACCTGCTGACCTTCGGCTGGTAGCGCGCCGCAAGAACAAGCACGCGTGCTTGCATTTTTCTGGAGGCGCTGAGATTCTTGGTGACGAGGCGCACCCGTACCGGGTCGCGCCACGATCGGCAAGGGAACAGATGGCTGACCTCGCAGCGCTCCTCGACGACTTCGCCGCCGAATGCGCGGAGCTGGAAAACCTGGTCGCACCGCTGACCGCCGCCCAGTGGCAGACCGCCACCCCGTCCCCAGGCTGGGATATCACCACCCAGATCGCCCACCTGACCTGGACCGACGAGGTCTCCAAGCTGGCCGCCACCGACGGTGAGACCTTCGCGAAGCTGCTGGCCGAGGCCGCGCCCAAGATGTTCACCTTCGTCGACGAGGCTGCCGAGGAACTCGCGCAGACCCCGCCCGCCGACCTGCTCGTGCGCTGGCGCGCCGGTCGCGAGGCGCTGATCGCCGCGCTGGCCGCCGTCCCGGCCGGCACCAAGCTGCCCTGGTTCGGCCCGCCGATGAGTCCGGCGTCGATGATCTCCGCGCGGATCATGGAGACCTGGGCGCACGGACAGGACGTCGCCGACGCGCTCGGCGTCGAGCGCACGCCCACCGCCCGGCTGCGCACCGTCGCCCACATCAGCGTCCGCACCCGCAACTACGCCTACACGGTGCACGGCGAATCCGGGCCCGCCGAGGAATTCCGGGTAGAACTGACCGCGCCCGACGGCAGCTTGTGGACCTGGGGTCCCGAGGACGCCGCGCAGCGCGTCACCGGCCCGGCCGTCGACTTCTGCCTGGTCGCGACCCAGCGTCGGCATCGCGAGGACACCGCCCTGGTCACCGAGGGCCCCGACGCCGAACATTGGCTCGGCATCGCGCAGGCCTTCGCCGGGCCGCCCGGAGCGGGCCGCGAAGCCGGTCAGTTCGCCTGACCACACGTTGCGAACAGGCGAGCGTCAGTCTCTGAGCGCCATTCGTGCCGACTGCCCCGGACTTCGTTGGCCGGGGGGTTGACCTCCGTGGCAGTCGTGAATGACGCTCGCCTGCTTCGTAGAGGTACCCCACGGCGCGCTGTGAGAAACAACAGAAGGCGCGCGACACCGCCCTGACCCGCACTGATAGGTCAGCTGTCCAGATGTGGTCCTGATCTCACCGGACGGGGGTGCTAACAACAGCTAGCACGGGCGTACCGTGGAAATCAGCGCGTGGCTTTCAACGATGCGGGCCCCGTCCCCTCGGGTACACCCACAGGTACAGGAAGGACCGCATCGTGACCGCACATCGACCCGCTCAGATCGCGCGTCTGTCCGCCACCGTCATCGCCGGCGCCGCCAGCCTCTGCCTCACCGTCGCCGCGGGCGCCTACATCGTCAACCACATGCCCGATCTCGCGCCGCCGCGGGCCGATGACAACGCGGCCCCCGCCGCGACACCGGGCTCGGGACACCACCGCCCCGCGCTCACCGAGGACTCCTCGCCGCGCGCCACCTACGACCTCGTCGAGCTCGCGGTATCGACCGAGCGCACGGTGCCCGCCGCGACCAGGGCCCCCATGACCGCGCAGCAGTCCGGTGTCGGGGCCACACCCGACAATTCGGCGCTGGCCGGTCGGCTCAAGATCGGCACCACCTACGTCGGGGCGCAGGTCGCCCCCGCCCGCACCGACACCATCGCCTTCACGGTCGACACCAACCTGGTGACGATGGCGTCGAAGTACCTGGGCATCACCGTCGACCCGACCGGGGTGACCGCGTTGCGCACCGAACTCGACACCCGCCGTGGCGAAGTGGTGTTCGTGCTCTCCGATCCCGGCCTCGGCAGCCACACGCTGCGCGTGGAACGGGTGCAGAAGCCGGGCACCGAGCCCGCGCCGGTCGACGCCGCGCAGGCCGACGAGCAGGCCGCGGCACCGACCACGTCGGCCGACGAGGCGCCGACTACCGTCGGCGTGTGAGTTCTGGCGGCACCGCGCGCGGTGCGTACGACTTCTGCGTGCTCGGCGGCGGCATCGTCGGCGTGGCGACCGCGCACCGGCTGCTGAGCACCCGTCCCGGCGCGAGCCTGCTGCTGGTGGACAAGGAGTCGAGGCTCGGCGCGCACCAGACCGGGCACAACAGCGGCGTCATCCACTCCGGGATCTACTACCCGCCCGACAGTTTGAAGGCACGGCTGTGCCGGGCGGGCGCGCGGTGGACCAAGGAGTTCGCCGCCGCCAACGACATTCCGTTCGAGGTCTGCGGAAAGCTGCTGGTGGCCACCGATTCCGCCGAGCACGCGCGGATGCTCGATCTCTACGAGCGCTCCATCGCCAACGGCGTCGACGTGGCGGCGATCGACGCGGCCGAGCTGGTGCGCCGCGAGCCCCGGATCACCGGCGTCGGCGCGCTGTTCGTGCCCGCCACCGGCATCATCGACTACGCGAAGGTGACGGCCGCGCTGGCCGATCAGGTGGTGGCGATGGGCGGGCGGATCGCGCTCGACACCGTCATCGAGGCGATCAGCGAAACCGGTTCGGCGGTCACGATTTCCGGGCCCACCGGGTCCTTCACCGCACGCACGCTGGTGGTTTGCGCCGGATTGCAGGCCGACCGGATGGCGCGGATGGCGGGCCTTAGCACCGACTTCCGCATCGTCCCGTTCCGCGGCGAGTACTACCGGCTGCCGCCCGAACGGGCCGAGCTGGTGCGCACGCTGATCTATCCGGTGCCCGATCCCGCGCTGCCGTTCCTCGGCGTGCATCTGAGCCCGACCATCGACGGGGAGCTGACCGTCGGGCCGAACGCGGTGCTCGGGCTGGCCAGGGAGGGGTATCCGAAGGGGAGCGTGAACGTGCGGGACGCGGTCGAGGTGCTGCGCTTTCCCGGCGTCCACCGAGTCGCCCGCGCACATCTGCGGACCGGGGCGCGCGAACTGCGCAACTCGGTGTTCAAGCGGGGCTATCTCGCCGAATGCCGCAGATACTGTCCAGAACTCACGACCGCGGACCTGCTGCCGCATCGCGCGGGCATCCGCGCGCAGGCGGTGCTGCGCGACGGCACCCTGGTGCACGACTTCCTGATCGAGCGGACGCCGCGCTCGATCCATGTGCTCAACGCGCCCTCACCTGCGGCTACGTCGGCGATGCCGATCGCGGAGTACCTCGTCGACCAGCTCTGAGCGTCAATCTGGCAAATAAAGAGGATATTTGTAGTAATTTTGAGCCCATCCGTGATCAGGGAGGGCCGATGGGCCACATCAGGTATGCGTGTGACGTCGGCGCACCCGTCGACGCCGCCTTCGCCTACGCCGAGAACTTCCGCTTCGTCCCGGACTGGATGTCGGGTGTCACCGGCATCGAGCCGGACGGCGAGCCCGACCAGGGCCTCGGCGCCGCCTTCGTGCTGAAAGTCCGGTTGTTCGGGGTGATTCCGCTCCGCTCGACCTGCGAGATCACCGAATATCGGCGCAATGCGGTGATCGGGTATACCCTGCGTGGGCGGGTATACGGAACCGTGACACTACGGTTCGACCCGCTCGGCTACGAACGGTCGGTGCTGACCTCCGAAGCCGACTATCCACCACCACGCGGTGTGTTCGGCCGCCTGTGCCATCGCCTCGTCGACGCTGTCGCGAGATCGGCACTGCGCCGCACGGAGTCGCGGTTGCGAAGGGAGATAGAGGCATTCCACGGTACCGATCTTGTCGGCCGCATCGCCTAGGGTGGCGGTCATGATCATCGTGAGCACCGACGGGTCCTGCCTGCGCAATCCCGGTGGTGCCATCGGCTGGGCCTGGGTGAATCACCAGGGCCCGGCGGACAGCGGGGGAGCCGCGTCCGGAACCAACCAGATCGCCGAGCTCCGCGCCGTGCTGGAAGCCATCCTCGCCCACCCCGGCGCCGAGCCGATGCTCATCGAGAGCGATTCGCTCTACGCCATCAAATGCGCCTCCGAGTGGATCACCAGCTGGCGGCGCAACGGCTGGCGCACCTCCACCGGCGGCGCGGTGAAGAACGTCGAGATCATCAAGCAGATCGATCGGGCCATCACGACCCGCGAGGGACCGGTGCGTTTCCGCTGGGTCCGCGGGCACGTCGGTAACTATTTCAACGAACAAGCCGACACTCTGGCAGGCGCGGCCGCCCGCGAAGCCGCCGCCCGCCCGGCGCCCGTCGCCGAACCCACCAGACCGCGGACCACGGGGAAGCCGGTCGAGCCGGCAGCGCCGTCCGGGACACTCACCCTGTTCTGAGGCGCCGACGCGACCGGAGTTGGTCCGCACGACAACGCCTCCGGCGGCAGATTCGCTCTGCTGCCGGAGGCGTTGTGGAAATGCTCGTCGATCAGTTGCCGGGCGTCGGCGCGGGCGCCTGCGGCGTCGGCACGGTCTGACCGGGGGCAGCGCCACCGGGGACCTGGCTGCCGTTCTTGAGCAGCGGCGAATCCAGCTTGCTGACCAGCCACTTGCCGTCGTCGGACTTCTCGAGGGTCATCTCGATGGCGAACATCATCCGGTCCGGTTCGGTCTGGGTGAAGTTCGTCCGGTACTGGGTCATGGTGACCATGGCCTTGACATCGTCGGTGCTGCCCGAGATGTAGGCGCACTGCACGTCCTCACCACGGGACTTCACCTGAGCCTGGACCATCGCGCCCTTGAGCGCCTCGCTGGCGTCGCTGAATTCCTTCAGGTAGTCGCCGGTGGCCCCCGCCTTCATCGAGGCGATGTAGCCGTCGAGGTCCTTGGAGTAGTCGTAGTTGGCGAGGATGTTGCCGTAGTCGCAGGCCGCCTTCGTCGAGTCGGCGATGGCGTCGAGCTTGTCACCCTTGTCGCTGCTCTGCAGGAAGAACACCACGGCCGCGGTGGCCGCACCGAGAGCGACCACGCCGGCGACACCGGCGGCGATCCAGCCCGTCGAGCTCGATTTCCCGGCCGACGCGGGCGTCGGCGCCTGCGCTTCGGCCGCGGTCGCCGCCTTGACAGTGGGCGCGTCCGTTTCGGGGGTGGCCGCAGCGCCCTCGACGGTCGCGTCGGCCTTGGCCAGATCGGGGGAGTCCGCCGCGGCAGCGTCCTTCTTGCTCTC
Organism: Nocardia canadensis; assembly: GCF_032656385.1. NCBI lineage: Bacteria > Bacillati > Actinomycetota > Actinomycetes > Mycobacteriales > Nocardiaceae > Nocardia > Nocardia canadensis. Next base: position 282,171 of record NZ_JAVCWB010000001.1, read on the forward strand.
GGCGTCGTCGCTGGTCATCGAATCAATCCTGCTCTTTCCCGGCACTCATATCGCACCGATTTCCTTCGTGGGCCCGTGAGCCGGACCACACGCTCTCCTCAGCGAGTATGCCCGGTGCGGTGCGCGAGCGACCGAACCGGGCATCAACTCAGTTCACCGGGATGGGTGTCCGCTCGTTGGGATCGACGCCCGGCGGCATCTGCGCGCCGTTGTTGGGCACGTTCGGGCGCGGCGCGTTGGCCGAACCGCGGATCTGCTGATCGGCGGGCGGGTTCACGCAGTAGTTCCACTTCGGGATCGACCCGTCCTGGACTTCCTCGTTACGACGGTACTCCGTGGCGTAGTAGCACGTCGGCCGCGGCCAGATGTCGATGACGGTGTGGAACTCGCCGTCGTGGGCGGGCACCGCGATCGACTCCAGACCCAGCGCCAGCGACGGGAACAGCAGTCGCAGCGCCGGCTGACGCAGCTGCGCCGCCCTGGTGATGGCGACGAAGTTGGCCGCCAGACCGGTGATCGGATCGGCCGTCTTGTCCAGCACCGCACCGAGCGCCTCGAACTGCGCGGGCGCGTTGTCGAGCACGCTCTGCAGTTCGGCGTTGGCGTTGTTGAACTGGGTCAGCAGCGCGCCCGAGTTGCGGGTCAGGGTCTGCAGATCCGGCTGCGCGTTGGAGGTGGTCTCGGCGATCACCCGCAGGTTGGCGATGAGGTTCACCGTCTGCGGCAGCAGGTTGTCCAGGCCGGCCACCACCAGGCTGACGCCGTTGATCAGGCCACGCAGCTGATCCGGGCCGGCACCGAGCGCGGTGTCGAGCTCGGCCAGGATCGTCTTGAACTGCTGCGGGTTGACCTGGGCGATCAGCGCGCTGGTGTCGTCGAGCACGGCCCACACCGGGGTGGGGGTCTTGATCTGCTCGGGGTTGAACTTGATCACCGCGCCGTCACCGAGGAACGGACCGACATCGGTGTTCGGACGGAAGTCGATGTACTGCTCGCCCGCCGCCGACAGGGCCGCCACCTGGATCATGGTGTCGACCGGGATCTTGTAGCTCGTGTCGATCTGCGCCTTGGCGGCGATCGACTGGCCCTGGTCGATCAGCTCGACCGAGGTGACCTTGCCGATCCGGTGCCCGCGCAGGGTGACGTCGTTGCCCGGCTGCAGACCACCCGAGCGGTCCAGGTTGACCGTCACCGCGTACTCGGACCGCAGCGGGTTCACCCGCATGACGTTGACCAGCAGATAGGTGGCGCCGACGATCAGCACCACGACCAGGGCCGCGTTGGCGAGCAGGATCTTGTTACCGAAGAACTTCTTCGCCTTGCTCATCGGTGGCCTCCCACTCGGCCCTGAACGATCTGCAGCACCTGGATGAAGCTGCCGACGAAATCGTTCACGTCCTTCAGATCGGGGAACTTGCTGTTGGCCGGATCGGTGAGCAACCCGATGTCGAGGTTGGTCAGCGTCGCGTACGGCGCCAGCGACTTGCCCTGGAACGTGGCGTTCGCGCCGGGCCGGATCGCGTGCAGCTGATCGAGCACGTACCCGAAGTTGTCGCCGGAGGCCGCGAGCGCGGTCATCAGGTTGTCCAGGTTGGTGAGCAGCTCGGAGAGCTGATCGCCGGTGGTGTTGGAGTAGTCGCCGAGCGCGGCGCTGGCCGTGGCCACCTTGGTGAGCAGGTCACCGATCGCCTTGTTGTTCTCGGCGATCGCGCCGATGGCCTGCGGCAGCGTGTCGGCCACCTGACCCAGCTGGGTCTTGTTGTTCTCGATGGTGTTGGCGAGGGTGTTGAACTCGGTCAGCACCGTGTCGACCTTGGCGCTGTTGTTGTTCAGTTCGCCGATGACGCCGGTCATCTCGGTGATCAGGTGCGACAGGTTGCCGCCCTGCCCGTTGAGGATCGAGCCGAGTTCGGTGCCCAGCCGGCTGAGGCTGGCCACGCCGCCGCCGTTGAACAGCATCGACACCGAGATCAGCAGCTCTTCCACGGTGGCGCCCGCCGAGGTGTACTCGCGGGTGAGGGTGGCGCCGTCCGCCAGCGGCGGGCCCGCGGGCGCGCCGTTCTTCGGCTTGGACAGCGCGATGAACACGTCACCGAGCGGCGTCGCCTGACGCAGTTCGGCCGTGCTGCCCTGGGGCAGCTGGATGTCCTTGCTGATCTGCATATCGATCTTGGCTTGGAAGTTCTTGGTCGAGATGCCGGAGACCACCCCGACATCGGAACCACCGATCTTCACCTTCGCCTGATCGGGCAGGTTCAGCGCGTTGTCGAACTCCGCGTGGATCGTGTAGGTGTCGCCTTCGGCGCCCGGCTTGGGCAGCGGCAGATCCTCCACGGTGAATCCACACCCGGAGGTGATCGCCACCGTCGCCGTCGCGGCCGCGGCGACCAGCGCGCGGCGGGCTTTCATCGTCATACGTAGGGTCATTTCGTCAGTCCGAGCAGTGCGGCGGTGAGCCCGTAGTCGGGGCCGAAGTCCTGCATGTTCCCGGAGCGGCAGCCGTCGGACTTCATCTGGATCCGCTCGCAGAAGACGCTGACGACCTCGCCGGAGAGGGCGGTGCCGATCAGGCCGTGCAGGCGGACGAAGCGGCCTTCCTTGTTCATCGCGCCGTCGATGTTCTGCATCAGCAGCGGCACGATGTCGACGATCTCGACCATGGCGCCGGAGTTGGCGCGCAGCTGGTTGGTGACGTTGGTCAGCCCCGTCAGCGAGGTCGACAGCTCGTCGGCGTGCTCGCCGAACATCGTCGAGGTGTTGGCCAGGAAGGCGTTGAGCTGATCCAGCGTGGCCTGCAGGCCGGGGGCCTGCTCGGCCAGCAGGCCCGACATCGCGGTCACCCGATCGCTGAAGTCGCGCACCGACTGGTCGTTGTCGGCCAGCATCGTCGTCAGCTCGTTGAGCTTGATGATGATGTTGGAGATCGCGTCCTTGTTGTCGACACCGATCTTCAACGCGCTCGACAGCGCGTCGAGGGTTTCCCGGATCTTCTGGCCGTTGCCGTTGAGCACCGGGTAGAGCACCCGGCCCGAGAGCGGGCCGAGTCCTTCCTGACCGGGTTCGGGCTTGAGCGAGGCGGAGAACTGGTCGATGGTCTTGATCATCGTGTCCAGCTCGACCGGGGTCCTGGTGCGCGCCTTGGGCAGATGCTCACCGGACTTCATCGACTCACCGCCGGTGTAGGGCGGGGTGATCTCGATGTGGCGGTCGGTCACGATCGAGGGCGAGATGATCGCCGCGATCGCTTCCTTGGGGATCTTCACCCCGCCGTCGATGGTCATGTGGACCTCGACGTAGGTGCCCTTGGGAACGATCTTGTCGACCTTGCCGACGGCAAGGCCGAGGACCATGACGTCGTTGCCCTCGTACATGCCGGCGATGTTCTCGAAGTCGGCCGTGATCTTGGTCGACATGCCGAGCGCGTCGTTCACCTGATTGGGCAGCAGCGAGCAGCTGCCCAGGGTCAAGGCGGTGGCGCCGATCATCAGCGCTCGGGCCAGCGTCTTGCCGCCGCGGAATCTCGAGGTCAGTTTCATCCTGCGCACCCCTGAATCACCTGAACGAAGCACAGCCAGTTGTCGGGGAACAGCCACGGCAGCGAGACGTCGCCGTAGTTGCCGTTGCCGAGCGCGTTGTTGAAGTAGCGCGCGGTCGGCTGCCCGATCTGCAGCAGTCGGTCGAGGTTTTCCTTGTTCTTCTGCAGACCCTCGGCCATGGTGTTGAGCTGACCGATGGTGCCGCCGAACTGATTGCCGTTCTCGGCGCCGATCTCCTCCAGCTGACGGGTCAGCGTGGCGATGTTGTCGAGCAGCTGCCGCAGCAGGTTCTGCCGCTCCATCACCCGGTTGGCGATGGCCTCGCCCTGGGTGATGACCAGCAGGATCGAGTTGCGGTTGTCGGCGAGCAGCTGAGTGACCCGGTTCAGATCCTTGAGCAGGCTGTCGACCTCGGTCTTGCGCCGGTCGACGACCTTGGCCAGCGCGCCGACGCTGTCGATCGCCTGCGCGACGAGCTGCGGCGAGTCACCGAGCTGGCTGTTGATCGTGTTGAGCGAGGCGGCCAGCTTCTTGGTGTCGAGTTCCTCGAACTTCGGCGTACCGACCTGCACGACATCGGCGATGTTGTACGGCACGTCGGTGTTGCTGCGCGGGATGGTCTTGCCCTCGAGCCCCGATCCGTCTCCCGGCTGCAGGTCGACGTAGCGCGCGCCGAGCAGCGTGGCCATCTTGATCGCGGCGTGCGCGTCGGGGCCGAACTTCAGCGACTTGTCGACGTCGAGGGTGACCACCACGTGATCGCCCTCGATCTTGGCGCCGGTGACCGTGCCGACCTGCACGCCGGAGACCGCGACCTTGTCACCGGTCTTGATGCCGGCGGCCTGCACGAACTCCGCGTCGATCGACTGCCTGCCCAGCCCGATGAACTGGTAGACGGTGGAACCGACCAGCAACAGCACGATCACCAGCGAACCGATGACACCGAGCCAGAAATTGCGGTTGCCGAGGAAGGTCGTCTTGAGCTTGCTCATCTGCAGACCTCCGAGTGGGAGGTGCCACCGATCTGGCTGAACAGACCGCGCGGGAACAGGACCCCGTAGAGCGAGACGTCCAGGCTGCACAGGTAGGCGTTGGCGTGCGTGCCCTCGGAGGTCATCCGGCCCAGGTCGGCGAGCATCGACGGCATGTCGATCGCGGCCTGGTCGAGCTTGGCGCCGTTGGCCAGCAACAGGTTCAGCGCGGCGGTGGTCGAGTTCTGCGCCGCCGACAGCTTGGGCTGGATCTTGCCGACCATGCCGACCAGCGACGTGGTCGCGTCGGCCAGGGTGGCCGTGGACGCCTGCAGCGACTGACCCTGTTCGTAGAGCCCGCCGATCAGCGCCCGGGTCTGGGTCACCAGGGTCTCCAATTCATCCCCTCGCTTGGCCAACCCGGCCATCACACCGGACAGGTTGGTGATCACGTCGGACAGGATCGCGTCCCGACGCTGGAAATCGGTGGCCAGCTGCGCGGCCTGGATGATGAACGACGACAGCGAGACACCGTCACCCTGCAGCGCCTGGATCAGCGTCTCCGACATGGCGTTGACCTCGGCCGGCTCCAGCGCCTGGAACAGCGGCTGGAAACCGTTGAGCAGCGCGGAGATGTCGAACGAGGGCTCGGTGCGGTCGATCGGGATGACCGACCCGCTCTCGAGCTCCTGCGGGCTCGGCGCCGTGCCCGGGGTCAGCGCGACGTAGCGCTGACCGATCAGGTTCTGGTAGCGAACCAGGGCCTTGGTGTCGTCGAAGATCGTCTGGTCGCTCTGCACGATGAACGACACCTTGGCGTCGTTCTTGCCGTCGAGCTCGATCTTCTCGACCTTGCCGACGCGCACGCCGGCCATGCGGACGTCGTCGCCGGGCCGCAGGCCCAGGACATCGGTGAAGATCGCGGTGTACTTGCGGGTGTCTCCGTCGACCGTGCGCGCGAGCGTATTCCACACGACCACGATGACCAGCATGGAAACGATCGCGAAGATACTGAACCCGATCAGTGGCTTGCGGATGCTCATGCGCCACCCCCGTTTTCGGACACTTGCAGGGTTCCGCCCTTCAAAATCGGACCGAGCAGCAGGAATTCGGATGCCGTCGGCTTACGCCCCAGCAGTTGAGTCATCGCCGCTTCGCCCTGGTAGGAGATCGGCTTGGCGGCCGCCGGAGCCACCGCGGGCTGCGGTGCGTCGGCCGGGGCAGCGGGGCCCGCCGCCGGCGCGGGGGCGCCGCCACCGAGCAGACCCGGCAGACCCGGAATCTGGATCGACGGGACCAGGCCCTCGAGCGGCGTGCCGGCGAACGGCTTGACCTCGGTGCCGTTGGCGGTCTGCATCGGCGCGATGCCCGGCGTGGTGAGGCCGGGGATCGCGGGCATGCCCGGGATCGCGACCAGCGGGGGCAACCCGGCGGCGGCGTCGAGCTTGCGCGGGCGCACGCTCTCCGGCATCGGCGGAATGCTGACCTCGGCGGGCGCGGTGAAGCAGCTCGGGCCGAGCAGCTCGCCGTAGCGCGGGCAGTCCGCGACGGTGTTCGGCTTGTACGGGGTGAACGTCAGACCCGCGTTCCAGACCATCTGCTTGGACGGACCGCCGTGCATGGTGCTGTTCAGCGCGGCCAGCGACGGGCCGAAGACCTCGAAGGTCTTGGTGATCGAGCCCGGGTCGGCGGCCAGCGCGCCCAGGGTCGCGTTCATCCCGACGGTGACCTCCTTGCCGACATCCGGGTTGGTCGCGAACAGGTCGTTGACCTGGTCGGTGGTGGCACTCGCACCGGCCAGCAGCGCGATCAGCTGATCCCGCTTGGTGGCGATGGTGTTGGCGGTCTGCACCGAGCTGCCGAGCACATCGAGCAGTTCCGGCGCCGACTGGTTGAGCGCGTGCGCCGAGGCGGAGAAGTTGTCGAGCATGCCGCCCAGGTTCGGACCGGCGTCGGCGACGGTGGTCAGCCAGTGGTCGAGGCGCTGGATGGTGGAGCCGGGGACCCGGCCGCTGCCGTCGAGCGCCTGGGTCAGGGTGCCGAGCACCCGGCCCAGCTGCACCGGGTCGACCTCGTTGAGGATGTCGCGCACCGTGGTGAGCGTGTCCTGCAACGCGATCGTGCCCTGGCTGGTGTCCTCGGGGATCTGCGAGCCCTCGTGCAGGTACTGGTTGGACGCGCCGTTGAAGACCAGCTCCACCGAGGTGACGGCGAACAGGTTGCTCGGCACGACGCGGGCGGTGACATTGGACGGGATGTCGCCGGCGAACTCGGGCTTGAGCTCGATGTTCACCTTCTGGGTCGCGCCCTTGTCGGTGATCTCGACGTCCTTGACGGCGCCGACGAGCACGCCGCGGAACTTCACGTCGGCATCCGAGGGGAGGCCGTCACCGGTGGTCGTCAGGTTGGCGGCCACATTGACCTTGGGCACGAAGTAGCCCTGGTACCTCGCCATCAGGAACCCGAGGATCACCGCGAAGACGATGACGCCACAGGTGCCGGCGATGTACAGCTGTTTCATCGTGGGACCGCGCCCACTGGGATCGATGATCATCGCGCGCCTACCCCGAGATCCTGATTCCGGGGTTGACGCCCCAGATCGCCAAAGTCATGAACAGGTCGGCGAACACGACCAGGATGATGCACATCTTGATCGCGCGGCCGGCCGCGACGCCGACGCCCTCGGGTCCGCCCGAGGCGAAGAAGCCGTAGTAGCACTGGATGAACGTCGTGATCATGACGAACACGACCGCCTTGAGCAGCGAGTACAGCACGTCGGTCGGTACCAGGAATTGGTAGAAGTAGTGCGAGTAGGTACCGGCCGCGGTGCCACCTATCAGCTGCACCGTGATCGAGCAGGACACGTAGGCCATCACCAGGCCGATGCAGTACAGCGGCACGATCGCGATGACCGCGGCCATCATCCGGGTGCTGACCAGGTAGGGCAGCGGGCGGATGGCGATCGAGTCGAGCGCGTCGATCTCCTCGGAGATGCGCATGGCGCCGAGCTGGGCGGTGAATCGACAGCCCGCCTGGGCCGCGAAGGCCAGGGCCGCCAGCAGCGGGCCGAGCTCGCGGGTGGTGGCGAAGGCCGAGATGGCGCCGGTGATCGGGCTCAGGCCGAGCAGGTTCAGCGAGGTGTGACCCTGGATGGCGACGGTCATGCCGCCGAAGGCGCTGATGATCAGGATGACGCCGATGGTGCCACCACCGACGACGATGTTGCCGTTACCCCAGGTGACGTCGGAGAGCAGCCGCCAGACTTCCTTCGGGTACTGCTTGAAGGCCAGCGGAATCGAGCCGACGGAACGCAGGAAGAAGAAGACCTGGTGTCCGAGCCGCGCGAGCAGGTCGACGGGCGCCTTGCCGACCGCCTTGAGCTGGCGCAGCGGCCGCAGCAGCGGAGGTACGTACGTTGATGACATGGCTCAGACCACCTGTGGGGGGAAGACTGCGGCGTAGATCTGCGTGATCGCCACGTTGACACCGAGCAGCATCACCATGGAGCTGACCACCGCCGAGTTCACCGCGTTGGCGACGCCACCGGGGCCGCCGCGGGCGTTGAGGCCGGAGTCGCAGGCGATGATCGCGGCGATGATGCCGAAGATCACCGACTTGAGCAGCGCCACCGCGAGGTCGCGGGTGACCGCGAACGAGGCGAAGGTGCTCATGTAGGAACCGGGGGTACCCGCCTGGGCGAAGATGTTGAACATGTAGCCGGTGATGAAGCCGACGAAGACGACGAAGCCGCAGAGCAGGAAGCTGACGATCATCGCGGCGCCGAGCCGGGGGGCGACCAGCCTGCGCAGCGGATCGACGCCCATCACCTTCATGGCGTCGATCTCTTCACGGATGGTGCGCGAGCCGAGGTCGGCGCAGACCGCCGAGCCGACCGCGCCGGCGATCATGATCGAGGTGACCAGTGGCGCGCCCTGCTGGATGATGCCGAGGCCGTTCGCCGCGCCGATGAACGAGGTCGCGCCGACCTGACCGGCGACCGCGCCGACCTGGATGGAGACGATCACCGCGATCGGGATGGCGACGAGCAGGGTGGGCGCCGCGGCGACATTGGCCATGAACGCGCACTGCCGCACGAACTCGTCGAAGGGGAAGCGGCGACGGAAGATCGCGACGATCAACTCCGTGATCGCTTCGAAACCCATCGTGATCTGTCGACCGAAGGTCTCGAGGGACTTCTTCGGATGGTCTTCCCAAAGGCCCTTGGTCCGGTCGACAGCTTCGCTGACTCGTGAACGGGCGGGTGGACTCTCGGTCGACTGCACTGCTATTACCCCTCTCGACGCCAGGTCATCAACACCCCGACGACTTGTTTGCTTGACGCACCTTACTACGGAGTAGCGCAGAACACACCACCGACATGTGAGCGCGGTCATAGACAGAGGTCACGGTCGAGAACGGCTATGAGTTCCGCCATGTCGGACCATACAGCCCACAATTGTGGGGGTATCGGCGATTGCTCCGGATGTCGTTTTCCCCATGGATTCCCAGTACTGGCGGTTGCGCCGAATAAATATTGCGGAAAACTGTCATTCATAACGAACCCCCCGGCCGAATACTCCGGAAGATCACAGAGCCCGGCAAAACTGGTCAATTGATCATTTCATTGATAGATATTCGCTATGGCAGTGACATGCCCGGCGGGCGGGGCGCGCCCGGGACGGAATACAGGCACGATAGGCAGAGCGAATTGATATCGTGCGGGCTTCCGACGTCTGGAGGGACATGTTCACCACACTCGCCAAGGTGGCCAACGCCGCCTTCGCCGTCGCCCTCGGTGCAGCACTGCTCGGCACCGGCGCGGGCGCTTCGCAGGCTCAACCCGGCCCACCGGTGATCGGCGGCGGCTCCGGAATCGTCATCGACAGCATGTTCGAGTGCACCGTCACCACGGTCGGCTACGACGGCGCGGGCAGGCTCGTCGGGCTGACCGCGGGCCACTGCGGCGACGCGGGGTCCACCGTCACCGCCGAGGTGGACCGCGGCTACGGCGAGATCGGCCGGTTCGCCTACAGCAACCCCGATCTCGACTACGCGGTCATCGAGTTCACGCCGGGGCGGATCATCCCGGTCAACCGGATCGGCAACGTCACCATCACCGGCGTCGGCGGGCCCGCCCAGTTCCCGACGATCGTCTGCAAGGAAGGCCGGACCACCGGCAACACCTGCGGCATCACCTGGGGTGACGTCTTCCAGACCAATACCGAGACCTGGGCCCAGATGTGCGTGATCGAGGGCGACTCCGGCGCGCCGGTGGTCGTCGGCTCGACCCTGGTGGGCATGGTGAACGCCTACCTGGCCGTGGCCTGCTTCGGGCCCGAGGTCGGCACGAACATGAGCACGATCATGAACGACATCAACGCCCGCGGGGGCGTCGGCGCGGGGTTCCATCCGGTGTAGCGCAGCCGCTCGGATCGCCGGAAGTCGTGCGGACCACGGGGATTGCGCTCCCCGTGGTCCGCACTATTTCTGTCCGAGGTATTTCTGTCCCAGGGGCGCGAGCGCCGGACCGTCGGCACCCGCGCAGTGCGGCAGGCAATCGACCCGATCGGGCTCCGGCGCGCGGCGCGGGACCCGCAGCAGCACACCCGCGACGACCGCCCCGACCAGCAGCAATGCCGCGCACCACCGCATCGCGGTGTCGAAGCCCGCGGCGAAGGCGATCGGATCGTCGAACGCGCCGGACAATCCCGCCAGGCCCGGCAACGCCGCCACGGCCAGCAGCTGCGCGGTCCTGGCGACGGCGTTGTTGACCCCGGAGGCGATGCCGGCGTCGCCGGCGGGCACCGCGGCCAGCACCGCGCCGGTCAGCGGCGCGACCATGACCGAGAGCCCGAGCCCGAAGATCAGGACCCCCGGCAGCACATCGGTGAGGTAGTCCGCCTCGGCCCCGACCCGTTGCAGCGCGAACACCCCGCCCGCGGCCAGCAGCGGGCCCGCGGTCATCGGGATCCGCGGTCCGTGCCGCTGCGCCCAGCGCCCGGCCGGAGCGGACAGCACCAGCATCAGCACCGTCACCGGCAGACTCGCCGCGCCCGACGCCATCGGCGAGTATCCGGAGACCAGCTGCAGTTGCAGCACCAGCAGGAAGAAGACGCCACCCAGCGCGGCGTAGACGAAGAACGTCACCAGATTCGCCGCGGTGAACACCCGCGAACCGAACAGCGACGGCGGGACCAGCGGATTCGGGCTGCGCAGCTCGACGACCACGAACAGCGCCAGCGCCACCACCCCGACGCCGATCAGCACCGGGTACCCCTCGATCAGGCCCAGCGTCAGCGCCCCGAGCGCGATCGCGACGATCACCGCCCCCGGTACATCGATGCGCGACGGCGCGTCCGGATCACGGCTCTCCGGCACGAACCGGATCGCCACCACCGCGACTGCCAGCGCCAGCGGCACGTTCAGCAGGAAGATCGCCCGCCAGCCGACCAGGTCGATGAGCCCGCCGCCGAGCAGCGGCCCGAACGCGCCCGCCACGCCACCCAGGCCCGACCACAGCCCGATCGCACTGCCCTGGTCGTCCTTGTCGATCGACGCCGAGATCAGCGCGAGGCTGCCCGGGGTGAGCAGCGCCCCCGCCAGGCCTTGCAGCAGACGGGCGAGGACCAGCATCTCGATATTCACCGCGACCGCGCACAGCAGCGAGGTGACCGCGAATCCGGCCACGCCCCAGACGAACACGCGTTTGCGGCCGAGCTTGTCGCCGAGCGACCCGCCGAGCAGGATGAACGAGGCCAGGGTGAGGGTGTAGCCGTTGACGGTCCATTGCAGACCGGCGACGTCGGTGTGCAGGGATTCGCCGATGCGCGGCAACGCGACCGACACGACGGTGGCGTCCAGCGACGCCATCGAAGAGCCGAGGATGGTGGCGAGCAGGATCCACCGCCCCGTGGCCGAGTTCAGCCGAACCGTCTGGGTCGGGGGCACCTTCCCAAACTAGCCGTCGCGCTGGTCTTTCGCCGGACTACAGGCTCTGGACGCAGACCACGACTTTGCGCTCGGGGTACTTGAAGCCCGAGTCGGCCACGTCGGGGCAGTCGTCGACGCTGTCGGTGTTGTTCTTGATCGTGATGACCTTGACCGGCTCGGAACCGGACTCGCCGCAGTCGATCCGCTTGGGCTCGTCGCCGCCGACATCCATGCAGCCGCCGACCACCCAGTCGATGTCGAGGCACAGCGCGCCGGTCTCGATGCCGTTGAGGGTCTCGGCGTAGAAGTTGTCGCGGTCGCTGACGCAGCCGGTGCTGTTCTTGGCCTTGCCGATGACCTTGTAGTTCGACGAGCGGCTGCCGCACGACGCCTTGTCGATGGTGGCGTCGTCGACGGTGCCGCCGAGCGAGACGCAGTCGCCGATGTTGGCCTGGAAGTCGGTGCTGCCGCCCCGGGTCGAGGTCTGGGCCGGCTTGCTGGCGGTCGGCTTGCCCGTGGTGGGTTTGCCGGGCTTGGTGGTGGGGCCGGCGCTGCTGGTCGCCGGGACGACATCGATCGCGGGCTGCGCGTGGCCGTCGATGGTGCCACCGCACCCACTCGCGACGAAGGCGGTCACCGTGATGGCGACCGCGCCGACGAGCCGGCCGATGGACAGGTCTGCAAACACCTACTGTGAATACACCACCGGAGCCACCGGCGTCGACTCCATCCCGATGGTCGGGGCGCTGGGTTACCCTTGGGATTCCGGCCCCCCGGCCGTACCTGCATCAGGAGGTGAACCCGATGGTGGCAGCAACGGCGGGAGATTTCGGCCCCCTGACCCGGCCCGGCGGCACGCCGATCACGGCACCGCGCCAAATGCTGGTCGATCCCCGATTCATCCGGCTGGCCGACCATTTCTTCGGTCTCTTCCCGCAGCCCAGCCGCGGTGGCGGCGCGCTGGCCGTCTACCTGGACGGCAGGCCCGTCGTCGACATCTGGGCGGGCTGGGCCGCCAAGGACCAGCGCTGGAACGGCGAGAACGTCGCGCTCACCTTCTCCACCGGCAAGGGCGTCGCGGCGACGGTCGTGCACCGGCTGGCCGAGCGCGGGCTGATCGACTACGAGGCGCCGGTCGCCCGGTACTGGCCGGAGTTCGCCGCGCACGGCAAGCACGACATCACCGTGCGCGATGTGCTCTCACACCGCGCCGGCCTGCACCGGGTGCGCGGGCTGGTGCCGGGACGCGAGGGGATCCTCGACTACGACAAGGTGGTCACCGCGCTGGCGGAGAGCCCGGCCGACCCCCGTCGTATCCGCACCTCGGGCTATCACGCGATCACCTTCGGCTGGCTGGTCGCCGAGATCGTGCAGCGGGTGACCGGTGAATCGTTCACCACGGTGCTCGAGCGAGAAGTGGCCCAGCCGCTGGGAACCGACGAGTTCTGGTTCCAGGTGCCCGCCGCCCAGCGGCACCGCATCGCCAAGATCTTCCCGCACCTGGCGCCGCCGGGCATCCGGTGGAATACCGCGTCCTCGGTGCTGTCGTGGGTGCGGCCCGCGCGCGGACTGGCCGAGGCGGGCATGCCGGAGAGCTTCGACGAGCTGGTGCGTGACCCGCGCGTGCACGACGCGGTCATGCCGGGTTGGAACGGCGTCTTCTCGGCCAGGGCGTTGGCCAGGATGTACGGCGCGCTGGCCAACGGTGGCGCGGTGTACGCGGGCGACGCCGCACCCCGGCCGCCGCGCGGCAACCCGGCGGTGCAATTCCTGCGGCCGGAGACGATCGAGCTGGTCAACCGGACCCAGCAGACCGACAGCCGCGACTACGTCCTCGGTCTGCCGCTGCACTTCACGCTCGGCTATCACCGCCCGGTGCTGATGACCAAGCAGCAGCCACGACATGCGTTCGGCCACTACGGGATCGGCGGTTCCGGCGCCTACGCCGATCCCGACCTGCGGATGTCGATCGCGTTCGTCACCAACCGGCTGGGCAACTCCTTCACCGCGCTCGGTGACGCGCGCCTGGCCAAGCTGTCGGCGATCGCGCAGGGCACGGTGCGCCGGCTGCGGACCGGGCCGACCTAGGTGTCTGTTCGAACCAGCCGTCGGCGCGCGCCGTAGTAACGGACATGACAGCGCTGCGCCCGCCCCCGGCGACACCACGCTGGTCGCTGCTGCACGGACTGGCCGCGGGCCGGGATTTCGAGGGTTACCTGCGGCGACGCGCGGCCCACAGTGATCCGTTCGCGGTCGGCTTCCCCGGCTTCCCGCCGGTGCTGTTCACCGGGACGGCCGAGGGCGCGCGCGAATTGTTCCGCGCGCCCGCGCCGCTGCTGGAGCCGCCGCGGCCCAATCCGATCGAACCGATGGTCGGCGCGGCCTCGCTGATCCTGAGCTCCGGCGCCCGTCATCGCACCGATCGCGCCCTGCTGGCGCCCGCGCTGCACGGTCCGCGCGTGCGGGCGCTGGCCGGGGTGATTCGCGCGGCGACCCTGCGCGAAATCGAAACTGGTTGCGGCACGGCGGGTTCCTGGCAGGTGGGCGGCCGGATCGATGCGCTTGCCGCGGCGCGCTCCATGACCCTGCGGGTCATCCTGGCGGCGGTCTTCGGCACCGAGCTCGACCGCGAGCCCGAATACGCCGGTGCCGTCACCGATTTCCTCGCGGCCTTCACCACGCCGTTGCTGGTGGCGCCCGTCTTACGCCGTGGCATGGGCGGATTCGGGCCGTGGGAGCGCTTCGTCGCCACCCGCGCGGCACTGGACCGGGTGATCCTGGCCGATATCGCCCGGCGGCGCCGCGACGGTCCTGGCTCCGGCGACCTGCTCGATCTGCTTCTGGCCACCCGCTACGACGACGGCAGCGCCCTCACCGATGCGCAACTGTGCGAACACCTGCGGACCCTGCTCGTCGCCGGTCACGAGACGACGGCCACCACCCTGACCTGGGCGCTGTATCACCTGCATCGCGAGCCGGGCCTGCTCGACCGGGTCACCGCCGAACTGGCGGCCGCGGGCGCGGACCCCGCCGATCTCGCCGCGCTGCCGCTGCTCGGCGCGGTCTGCCAGGAGACGCTGCGTCTGCATCCGCCGGTCCCCATCGTGCTGCGCACGCTCCGGGAGCCGCTGCGGTGGCGCGGGGTGGACGTAGCGGCCGGGCAGACGATCGGGCTCGCCGTCGGCGTGCTGCACAGCGACTCGTCGGCCTGGCCCGCGCCCCGGCTGTTCCACCCCGACCGGTTCCTCGACCGCAAGGTCTCGCCGTTCGAGTTCGCTCCGTTCGGCGGCGGACACCGCCGCTGCATCGGCGCCACGCTGGCCGAACACGAACTCCGCATCGTGCTGGCAACCGTGCTGACCACGGTCCGGTTGTCCCTGGACCCCGGCCTGGCGCTGGGTGCGCGGCCACGCGCCGTGCCCCGAAATCTCGCGACGGCGCCGGATCGAGCGATCCACTTCACACGGACCGGGTGATTTCGGTCACTTCACGTTTGGAGTTCACACGCCTGTACTTCGACCCGGCCCGAGATCACCGCCGCCGACTCGCCGACGTGAGCGCGGCGTTTGACGAAAGCCCGTGTATAACAGCGCGTTATGTGACCTGGCGCACAGAGTTGCCGATCCGTGATCGCCCGGCGGCGCGGCTGGCACGTTGTCACCCCGGACGGGTAGGAATGGACGGTCAGGGTCGGGGCGTCGTTACCCCGTGGAGACCCGTTGCGGACTCCGCGTCAATCACGAAGATCTCGCGCCGCCGCAGGCGGAACGAGAGATGGAATGGACGAGAAACCTATGCACTACGAGGCAAATATGCAGCAATCGCGCTGGCTTCGCCGGGGTCTGCTGCTGTCGGCGGCAGTCGCGGCGGCGGGCGCTTTGATCGTCATGCCCGCGCAGGCACAGCCGACCCTCCCGGGCTCCGGTTCCAGCCAGCCCGCGGTGAACGAGCCCGCGCCGCAGGCGCCGTTCGCCCCGCCGAACATCAACATCGCCGACGGCGAGACCGTCGGCGTCGCGCAGCCGATCATCATCACCTTCAAGGAGCCGGTCGGCGACCGCGCCGCCGCCGAGAAGGCCATCAAGGTCACCTCGAGCCAGCCCGCGCCCGGCCACTTCTACTGGACCGGCGACAAGCAGGTGCGCTGGAAGC
Source organism: Nocardia canadensis (assembly GCF_032656385.1). Taxonomy (NCBI): domain Bacteria; kingdom Bacillati; phylum Actinomycetota; class Actinomycetes; order Mycobacteriales; family Nocardiaceae; genus Nocardia; species Nocardia canadensis. Next base: position 297,760 of record NZ_JAVCWB010000001.1, read on the forward strand.
CCAACGAGTTCTGGCCCGCCAACACCGACGTCAACGTCGTGGCCGGCGGCACCACCAGCTCGTTCCGCATCGGTGACGCGTTCATCGCCAGCGTCGACGACAACACCAAGATGATCACCGTGACGGTGAACGGTGAGGTCGTCAAGGAGATGCCGACCTCGCTCGGCAAGCCGGGCCACGAGACGCCGAACGGCACCTACATCGTGGGTGAGCGGTTCGAGAAGATGGTCATGGACTCCTCCACCTACGGCGTCCCGGTCACCGATCCCGAGGGCTACAAGCTCGAGGTCGAGTACGCGACCCGCATCTCCAACAGCGGCATCTTCGTGCACGCCGCGCCGTGGTCGGTCGCCCAGCAGGGCTACTCCAACGCCAGCCACGGCTGCCTGAACGTGAGCACCGAGAACGCCAAGTGGTTCCTGGAGAACTCGCGCAAGGGCGACGCCGTCGTCATCACCAACACCCAGGGCGGCACCCTGAGTTCCGGTGACGGACTGGGCGACTGGAACTGATTCGCTGAACAAAAGCCGAACAATACGATCAATCGCGATCGTGTTGTTCGGCTTTTTGCTGTACTCGCCCTTGTGCGCCCGATGTTCAGAGAGACGGCGGCCAGGGTTAACCGACAGTTCGCCATGCGCCGTAAAACTGCCGCGGTGCGAAGCAGTCCAGAGCGGGTCCTCCCCGCACCACGAGGCCGCGGGCTGAAAAACCGCCCGTGGCAGGACTATGCGCTGTTCCTGGTCCTGGTCGTGCCGAATCTGGTGCTGCTGACGCTGTTCGTTTACCGGCCGCTGGCGGACAACATCCGGCTGTCGTTCACCGACTGGAACATCGCGGATCCCGTTGCCACCCCGATCGGTTTCGACAACTACGTCGAGTGGTGGGGGCGCGAGGATTCCTGGAAGGTCGTCTCCAACACGGTGATCTTCACCGTCGCCGCGGTCGCGGTGAGTATGGCGCTCGGCCTCGCGCTGGCGCTGCTGCTGGACCGAAAACTGTTCGGCCGCAATGTGGTTCGTTCGGCCATTTTCGCGCCTTTCGTGATTTCCGGCGCGGCGATCGGCGTGGCTTTCCAATTCATCTTCGATCCGAGTTTCGGTCTGGTACAAGACGTCCTGCACCGCGTCGGTGTGGACAAGGTGCCGGATTTCTACCAGGACCCGCACTGGGCCCTGTTCATGGTGACGATCACTTACATCTGGAAGAACCTCGGCTATACCTTCGTCATCTATCTGGCCGCGCTCCAGGGCGTGCGCGCCGAGTTGCTGGAAGCCGCCGAAATGGATGGCGCGAGCCGGTGGACGACATTCACCAAAGTACTTCTGCCACAACTTCGTCCGACGACCTTCTTCCTGTCGATCACGGTATTGCTGAACTCGCTGCAAGTCTTCGACATCATCAATGTGATGACCCGCGGCGGGCCGCTGGGCAACGGCACGACGACCATGGTGTTCCAGGTGTACGAGGAATCGTTCCGCAATTTCCGGGCCGGCTACGGCGCCACCGTCGCGACCATCATGTTCGTGGTGCTGCTGGTGGTCACGCTGATCCAGGTGCGCGTCATGGATCGAGGCGATCGGTGAAACACGTAGGCCCGCAGACACTGTCGTACCGGCGCCGCGAACGCGCCGTCACCGCGCTCGGTTACGCCGCGATGGCGTGCGTGCTGATCCTGGTCGGCGTGCCGCTGTTCTGGATCCTGATCACCTCGCTCAAGGATCGCGCCGACATCTACACCCAGCCCGCGGTGTACTGGCCGCACAGCTGGCACCCGGAGAACTACGGCGAGGCCACCACCACGGTGCCGTTCTGGACCTTCCTGCGCAACTCGCTGATCGTCACCGGCGTGGTGTCGGCGGTGAAGTTCGCGCTCGGCGTGTTCAGCGCCTACGGCCTGGTGTTCCTGCGCTTCCCCGGCAAGAACATCGTGTTCCTGGTGATCATCGCGGCGCTGATGGTGCCCAACCAGATCACCGTCATCTCCAACTACGCGCTGATCGCGCAGCTGGGCTGGCGCAACACTTTCCAGGGCATCATCATCCCGCTGTGCGGCGTCGCGTTCGGCACGTTCCTGATGCGCAACCACTTCCTGTCGCTGCCCGGTGAGGTCATCGAGGCGGCGCGGATGGACGGCGCGAACTGGTGGCGGCTGCTGACCAGAGTGGTGCTGCCGATGTCGGGTCCGACGATGGTGGCGTTCGCGGTGGTCACGCTGGTCAACGAGTGGAACGAGTACCTCTGGCCGTTCCTGATGGCCGACTCCGCCGAGGTCGCCACGCTGCCGGTGGGGCTGACCCTGCTGCAGAACACCGAGAACCCGTCGGTCACCAACTGGGGGCCGGTGATGGCGGGCACCGTGCTGACGATGCTGCCGATCCTCATCGTGTTCCTCGCGCTGCAACGTCACATGATCAAAGGCCTCACCTCCGGTGCGGTCAAGGGTTGATTCTCGAACAGGAGATCCACGTGTCCAGTCAACGATTCCCGGCGCTGAGCCGCCGCGGCTTCCTCGGCCTCACCGGCGCGGCCGCCGCGGGTCTGGCGCTCACCGCCTGCGCGGGCACCGGCGGCGGATCCGGTGACGGCGGCGACGCCAAGACCATCACCTTCTGGTCCAACCACCCCGGCACCTCCAAGGAGCTGGAGCTGGAGCTGATCAACCGGTTCCAGGCGAAGTACCCGGACCTGACGGTCAACCTGGTCGACGCGGGCAAGAACTACGAGGAGGTGGCGCAGAAGTTCAACGCCGCGCTCACCGGTGGTGACCTGCCCGACGTGGTCGTGCTCTCCGATGTCTGGTGGTTCAACTACGCGCTGACCAAGGCGATCGAGCCACTGGACAGCCACTTCGGCGCCGCGGGCGTGCAGCTGGGCGACTACGTCGACTCGCTCGCCGCCGACTACCTGTTCGACGGGAAGCACTACGCGCTGCCGTACGCCCGCTCGACCCCGCTGTTCTACTACAACAAGGACGTGTGGGCGAAGGCCGGTCTGCCCGACCGCGGCCCGAACTCCTGGCAGGAATTCGACGAGTGGGGCCCCAAGCTCCAGTCCGTCGTCGGCGCCGACAAGTTCGCGCACGCCTGGGGCGACGCCAAGAACTACCTCGGCTGGACCTTCCAGGGCCCGAACTGGACCTTCGGCGGCGCCTACTCCGATCAGTGGAAGCTGAAGTTCACCGATCCGGGCTCGATCGCGGCGGCCACCTACCTGCGCGATTCGATCAATGTGAAGAAGTACGCGGCGATCCGTCCGCAGATCGCGGTCGACTTCGGCACCGGCGTGGCCGCCTCGACGATCGCCTCCACCGGCGATCTCAAGGGCATCAAGAAGAACGCCGACGGCAAGTTCGAGGTGGGCACCGCGTTCCTGCCGCACCCGAACGGCCCCGGCGTCACCACCGGCGGCGCAGGCCTGGCGATTCCGTCGCGGATCTCGGACGCGCGCAAGACCAACGCGCTCAAGTTCATCGAGTTCGTCACCAACGCGGCCAACACCGCGTACTTCTCGCAGAACACCGGATACATGCCGGTGCGCAAGTCGGCGGTGACCGACCCGTCCGAGGTGGACTTCCTGGCGAAGAACCCGAACTCGAAGGTCGCCATCGACCAGCTGTCGGTGACCAAGTCCCAGGACTACGCCCGCGTGTTCGTGCCCGGCGCCGACCAGATCATCGGCACCGGCTACGAGCAGATCGGTCTGCAGAACGCCGATCCCGCCACGGTTCTGGCGAAGGTCGCCGCCGACGTGCAGGCGATCATCGACCGGCAGATCACGCCCAAGCTGCCGAAGTAGTCACCCCGTGGGCCGGTGGTCGTGGCGACCACCGGCCCGCCTCGTTCCCAGGAGAATCCCCCATGGCGACAGTGCAGTTCGACGGTGTCACGCACCGCTATCCCGGCGCCGACACCCCCGCTGTCGACGCACTCGATCTCGACATCGCCGACGGCGAGTTCCTCGTGCTGGTCGGGCCGTCGGGCTGCGGCAAGTCGACCAGCCTGCGCATGCTGGCCGGCCTCGAGTCGGTCGAGGAGGGGACCATTCGCATCGGCGAGCGCGACGTCACCGGACTGCCACCGCGCGCCCGCGACGTGGCGATGGTGTTCCAGAGCTACGCGCTCTACCCGAACATGACCGTCGCCGAGAACATGGGCTTCGCCCTGCGCAACGCGGGAATGAGCAAGGCCGACACCCTCGTTCGGGTCAAGGAGGCGGCCGCCATGCTCGAGCTCGAGCCGCTGCTCGACCGCAAGCCCGCCAAGCTCTCGGGCGGTCAGCGCCAGCGGGTCGCCATGGGCCGCGCGATCGTGCGCCGCCCGCAGGTCTTCTGCATGGACGAGCCGCTGTCCAACCTCGACGCCAAACTGCGGGTGAGCACCCGCTCCCAGATCGCCGCGCTGCAACAGCGACTCGGCACCACCACGGTCTACGTCACCCACGACCAGGTCGAGGCGATGACCATGGGTCACCGCGTCGCGGTCCTGCGCGACGGGACGCTCCAGCAGATCGCCTCCCCTCGCCACCTCTACGACGACCCGGTGAACACCTTCGTCGCCGGCTTCATCGGCTCACCGGGCATGAACCTGCTCGAGGCGCCGGTGGTCGACGGCGCGGCGGTGCTGGACGGCCTGCGAATCCCAGTGCCCCGCAGCGTCTCCGGTGCCAGGGTGGTCCTCGGTATCCGTCCCGAGGCGTGGGAGGTCTCCACCGACCCGTCGGGTATCACCGTCGTCGCCGAGCTCCTCGAAGAACTCGGCGCCGAATCCTTCGTCTACACCCACGGCGCCGGCACCGACTGGTCCACCCGCTCCGGCAAGATCGTCGTCCGCGTCGACCGCCGGTTCCGGACCACCCTCGGCGAAACCCTGCACCTGCGACCGAAACTCGACGAGATCTTCTTCTTCGACGCCGACCAGGGCAATCGCGTGCGCTGACGGCGCACGCTACGACAGACCCGCCGTGGTCCGGCGGCCGATCGCCGCGTCGAGGGCGCCGAGTTCGGCGAAGACGTCGGTGGCCGCCCAGATGCGGTTGCGGGTGGAGTCGGAGACGACTTCGAGGATGCCGCGGTCGACGAGTCGTTCGAGGGCGCGATAGGTCGCCGAGTCCGTCGTCGCGGTGAGGCGGTTCGCGACCGCGATCGTGAGGATCGGGTGCTCGAGCAGGTTCGCGAGCAGGGCCTCGTCGGCGGAGCCGCCGCGTGGACGGGCACGGTCGCGCCAGCGTTGGGGGAGCGCGGCCAGGGCGCGGGCGGAGTCGATGGCGGCCTCGCTGGCATACACCGCCGCGAGCGCCAGGTACACGACGAACTCGTCGGCGGCACCGCCCCGGTAGGCATCCAGCTGGGCGAAATAGCGCGAGGTGTCGGCGAGCATGACCGAGGAGAAGGGAACTGTCACCCGGTCGGTCAGCCCCCGCCTGCGCAGAATCGCGCTCACCAGCGCGCGGCCGATCCGGCCGTTGCCGCTGACGAACGGGTGGATCGAGACGAACTGCGCGTGCGCGATCGCGGCCTGCACGAGAATCGGCAGGTCGGTGCGCGCGACGAAAGCCAGCAGATCGGCGACCAACTCGGGCACGAGCTCCGGCGGCGGTGGCACGTACAGCGCGTGGAGCGGCGTGTAATCGCTGCCGCCGATCCAGGTCTGCACCGTGCGGAAACGGCCCGCCTTCTCCCACTCCGGCGCGATCAGCACCCGGTGGGCGCTGAGCAGGCTCGCCTCGGTGATCTGTCCGGTCGCCGCGGCGTCGACCAGGCCCGCGAGGCCGCGCACAGCACTGACTTGCGACGCCGCCTCGGCGCGGGTCGACGCGCCACCGAAGGCTTTGCCGAAAGCTCGCCAGCCCGCGTCGATGTGCTCGATGCGCGAGGACGCGACCGCCTCGGCGCGCAGCAGGAATTCGCGCAGCGACGTCGAGTACTGGCCCTGACCCGCTTCGAGATGGGTCACCGCGATCAGCGCGGCCTCACTCGCGGATGTCGTTCTCCTGGAGTCGAACTCGAGTTCGGCGATGCGCGGCGGGATCGACACCGCCACCCACTCGGGCACGGGCCCGGCCCGTGATCCGTCGTGCGCCGCCCACGGTCGCTGCTCGACATGATGAGCGGGCCAATTCATCTGCTCTTACTGTACTTTCACTCTCGAAAACGCGACTTGCTCGGTGGCTATTCGCATTTACTGGCTCAGATGCCACCGATGAGTCGACTACTCGCTGTTGGCAGTTCCGGACCGGACGGCTGTCGCGCGGGCTCGAGCGACGGCTTCGGCCACACCACCGGTGAAGAGGAGGCCGTGGCCCGGCAGAACCAGATCGGCCGGAACGGACTCGAGCGCGGCGAGTGCCGCCAGGGTGTCGGGGACGGAGTGATGGAAGAAGCTCGGGAGTAGCTGGGGCCCTTGGATTCTCGAGGTCGGGTGCGCGGTGACCAGGGAGTCGCCGGTGGCGACGGCGCCGGCCGCGGGCAGCTGGAAGGCCGAATGGCCCGAGGTGTGGCCGGGACAGGCGATCGGGATCGGGTTGCCGGGGAAGTCCAGCGCGCCGGCGGTGGGGAAGGGCTGGATGTGGGCGACGGTGTTCTTGCGCAGACCACCCGCCGCGGTGATCCGTGCGGCCCACGCGATAGTGCTCCGATCGGTGAGCCGTTTGATCACGTCCAGGGGCGTGGCCGACTCATGGCATTCCCCCCGTGCGTGCCGCACCTCGACCGCACTGGTGTACGCGGGAATCCCGTAGCGCCGGTGCAGATGATTCAGCGCCCCCACATGATCGAGATGGGCATGGGTCAGCAACACCGCGACGATGTCCTCGGGCCGATGCCCGAGCTCACGCACCGCCTGCTCGATGACCCCGGCATCACCGAGCCAGCCGGCATCGATCAGCGTGAGCGCCGACCCCTCCCGCAGCAGAACCATATTCACATCGGTCCCACGAATCACGAACGTATCGTCAGCGACCTGCTTCCAGCGCACCCCACTACCGTAGCGATCAAACAACCCGTCCGCCGACGAGCCCATCGAGCTCGATGGTCAGTGGGCACGGGTCGGTCAACGTCACCGACCCGGTCGCCCTCGGCGTAATGCGATATTCGCCGCGCACCGCGGATTCACCAGAAGTCGCGATCTCGATAGCCACCTGGATCTGCTCGGCACGCAGCCGAGTTCGGTCGCCGACCTCGGAGCCGACCACCACTACGTCCGGCACCCGCCGCGGCGAACGCGCCTGTGATCGGTCGCGGCCCAGATCATCGCACCAGGTGACAGTGGTCTACCAGATTGTCACGCGCTCGTCGGGAGCCAGGAAGAGTTTGTCGCTGGGCGTGACGTCGAAGGCTTCGTAGAAGCTGTCGATGTTGCGAACCACGGCGTTGCAGCGGAACTCCGGCGGGGAGTGCGGGTCGACGGCGAGGCGGCGGATGGCCTCCTCGGGGCGGGCCTTGGTGCGCCAGACCTGGGCCCAGCCGTAGAAGACGCGCTGCAGGCCGGTGAGCCCGTCGATGACCGGGGGCTCGGCACCGTCGAGGGAGATCTTGTAGGCGGCCAGGGCGATCGACAGGCCACCCAGGTCACCGATGTTCTCGCCGATGGTGAACTCGCCGTTGACGGTGTGCTCATCGGCCAGGTCGGCGGGGGAGAGCACGTTGTACTGGTCGATCAGCGCCCTGGTGCGCTTGCCGAACTCGGCGCGGTCGGCGTCGGTCCACCAGTCCTTCATGTTGCCGTCGCCGTCGTACTTGGCGCCCTGATCGTCGAAACCGTGGCCGATCTCGTGGCCGATCACCGCGCCGATGCCGCCGTAGTTGGCGGCGTCGTCGGCGTTCATGTCGAAGAACGGCGGCTGCAGGATCGCGGCCGGGAAGACGATCTCGTTCATGCCCGGGTTGTAGTAGGCGTTGACCGTCTGCGGGGTCATGAACCACTCGCCGCGGTCCACCTCGCCACCCAGTTTGCCCAGGTCACGGTCATGGTCGGCGGCATATCCGCGACGGTAGTTGCCGACCAGATCGGCCGGGTCGACCTCGACCGCGGAGTAGTCACGCCAGGTGTCGGGGTAGCCGATCTTGGGGGTGAACTTCTCCAGCTTGGTCAGCGCGGCGGCGCGGGTGTCCGGGCCCATCCACTCGAGGTCGGCGATATTGCGGCGATAGGCCTCCTGCAGATTGGCCACCAGCTCCACCATCCGCGCCTTGGCCTGCGGCGGAAAGTGCTTGGCCACATACAGTTTGCCGACGGCCTCGCCGAGCAGCTCCTGCACCAGCGAGACGCCCCGCTTCCAGCGCTCGCGGTTCTCCTGCGCGCCGGTGAGGGTGCGGCCGTAGAAGTCGAAGTTCTCGGCGACGATCTCGTCGGTCAGGAACGGCGCCCTGGCGTGCAGCACCTGCCACACGGCCCAGTCGCGCCAATCCGCTTGCGGCACCGCGGTCCACGCCTGCGCGAAGGCGCGCACGTAGTCGGGCTGGCGCACGACGAGCTCGGCGAACAGCTCGGACCCGCTGCGGTCCACACCCGCGGCGACGGCGTCCACCCAGGCGGCCCAGTCGAATTCGGGGTTCTCGGCGACCAGGTCGGCGAACGTGGTGAGGTTGTAGCTCTTCTCGGCGTCGCGACGGCGCACCACGTCCCAATGGCCGGCGGCCAGCGTGCGTTCCAGCTCGAACACGCGGCGGGCCGCGTCGGCCGGATCGGCGGGCACCAGCCCGGCCAGCGCCGGGTCGGCGGCGGCGATGGTGAACATCTTCGCGAGATGGGCCTGGTAGGCGTCGCGGATCTCGGCGAATTCGTCGGAGCGGTAGTACGACTCGTCCGGCAGACCGATGCCCGACTGGGTGGCGTGCACCAGGTAGCGGGTGGAGTCCTTGTCGTCGGTGTCGACGTAGTAGCCCAGCGCGCCGCGCACGCCGGTGCGCTGCAGGCGGCCGAGCAGCGCGGCGAACGCGCTCGGGCTGTCGACCTCGGCGATCTCGCGCAGCTCGGCGGCGACCGGCGCGAAACCGGCCGCGGCCACCGCGTCGGTGTCCATGAAGCTCGAGTACAGGTCACCGATCTTGCGGGCGTCGGCGTCGTCGGACGCGTTCGCCGCGCTGTCCTGGATGATCGCCTGCACGTCGAGCTCGGCCTGGTCGTACAACGTCCGGAAGGCGCCGTCCACCGCGCGGTCGGCCGGGATCTCGTACCCGGCCAGCCACTGCCCGTTGACGTGCGCGAACAGGTCGTCCTGGACGCGCACCGCCTGGTCACGGAAGGACAGATCGATACCGGAGGGACTGATCGGATCGGAAGTCACGCGCTCCAGTATGCCGACAACCTCCGACGCGTGTGGCGGCCTCGGACCCCGCACCCGCGTACCGCCGTCAGGCGCAGACGAACTCGTCGTCGCGGACGCCGGCCACGAAGGCCTCCCATTCGCCGGCGGTGAAATGGAGTCGGATGTCGTGGTGGCGGAGGGTGGCGGAGCCGTCGGCGGCTACCTGGGCGAGCAGGGTGGGGTGGCGGCGGTCGCTGAGCAGGCAGTGCAGGAACGCGGTCCACAGGTCGGTCTCGACGGTGATGATCGGCTCGTCGAGGCCGGCGTTCATCGGATTGCGACGAAATTTGCTGTCACGTATCTGAACGATGTCGCCGTCGAAGCGGACCTCGACACACTGGTTACCGTTATTGGAGCGCGACGATGTGAACCAGCCGTGATCGGCCGGGCGGCGACGAGCGGTGGTGGACATACCCAGAATCTTACACGCTGGCATACTCCCTGATCAGCGCGAGAGATTCGGTGCGGGAAAGGGATTGCTCCCTGGCCCGCACATACGCGAAGCCGAGATCGCGCACCTGCTCGGCGTCGTCGACCGGGCCACCGAAGACGGCGCTCTCGGCCCACGCGAAGGTAGGTAGCTGATCGCTTGCGAAGTCGATCAGATGGAAGCTGGAACCGCCGAGCACCGCCCCTTCGGGTGCACTGAACGGGATGACGCGCACATCGACGGAATCGAGTTCGCGCATCAACTCCACCAGGTGTCGCAGCTGCCCCCGCAGCACCTCGGCGCCGCCGGTCTGCTGGCGCAGCGTGGCCTCGCCGAGCACCGCGGTGAGCTCGAGCGGCTCCGGGCCGCGCAGCCGCTGCTGCCTGCGCAGCCGGATCGCGACCAACTGGTCGACCTGGACCGGGCGGATCATCACGTCGGCGCTGATCAGGGCGCGCGCGTAGGCCTCGGTCTGGAGCAGGCCGGGCACGATCAGGCTGTCGTAGCTGCGGATGCTCTGCGCGCCCGCCTCCATCCCGTAGAGCCGCTGCAGTTCGGGACCGATCAGCGCCGAGGCCGTGGTCCACCAGCCGCGCTGCTTGCTGGCCTCGAGCAGGGCGAGCAGTTCGGTGCGCTCGTCGGCGGTGACATCGAGGACGTCGAGGACCGGTTCGATGGTGGTGCGGGTGAGAACGCGCCTGCCCTTCTCCACGTGCGACCAATTGGCCGGCGTGAAGCCGACCCGGCGGGCGAACCCCGCCGAGTCGAAGCCACGCTGCTCGCGCAGTTCACGCAGGCGCAGCACCAGTTCCCAGCGCGCGGCGGTCGGCGAAACGGGGGACATGTCCGAATATGCTACGCCGACCGACACGCTAGCTACTGACTATTGTCAGCGTGGTTGTGCGGCATTAGGCTGTGTAGAACGGCAATTTTCCCTTACGTCCTGCCGTTATGAAAAAGTTTCCCGCTCCACCCGTTCGTGATGAAACGATCCACTCCGATCGAGCGAATCCACAGCTACATCGAGTCACCGTCGACAGAGACGAGGTCGTGATGAGCACGTCGCGCACAGATGACAAAGGCGGGTATACCGCGGCCGAGGAGTACTCGGCCACTCAGGATGCGCTGGCGCGCTGCCGTCACTACCGCAAGCACAACGGGCTCTACGGTGTGGTCGACTCGACGCTGGGACGGATCATGTTGGAGATCGGCGCGGTGGGGGCGGTGGTCATGCCGTCCACGCTGGGGGAACGGGTGCGCGGCCTGCTGATCGGCCGCGGCCAGCGCTGCGGGCCGATCATCGCCCATCCCCGCTCCGGCCGCTGGACCTTCCTGACCGGCCCCACCGACAATTCCTACCTCGACACCGTGCTGTTCGCCGATCTGTTCCGGGTGTGCGCCTCGGTGGCCCTACCCGGCAGCGAGATCGTGCTGCCCTCGCCGGCCGACGAACGCAGCGGCTACCGCACCTGGATGCAGGAACCCGACGGCGACTACCGGCCCGATTTCGCCCAGATCGTCGCCGCCACCCGCACGAACGCGCGGTCGGCGGCGCTGCTGCGGGAGCCCGGTTCGGCCTGAGCTACTGCCCACCCAGGCGCGCGTGCATCTCCCAGACGAGGACCTCGGCGTCCCCGTGTGGCCGCACCAGCTGGCCGCCGGAGCGGGTCAACCGGACCGCGTCGCCCTGCGCCAAGGTGCCGACGCCTTCGAGCTCGACCTCCCCGCGCGCCACGAAGACATGCAGGTAGGGGGCTTCCGGCAAGGTGACGCCCGGACCGTCGGCGGGCAACCGGGCGACATGCATGGCCGCGTGCGAGGAGTTGATCGCGATGGCGGTGCGATCGCGATACCGGGGTAGCCCGGAGGCCACGGTCACCAAGCCGCCGCCGGCGAGCTCGTCATCGATTTCGAGCTGCTGATAGCCCGGATCGACCCCGGGCTCGTCGGGCACCACCCACATCTGGACGAAATGCACCGGTTCGTCGTGCTCGGGCAGCTTGCCGTCGAGGCGCCAGGAGTCGTTCTTCTCCGAGTGCAAGATTCCGGTGCCCGCGCTCATCCGCTGGGCCAGCCCCGGATAGATGATGCCGCTGTGGCCGAGCGAGTCCTGGTGCACCAGGCTGCCGCCGAGCACCCAGGTGACGATCTCCATGTCCCGGTGCGGATGGGTGTCGAAGCCCTCGCCGGGCAGCACCACGTCCTCGTTGTTCACCAGCAGCAGCCCGTGATGAGTGTTGTCGGGGTCGTAGTGCTCGCCGAAGGAGAACGAGTGTTTGGAATCGAGCCATGAGATCCGGGTCTTCATCCGGTCACCACCGCGGTGCAGTTCGATCCGCGGTGTCGTCGATGTGGACATACGTTCCTCCTGCTCGCACCCGTACCGCCGCCTCAATTCTGGCACCACTATTCTCACGAGGTGTCGACTCATCGCCTTGACGGCTCGAATCCGGCGGATGAGTCACCTGCCTCGCTGCGACATCTGCTGCGCGAGAGCCGCGGTGTCTTCCGGCGGAATCCGCAGATGCCGCGCCTGGCGCTGCTGCGGCTCGCGGCCCAATTCGGTGACGGGATGTTCCAGGCCGCGCTCTCGGGCGCCATTCTGTTCAACCCCGAACGTGAGACCGATCCGCTGGCGATCGCCGCCGGTTTCGCGGTGCTGCTGCTGCCGTACTCGCTGCTCGGGCCCTACGCTGGCGCGCTGCTCGACCGCTGGGACCGGCGCAACGTCCTGCTGATCGCCAGCGTGGCGCGGGCGGTGCTGATCGGGCTGGCCGCGATCGGGCTGTTCGCGGGGATCGACGAGACGCCGCTGTTGCTGCTGGCGCTGGCGACCGTCGGCATCAGCCGGTTCGTGCTGGCCGGGGTGTCGGCGGCGCTGCCGCGGGTCCTCGAACAGCGCTGGCTGGTGCCGATGAACTCGGTGCTCGCGACGGTCGCCTCGGTGTGCGCCGGGGTCGGCGCCGCGGCGTCGGTGGCGGTGATCGCGCTGATCGGGGCCGGCGATGCCGCGTCGGCGGTCGCCGTGGCGCTGAGCGGGATCGGCTCGGTGGTCGGCGCGGTGCTGGCCGCGGGCTTCCGGCACGGCGTGCTCGGGCCCGAAAGTGGTTCGGCCACTTCGGAGAGCACCGTGCACGCGATCGCCACCGGTCTGCGCACCGGCGCGGTCGCGGTCTGGCGCGCGACGACGGTGACGACGGCGATGATCGGCATCGGCGCGCATCGCGTCGTCTTCGGCATGAACACCCTGATCATGGTGCTGGTCCTGCGCCAGCCCACCGGCAACGACGAGATGAGCGGGGGACTGGTCGGATTCGGTGTCGCGATCGGATTCGCGGCGGCGGGCATGCTGCTGGCCGCGATCCTCGCGCCGGTGCTGATCCCACGCCTGGGCAGGCCGCGCACGGTCCTGCTCGGGCTGGTGACCGCGGTCGCCGTGCAGCTGACGCTGGTGACCCCGATCGCGCTGGCCACCGGCGCGTCCGTCGACAACGCGCACCGCCTGCTGCTGGCCGGTGCCTTCGGGCTCGGGCTGGCGGGCCAGACGATAAAGCTGACCGGCGACGCGAGCATGCAGATCGACATCGACGACGATCACCGCGGGCAGGTATTCGCCCTGCAGGACACTGTTTTCAACATCACCTTCGTGCTCGCGATCGCGGTCACCGCGCTGGTGATCCCGGCCGACGGCCGCTCGATCGGCGTGGTGCTCGCCGGCGCGGCCGTCTACGCGCTCGGGGTCGTGGCGATCGCGCTCAATGCCCGTCGAGCCAGGGCGGCCTGCTGAGCGCGCCGGCCGGTTCCTGGGCCAGCACCGCGCGGTGGTCGACCACGAACAGCGGGATGTCGGGCACGACGCTCTCGGCCGCGCCGTCGCGATCGGAGTCCCACGGGGCGTCGTCGACGCCGGTGTCACCGTCGAAGGAGAGCCATAGCGCGTCGGCGACGCCGGTGTCGGCCAGGGCCAGCTCGGCCTGCCCCGACCAGTGATGCACGATGCCGTCGCCGGTCCCGAAGACGAACTCGATGTCGTTCACATACGGGTTGGACGCGCGCGCACGCCGTCCGGTTCCGGAAAATCCGAACTACATCAGTGGTATTTGTTGGGCATGGGCACAACGCTGGTACCGCACGGTTCGACCGCACTCGGTGCACTGCTGGCGGTAGTGCTCGCCGCGCCCGTGCTCGCGGCGCCGTTCCCGTGGACACCGCCGCCGGTGAACATCTGTGGCGAGACGGGATTCGACCCGCTCAACCGGCTGCCCGATCCCGCCGCGCCCCCGCCGCCGATCATCGCGCCCACCATCGACATCCCGGTCATCGTGCCGGAGCTGACGCCGGTTCCAGTGCCCGATCCGCCGCACGACAACACCCGCGTCGCACAGGCGCCGTTGCCGTCGGATCCCTGCCGCAATCCGTGCCCCGAGGTCAGGGACACGCCCGAACCCGACGACGGGATCGACGAGTCGGGCGGCACCTCGACCGGCTCGGGATCGGGGTCCGGATCGGGGTCGGCGATCTCGCTGCCGCGCATCCGGATCAGGCCCGAGATCGAGACCATCCCGATCCCGGTGCCGGGCGGTGAGGGCGAACCGGCGCAGGAGCCGCCCGCCCCCGTGGTGCGCCCGGTCGAGCCGGGTCCGGTGCGGCCCGCGGTCGCGGCCCGGACGGTGGAATCGGTGCGGCTCGTCGAGCAGGTCACCGGGCACGGGTCGAGCAATCGGACCGATATGCGCTGGCAGGTCGACGGCACCGACCTCGGCCTGTTCTGGGAGACCGAACCGGGCAAGGTGGCCATGGTGTTCGGTGACACCTTCGGCGAGGGCTGGACCTACGGCGGCGCCGGCGCCGACAGTGCCGACTGGCGCTCCAATGTGCTCGCCTACAGCACCGACAAGAACCTCGACGACGGCCTGGTCATCGATTCGATGGTGCAGGACAGCCCGTGCCATGCCGCCGAACTGCTGGGCAGCCGCAAGATCAGGAACTGGGAGACCACCACGATTCCGACCTCGGGGTTCGCGATCGGCAAGCGTCAGTTCCTGAGCTACATGTCGGTCAACCACTGGTCGAGGGTGCCCGGAATGTGGCTGACGAACTACGGCGGGCTGGCCTACTCCGACGACGGCGGGCAGACCTGGACCAAGGATCAGCACGCTCGCTGGGAGAACATGTTCGGCGTCGGCCGGTTCCAGGTGGCCGCGATGGTGCCGCACGGCGACTACGTCTACATGTTCGGCACGCCCAACGGGCGGATCGGCGTGATCGGCCTGGCCAGGGTGCGCAAGGACGACGTCCTCAACAAGACGGCCTATCAATACTGGGTGGACGGCAACTGGGCGCCGGCCGCGGAGAATTCGGCGACGCCGCTGGTGCTCGGCATGGCCAGCGAACTGTCGGTGCGGTTCGACGAGGAGAGCCGGCAGTGGCAGATGGTCTACCTCGACCCCGCCGCGAACCAGATCGTGCTGCGCACCGCGGCGCAACCGCAGGGAAGGTGGACCGAGACGGTCCCGCTGGTCTCCACCGCCGACTATCCCAAGGCGTACGGCGGGTTCATCCACCCCTGGTCGACCGCGCGTGACCTGTACTTCACGATGTCGGCGTGGGACAGCTACAACGTGTACCTGATGCACGCGCGGCTGAATCCGCCGCGCTGATCAGCGCGCGAGCACGAACCGTAGGCGCTCGCCGGGCCGTGCCTGGGCCACCCGGTCCACATCGGCGTCGAGCACCACGGCGATGACCGGATAGCCACCGGTGATCGGGTGATCGGCGAGGAAGACGACCGGCTGACCGCTCGGCGGCACCTGGACCGAGCCGAGCGCGACCCCCTCCGCGGGTAACTCGCGGGTGATCGCGCGGGCCAGCGGCGGGCCGTCGGCGCGATCCAGGCGCGCGCCGATCCGGTCGGTGTCGGTGGAGACCACCCAGGAACCGTGGAACAGCTCGCCGGGATCGGTGAACCACTCCGCGCGTGGGCCGGGCAGGGCACGCACGGTCAGCACTTCCGGCGGCACCGGGACCGGCGCGAACTCGACGGTCGGCAGGGTGCGCGGCGGCGGTCCGACCGGCAGTTGCGTACCTGTCCGCAGCGGTTCGGGGCCGATGCCCGACAGGGTGTCGCGGCTGCGCGAACCGAGCACCTTGGGCACGTCGATGCCGCCGCGCACGGCCACATAGCTGCGCAGACCCGACAGGGCCAGGCCGAGCCGCAGCACCTGCCCCTCCGCGAGTTCGAGCACGCTGGCATGGCCGACCGGGGTCCCGTCGACGGTGGCCGGGGCCGGGGCGCCGGTGACCGCGACGGTGAGATGGGCGTCGGCGCGCAGGGCGAGTCCACCGAGCAGCACCTCGATGGCGGCCAGCTCCTCCGGATTGCCGACCAGCCGGTTCGCCAGGCGCAGTGAGGCGCGGTCGGCGGCCCCCGCCTGGCCCACCCCGGAATCGAACCAGCCGGGTCGCCCCAGGTCCTGGATCGTCGCGAGCGGCCCCACCCGCTCGATGAAGATCAGCATGCGATCACTCCCCGATTCGCTGTCGAGGCGGCGCATCGTTGAGCAGCCTGGTGTTATGCCTTGTCCCCGTCGGCCGCCGTATCGACGAACCGTACCGCCGTTCCCGCCCGTACCAGCGCGGGCGGATCGCGGTCGACCACCCACATCCGCAGATCGGTATTGCCGATCAACTGCCACCCGCCCGGCGTGCCCCGCGGATACACCGCCGAATAGCCGCCCGCCAGCGCCACCGCGCCGGGCGGGATCGCGGTGCGGGCCTGAGCCCGGCGCGGCACGGACAACCGGCCGTCGGGCGAGGTCAGATAACCGAAGCCGGGCGCGAAACCGACGAACGCGCACCGCCAGACGGTTCCGGTGTGCGCCGCGATCACCTCGGGTACCGAGAGCCCGAGCAGGTCGGCGACCTCGGGCAGATCGGCCCCGTCGTAGCGGACCGGAATCTCCACGACGTCGTCGGGAAACTCGCTGTCGGGCAGTGTTCCACGGGAAACATCGGGCGAATCCGGCTGTGGCGGTTCTTGATCCAGGCGGTCCAGCAGAGCGACCAGCTCGCGCCGCACCTGGACGCCGTAACTCACCGAATGCATGGTCACCAGAACGGTTTCCGCGGCGGGCAGCACATCCTGGACGCCCGCGATGGCGTGCACGCGCAGGGCCGAGGCGAGGCGCTGCACCGGGCGTGGATCGTCGAGGGTGATGAGCATCGCGCGGTCGCCCGCGGGCCGGATGCGCGCGTTCCAGTCGTTCGTGGAGTCCCTCGTTGCCTCGTCCATCCTGCCTCCCACCCTCAGCCGAACGGCTCCACCGGTATTCCGGCGTCGTCGAGCGCCCGTCGAATCCGGCGGGCCATCTCCACAGCGGCGGGGGAATCGCCGTGTACGCACACACTCGCCACGGACACGGCGACCGTACCGGGACCGTCTACGGTACGCGCGGTGCCCGACAGCGCAAGAGAAACCGCCTGCGCCACGGCGTCGTCGGGCGACAGCACCGCCCCGGCAACTCCGCGCGACGCCAGCGTGCCCGTCGCGGTATAGGCGCGATCGGCGAAACCCTCGCCGACGAAACGCACACCCACCCGGTCGGCCGCCCGTTCCAGCTCGGTGCCCGCCGGGCCGAGCAGCGCGAGCCCGGTGTCGGCCTCGGCCACCGCCGCCAGCACGGCGTCGGCGAGCAGCCGGTCCCGCGCGGCGGCGTGGTACAGCGCGCCGTGCGGCTTCACATAGTGCACCCGGTCGCCGGCCGCGCGGGCGAAGGCCGCCAGCCCGCCGATCTGGTACAGCACCTCGTCGCGCAGGTCGGCCGGGGCGATGGCGATATCGCGGCGGCCGAAGCCGACCAGGTCGCGATAGCCGACGTGGGCGCCGATCCGCACGCCCTTGGCGACCGCGAGTTCGCAGGTCCGCCGCATGGTGGAGGGGTCGCCGGCGTGGAAACCGCAGGCGATGTTGGCGCTGGTGACGATGTCGAACATCGCGGCGTCGTCGCCCATCCGCCACGGGCCGAAGCCCTCGCCCAGGTCACTGTTCAGGTCCAGCGGCATGTCTTCGAGCATGAACGATTCCGTTCGCGCCGTCGTCACCGGGGCGCGGTTGCGCGGCCCCCGGTTGTGACGCGACCCCAACACGCCGCCGACCATGGCCGCCGCGCCCGCGGCCAAGTACGCTCGGACCATCATGGCCACGTATTTCGATCCGAAGTCCTGGTCACTGTCGGGCGCTGTCGATCTCGGCAAACGCCTGCTCGACCCGTCATGGATCGATCAGTGGCTCGGCTTCACCACCTCCTGGGCCGATCCCGTCGCCGACCTCGGCTCCGGCACCGTGACCGCGCTGATGCCCGACGTGTTGATGACCGTGCTCAGCGAGGGCATCCTCAGCCGATTCGGCGGCCAGGAAGTCAGCGCCACCCTGCTCGGGCACGACCTCACCGCCACTCTGGACGTGTTCAAGGTGCGCAGGCGGGGCGCGCATTTCCAGAGCAAGACGGTGCTGTCGGACCTGGTCTGGGACTCGCATCCGTTCGACGCCGTCACCGTCATCGCGCACGGGGTCCGGCTGATTCCCGGCGTGCCGACCAAGATCCGGGTCCAGCAGCTCGACATCGAGGGCACCATCGGCATCGGCGCCCTGGTCGAGTGGGTGGACGCCCAGAATCTCGACTGGCGGGTCCACCTGGACGACCGCGGCCGCATCGTCGCCACCCACCGCACCCGCAAGATGCGTGCCCTGGTCGACGCGCAGGTCTACGACAACCTGCTCACCATCGACATCCGCAAGGCCACCTGGCACGGCATCCGGCTGCCCAAGCGCGCGGTGCCCGCCCCCGCGCTGCTGCTCGACGACCTGCCCAACCGGGCGAGCATCACCTACGCGCACCGTCGCGGCGACAAGGTCCGTTTCCGGATCGAACTGCCCGAGACCACCGGTTCGTTCGACCTGGCGCAGATCCGCGCGGCCATCGTCGCCGGGACGACGCTGATCGTGTTCTGATCAGGCGTTCTCGGCGGCCCACCACTCCAGCAGCGCGGCCTCGGCTTCCTCGCGGGTCATCGGGCCCCGGTCCAGCCGCAGGTCCTTGAGGTACTTCCACGCCTTGCCGACCTGCGGTCCCGGCGACAGGCCGAGCAGCTCCATGATGGAGTTGCCGTCCAGGTCCGGCCGCACTCGCGCCAGGTCCTCCTGCTCCCTGAGCGTGGCGATGCGCTCCTCGAGCTCGTCGTAGGTGGCGCGCAGGGCGGCGGCACGACGCTTGTTGCGGGTGGTGCAGTCGGCGCGGACCAGCTTGTGCAGGCGATCGAGCAGGTCGTCGGCGTCGGTGACGTAGCGGCGCACCGCCGAGTCGGTCCATTGACCCTTGCCGTACCCGTGGAAGCGCAGATGCAGGAACACCAGCCGCGCGACCTCTTCGGTGAACACCTTCGGATACTTCAGGGCGCGCAGGCGCTTGCGCACCATCTTCGCGCCGACCACCTCGTGGTGGTGGAAGCTCACGCCGCCGCCCGGCTCGTTGCGCTTGGTGTCGGGCTTGCCGATGTCGTGCAGTAGCGCGGCCCAGCGCAGCACCAGGTCGGGGTCGCCCTCCTCCTGGTCGATCGCCTGGGAGAGCACGGTCAGCGAGTGCTGGTAGACGTCCTTGTGCTGGTGGTGCTCGTCGATCTCGAGCTTCATCGCGGGCACCTCGGGCAGCACGCGCTGGGCCAGGCCGGTGTCGCACATGAGGTTGATGCCGTCGATCGGATGCGCGGCGCCGATCAGCTTGTCGAGTTCGGTGCGCACCCGCTCGGCGGTGATCCGGTCGATCTGCTCCGCCATCTCCACGATCGCGGCCCGCACCCGCGGCGCCACGTCGAAACCGAGCTGGGCGACGAAACGGGCGGCGCGCAGCATCCGCAGCGGGTCGTCATCGAACGAATCCTGCGGCGCGGCAGGGGTATCGAGCACGCCGTCGAGCAGGGCGTCGAGACCGTCGAGCGGGTCGACGAATTCGAGCGAGCCGTCGGCGGCGATCTTCACCGCCATCGCGTTGACCGTGAAATCGCGACGGACCAGGTCGCCCTCGAGGGTGTCGCCGAAGGTGACATCGGGGTTGCGCGAGACCCGGTCGTAGGTGTCGGCGCGGAAGGTGGTGATCTCGAGCTGCTGATCGTCCTTGGCCGCGCTCACGGTGCCGAAGGCCAGGCCGCCGGTGTCCCACAGGTGGTCGGCCCAGCCGCGCATCAGTTCCTGCACGACCTCGGGACGCGCGTCGGTGGTGAAGTCCAGGTCGTTGCCCAGCCGCCCGAGCACGGCGTCGCGGACACTGCCGCCGACGAGATAGAGGGAATGCCCACGCTCGGCGAACATCTCGCCCAGCGGTGTCAGCACATCCGATAGCTGCCCCAGTGTCACCGCCGCCGCGGCCAGCAGCCGCGCACGCCGATCGGCCACAGCATCAGGGACAACGTTCGGAGAGACCACGAAGAGGCAGCTTACCGACGACGTCGAATCGATTCCCGAGCCCGACCCGGCGGACCATCCGTTGGTCGGCAGCCATTGCTGTTCTGGATGACGCGAGCACATGGGTAACTCCGCAGCCGCCGTCCGGTCGTCACGTACCCATCGCGGGACCGACTGCCAGCGGCCGTGCTACCGGGAGAGACGCTGAATTCCCGGGGAGGCGGGCGAGCGGGGCGGGCCAGCTAAGCTGGCGGGGTGTCTCCTCCGGCCGATCGCGCGAACAGTCGACGCCGCCAGCCGCGGCGGCGCGGTTCGGCGAGCAATGCCGGCAAGCCGCGGATGCGCACGGTCCGCGAGACCTCCGCGGGCGGCCTGGTCGTCGACGGTCTCGACGGTCCACGTGAGCACCGCTCCGCCGCGCTGATCGGGCGCACCGATCGCCGGGGCAGGCTGCTGTGGTCGCTGCCCAAAGGGCATATCGAAGCCGGCGAGACCTCCGAGCAGACCGCCATCCGCGAGGTCGCCGAGGAAACCGGGATCAACGGTGAAGTCGTCGCCGAACTGGGCAGTATCGATTACTGGTTCGTGACCGAGGGCAGGCGGGTACACAAGACCGTGCACCATTTCCTGCTGCGCTCGCTCGGCGGTGAACTGTCCGACGCCGACGTGGAAGTCACCCAGGTTGCGTGGGTTCCGTTGAGCGAGTTGGATTCCCGATTGGCCTACGCCGACGAACGGCGGCTGGCCGAAGTGGCGAATCGAATGATCGACCGGATGGAGACCGGCAAGCGATGACGGGTGGACTGTTCCGGCTGATCACGGCGGTCCTGACCATCTTGGGTTCGGTGACGCTTCTGCCTTCGGTCGCGCACGCGCAGCCGAACGGGTCGGGCGCGAGCACACCGAAGTTCCTTAAGCTGACGCTGGACGCCGTCGCGCCGGGCACGGTCACGACGAGCAGCGACCCGATGCTGACGGTGTCGGGCACGGTCACCAATATCGGCGACCGGGTCGTCGACGACGTGAGCGTGCGGATCCAGCGGGCCGCGCCGGTGCAGTCCCCGAGCGGACTGCGCAGTTCGCTGCGGCTCGATCAAGTGAACTACGAGGTCACCGGGCCGTTCCAGGATGTGGCGGAACGACTGAGTCCCGGTCAGCGCAAGCAGTTCTCGGTGCGCATCGCGTTGCGCGCCGGGGGCGAGGGCGCCTCGCTGGGGCTGACCGACCCCGGGGTGTATCCGCTGCTGCTCAATGTCAACGGCGAACCCGCCTACGGCACCCAGGCCCGGCTCGACGACGCCCGCTTCCTGCTGCCGGTGCTCGGTTTGCCCGGCGCCGGTGGCGACGCGACCAGCGCGGCGAGTGAGCCGGTGCCCGCGCCCGCGGACGCGACGCCGGTGGCCACCACGCTGATCTGGCCGCTGGCCGACCGGCCGCGCATGGTCGCGGGCAAACCGGGCTCGGTCAACGGGCAGCCGGAACTGCTCGACGACGAGCTGGCCGTCTCCGTCGGCAAGGGCGGGCGGCTCGAGCAACTGGTCGCCGCGCTGGAATCGGTCGCGCCGGGTCCCGGCCGCGAGCGCGGCGTGGCGAGTTCGGTGTGCATCGCCATCGACCCCGACCTGGTCTCCACCGTGCAGACGATGACGCGCGGCTACCGCGTGCTGGCCAGCCCGTCCGACCCCAGCGGCGCGACCAGGGAGGGGACCGGGGCGGCGAGCGCGCAGGCCTGGCTCGACCGGCTGCGTGCCCTGGCCGGGTCCATGTGCACCGTCGCCCTGCCATTCGCGCAGGTCGACGTGTCGGCGCTGGCCGCGGTGAACGACCCCGGCCTGTCCGCGCGCGCGCTGACCGCGCCCGCCGACGTGGTCGACGCGATCCTGGGCACCCGTTCGCTGCGCGGGGTCAGCCTGCCCGACTCCGGCAGCATCGACGACCCGGCCGGGCAGCTGCTGCGCGACCACGGCTACGGGACGACGGTGCTGGCGAGCACGGCGGTCTCGACCGACGGCGCGAGCAGCGATACCGAGAACGCGCTGACCTCGGCGCCGGTGACGTTGGAGCCGGGCGTCGTCGTGGGTGGGGAGCAGGCGGCGCCGGATGTCGTCCGGGTGCCGACCGTGAGCGTCGAACCGCCCGCGGGCGCGCCGGCGGGCACCGACCCCGCGCTGCGCGTGACCACCTTCGACATCTGGTCGGCGACCGCGCTCGCCGCCGTCGGCTCGAACCCGCCGACGCCGTCGTTCACCCCGTCGAAAGTGCGCTTCGACGTCACCAACGACTCGCGCGCCGCGCGGTTGCAGGACGCGCTCGGCGCGATCGCCTGGTCCGCGCTCAACCCGTCGCCGGAGCGGCCGCGCTCGCAGCTGCTGATGCCACCGCAGCAGTGGGGCGCCAATCGGGAAGAGGGCATCGCGCTGCTCAAGCAGGTCGAATTGCTGACCCGCAACAACCTCGCCAGCCCGCGCGGATTCGCCGAACTCGTCGCCCAGGCGCCCGATCCGCGCCCGTACGCGCTGGAATACCTGCCGCGTGCGGCCCAGGACGCGGCGCCGGAGCGGTTCGTGCCACCGGTCCGCGACCAGGGCGCCCGGATCACCGAACTGATGCGCGCGCTGGTCGAGCTGCCGGAATCGGAACTCACCCCGCACGCCTTCCTGACCCCGGCCCGCGAAGACCTGCTGCGCGCGCTCAGCCTGTCCGACCGCAGGGCCGACGACGACACGCTCGCCGATCTGCACGCCCAGCGCCGCATCGATCAGGTCACCAAGGAACTCGACACCATGTTCTCGTCGGTGTCGGTGTTGCCGCCGGGTGGGGTGTACACGCTGGCCTCCGAGCAGAGCCCGCTGCTGCTGGTCGCCCGCAACGAACTGCCGGTCGCCATCCGGGTGCAATTCCGGATCGAGGCGCCCGCCGAGACGAACATCACCGATATCGGCGAACAGCTGCTTCCGCCCTCCGGTACCAGGTCGTTCCAGATTCCGACCGAGGTGAGCGACAGCCGTAAGCTGGTGATTCCGATTTCCCTTACCACGCCGGACGGCGTAGCGCTAGGGGAGCCGACCTCGGTCTCGGTCCGCTCGAACGCCTACGGACAGGCCTTGGCCATAATTACGGCATGTGCCGGAATATTGCTGTTGCTGTTGGCCGGGCGCCGGCTCCTGCGCCGGTTCCGTGGGCAGCCCGACCCCGCCGACGAGGGGTTCGAACGGCAGTGAACGCCCACGCCTGAGACGCGGGCGGGGGACCATGGCAGACAAGGACGACAGTGGCACGGGTGAGCGAAACGCTCATCGGACCGGCGGGATTCGCGGGTTGCGCCGGGTACAGGAGGCATGATGGGCGACGATGATTCCGCTCATCGGCACGACCACGACGATCGCCGCGACGGACCGGCACGCCCGGCCCCGGTCGCGCCGTGGGAGCGTGGCATGACCGGCGGGGAGCACGAGGGGAACATCGCCGCGCCGCGTCCGGGGGCGCCGGAGGGTCGGTCGTATCAGCCCGTCGATCCCGGTGTCGACCAGCCGGGTGGGCCACGTCCGCCGATGCCGGGTCAGCCCGGCTATCGCCCCGCCGACCAGCCGCCGCCCGGGTATCGGCCCGACAATCGTGCGCCGGATCCGTCGCGCGCGGCGTACGGCGAGCGGCCCGACGGTCCGCAGCATCCTGGTGTTCCGCGCGTGCAGTTGCCGGGGCAGCCCGGCGAGATCGCGCCGCGGCCCGGGACCGCAGGTCGTCCGGGGGTTCCGCCGCAGCGGCCCGGTCAGCCGCCCTATCCGGCTGCCGGTCAGTCGGGGGAGTTCCCGCTGCAACCACGACCGGGCCAACCGGCACGTGGTCAGTCCGGTGACCCGCTGCGGCCGGGTCAGCCGCCACGTCCCGTGGTCGGTCCCGGTGGTCAGTCGGGGGAGATTCCCCGGCAGCCGCGACCGGATCAGCCGCCGCGCGGGCGCTCGGGGGACTTCCCGCCGGAGCAACGTCCTGGCCAACCAGGACCTCGCGGCGACGAGCTCCGTCCGCAACGCCCCGGACCGAGTTCCGGCGAGTTCCCACAGCAGCGGCCGGGCCAGCCGCCGCGTCCCGTGGCCGGTCCCGGTGGTCAGTCGGGTGAATTTCCCCGGCAGCAGCGGCCGGGTCAGCCGCCGCGCGGGCGCTCGGGAGACTTCCCGCCTGCGCATCCCGGTGCCGACGAATTCCCGGGACAGCGCCTGCTGCCCGGCTCGGGTGGTTTCCCGCCGGAGCAGCGGCCGGGCCACCCCGGACCCGGTGCGCGCGCCGACGAGCTCCGTCCACAACGCCCCGGACCGAGTTCCGGAGAGTTCCCACAGCAGCGGCCGGGCCAGCCGCCGCGTCCCGTGGCCGGTCCCGGTGGCCAGTCGGGTGAGATTCCCCGGCAGCAGCGGCCGGGCCACGCGCCGCGTCCGGCGTCCGGCGCCGAGGAGTTCCCCTCGCAGCACCCCGGTAACCGTGCGGGTGACTTCCCGGCCGAGCAGCGTCCGGGCGCGCGCCCCGACGACGGCCGTCGGCCGCGGCAGCCCGGGCGGACGCCCGCCTCGGGTGAGTTCCCGCAGCAGCGGCCCGCGCCGCCGCACGGGTCGGCGTCCGGTGCGATTCCGCGCCAGGCGCGTCCCGATCTGGACGCGGGTGTCCGTCCGCAGCGTCCCCGGGAAGGTTCGGTGCCGCCGCCCGGTCCGGGTGCGGGGGAATTCTCCCGGAATCCGGGTGGCCCGCGCGGTCCGCAGTCCGGCGCCATCCCGCGGCAGGGTCGCCCCGACCAGCCCTTCGGCGATCAGCCCGGCGCGTCGGGCGACGCCCCGAGTCGTCGACCGGAGGGCCGTCGCAACGCGCCCCAGCGCCCGTCCTATCCGGGGATGCCCGGCACGCCGGTCGGCGCGCAGGCCGAACCCGCGACCCGCCGGACGACGGGCGGTCGCCGCGCGGCCGCCGTCGACGACCCGGCCGCCGCCAAGACCCAGAAGATCGCCCGCCCCGAGCGGGTGACCGCCGAAAAGCCGGCGACCCCGCAGAGCGCCAACGCGAAACTGCTCAAGGACTCCGGCTCGATCGCGATCGCGACGCTGGTCAGCCGCGTCACCGGCTTCGCCAAGCAGCTGCTGCTGCTCACGGTGCTCGGTCCGGCCATCGCCAGTGCGTTCATCTCGGCGAACCTGATCCCGAACATGGTGGCCGAGCTGGTACTCGGCGCCGTGCTGACCGCCATCGTCGTGCCGACCCTGGTACGCGCCGAACACGAGGACGCCGACAACGGCGCCGCGTTCGTCCGCAGACTGGTGACCGCCGCCTTCGCGGTGCTGTTCGCCGCGACCGTGCTGACGCTGGCCGCGACACCGATCCTGGCCAGCCATGTGCTGGTGGCCTCCGACGGCAAGGTCGACACCCACCTCACCACCGCGCTGACCTACCTGCTGGCGCCGGCGATCCTCTTCTACGGCATGTCGGCCCTGTTCACCGCGATCCTCAACACGAGGCAGGCGTTCAAGCCGGGCGCGTGGGCGCCGGTGCTCAACAACGTCGTCGTGCTGGCGGTCCTGGCCGTCTACGCGCTGACACCCGGCGAGATCACCCTCGATCCGGTGCGGATGAGCGACCCGAAACTGCTGGTCCTCGGCGTCGGCATCACTCTGGGTGTGGCCACCCAGGCACTGAGCCTGCTGCCCGCGATCCGCAGGCACGGCATCAATCTGCGCCCGCTGTGGGGCGTCGACGCGCGCCTCAAGCAGTTCGGCAGGATGGGCGCCGCGATCATCCTGTACGTGCTGATCAGCCAGATCGGCCTGGTCGTCGCGAACAACATCGCGTCCTCGGCCGACGAGGCCGGTCCCGCGATCTTCGCCAACGCGTGGGCGCTGCTGCAGCTGCCCTACGGCGTGCTCGGTGTCACCCTGCTCACCGCGATCATGCCGAGGCTGAGCCGCAACGCCGCCGACGACGACACCCCCGCCGTGGTCGACGACCTGTCCGTGGCCACCCGCCTGACGATGATCGCGCTGATCCCCGTGGTCACCTTCCTGACCCTCGCGGGTCCGGAGATCGGCCAGGCGCTCTACGGCTACGCCCGCTTCTCCGGCGACGCCGAACGCCTCGGCAGCGCGGTGAGCTGGTCGGCGTTCTCGCTGATCCCGTACTCCCTGGTGCTGATCCACCTGCGCGTGTTCTATGCCCGCGAGCAGGCCTGGACGCCGACCTGGATCATCCTCGGCATCACCACGATCAAGATCCTGTTCTCGGCACTGGCCCCGGTGCTGGCCCGCGACAGCGACGACGTGGTGATCATCCTCGGCGTCGCCACCGGCCTCGGGTTCACCGCGGGCGCGGTGATCGGCGGCCTGCTGCTGCACCGCAGCCTCGGTGACCTGCGGATGGCCAATGTCGGCCGCACGGTGACGCGCGTACTGCTCGCGTCCGTGGCCGGCGGCGCGGTGATGCTCATCGTCGACACGGTGACCGGGCTCGACCGGGTCTCCGGCGGCGCGGGTTCGCTGTTGCGCGTGGTCATCGACTCGGTGGTGATGTTCTCGGTCGCCTTCGGTCTCATGCGTCTGGCAGGCATCCCCGAGGTCGTGGCGATCACCGTCGCCGTGTCGCGCAAGCTGGGTATCACTCCGCCCGCGCCGGACCTCGGCCTGGACGAGACCCCCGCCGAGGACATCTACGCGACCACGATCCTGCGCAGGCCCGACACCTACGCGTTCCCGTCGTATGGGCCGTCGATGGACACCCAGACGATGGTCCTACCGGTGATCCGGCCCGGCGCTGTTGACATCACCGGTCAGGCACAGTTCCCGTACGCTGTTCGGCATACCGACATGGGTGGCGATGACGCCAGCACGCGGAAGATTCCGCGAGATCAGGCCGAAGGAGGACCGAGGGTGAGCGATGACGCGGTGGGCGGCGTCCCGGCCGCTGATTCTGCGGCGCGCGCAGCAGGAGGAATGTCCACCGATGTCGATCCTGCCGCGTCCGGCGCGACAGGATCCGAGCAGGCCGACACGCCCGACGAGGCCGAATCGCCGCATAACAGCTCGGCAGAGGACCAGGGACCGGCGGACGACGCGCGCGCGATGCCGCCGCACGATCCGACGCACGACACCGGCATGCTGCCGATCCCGCCGCAGGTCCCGCCTGCCGCGGCGAACCGTGCCCAGCGTGGCCCCAAGCTGATCCCCGGCGCGTCCGTGGCGGGTGGCAGGTATCGCCTGCTGGCCGGGCACGGCGGTGCTCGCGGCCTGAAGTTCTGGCAGGCACTCGACATCAAGCTCGACCGCGAGGTGGCGCTGACCTTCGTCGACGCCGACCAGAAGTCGGGCGAGAACTCCGGGCACGACGGCCCCCAGGCGATTCTGTCGCGCACCCTGCGCCTGGGCCGGATCAATTCGCCCGGCCTGGCAAGGGTCCTGGACGTGGTCCGCGGCAGCTCCGGCGGCATCGTCGTCGCCGAGTGGACGCCCGGTCGCTCGCTGCGCGAGATGGCCGAGACCGTCCCCTCGCCGATCGGCGCCGCCAGGGCCATCCGGGCCCTCGCCTCGGCGGCCGAACTGGCCCACCGCGGCGGCGGCTCGCTGTCGATCGATCATCCCGACCGGATCCGGATCAGTGCCTCCGGTGACGCCGTGCTGGCGTTCCCCGGCACCCTCGGCGATTCCGACGCCCAGAGCGACGTGCGTGGTCTCGGCGCCATGCTCTACGCCCTGATCACCGCGCGCTGGCCCATCCGGGTCGGCGGTGTCACCGGGACCGCGGCCACCATCGGCGGCCTGCGCCTGGCCGATTTCGGCCCCGACGGCACCCCCGTCGAGCCGCGGCAGATCCGGCCGGAGGTCCCGTTCGAGATCTCGGCCGTCGCGGTTCGCTCGCTGGAGTCGAACAAGGGCGTGCGGACGGCCGCGACGGTGCAGCACGTGCTCGAGCAAGCCTCGGTCGTCGACCAGAAGACCGATTTCATCCCGGTCCTGCGGCTGGGTCAGCGCGCGGTCGCGGGCGGACCGGATTCGCTCGCCGATCCGGAATTGCTCGCCGCCGAGCGGGAACGCTCGCAGCGGATGATGTGGATCATGGTCGGCCTCGGCGTCCTCGCGGCGCTGGTCGTCGGCATTCTCATCTGGTGGATGGTCAGCATCTTCGCGCCCGGCGCCTCGGACAAACCGCTGGACGAGCAGATCAACATCGGGCTCACCTCGAGTGTCGCGCCGCCGAGCGCGGCGCCACCGGCCGGGCAGACCCCGGCCGCGCCGCCGACCAGTGTGCCGGTGCCGGTCACCGGTGCCGCGGTGTTCTCTCCGGAGGGCACCCCGGACGGTGCGGCGGGCGCGGGCGCGGTGCTCGACCAGAACCCGGCGACGGTGTGGCGCACCGACCAGTATTTCCAGCAGTTCCCCGCCCTCAAGAAGGGCGTGGGGCTGCTGGCCACGCTGCCGACGCCGGCGAAGCTGACCAATGTCTCGATCGCCTCGCCCAGCGCGGGCAGCACCGTCGAGATCCGCACCTCGCCGACCGAGACGCCCACGCTCGACCAGACCCAGTTGATCGGCTCGGCCAAGCTCGTCGACGGCGTCACCGACATCGCCGTGCAGACCGACCAGGCCGCTCGTTTCGTGCTCGTATGGATCACCGGACTCGCGAATTCGGGCGGTCAATTCCAGACCGCCATCGCCGACGTCCGCTTCGACGCCGCGCCCTAGCTCCGCGTCGACCCATCTCCCACCGCTATCAACGCAGGTGGCCGCCACATTCCGCGCCGAGATCGGACGTTCATCGAACTGCGGTCCGGTTGGTGCGCAATTGTTATCGACGATATGATCGGGCCGCGCTCTCGGCAGAGAGTTACCCAGGATTTGTCGACGTCGATCCTGGACGCCGCAGTAGTCAGGTGATGGATCGGCCTCGTTCGCCGACGTGAAGTCGCCGTAATGAGCGCTGTCCAAGGGGTCAGGTGTCGCCGGAAGTCAACGAGCAGGTCCGCGGGGGGAGAACGCGGCAGGTCGCCGCATACCGCGACCGCTCGTTCGTGCTGGAGAACGGCAGCGACAAGGAACTGCTGGCCGCCCACGTCCGTGGCGTGCCGCATGCCTTCGCCGAACTGCTGCGCAGGCACAAGGACCATCTGTGGCAGACCGCGCTGCGCACCTCCTACAGCCGCGAGGACGCCGCCGATTCCCTGCAGGACGCGCTGCTGTCCGCGCATCGCACCGCGGGCTCGTTCCGGGCCGAGGCCGAGGTCCGCAGCTGGCTGCACGCCATCGTCGTCAACGCGTGTCTGGACCGGATTCGCCGCAACAAGACCCGGCGGGCGATCTCGATCACACCCGACACGATGCCCGAGGCGGTCGAGCCGCGCGACGAGTTCGCCGAGTACGAACTGTCGACCGTCGTCGGCGAGGCGCTGTTCACGCTGCCGGAGGACCAGCGGCTCGCGCTGGTCATGGTCGAGATGGAAGGCCGTAGCGTGGCCGAAACCGCCGCCGCGCTCGGCGTGGCGGAGGGCACTATCAAGAGCCGTTGCTCCCGAGCGCGCGTACGTTTGCAAGAACGTTTGGAATTTTTCCGGGATCCGGGGAACCGGACCTAGCCCGGATGCGTCATTAACAGTGACGAACAAGTCAGCGATGTAAATCCTGCGATCCGATATCGACAGAACAGGGGAGGTGCGAGGGTGTCTCGATCCGTGCCGCAGCCTCCGTTCCCGTCGGAGCTGCTGGCCGATCTGCACGGCGACAACCTCGCGGCCGAACTGCGCGAGCAACTGCTGCCACAGGTCAGCGCCGACCCAGACGCGCTGCACTACCTCAGCCGGCTCGACGAGGTGAACGTCCACCTCCGCGCCCTGGCCACCGACGAGCGGGTCATGCATCCCATGCCCGACGACGTCGCAGACCGCATGTTCCGTTTCGTCGCCGATCTGGACCTCGAGGCAGACGACGGTCCCACCGAGCGCCTGACGACCATGCCGCAAGCCCAGCCGGACGGCCCCACCGTCCGGCTGACGGCCCTGCCGCACACTCAGCCGGACGGCCCCACCGACCGCCTGTCGACGATGGCCGTCCCGCCGCCGCCACCGCGTCCGCCCGTCGACGCGCCGGTCTCGCTGGCGCAGTACCGATCCCGCCGCCGAAGGGGCTGGCTGGCCGCGGCCGCCGCCTCCGTCGCCGTGCTCGCCGGCGCGGGTGCCGTCGTCACCACGCTCGACACCACCGACGGCACCCCGACCGCGGCGCCGTTCACCGAACCGGACACCCCCGGCGACGAGCTCACCACCGCCGCCGCGCTCAGCGCCCTCGGCAAGCGCGAAGTGAACGGCCCGCTGGCCGACGAAGCGGCGCTGGCCCGCTGTGTGCAGGCCAACGGCGTCGATCGCACGGTGCTGGGTGCGTCGAGTATCACCTTCCGCGGCACCGACGCGGTCCTCGTGCTCGTCATCGGACCCAAGCCGCCGACCATCACCGCGCTGGTCGTGGGCGCGGGCTGCACCACGGGCGCGCCCGAACAGCTCGCGCTACGCGACATCGGTTGACACAGCGCTTCGAGGGAAGCGCCGTCAGCCCGGGAACAACACCGTTTAGGCTGTTGTTGACCGACACGTCCCCAGCTTGTCTTTCGGAAGGGCCCCATGAGCACGCCAGTTCGCGACCTGATCATCGTCGGCTCAGGACCCGCCGGTTACACGGCAGCCGTCTACGCCGCCCGCGCGGAACTGCAGCCGCTGGTCTTCGAAGGCACCCAGTTCGGCGGCGCCCTGATGACCACCACCGAGGTGGAGAACTTCCCCGGCTTCCGCGAGGGCATCATGGGCCCCGACCTGATGGAGCAGATGCGCGAGCAGGCCAAGCGTTTCGGCGCCGACCTGCGCACCGAGGACGTCGACGCGATCGACCTGTCCGGCCCCATCAAGAAGGTCACCGTCGGTGACGAGACCTTCGAGGCCTACGCCATCGTGCTGGCCATGGGCTCGGCCGCGCGCTACCTGAACGTGCCGGGTGAGCAGGAACTGCTCGGCCGCGGCGTGAGCGCCTGCGCCACCTGCGACGGCTTCTTCTTCAAGGGCCAGGACATCGTGGTGGTCGGCGGCGGCGACTCGGCCATGGAGGAAGCGACCTTCCTCACCAAGTTCGCGGCCAGCGTCACCGTCGTGCACCGTCGCGAGGAGTTCCGCGCCTCGCGGATCATGCTCGAGCGCGCCAAGGCCAACGAGAAGATCAAGTTCCGGCTCAACGCCGAAGTGGTGAAGGTCAACGGCGAGACGAGCGTCACCAGCCTCACCCTGCGCGACACCCGCACCGGTGAGGAGTCCGAGCTCGCCGCGACCGGTCTGTTCGTCGCCATCGGCCACGACCCGCGCAGCGAACTGGTCAAGGGCCAGGTCGCGCTCGACGGCGAAGGCTATGTGCAGGTGACCGATCCGGGCACCGCCACCGACGTGGCCGGCGTGTTCGCCGCGGGCGACCTGGTCGACCACACCTACCGCCAGGCGATCACCGCCGCCGGCACCGGTTGCCGCGCGGCCATCGACGCCGAGCGCTGGCTCGCCGAACAGGGTGACATCACCGCCAACACCCTCGAAAACGCCGACGGCTCGGCAGCGGTGTCCACCAACTGATTTCGAGCACGTCGAGTTCCACCCCAGCAAGGAGTACAGCCATGGCCGAGAGCGCCAACACCATCACCGTCACCGACCAGTCGTTCGCCGATGACGTCCTGCTCAGCGAGAAGCCGGTGCTGGTCGACTTCTGGGCCGACTGGTGCGGTCCGTGCAAGATGGTCGCCCCCGTGCTGGAGGAGATCGCGGGCACCCACGCCGACAAGCTGACGATCGCCAAGCTCGACACCGAGGCCAACCCCGGCGCGGCCCGCGATTACCAGATCCTGTCCCTGCCGACGATGATCCTGTTCCAGGGCGGCAAGCCCGTGAAGCAGATCGTCGGCGCCAAGGGCAAGGCGGCACTGCTGCGCGAACTCGACGGTCTCATCTGACCAGCGGTCTGATAAAGCACCTCCTACCGGCCGACGCGCCGTAGGATGCCTGGACCCGGGATTGCCGTAATACGGCCCGGGTCTGAGACAATCGAGGCGACGCTCCGGCCGAAGGAAAGGGCTCTCACGCATGCACCGACTTCGTCACGGCGATTCAGGACCAGCCGTAGCAGAGGTTCGGAGCACCCTCGCAAGCCTGGGCTTCCTGCATCCCCAGCACGGCGATTACTGGAAGGACACCGACGCGGAGTTCGACCGTCCGCTCGACTCGGCGGTCCGCGCGTTCCAGCAGCAACGCGGTCTGCTCGTCGACGGCGTGGTCGGTCCGGCCACGTACCGCGCGCTGAAGGAAGCCTCCTACCGCCTGGGTGCCCGCACACTGATCTACCAGCTGTCCGCGCCGCTCTACGGTGACGATGTCGCGACCCTGCAGCGCAAGCTGCAGGACCTCGGCTTCTACGTGCACCGGGTCGACGGCTATTTCGGCCCGCACACCCACGACGGTCTCAGCGCCTTCCAGCGCGAGATCGGCCTGTCCGCCGACGGCATCTGCGGCCCCGACACCTTGCGTTCGCTGGATCTGCTCGGCGCGCGCGTCACCGGCGGCAACCCGCATCGCATCGCCGAGGAAGAGGTGGTGCACCGGGCGGGCCCGCAGCTCACCGGCAAGCGCATCGTCATCGATCCCGGGTTCGGCGGCGCCGACAAGGGATTCGCGGTGCCCACCGAGTTCGGTGACGTCTACGAGTCGGAGATCCTGTGGGATCTGGCCTCGCGGCTGGAGGGCCGGATGGCCGCCACCGGCATGGAGACGTTCCTGTCCCGCCCGTGGGGCGCCAACCCCACCGACGTGGAACGCGCCGAGACGTCCAACGCCTTCGACGCCGACCTGATGATCTCGCTGCGCTGCGCCACCAGTGACAATCCGTCGGCGAAGGGCGTGGCCGGCTTCTACTTCGGCAACTCGCACGGCTCGGTGTCGATGATCGGCCAGGTGCTGGCCGGCTTCATCCAGCGCGAGGTCGTCGCCCGCACCTCGGTGCAGGACTGCCGCACGCACCAGCGCACCTGGGACCTGCTGCGGCTCACCAAGATGCCGACCGTGCAGGTGGACCTCGGCTACCTCACCAACGAGTACGACGCCTCGGTGCTCACCAACCCGCGCATGCGGGACGTGATCGCCGAAGCCATCCTCATCTCGGTCAAGCGGCTGTACCTGCTCGGCCAGGACGACCAGCCCACCGGCACCTACACCTTCGCCGAGCTGCTCGCCGAGGAGCTGGCCGCCGCCGACGCGGGCCACGTCCCCGCTCCGCGCGTCTGATAGCAGCCCCGAAACGGCCAACGGCCCTGCGGTTCTCCGCAGGGCCGTTGTCGTCTGTCCGGTTCAGTGCACGCCGACGCGGGTCGGCGGCACCATCGACGCCGCCGCCAGGAGCTGGTCGAGGGCGCGCTCCACGTCTTCCTTCCAGCCGTGGTCGGAGTCGAGCTCGAGCCGCAGCCGGGGGAAGCGGTGATGCGGGGCCACCACTTCGAAACCGACGTCGGCCAGGAAATCGGCGTCGATCATGCAGGTTTCGGGGGTGCAATGAGTCGCCGCCGCCGGATCGCGCAGCGGGGCCGCGATCCGCTCCATCAGTCGCATGGACGAACCGAGACCGCGGTCGGCCAGCGAGCTCGTCGACGGGCTGTTGCGAATGCCGAACGCCTCGATCGCACGCACACCACGACGCACCAGATCGGCCACCACGCCCTGAATCAGCCGATGGGCTACATCGGCCTCCTCGTAGGGGAATTCGGCCTGCAGCGTGGTCAGCAGGACCGCGTCCGGGCTCACGGGGGAGGTGGGGAACAGGGTCGACCGGGGGACCGCGCTCGGCGGTGAGTACAGCGCGCAGCCTGCGATGTTGTTGTCCACATGCGCCAGCTGACCGCACGAGCCCCACTCGAGCATCACGGTCGAGAGCCAGGCTTCCTTCTCGAAGACCGGATCGCTGAAAGCGTGTGAGTCGGCAGCGACGGCTGGATCGAGCTCCCAGAACACACACCGCCGGGTGTGCGCCGGGAGCTGATCGAGTCGATCGAGGGTCAATGCCGTGACGCTGGTCGACACCGCTCTGCTCAGCCTCCAGCTGTCCGATTCATCCACGCTCACGCCACATCACTATCCACAGTAATGCCGCCTCTTTCAATTATGTAGAAAGACTGGGAGTGCCCCGTCACAGTGACGTTTCGGGGCCGGATTGCTCCATCAGCGCCACAATGCGCTCGAGGTCTTCGACGGAACCGAACTCGACAACGATCTTGCCTTTACGCTTTCCGAGGCTGACCGTGACCCGGGTGTCGTAGGAGCCCGACAGCCGTTCGGCCACTTCTTGCAGACCCGGCATGTGGATCGGCTTACGCTTCGGCGCCGGGGGAGCGACCTCCGAGGGATTGCGGTTCGCCAGCGTCACCGCTTCCTCGGTGGCCCGGACCGACAGTCCCTCGGCGACGATCCGCGCCGCCAACACTTCCTGTGCGTCGGCTCCGGCATCCAAGCCGAGCAGCGCCCTGGCGTGTCCGGCCGAGAGCACCCCGGCGGCCACCCGACGCTGCACGGGGATCGGCAGCTTCAGCAATCGGATCATATTCGTCACCACCGGTCGCGAACGACCGATTCGCGAGGCCAATTCCTCGTGGGTGACATCGAATTCCTCGAGCAGCTGCTGATACGCGGCCGCCTCTTCGAGTGGGTTCAGCTGCACGCGGTGGATGTTCTCCAGCAGTGCGTCGCGCAGCATCGAGCCGTCGGCGGTGTCGCGGATGATCGCCGGAATCGTCGTCAGTCCGGCTTCCTGGCATGCGCGCCACCGGCGCTCGCCCATGACCAACTGGAACTTGTCGACACCCGGTTCGACCCGCCGCACCACGATCGGCTGCATCAGGCCGAACTCGCGGATCGAGTGCACCAGCTCCGCCAGCGCCTCCTCCTCGAAGACCTGCCGCGGCTGCTTCGGGTTCGGCTCGATCTGCTCGGCAGGCACCTCGCGGTAGACCGCGCCGCCGGGGGAGACGAGGTCTTCCTCCGGTTCGGGCTCGGCATCCGGGACGCGATGCAGGAACGCCTCGGCCGGCTGCGGGCCGATCGGGTTGATCCCGATGACGCTCGCCGCGGCACTGCTGAGGCCCGGCGCCGTCGCTGCCGGACCCGTCGGGATCAGTGCGGCCAACCCGCGCCCGAGACCGCCCTTTTTCGCCTGACTCATCGGCTACCGATCCCTTCCTCGTTCCAACACACCACTACGACGCGTCCTGGCGGAGCTGGGCGCGGGCGGCGAGCTCACGCCCCGCGTCCAGGTAGCTCATCGCACCGCGGGAGCCTGGATCATAATCGAGCACGGTCATCCCGTAGCCCGGCGCCTCCGAGACCTTCACGCTGCGCGGAATCATCGACTTGAGGACGACGTCGCCGAAGTGGTTGCGCACTTCCTCGGCCACCTGATCGGCCAGTTTGGTGCGGCCGTCGTACATCGTCAGCAGCACGGTGGAGACGTGGAGCTCGGGGTTGAGGTGCGCTTGCACCAACCCGATATTGCGGAGCAGCTGACCGACGCCCTCCAGCGCGTAGTACTCGCACTGGATCGGGATCAGCACCTCCTTGGCCGCTACGAGCGCGTTGACCGTGAGCAGGCCGAGTGACGGCGGGCAGTCGATGAGGACGTAGTCGATGTCGTACCCGGCCATCGCCGCTTCGTGGATCGCGGCCTTCAGCCGCCCCTCCCGGGCAACCATCGAGACGAGCTCGATCTCGGCGCCGGCGAGGTCGATCGTGGCGGGCACGCACAGCAGTCGCTCGCTGTGCGGACTCTGCTGAATCGCGTCCTTGACGGTCACCTCACCGATCAGCAGTTCGTAGCTGGACGGCACCCCGGAGTGATGCGCGACGCCCAGCGCCGTGCTCGCGTTGCCCTGCGGATCGAGATCGACGACAAGAACCGTCATGCCCTGGTGCGCTAGCGCCGCAGCGAGATTGACCGTCGTCGTGGTTTTACCCACGCCGCCCTTCTGGTTGGCGATGGTGATGATCCGTTGCTCGCGGGGTTTCGGCACAGTGACCTTTCCTGGATGCAGAATCTGGCTGGCGCGTTGCGCTTCCGCCGCGATCGGGGTCTCGGCCGGGGAGATGTGCCCGAAAGGAGTGTTCCCGAACGTCTCCGCGTCGAAGTTGCTGGAATCCAGCATCCCCGGGACCCGCGACGCTGTTTCCCGTGAAACATTCGCCGGACCGCTCGACATAGACAGCTCCTAACCCGAGAAACTTCAGATCACGTTCTCCCGACCGAGCGTCGGCGCCGTGTCATCACAAACAAGATCGGCGGCGTCCGGCCACTGCCACGGTGGCTCCCGGCGCGCACGCCCGACTCTGAACAGCTTGCCAGCACTACGACCGATAGGAAAGCTGAATCGCGGCACGCCGAGAAGGACACACCCAAGTTCGCGCAAATCACTTTCCGGATCAATGTTTCACGGGAAACACGGGGGAGTGGCGAGTCTGAAATCGTCGGGCCGACCAGAGTTTCCGACCCGGTCCTGGGCCCTGTGTCGCCACCCCCTTGGCCTTTCGCGAGATGGTGACGTGTCGGGACAGGCCCTCGGTCCTTCATCAGATCCCTACTCTCCGAGGCTCCACTGCGGCCGGGCCACACCGGTGTCGCGACGTCCGGCGAGGACAGGCGTGTGCCACCGCAGTCGGGACTCGACGCCGAGACCAAGGGAGTCGGTGGCGGGCAAGAGCCGCCGGAGCTCCATCGACCGGCCTCCGCCCTCTTCGGATCGACGACATGGCACGACACTTTGCCGCCCTGTCCTCAACACCGCGCTGTCCCCGGCGCCGCGCTATCCCCGGCGCCGCGCTATCCCCGGCGCCGCGCTATCCGCGTGCAGTGGTCTTGGTGGCGCGTGACCTCCGTGCCGCGCAATCCCGTGCCGCACAATCCTCGGGGCGGTCTTTGCGGCGCGAAACCTCCGTGCCGCGCTATCCCGCGGCGCACGGTCTTCGTGGCGCACGGTCTTCGTGGCACACGGTCCTCGCGCCACACGGTCCTCGGAATGGCCGACACATCCAATCTCCCATCCCGATCGGCGCGTTCGCATGGTGCGCAGCTTTCGTCGCGCGTCATCTTCGTGGCACGCCGCCCCGTGATGCGCTGCCCCGTGATGCGCTGCCCCGTGGCACGCTGCCCCGTGATGCGCTGTCTTCGTGATGTGCGCTGTCTTCGTGGCGCCAGGCCGCGGGCCGCCTGTCCGTATGCCCGCTGCCCGCGCGCCCCACGGATGCCACAGCTTCTGGCCGCGCAGCGGGATTGAGACGACGGCACCCATGGCGGCATCACCACTACTACGTCGAGGCGGTCGAATGTCCGGCCACCGCACGGAGACCGACGGCGGTTCCCGCAGCCGAGCTGTTCGACCCGCATCCACTGCGCCCACCGTGTTCGGGGCCCAAATCACTCCGCGAGCGCTGGCATGGGCGCCAATCCGTCGACGCCACCGAACAACCAGAGCAGATGAAACCTGGAACCTCAGAGCAGTCTTTACGGATACCGACCGACAGCGGCCCTGTCCGATCAAGCGACCGCCTGCCTCGGCGACATCGAACCCGACACCAGCGAAAGACCTCCGGACTCTCACCCCACCACGAGAGTCCCTACACGGAGACCGAACTGAATGAGCAACCCAGCGCACCACTCCACACCCAACAACCCGCACAGCGCGCAGCCACCCACTCCACACCCAAGGTCCCACTCCACACCCAGCAGTCCACTCCACACCCAGCAGTCCACTCCACACACCTAGCGGTCCACTCCACGCCCGGCATCCGCGCCGCACCCCAGCCCCCCCACCCACGCCCGGCGGTCCGCACCCGCACCGCACCAGCGCCCTATGTCCCGTACCGGCTCCCAGCGCTCCGCACCCGTCATCCACACCACACCCAGCACCCCACGTCCCGTACCCGGCTCCCGCCTCCACACCCACCGGTCCGCACCACACCCACCGGTCCGCACCACACCCACCGGTCCGCACCACACCCACCGGTCCGCACCACACCCACCGGTCCGCACCACACCCGGTGGTCCGGCACCCGCGCGCAGCGGTCTTCTCCCCACACCTGGCGTTCCGTACCGCACCCGGCGGCCCACACCCACATGGCGATCCATTCCATATCCCGCGGCCCACCCGCTCCGCAGCCACCGAGAACGTTCGGACGACCGGGACCGGCGGGCTCATCGCTCACGACTTCGCCGACGACGACGTATCACTGGCATCGTCCGACCGACGCACTCTGCCCCGCGACTTCCTACCCACCGACCATGCTCTCCGCTCACGGGCGGCGTGGGCCGCGACTGGGCAGGGCGCGATCCCGAATAGCGATCGGCATCGAACTCGGCGATCGACTCCTCGCAGTTGGCAGATCGCATAGATCGCGATCGGCTATCTGGCCGGCCGCTGACTCGCGGACGATGCAGGGCATCCTGTTCTGCCAGGGAGCTGGGTTGCCGCTGCCCGTCGAGTACCGCGGCGGCGGTCCGCCACAAGAGTCCGGGGCATGTGGTCCGGGCGAGGTGCTCAACGTCCGAACTGGCGGCGCACACTACGAATCGATCAGTGCTGCCGACAGTCACTGCTCGCGGGCCGACTCGATGTGGATGCGTTCGGTCTGGACAGCAGCCGCCCAGCGGCCGATGCGGCGGTTGATCGTCTCGGAGTACCTGGTCCGGCAATGAGTTCGGGAGGTGGGCGGCAGTGATCCACTCGCCCCAGCGGCCCGCACCCCACCCCGCCGCCCCGCACTCAGCCGCCCACTCCATACTCGGCGGCCCGCACCGCATCCGGCGAACCGGTCTCAGACCGACGATCTGCTCCGCCCCCGACGATCCGGCCCCACCCGACGGCCCGCTCCGCACCCGACGATCCGACCCCGCACCCCAGCCACTCGCCCCGCACCCCGGCCAGCCCGCGCCACTCCCACCAAGTCACGCTGCGCGCAGCACCCCATTCCACACCCCGCGATTCACAGCGCTTCAACGATCAGCACCACCCCAGCGATCCCGCACCTCGCCCCGACCCGCACGCGCCCACCAACTCCCGCACCCGGCCTGGCGACCACGCCACGGCGGGCTACCCGCAACGCACCGATCGGCACCGTATCAAGCAATCCATCGAGCCGCGGAGAACGCGGAGCAAAGCCCACCCCTACCGAGAATTCATAGACCAGAATCCCGTCGACTGCACGGACCTACTACGAAGTCGATCCGACAGACGAAATCCGGCGAGCGACTACCCAGGCCGCACTGCGCCAGATCCGGTTCCACCGGCTGCACGTTCCACGTGAAACAACGCGACGGAGCAGTTCTTGACGCTTCGGCACAGATAACGAATTTCCGCCTGAGTCGGCGGCAGGCAACCACCCTCGGGCAGTTTCGTCACGTTACGAAATGTGAACTATCGCTTCCGCGACTTCTTCTCCGCGCTCGCGACCTTCCGCCCACTCCGACGCGTCGGACGCTCGGCGCGGGGGAGCAGCTCGGCGCTGATCACCAGAGTCGGCACCTCGACGATCCCGGCACCGCACCCGACCACGCGGAGATCGGTGGCACCATCGCGGATCAGTTCGGCGCCGTCGCGCTCGAGTTCCTCGGCGGCACTCGTTCCCTTGAGAGCGAGCATCCGACCGTGATCACGGAGGAGGGGGAGCGACCAGTGGGCGAGCTTCGCGAGAGGGGCGACCGCGCGGGAGGTGACCACGTCCGCGCCGCCGGCTTCCTTGATGACACCGGACTGCTCGGCCCGTCCGCGAACGACGGTCACATTCTTGAGTCCGACTTCTTCGATGAACTCACCCAGGAACACCGTGCGCCGCAGCAGCGGCTCGACGAGGGTGATGCGGAGATCGGGCCGGGCAATGGCCAACGGGATGCCGGGGAGTCCGGCGCCGCTGCCGACATCGACGACGGACGCGCCCTCGTCGATCAGCTCACCGACCACAGCGCAGTTGAGGATGTGCCGCTCCCAGAGGCGGGGGACTTCGCGCGGGCCGATGAGTCCGCGCTCCACGCCGGCGGTGGCCAGTGCCGCGCAGTAGCGGCGGGCGAGGTCCAGGCGGTCGCCGAAGATCCGCGCGGCAGCGGCGGGCGGGTCCAACTCGGCGGACAGCGCACCCAGTTCGAGTTCCACGTGAAACATCCTTCCGAGTGGTGGTCGATCGCAATAGGGCATGAATAAGGCCCCCGGTCCGAGACCGGAGGCCCTATCACACCAAACGTGGTCGCGGCGGAATCAGCCTACTCGGGCACTACCACCACATGACGATTCGGCTCGACACCTTCGCTCTCGCTCGCCACACCGTCGATGTCGGCGACGGCGTCGTGCACGATCTTGCGCTCGAACGGAGTCATCGCCGACAGTGCCTCGGGCTTGCCCGACTCGAGCACGCGCTTCGCCGCGGCGACGCCGAGCTCGCTCAGGTCGGTGCGACGCTGAGCGCGCCAGCCGGCCACATCGAGCATCAGGCGGCTGCGGACGCCGGTCGCCTGCTGCACGGCCAGGCGGGTCAGCTCCTGCAGCGCGTCGAGAACTTCGCCGTTGCGTCCGACGAGCTTGGTCAGATCGCGGCCGCCATCGATGCTCACGACGGCGCGGTCGCCCTCGACATCGAGGTCGATGTCGCCGTCGAAGTCGAGCACGTCCAGCAGCTGCTCGAGGTAGTCGCCCGCGATCTCGCCCTCTTCGATCAACGCTTCTTCGGCGTCGTTCACGACGTCAACAGTCGTCGCCACAGTGGCGTCCCCTCCGTCGGTCTCGGTCTCAACAGTCATTGGATTCCTCTATCTGATCGCCACTCAGCGCTTACGCTTCTGGTTCGCGCGGCCGCGGTTACCCGGCCGCTTCTGACCGCCCGGCCTGCGCTGGCCGCCACCCTGCTTGGCGGCCTGCTTGGCGGTGCCGTTGGTCGCGGCGGTGCCGTTCGTCGAGGCGGTGTCGTCGGCCGGGGCATCCTGCTTCTTGCGGACGTCGACCGGCTTGGCGCCGGGCTTGGGCGCGTTCTGTGCGCGCAGCTCCAGCTTCTTCGCCTTCTTCTCTTCCTCTTCCTTCTCCATGCGGCCGAACACCAGGTGCTGCTGACCGTAGGTCCAGATGTTGTTGGCCACCCAGTAGATCAGGATGCCGATCATCAGGAAGGGACCACCGACGAGCACGCCGAGCGGGAAGACCCACAGCGACAGCTTGTTCATGATCGCGGCCTGCGGGTTGGCGGCGGCTTCCGGCGTCTGCCGCTGGACGGAGGCGCGGGCGTTGAAGTGGGTCGCCAGACCGGCGATGACCATCAGCGGGATCGCGACGAGGGCGATGCTCAGCTTGGTCGGCGTGCCACCCCACTCGGCGAAGGCCGACAGCTCACTCTGCGGCATGGTGATGAACGACGCGATCGGGGCGCCGAAGATACGGGCGCTCAGGAACGACTGGACGTCGGCCGCGCTGAAGATGTAGTTCGGGGTGTGCGCGTTGTCGTACGCGGACATCCCCAGCTGAC
This sequence comes from Nocardia canadensis, assembly GCF_032656385.1. Classification (NCBI taxonomy): domain Bacteria; kingdom Bacillati; phylum Actinomycetota; class Actinomycetes; order Mycobacteriales; family Nocardiaceae; genus Nocardia; species Nocardia canadensis. Next base: position 339,517 of record NZ_JAVCWB010000001.1, read on the forward strand.
CGAAGCCGTGGCCGGTGCGGTTGAACGAACGCAGCACGTGGAAGAGACCGAGGAAGACCGGCACCTGCACGAGGACCGGCAGACAGCCCATCAGCGGGTTGAAGCCGTGTTCCTTCTGCAGCTTCTGCATCTCCCGCGCCATGGTCTCGCGGTCGTTCTTGTACTTCTTCTGCAGCTCCTTGATCTGAGGCTGCAGCTCCTGCATCTGCTTGGTGGTGCGCACCTGCTTCACGAACGGCTTGTACAGCACGAGCCGCAGCGTGAAGACCAGGAAGACGATGGCGAGGCTCCAGGCGAGCCCACTGTCGGCTCCGAACACGAAGCCGAAGGCTTTGTGCCAGAACCACAGAATCGCGGATACCGGCCAATAGATGATGTCGAGCACGGCTCTAGGTACTCCCGTCGTTCGTATCGCCGATCAGCGCGGGCGATGACTTTGTGCAGGCATTCGACCCGCGCTCTGGCACGGGATCCCACCCTCCAGGGTGCCAGGGCGCGCATTTCGCGAGGCGCACGACCGTCAGTGCCGATCCGACGACCAGCCCGCGCGTGCGCAGAGCGGTCACCGCGTATTCACTGCAGGTGGGAGTGAACCGGCAGATCGGCATCCGGGTGGGGGAGACATAGGTCCGGTACAGCTCGATCAGGAAGATCAGCACGTTCGCGGGTAGGCGGGTGAGGGTCCTCATCGCCGCTCACCGGCCGGGGTGCGACCGAGCGCGGGCTCCGGAGCACTACGCAAACCGAGCTTGCGTAGTCCGGTGCGCAGCTGGCGCAGCAACTCGGCGGAGTCGGCGGTGGCCGCACCGGGCAGCGCCCGAATCACGACATCGGTACCGGCCGGCAATTCGTCGACGATCTGGGCGCACATATGACGCAGGCGGCGGGCCACCCGGTGGCGAACCACCGCGTTACCCACCGCCTTGCTCACAATCAGCCCGAACCGCGGACCGCCTACCCGGATCAGGGAATCGACGTCGGCGACATCGTCGTACGTGTGCGTGAACGCGTGTACGACGAGATCTCGCCTCCCGATTCGCTGACCGCGGCGCACCGTGCGGGAGAATTCGGCACGGTGGTGCAACCGATACGGCTCAGGCAACACCCGAGCGTCCGACTACGCGCGATCAGGCAGTCAGTTCGGCACGGCCCTTACGGCGACGCGCCGAAACGATGGCGCGACCCGCACGGGTGCGCATCCGGAGGCGGAAGCCGTGCACGCGCGCCCGACGACGGTTGTTCGGCTGGAACGTCCGCTTGCCCTTGGCCACGGTCAACACTCCTCGAGTTGGTGGGCACCGTTCGGCGCCCGAAGTCTGTTCAATGATTCGGATGTCTGCGCAGCGGACCGCGGTCTACACGCAGAAAGCCTTGGCGATCGACGTGCAGCACACAGCCGCCACCGCGCCAAGGGGTGACTGTACGAGGGTACTGATACCGCTACGCAGGGTCAAACTCGGCCCCCAAAGCACGTGCGCCAGGCACGATGTCCAGATTACCGGACCCCGCCGCCTCGCCCCGAGCTGGGCCGACCTGGGGCGACACGCCCGGGACGCACTGACGCATCCGGGGACTTTTCGTGAGTTCGTCCACACCTCTGGCCTTCTGCGGCGGGGGCGGCTAACCTCTGTAGCCGGGGGATTGCTGAAGAACCGCAGGTCCAGCCCCATTCACTGCCACACGCTGGCAGATTCCCTCTATCCCCAGGTTTGTCCACATCTGTGGATAATTGTGTGGAAAGACGGCCGGAGTGGCATATTCGTAGGGCCGACGGTGCCCGCGCCGCAGTCCGGATTCTGGGACCGCACGGCGTTCGAACCGGCTTCGGTTGTACGCAGGATCACTGGATTCCACCTGTTCACAGGTGATTGTCCGCGTGCGCCCGGCCGTGGGCCCCAACAAACCGGTCCGGGGAGGACGCTGCATGGACGACGAGCAGAATGTGCTGGCCACCGTATGGCCTGAGGTGGTCGCCGAGCTCACCACCGGCTCGGCCGACGGCGCCATCCCCGCGGTCAGCCGCGCGCAGCAGGCCTGGCTGAAACTGGTCAAACCGCTCACCGTCGCCCAGGGCTTCGCGTTGCTGTCGGTTCCGTCCTCGCTGGCCCAGGAAGCAATCGAGCGTGATCTGCGCGAGCCGATCCTGCGATCGCTGGGGCGTCGGCTCGGGCCGCAGGTGGAGGGTTTGGGTGTCCGCATCGCCGCGCCGAGCCCGGCCGCGGGGGAGCGGGCAGGCAATTCGCCGCGGCACGCCAGGATGACGAGCCGGCCGGAGCGCCCGCGCGAGCAGGTGCGCCCGCCGACCGGTTATCCCGGTCCCGATTTCAGTGTTCCCGACTACGCCGCGCGCGGTGAGTACGGCCGGCCCCGCTACGGTGCCGGCGAGTACCCCGCGGGCAATGGTGAGTACGGCAACGACTACCAGGGTGGGCAGGAATATCAGCCCACCGGTGACTACGGCAACAGCTACGGCGGCCGCGAGTACCCCGCGCAGCCGGGCGAGTACGGCGAGCGGCCCGACTATGCCGGTCATCGGGAGTACCAGGCCGAGCCGGAATACCGGCAGCCCGAACCGGAATACCCGGCGCAGCCCGAATACCAGCAGCAGCCGGAGTACGCGCCGGCGCCGGAATACGGCCAGGCGCCGGAGTTCCAGCCCGAGCGCGCCGAGTTCCCCGGCACCGATTTCGAACCGACCGCGGTCTATCCGGTTCCTGACTTCACCAACGGCGAGTTCGGCGGTCGCGCGGAGTTCCGTGGCGCGCGCCCGGATCAGCGCCCGGCCGACGCCGCCCCGCCCGCCCGGCGGGAGCAGTCCGGTTCGCCCCGGCGTGAGCACATCCCGCCCGGCCAGGAGTCGCTGTTCACCCCCGACCCGCCGCCGCAGCGCGCGCCGAGCCGGGGCCGGGGTCCGCAGTCGGAGGAGCCGATCGCCGCGCGGGCCGAGGAGGCACCCACCGAGGCCGCGCCGGAACCGCTGCGGCCGGGTACGCCCGGTGCCGAGCCCGCGGACGACGAGCCGGTGGTCGACGCCCGCAACAACTGGCCGACCTACTTCAACAAGTCGCCCGAGGCCCCGCCGCAGGCGTCGTCCTCGGCGAGCCTGAACGCCAAGTACACGTTCGAGACGTTCGTCATCGGCGCGTCCAACCGGTTCGCGCACGCGGCCGCGGTCGCGATCGCGGAAGCGCCGGCCCGGGCCTACAACCCGCTGTTCGTCTGGGGTGCGTCGGGTCTGGGCAAGACGCACCTGCTGCACGCGGCGGGGCACTACGCGCAGCGACTGTTCCCCGGCATGCGGGTGAAGTACGTCTCCACCGAGGAGTTCACCAACGACTTCATCAACAGCCTGCGCGACGATCGCAAGGTCGCGTTCAAGCGTCGCTACCGCGAGACCGACATCCTGCTGGTCGACGACATCCAGTTCATCGAGGGCAAGGAAGGCATCCAGGAGGAGTTCTTCCACACCTTCAACACCCTGCACAACGCGAACAAGCAGATCGTCGTCTCCTCCGACCGCCCGCCCAAGCAGCTGGCGACCCTGGAGGAGCGGCTGCGGACCCGCTTCGAGTGGGGCCTGATCACCGATGTGCAGCCGCCCGAACTGGAGACCCGCATCGCGATCCTGCGCAAGAAGGCGCGGATGGACCGGCTCGATGTGCCGCACGACGTGCTCGAACTGATCGCCAGCCGGGTGGAGCGCAATATCCGTGAGCTCGAGGGCGCGCTGATCCGGGTGACGGCCTTCGCCTCGCTCAACGGTCAGCCGCTGGATCTCTCGCTGGCCGAGGTCGTGCTGCGCGATCTCATGCCCGACACCGCGGCGCTGGAGATCAACGCGGCGACGATCATGGCCGTCACCGCCGAATACTTCAACACGACGCTCGAGGAACTGACCGGGCCTGGCAAGGCCAGGCCGCTGGCGCAGGCCCGGCAGATCGCGATGTACCTGTGCCGCGAGCTCACCGATCTGTCGCTGCCCAAGATCGGGCAGGCGTTCGGTCGCGACCACACGACGGTGATGTACGCGGAGAAGAAGGTGCGCAAGGAGATGACCGAGCGACGCCGTGTCTACGACCAGGTGCAAGAACTCACAGCCCGGATCAAACAGCGCTCGCGCTGATTTCATCCACACCCTCGAACACCGCCCTGACCTGGGGCGGTGTTCTTTTTTGCCTTGTGGATTCCTCGAGGAATCCCTGTGGAGTCCTCGAGGAATCCACCGGTTGTGCACCGATCGGCGCACAGGGGCTGGGGAGCGATCTGGGAGTGTTCGCTCACAGGGAGTTGTCCACATCGTCCACAGCCGGATCCACTCACACCTCCACGGTCACCCCGACCTGCGACGTCGGCGGATCTGCCCTGTGGATTCCTCGAGGAATCCGTGTGGAGTCCTCGAGGAATCCACCTGGTTGCCACCACCCTGCCCCCGCGTGTGAACAACAGGGTGAATCCGGTGGAACAACTCGAGGACTACTCGAGGATGGAAATGGGACAACTTCGGGCGTCCACAGACGCTCCCGGTTCATCCTCGAGACACCCCACGGCCATCCCCATGCCGACGTGCGCTCTGACCTGCGGATTCGGCCGAAGTCCACAGATTCCACAGTGCCTACTACTACTTCAGTTCTATTTCTTGAAGAGATCTCTTCAAAACAAGGTGTGTGGAAAGTCGGTCGGAGAGGCTCGGCTCGGTCGGTGCTCCACTCACAAGCGGCAAGGAGGAGAGGGGACGGGTAGCGAGGGCTCGATCGGCAGGGAGGGTCGATGCGGACTTCCCGCGATGCCCGGGTACCGTTTGGTTGTCGGCTTGTTGTGCGAGACTCAGTGCGCGGCCGACGCAGCACCTCAACTCCGCTGAACACCCCGCACACGGATTCGAAACTCGGAGAGGACAAATCGGGCGATGGAGCTTGCGAGCATGAAGTTTCGGGTCGCCCGAGAGGATTTCGCCGAGTCGGTGGCCTGGGTGGCGCGCAGCCTGCCCTCCCGTCCTCCGGTGCCCGTTCTGGGTGGTGTGCTGCTGGTCGCCGACGAGAACGGCCTGACGGTCTCCGGCTTCGACTACGAGGTCTCCGCGCAGATGCGGGTGGCCGCCGAGGTCGCCGGTCCCGGCCAGGTGCTGGTCTCGGGCCGACTGCTCGCCGACATCACCAAGGCGCTGTCCAACAAGCCGGTCGATGTCTCCGTCGACGGCACCCGCGTGCTCATCGCCTGCGGTAGCGCCAAGTTCTCCCTGCCGACCATGCCGGTCGAGGACTATCCCCAGCTGCCCGAGGTGCCGCAGCAGACCGGTGAGCTCGGTGTCGATGTGTTCGCCGAGGCGGTCGGTCAGGTCGCCGTCGCCGCGGGCCGCGACGACACGCTCCCCATGCTCACCGGCATCCGGGTCGAGATCGAGGGCAACGATGTCGTCCTCGCCGCCACCGACCGCTTCCGCCTGGCCGTGCGGCACCTGCAGTGGCAGCCCACCCGCTCCGACATCGAGACCGCCGTGCTCATCCCGGCGCGCACGCTGTCCGAAGCCGCCAAGACCCTCGGTGCCGCCGACGCGCCCGTGCAGCTGTCGCTGGGCAGCGGTGGCGGGGCCGACGGCCTGCTCGGCATCGTCAACGCGGGCCGGCGCACCACCACCCGCCTGCTCGACGCGGAATTCCCCAAGTTCCGCCAGTTGCTTCCCAAGGAGCACACCTCCATCGCCACGCTGCCCGTCGCGGCGCTGTCCGAGGCGATCAAGCGCGTCGCCCTGGTGGCCGAGCGCGGTGCCCAGGTGCGTCTGGAGTTCTCCACCGACGGCGTGCTGCTGTCGGCGGGTGGGGACGACGCGGGCCGCGCCGAGGAATGGCTGGAGGCCGATTTCCGCGGTGAGCCGCTGACCATCGCCTTCAACCCCGGCTACCTGACCGAGGGACTGTCGGCGCTGCACGCGGAGCGGGTCACCTTCGGGTTCACCACCCCGAGCCGTCCCGCCGTGCTGCTGCCCGCCTCCGACGAGGAGCCCAAGGTGCTCGAGTCGGGTGCGTTCGCGGCGCTGGAGAGCCAGTACATCTACCTGCTGATGCCGGTCCGGCTGCCCGGCTGAGCCGGCCCGCCCGCGTAATCCGGCATGTTCATTCGTGCGCTGTCGGTCCGTGATTTCCGGTCGTGGGAACACGCCGAGCTCGAGTTGTCCCCAGGGCGCACGGTGCTGTTGGGGGCCAATGGCAACGGCAAGACCAATCTGCTCGAGGCGATCGGTTATCTGGCGACGCTGGGGTCGCATCGGGTCTCCGCCGACGCGCCGCTGATCCGGATGGGGGCGACCCAGGCCCGGATCGGGGCGACCGTGGTGAACACGGGCCGCGAATTGCGCGTCGATGTGGAGCTCAAACAGGGCAGCGCCAACCGGGCCCAGATCAACCGGTCGCCGGTGCGCCGGTCCAGGGAGATCCTCGGGATTCTGCAGACCGTGCTGTTCGCGCCGGAGGATCTGTCGCTGGTGCGCGGCGATCCGGGGGAGCGCCGACGGTTCCTCGACGAGTTGTGCACAGCCCGCCTGCCCAGGCTGGCCGGCGTGCGCGCCGACTACGACAAGGTGCTGCGCCAGCGCTCGGCGCTGTTGAAAACCGCTGGCCGCCATGTCCGTTCCCGCGCCGATCTGAGCACCCTCGACGTGTGGGACGGGCATCTGGCCGAGCACGCCTCGGTGCTGCTGGCCCAGCGATTGCGCCTGGCCCACGACCTGTATCCGTATCTGGCACAGGCATATCGATCGATCGCGCCCGAATCACGGCCCGCGGCAATCGCTTATCGCTCGGGATATCTGCCGCCCGAACTCCTCGATCCGGCGCGCGAGCCGGGGGCCGACGACGTGGCGCACCTGCACGAGATCGTGCTGCGCGAGCTGGCCGCCGCCAGGAGCCGGGAACTCGAGCGCGGGGTGTGCCTGGTCGGCCCGCACCGCGACGACCTCGAGCTGCTTCTCGGCAGCTCGCCCGCGAAGGGCTTCGCCAGTCACGGTGAGTCCTGGTCGTTCGCGCTGGCGCTGCGGCTGGCCTCGTTCGAACTGCTGCGCAGCGCGGGCACCGAGCCGGTGCTGCTGCTCGACGACGTGTTCGCCGAACTGGATCGGCGCAGGCGGACCGCGCTGGCCGAGGTGGCCGCCGGCGCGGAGCAGGTGCTCATCACCGCGGCGGTGGCCGAGGACGTGCCGGCCGAGCTGGCCGCCGAACCGCTGCGGGTGCAAACGACCGGCGAAGCCGATCGGCGTACCTCACGAATCGTCACCGAGGTGGCCGAACAACCGGAAGATATGCACAGATAGCGATAGTTATCAACAGCAGCCTGTGGAAAACCGGCAACATGCTGGACATATGCCGGATCGGCCTGGACGGCGCTGTCGGCGCTCCGGCGTAGACTCAGTCCGCACTCGGCCAGCCTCGACACCGGAAGGAACCAAGGTGAGCGAAGAGCCCGAACCGGAGCTGCGCGGGATCGATCTGGCCCGGCGCGCGCTGGAGGAGGCCAGGGCCGCTGCCAAGGCCAGCGGCAAGTCGGTCGGCCAGGGCCGGGCATCCCCGGTCCGCAAGCTGCGCGCGGGTGGACGCAGGCGCACCGGCTGGTCCGGCGCAGGTCCCGACCCCCGTGATCCCCAGCTGTTGTCGGCCCTGACCGGGTCGATCGCGAAGAGTCGTGGCTGGTCGGGCAAGGTGGCCGAAGGCATGGTGTTCGGCCGGTGGACCAGTGTGGTCGGGGAGGATATCGCCTCGCATGCCACCCCGGTGACGCTGGAGGGCGGCGTGCTCAAGATCGCCGCCGAGTCCACCGCGTGGGCCACCCAGCTGCGCATGCTGCAGGGCCAGATCCTGGCCAAGATCAATGCCGCGGTCGGTCAGGGCGTGGTCACCTCGCTGCGGATCACCGGGCCCGCCGCGCCGAGCTGGCGCAAGGGCGAACGACACATCAAGGGCCGCGGGCCACGCGACACCTACGGATAGCCGGGCGGTGACCGGGGCGAGTTGCCTTGTGGCCGCAACGCTCTCGGGCCCCGAGTTTTGTACATGTGGACAAAACCTGTGGATAACTCGGAGCGGCCGCGGGGGCGGTCGATCGCGTTTCACGTGGAACCGCCGAACGCAAGTCTCACGCCAGTTCTGCCGGGCGGAAATCTCCGGAAGGCGGAATCTTGTCACCGTAGACCGATTTCTTGCATTCACGGCGGCGTCAGGGGTGTCGTAGGTGCACTGTAAGTTGGGCTTACCAGTAGGATGGTGACGTAACCAGCGGCGAACCCTCGACGCGTGCTGTGCAGTCCGCGTGCTGCCCGATCGCTGCGACAGGGATCAGCAAGTAAGGAGAGCTACCGACAAGTGGCTGCCAACGACTCCAACGCATCGGGCAACAAGCAGGGCTACGGTGCCTCCTCCATCACAGTCCTCGAAGGCCTCGAAGCGGTGCGCAAGCGCCCTGGCATGTACATCGGTTCCACCGGTGAACGCGGCCTCCACCACCTCATCTGGGAGGTTGTGGACAACTCGGTCGACGAGGCGATGGCCGGCTACGCGACGCGGGTCGACGTCACGCTGCTGGAGGACGGCGGTGTCGAGGTCATCGACGACGGCCGCGGTATCCCCACCGCCATGCACGCGCAGGGCATTCCGACCGTCGAGGTCGTCATGACGCAGCTGCACGCCGGCGGCAAGTTCGACTCCGACTCCTACGCCGTCTCCGGTGGTCTGCACGGTGTCGGCATCTCGGTGGTCAACGCCCTGTCGTCCAAGCTGGAAGCCGAGATCGACACCGACGGCTACCACTGGGCCCAGACCTACAAGGACGCCAAGCCGGGCAAGCTCATCCAGGGCGAGCCGACCAAGCGCACCGGTACGACGATCCGATTCTGGGCCGACCCGGAGATCTTCGAGACCACCACCTACAACTTCGAGACGGTCGCGCGCCGCCTGCAGGAGATGGCGTTCCTCAACAAGGGCCTGACCATCACCCTCACCGACCAGCGCGTCAGCGAGTCCGACGTCACCGACGAGGTCGTCAGCGATACCGCCGAGGCGCCCAAGCACGCCGAGGAAGGCGTCGAGAAGCCGGTCGAGCACAAGGTCAAGACCCGCACCTACCACTACCCGGGCGGCCTGGTGGACTTCGTCCGTCACATCAACCGCACCAAGCAGGCCATCCACAACTCGGTGGTCGGCTTCACCGGTAAGGGCACCGGCCACGAGCTCGAGGTCGCGATGCAGTGGAACTCGGGTTACTCCGAGTCGGTCCACACCTTCGCCAACACGATCAACACCCATGAGGGCGGCACCCACGAAGAGGGCTTCCGCGCGGCGCTGACCACGGTGGTCAACAAGTACGCCAAGGAGAAGAAGCTCCTCAAGGAGAAGGACGGCAACCTCACCGGTGACGACATCCGCGAGGGCCTGGCCGCCATCGTGAGCGTCAAGGTCGGCGAGCCGCAGTTCGAGGGCCAGACCAAGACCAAGCTGGGCAACACCGAGGTGAAGTCGTTCGTGCAGCGCGCCTGCAACGAGCACCTGACGCACTGGTTCGAGGCCAACCCGGCCGACGCGAAGACCATCGTGCAGAAGGCGGTGTCCTCGGCGCAGGCCCGCGTGGCCGCGCGCAAGGCGCGTGAGCTGGTGCGCCGCAAGTCGGCCACCGACCTGGGCGGCCTGCCCGGCAAGCTGGCCGACTGCCGCTCCAAGGACCCGAGCAAGTGCGAGATCTACATCGTCGAGGGTGACTCCGCCGGCGGCTCGGCCAAGTCCGGCCGCGACTCGATGTACCAGGCGATCCTGCCGCTGCGCGGCAAGATCATCAACGTCGAGAAGGCCCGCATCGACCGCGTCCTCAAGAACAACGAGGTCCAGTCGATCATCACCGCGTTCGGCACCGGCATCCACGACGAGTTCGATATCGCGAAGCTGCGCTACAACAAGATCATCCTGATGGCCGACGCCGACGTCGACGGCCAGCACATCGCGACCCTGTTGCTCACGCTGCTGTTCCGGTTCATGCGCCCGCTGGTCGAGCACGGGCACGTGTTCCTGGCCCAGCCGCCGCTGTACAAGCTCAAGTGGATGCGCACCGACCCGGAGTTCGCCTACTCCGACCGCGAGCGCGACGCGCTGCTCGAAGCCGGTCTGGCCGCGGGCAAGAAGATCAACAAGGACGACGGCGTCCAGCGTTACAAGGGTCTGGGCGAGATGAATGCCAAGGAGCTGTGGGAAACCACCATGGATCCGTCGGTGCGGGTGCTTCGTCAGGTGACGCTCGACGACGCGGCCGCGGCCGACGAGCTGTTCTCCGTGCTCATGGGCGAAGACGTGGAGGCACGTCGCAGCTTCATCACCCGCAATGCCAAGGACGTCCGCTTCCTGGACGTGTAACCGGTGCAGCGCCGTAAGCGCGCGCCCGTGAAGCATGTCAGGCCCTCGAAGGAGATTTGATGACTGAGACCACGCTGCCGCCCTCCGGTGGTGCGGGCGACCGGATCGAACCGGTCGACATCCAGAACGAAATGCAGAGCAGCTACATCGATTACGCGATGAGCGTGATCGTGGGCCGCGCGCTGCCCGACGTGCGCGACGGCCTCAAGCCCGTGCATCGGCGCGTGCTCTACGCGATGTACGACAACGGCTACCGCCCCGACCGCGGCTATGTGAAGTCGGCCCGTCCGGTCGCCGAGACCATGGGTAACTACCACCCGCACGGCGACGCGTCGATCTACGACACCCTCGTGCGCATGGCGCAGCCCTGGTCGCTGCGCTACCCGCTGGTCGACGGCCAGGGCAACTTCGGTTCCCGCGGCAACGACGGCGCGGCCGCCATGCGATACACCGAGTGCCGCCTGACGCCGCTCGCGATGGAGATGCTGCGCGATATCGACAGCGAGACCGTCGATTTCGTCCCCAACTACGACGGTCGCTCGCAGGAGCCGACCGTGCTGCCCGCGCGCGTGCCCGCGCTGCTGATGAACGGCAGCAACGGCATCGCGGTCGGCATGGCGACCAACATCCCGCCGCACAACCTCAACGAGCTGGCCGAGGCCATCTACTGGGCGCTGGAGAACTACGACGCCGACGAGGAGACCACCCTCGCCGCGTGCATGGAACGGGTCAAGGGCCCGGACTTCCCGACCCACGGCCTGATCGTCGGCGGCCAGGGCATCCACGACGCCTACACCACCGGCCGCGGCTCGATCCGCATGCGCGGTGTGGTGGAGATCGAGGAGGGCAGCCGCGGGCAGACCCAGATCGTCATCACCGAGCTGCCGTACCAGGTCAACACCGACAACTTCATCAACTCGATCGCCGAGCAGGTCAAGGACGGCAAGATCGCGGGTATCTCCGATATCCACGACGAGTCCTCCGACCGTGTGGGCATGCGCATCGTGGTGACGGTCAAGCGCGACGCGGTCGCCAAGGTCGTGCTGAACAACCTGTACAAGCACACCCAGCTGCAGACCAGCTTCGGCGCGAACATGCTCTCGATCGTCGACGGCGTGCCGCGCACGCTGCGCCTGGATCAGATGATCCGGTACTACGTCGACCACCAGTTGGAAGTCATCGTCCGGCGCACCCGCTACCTGCTGCGCAAGGCCGAGGAGCGGGCCCACATCCTGCGCGGCCTGGTCAAGGCGCTCGACCTGCTCGACGAGGTCATCGCGCTGATCCGCCGCTCGGCCAACACCGACACCGCGCGCACCGGCCTGATGCAGCTGCTCGAGATCGACGACATCCAGGCCACCGCGATCCTGGACATGCAGCTGCGCCGCCTGTCCGCCCTGGAGCGGCAGCGGATCGTCGACGATCTGGCCAAGATCGAGCTCGAGATCGCCGACTACAAGGACATCCTGGAGAAGCCGGAGCGCCAGCGCGCGATCGTGCGCGACGAGCTGTCGGAGATCGTCGAGAAGTACGGCGACGACCGCCGGACCAGGATCATCGCCAACGACGGTGACGTCGCCGACGAGGATCTGATCGCCCGCGAGGACGTGGTCGTCACGATCACCGAGACCGGCTACGCCAAGCGCACCAAGACCGACCTGTACCGCTCGCAGAAGCGCGGCGGCAAGGGCGTGCAGGGCGCAGGCCTCAAGCAGGACGACATCGTCAAGCACTTCTTCGTGTCGTCCACCCACGACTGGCTGCTGTTCTTCACCAACAAGGGCCGGGTCTACCGGGCCAAGGCCTACGAGCTGCCCGAGGCCAACCGGACCGCGCGTGGTCAGCACGTGGCGAACCTGCTGGCGTTCCAGCCGGACGAGAAGATCGCCCAGATCATCCAGCTCAAGACCTACGAGGACGCGCCGTACCTGGTGCTCGCCACGCGCGCCGGCTTGGTGAAGAAGTCCAAGCTCACCGACTTCGACTCCAACCGGTCCGGCGGCATCGTCGCGGTGAACCTGCGCGACGACGACGAGCTGGTCGGCGCCGTGCTGTGCTCGGCCGACGACGATCTGCTGCTGGTCTCGGCGCACGGTCAGTCGATCCGCTTCTCCGCCACCGACGAGGCGCTGCGTCCGATGGGCCGCGCCACTTCCGGTGTGCAGGGCATGCGGTTCAACGCCGACGACGAATTGCTCTCGCTCAATGTGGTCCGCGAGGACACCTACCTTTTGGTGGCCACCGCGGGTGGGTATGCCAAACGTACGGCGATCGAGGAGTACACCGCGCAGGGTCGTGGCGGAAAAGGCGTATTGACAATTCAGTACGACCCGAAACGTGGCAGCCTGGTCGGTGCGCTCATCGTCGACGACGAGGACGAGTTGTACGCGATCACTTCCAGTGGTGGCGTCATCCGCACCGCAGCCAAGCAAGTTCGGAAAGCTGGACGCCAGACCAAGGGCGTGCGATTGATGAACCTCGCGGATGGCGATACCTTGCTAGCGATCGCGCGCAACGCCGACGAGCCCGATCCCGATCAGCTCACCGGCGACGCGGCTTCGGAGCAGTAACCCAACCAGCGGCGGCAACGAACGGATCTGAGGATTCCATTGACCACACCGAATCAGTCGAACGACGATCGGAACCAGACCAACGGCGTCACCGAGCGGATTGCCTCGTCTCCGATCCAGCCGCGGCCGATCCCACGCCAGGGCGGTCCGGCCGAGGGCGCGGCAGCGCCGGAATCCGGTGCCGCCGGGGGCGAATCGTTCGACCAGTCGACCGTGCGGATGGGCAACGAACCCACCCCGCCCGCCGGCAACGGAAAGGGCAAGTCGCCCTACCAGGACGGGTGGGCGCAGCTGCCGCAGCGCGAGCCGCAGTCGAACCTGTACCGGCCCGGTGAGGCCCCGAGCCAGGGGCGTCCGTCCTCTGGCGGTGCGGGCCCCTCGTCCGGTGGGCTGAAGGGCAGCGGCGCGTCCAATGCCAGGACCACCGCCGACCTGGCGGCCAAGGCGGCCCGCAAGGAAGCGGCGATGGTGAAGTCCGTCGGTATCGACGGACCGACCCGCAGCATCGCCCGTCCCGAGCTGGTCAAGGACATGCCGGACCTGTCCGAGGTGCGGCATCCGACGCCGGACGGCCAGGCCGCGCCCGCGGCGGCGCCCGGGCTGCCGATGGCGCACATCCCGCCGCAGCCGGGGCCGAGCGCGCGGGCCGCCGCCGCGTCCGCCGGGGCGGTCTCGCCCGCCGTGCCGGTGGCCATCGCGGCCGCCGCGTCCGGTGAGCCGCTACGCGCGACGGTGCAGATCCGCCGGATCGATCCGTGGTCGACGCTCAAGATCACCCTGGTGATCAGCGTGGCGCTGTTCTTCGTGTGGATGCTGGCCGTCGGTCTGCTCTACATCGTGCTGGCCGGCATGGGCGTGTGGGACAACCTGGACAACTCGCTGGGCGAGATGCTGAACCAGGAGGGCAGCTCGTCGAGCCTGATCGACGCGGGCACCGTCTTCGGCTACGCGGGCGTCATCGGTCTGATCAACGTGGTGCTGTTCACCGCGTTGGCGACAGTGGGCGTGTTCATCTACAACCAGTGCTGCGATCTGGTCGGTGGCATCCAGGTGACCCTGGCCGATCCGGACTAGGAACAGGCTCTGCCACGACGGCCGGTCAGCCCCGTAAAAAGGGGCTTGACCGGCCGTTTTGGTTATCCCCGGCCGGGTAGGGTAACCTCGTTCCTCGTTGCGGTTCACTGCTCCGGCAGGGGATCGAAAACGAGTACGGGCCTATAGCTCAGGCGGTTAGAGCGCTTCGCTGATAACGAAGAGGTCGGAGGTTCAAGTCCTCCTAGGCCCACTCCCGAACATCACAGTAGGGTGGGAATCATGAAGATTGTCCTCACGGTCGGTGTTGTGATCGCGGTTCTCATCGGTATCACCAAATTCCGCAAGCGCGATGACGCAGACCTCTGGCGCGAGGTCACCACCCGCTGATTCGGGTTGCCAACTGGTTTCATCAAGCCAGCCAGGGGCCTTAGCTCAATTGGCAGAGCACTGCCTTTGCAAGGCAGGGGTTAGGGGTTCGATTCCCCTAGGCTCCACTTCTGTGAATTCCTCGGTTTTCGATTTTCTGCTCAGTGCGGCCCCTGTCGAGTCGGGGTCGACCGATATCGCCGCGATCGCGGCATACCATCGCGCCCGGAGCGCCGCTTTCGCCAGCTCCATCGATCGCGCCGTTGTCGCCGGATTCGACAGTGCCGGAACAGGTACGGCGTTTCTCGGCGGATATCAGGAAGCGCTCGGCGCGCTGGTGCCGCTCGACGCCACCGGACTCACCTCCATGTGCGCGACCGAGGCGAACGGGGCCAAGCCGTCGCAGCTGACGACTACGGTGACCGCCGACGGCTTCGTCACCGGGACCAAGTCCTTCGCGACCCTGGGCGAGTTCGCCACCCGCTTCCTCGTGATCGCCAGGGCGGGCGAGCAGGCCGACGGCCGCGCCGCGCTGCGGGCGGTGCTGGTGCCCGCCGGTCCCGGCGTCGTGGTGACGCCGCTGCCCGCGCTGCCGTTCGCTCCGGAGATCCCGCACGCCACCGTCACTTTCGACGCCGCGCCGGGGGAACTGCTGCCCGGCGACGGCTACGCCGACTTCCTCAAGCCGTTCCGCACCGTCGAGGATCTGCATGTGGTCGCCGCTGTACTCGGACAGCTCGTTCGGGTGGCCCGGCAAGCGGAATGGCCCGCCGAGGCCGTAGAACAGCTGCTGGCCCTGTTTGCGGCAGTGCGTGGCGTGGGCACCGAGGACCCGGGTTCGGCCGGCGTGCACATCGCGCTGGGCGGGATCTTCGAGCGGCTGACGCGCCTGCGGGCCGAACTCGCGCCGCTGTGGGACCGGGTCGACCCGGCGGTCCGGAGCCGCTGGGAGCGTGACGAGCCGCTGCTCGGGGTGGCGGGCAAGGTCAGGGCGCTGCGGCTGGCGACGGCCTGGCGTGCGGTCGTCGAGGCGTGAGGGTCAGCGGGTGAACTTTCCGAGGCCGTTCTCGTCGTAGTAGTCGAGGGTGAGTGTCCCGTTGTCGAAGGTCGCCGACGAGACGCTGCCGGGCGGTGCGTTCTCGCCGCTCGGCTCGAAGGCGAAGGTGTCGCCGTCCCAGTGCCGCAGCGGGAATCGGCGCTGCGCCGGGCCCAGGGTGAGGACCAGGCCGCTCTCGGCCTCGGAGATCGTCGCCGGGCCCCAGTACTCGTTGGCGTAGCTGCCGACGTAGGTCGGCAGGGGCTGGGCGGGCGCGGGGGTCACGGGCGCGGACTTGCCGGACAGGTCGCCTTCCGGGTCGTTGATGGGGGCGAGCGCGGCCTGGTAGATGCCCCGCCAGTCCTCGCGGATCTCACCGAACTGGACGAGATCGCCGAACTCGGCGGTCAGCGCCTCCGGCACGCCGATCGGCGCGGCGTTGGTGAGCGCGATGATCGCGACGTCGGCCGACGGGATGGCCAGGAAGTTCGTGGCGGCGCCGAGCGCGAACGCCCCGGAGTGGCTGTAGGCGGTGCGACCCGTGGAGCTGGTCGAGGCGTTGAAGCCGTACCCGTAGAACCCGGCCCGTGATTCGGGGGAGGAGGCCGGCGAGGAGATCACCTGCGGGGTGATCGCGGGCAGCAGCGCCGCCGCGGGCGCGATGGTGGTTCCGTTCGCGGTGCCGTGGCCGAGCATCATGGCCAGCCAGCGCGCCATGTCGTTCACCGAGGAGCTGACCCCGCCGGCGGGAGACTGCGGGTCGGGATCGCGGACGAACTTCGCGACCCACTCGCCATCGACGTCGACGTGGCCGACCGCGCGATTCGGCCTGGCCTCGTAGTCGGCGAAGCGGGAACTGGTGGACGACATGCCGAGTGGGCCGTACACCGTCTCGGCGCAGAGCCGGTCCCACGGCACGCCTGCCGCGGCGGCGACCGCCTCGGCGCCCGCGGTCAGCCCGAAGTTGGTGTAGTGGTAGGTGATCCGGAACGGGTCGAGGGGCTCGAGCCGGAGCTTGTCCAGGATCGCGGCCTGGTCGTACCCGAGATCCTCGAGCCGGTCGCCCGCGTGGTCGGGCAGGCCGCTGCGATGGGCGAACAGGTCGCCGACGGTGAGCTGGGCGGTGGTGGCCGGGTCGGCCAGCGCGAACGAGGGCAGCTTCGAGACCACCGGCGTCGTCCATTCGACCGTGCCCGCGCCGACCTGGTGGGCGACCACGGACGCCGAGACCGACTTCGACACCGAGGCCAGCTGGAAGACGGTGTCGGCGTCGACCTTGTCCTGGCCGCCCGCCTGCTTGACGCCGAAGCCCTTCGCGTAGACGGTCTTCCCGCCGTGCACGACGGCGACGGCCATGCCGGGGATGTGACTGCTGTCCATCAGCGAGGTGGCCAGCTCGTCGAGTTTCGCGACGGCGTTGTCGACCGCGTCGTCGGGCAGGGCGACCGCGGCGACCTGGTTCGGTGGGAGCTGTTCGGTGCTGGTCGCGGTGGAGCTCTCGTCGTCGGATGCATCGCTGCAACCGACCACGACAGCCATCGACACGACCAGCGCGGCGAGCGCGCCTTTGCCGGGCACCATGGGCTGACGATAGACCCGGTTGCGGGGCGATCGCGGGAACGTGGCTGGACTGTGACGGTTTCGCGGACCGGGAGTACTCACCGGTAGCCGGAACTGCACCTTGCCGGAAAATGGGGAGCGGGCCTCGGCGAAGGGGGGGAGTTAGCCGAGGCCCGCGTAGGGTCGGCCCGGGGGGGAGGGGCCGACGTGAACGATCCTACGCGATGCGAGCGGAATTCGTGTACGCGCAACGAGCCAGTTTCCGAGATTTTTCGCCGTTCTGGGCCTGGACCGTGACCGGCGGCCGGTGTAGTGAACGGCGAATCGGTCGGTCGGCCAACCGGCAGTTGTCTTACATCGGTCGGAATGTGCTGGTGCACAACGAATTACGCGAAAATTTCGCTGAACATGTTCTTGTCGGTGCGCCATCGATGCCCCGAAGACCAGGGGCTTGTGATCCGGGGGTCCGCCGGAAAATCCGTCCGATTCGCCGCGTGTCGCCGTAAATCGGCATGTCGAACAGATCTGTACATCGGGATCGCGGACACCGGGAAAATGGGGGTGCGACTTGTCGGTGGGTCCCGCAATACTGGGGCAACAGCGTAGAACTACGACTTCAGGAGAATCATGCCCGACGCAATCGTCGCCGAGGGTCTGGTCAAACGGTACGGGCAGCTCACCGCCCTGGACGGGCTCGACCTGTCCGTCCCCGAAGGAACCGTCACCGCACTTCTCGGCCCCAACGGCGCGGGAAAGACCACGACTGTCCGCGTTCTCACCACGTTGCTGATCCCCGACGAGGGCCGTGCCACCGTCGCCGGGATCGACGTGCTCGGCAATCCACAGGCCCTGCGTTCCCGGATCGGCACCTCCGGGCAGTACGCGGCGGTCGACGAATACCTCACCGGCTTCGAGAACCTCGAGATGGTCGGCAGGCTCTATCACCTCGGTGTGGCGCGCAGTAAGGAACGCGCGCGCGAACTGCTCGAGCGCTTCCGGCTCACCGATGCGGCGGATCGGCCGGTGAAGGGCTACTCCGGTGGTATGCGCAGGCGCCTCGACCTCGCCGGCGCTCTGGTGGCCAACCCTCCGGTGCTGTTCCTGGACGAGCCGACCACCGGCCTCGACCCCCGGGCCCGGCTCGATCTCTGGGACGTCATCGAGGAACTCGTCGCGGGCGGCACCACGCTGCTGCTCACCACCCAGTACATGGAGGAGGCCGACCGGCTGGCCGACTCGATCGCCGTCATCGACCACGGCAGGGTGATCGCGCGCGGCACCGCCGACGAACTCAAGGCCCTCGTCGGCGGCGACCGGATCGAACTCACCGTGGCCACGCCCGATCAGCTGGCGCCGGCGCAGCAGGTGCTCGCCGGGCTGGCCGACGGCGAGATCCATCTCGAACCCGGCCTGCGCCGGATCACCGTCCCGGTGGCCGACGGCTCCCAGGACCTGGTCACCGCCATCGGCAGGCTCACCGAGCACAAGGTGCAGATCAACGACGTCGCGCTGCGGCGGCCCTCGCTCGACGACGTCTTCCTCACCCTCACCGGGCACGAGGCCGAGGAACTCGTCAACAGCGATGCCGCGAAACAGGCTGTCGGCGCCGAGGAAGGACAGAACCGATGAGCACCACGCTCGACAAGGTCGACGTGCAGGGACCCACCTTCGGGGAACGGCTCGCGATAGTGGTCAGCGACAGCGTGACCATCGCCAAGCGCAATGTCATCAAGATCAAGCGCGTGCCCGACGTGCTGATCTTCACGACGCTGTCGCCGATCATGTTCGTGCTGCTGTTCGCCTATGTCTTCGGCTCGGCGATCACGGTCGAGGGTGTGGAGGGCGGCTACCGCGAATTCCTGATTGCGGGCATCTTCGCGCAGACCGTGGTCTTCGGCGCCACGTTCACCGGCGCCGGCCTGGCCGAGGACATGCAGAAGGGCATCATCGACCGGTTCCGTTCGCTGCCGATGGCGCCGTCGGCGGTGCTCGTCGGCCGGACGATCAGCGACGTGGTGATCAACGTCGTGAGCTTGGTCGTCATGTCGCTGACCGGCCTGGTCGTCGGCTGGCGGATCCGCGGGTCGTTCCTGGACGCGGTCCTGGCGTACGTGCTGATGCTGCTGTTCGCCTACGCGCTGTCGTGGATGATGGCGGTCGTCGGACTGCTGGTGCGCGCACCGGAGGTGTTCAACAACGCCAGCTTCATGGTGATCTTCCCGCTGACGTTCCTGTCGAACGCGTTCGTGCCGCTGGAGGGCATGCCCGGGCCGCTGAAGGTATTCGCCGAGTGGAACCCGGTCTCGGCGCTGACCCAGGCCGTGCGCGACCTGTTCGGCAACACCAATCCGATGGCTCCGCCCTCCGACGCCTGGCCGATGCAGCATCCGGTGGTCACGACGCTGATCTGGATCGTGGTGATCCTGGTCGTGTTCGTGCCGCTGGCGCAGGTGCAGTACAAGAAGTCCGTGAGCCGCTGACGGCTCAGTGCGCGCCGGTCTCCACCCCGGAGACCGGCGCGGCACCGTTGCGGGAGTAGCCGAGGCGCGGCGGCTCGGCGGCGGGCTCGGGAAGTTGCGGTCGCTTGCTGCGAGCGAGGAGGGCCAGGGCCGCCGCCCCGGCGATCCCGACGGCGGCGATGATCGGGTTACGAAGCTTCATGCGACCACTGTGGCACAGCTTCCCGGCTTCCCGCCGCCCCGTGGCACCATAACTGCCGTGACCTCACCCAACCAGACGGCCGTGGCGACGCTGCACACCAACCACGGCGATATCAAGATCGCGCTCTTCGGCAACCACGCGCCCAAGACGGTGCGCAACTTCGTCGGTCTCGCCGACGGCAGCGCGCCCTACACCACCGCGAACGCCGGTGGCACGGACGCTGGCCCGTTCTACGACGGCGCCGTCTTCCACCGGGTGATCCCGGGGTTCATGATCCAGGGCGGCGACCCGACCGGCACCGGTCGCGGCGGGCCCGGCTACGAGTTCGGTGACGAGTTCCATCCGGAGCTGCGCTTCGATCGCGGCTATCTGCTGGCGATGGCCAACGGAGGGCCCGCGACCAATGGTTCGCAGTTCTTCATCACGGTCGGTGCCCAGCCGCACCTCAACCGCAAGCACACGATCTTCGGCGAGGTGGTCGATCCCGATTCGCGCAAGGTCGTCGACGCGATCGCCTCGGTGAAGACCGATCGCAACGATCGGCCGGTCGAGCCGGTCGTCATCTCCTCGGTGACCATCGGCTGACAGCGGCTGCGCACAACAGAACTCCCCGCCGCGCCGGAGCGCGACGGGGAGTTCGTTGCTTCACGTGAAACGTTGCGGTCAGTCGGTGACCGAGGCGAAGCCGTTGACGACCAGCGCGTCGTAGACGTCGTGCGGGTTGGTGCCCAGATCCCAGCGGCCGAAGATCAGCAGCCGCTCCGAGCCCTCGTGCTGGACATCGATCTCGAGCATCGCCGACTTCCGGCCGAGGCGGCGGTAGGAGACCATCCGAATCCGGTCGATCCGGGTCAGCGGGTAGGTCTTGGGCCCGGTCAGCGTGCCGACCACCAGGCGCGGCGCGGGACCGGAGACCATGGTCAGCCGGGGACGCTGGCGCACACCGAGGATCGCCATCCCCAGGACCGCGACCGCGGCCAGGCCGACGAGCAGCCTGCTGGGGCCGTCCTGGGCCAGCACCGCGGCGACGACGAGGATGAGGCCGCCGCCGGCGACGGCGAGCAGACCGGCGGTGGGAGTTGTCCACGACCTGCTGTCGGCGGAATCCACAGCGTTCACGCGGCGTCGTCCCCCATTGCTCCTCGAGTTGTCCACAGCTTCATCCACAGGTGTGCATGAATAACACCGGTGTAATCCGGTGCGCGGCGATCGCTCAGCGCCATCGCATGGTCATGATCAGGCCGATGACCATCAGGCCGAACCCGATCAGGAAGTTCCAGGCGTTGAGATCGTTCATCCAGCCGATGTGCTCGGCGGCCAGGTAGTACACCAGCAGCCACACGAGCCCGGCCAGCATGAAGCCAAGCATGATCGCGACGTACCAAGCCGGCGACGGGCCCGCCTTCACCTTCACCGGAGTGCGGCTGGCAGGGCTCGGGGTGTAGTCGGCCTTCTTACGGACCTTGGACTTGGGCATGACGTCCTCGAATTCGGGATACAGGTAACTCCTAGGCTATCCCACCAGGTAATGGATGCGACGACCTACGGGGTCGCCACGTACCCTCGACGCATGCGTGTATTGGTCGTCGACAACTACGACAGCTTCGTGTTCAACCTGGTGCAGTACCTCGGCCAGCTTGGGGCCGAGGCCGTGGTGTGGCGCAACGACGACCAGCGCCTGGCCGACCTGGATACCCTGCTGACCCGTGGTGACGAGGGCGGGACCTTCGACGGCGTGCTCGTCAGCCCCGGCCCCGGCAGCCCCGACCGCGCGGGCGCGAGCATCCCGCTCGTCCACGCGGCGGCGAAGCACCACACGCCCTTGCTCGGCGTCTGCCTCGGACATCAGGCGATCGGCGAGGCGTTCGGCGGAACGGTCGACCGCGCGCCCGAACTGCTGCACGGCAAGACCAGCGAGGTCTTCCACATCGGCGCGGGCGTGCTGGCCGGTCTGCCCGACCCGTTCACCGCCACCAGGTACCACTCGCTGACCGTCCTGCCGGAGACCATGCCCGCGGAGCTGGAGGTCGTCGGTCACACCGAGAGCGGGATCGTGATGGCCATGCGCCACCGCACCCTGCCCATCCACGGCGTGCAGTTCCACCCCGAGTCGGTGCTCACCCAGGGCGGGCACCGGATGCTGGCCAACTGGCTCGAGGTGTGTGGACAGCGTCCCGCCGAGGCCCTCGTGTCGGCGCTCGAAGCGGAAGTCGCCGCGCTGGTGACGTCGTAGCGGTCCGCGATGGCACCGGGGAGTGACGCCGTGCGGCCGTTCGTGCTGTTGTCGGTGGCGGCGAGCCTGGACGGTTACATCGACGACGCGAGCGCGCAGCGGCTGCTGCTGTCCAACAGCGCCGACTTCGACCGCGTCGACCAGGTCCGCGCCGAATCCGACGCGATCCTGATCGGCGCGCGGACGCTGCGGACCGATAATCCCCGGCTGCTGGTCAACAGCGCCGTGCGCCGGGCCGACCGGGTGACGGCGGGCAAGCCGGAGTATCCGGTGAAGATCACCGTCACCGCGTCCGGCGAGCTCGATCCCGAGCTGCGGTTCTGGCACACCGGCGGCGACAAACTCGTCTACACCACCGACAGCGGCGCGGCCCGGCTCGGCGACCGGCTCGCCGGACTGGCCGAGGTGGTCGCGCTCGGCCCGGAACTGTCGCTGGCCGCCCTGGTCGACGACCTGGGCGCGCGCGGAATCGGCCGATTGATGGTCGAAGGCGGCACCGCGATGCACACCGGTTTCCTCGCCGCCGATCTGGTCGACGAGATCCGGCTCGCGATCGCGCCGATCCTGGTCGGCGACCCGGCGGCTCCGCGGTTCGTCGGCCCGGGGCGGTTTCCCGGTGGTGCACAACGACGGCTCCGGCTGGCAGGTGTGGAACAACTTGGGGATGTCGCTGTGCTGAAGTACCTGGTCGGGCACGGCGACGAGCCCGTCCGCTAACCGGCCCTGTGGTCGAAATCATGTTCACGACCTGGGGAAATATCACTGTCCACAGCTTGTCCGGCGAATCGCTGCACACCTGAACATGACCGAATCCACATCATGCGACAGTTGTGGATAACTCCCGACCAGCAGGGGAACCCGATGACCGCAAGCAGTGCCGAGAGCACCGACCACCGATTCATGCACAGGGCGATCGAACTCGCCAGGAACTGCCCACCCAGCCCGACGGCCTATTCGGTGGGCGCGGTGATCGTCGCCGATGGTGTGGAGATCTCCGCCGGCTACTCCAGGGAGACCGACGAGAAGGTGCACGCCGAGGAGTCGGCGCTGAACAAGCTCGACCCGGACGATCCGCGGCTGACCAGGGCGACGATCTACAGCACGCTCGAACCGTGCTCGACCCGCGCCACCGCGAGCCGGCTGCCGTGCGCCGACCGGATCCTGGCCGCCGGCATCCCGACCGTCGTCATCGCCTGGCGTGAGCCGAGCCTGTTCGTCGCCGCGTGCGAGGGTGTGGACAAACTCCGCGGGCACGGCGTGCGGGTGGTGGAGCTGACCGACCTGGCCGAGGAGGCCATGTCGATGAACTCCCATCTCGATCTGAGCTGAGGTCAGGGCCGCCCGTAGATGGCGGTCACGAACTCGCCCAGCTGGTTGTCGTCGAGGTGCCGGGCCAGATCGGCTTCGCTGATCATGCCGACCAGCCGCTTGTTGTCGATCACCGGCATCCGCTTGACCCGATGGCCTTCCATCTGGTCGAGCACGTCCTCCACGTCGGCGTCCGCGCTGACCCACCGCGGGGTGGACTCGCACAACTCGGCCGCGGTCGTGGTTTCGGGGGACAGGCCGAGCGCGATGCACTTCACGACGATGTCGCGATCGGTGATGATGCCGCACATGCGCTCGTCGTCGTCGGCGACGACAAGCGATCCGACACCGAGATCGGCCATCGCCGTCGCCGCGGTCGCCACGGTGTCACCGCGGGTGATCCACTGCGCGCCGGGCTTCATGATGTCCCTGGCCGTGGTCATAGGGGCTACCTCCTCGTTCAGCGGTGCTGGGTGGGATGAAGCAGCCTCATTCTGCGCCCGCCGCGTCGCGGCAGGTGGGTTCTCCACGCAATCGAGACCTGGCGATCTCAGCGCGGTAGCGGCGAAGCACCCACCTGCAGCACGACGTTGCCGGTGATGGTCACCGTGGATCCCGCCGCCGGACTCTGGCCGACGACCTTGCCGGAGGCACTGCCGTCCAGCGTGATCACGGTGGTCTGGCTGAGCTGACCGGTCCAGCCGAGCGCGCGCAGCTGTTCCTGCGCCTGCGTCGGGGTGAGTCCGCTCAGGTCGGGGACCGTGATCCGGTCACCGGCCGAGACCTGCACGGTGATGGTCGACCCCTTCTCGGCGTTGCTGCCGCCGGTCGGGTTGGTCGAGAGCACCTGGCCCTTCGGCGCGGACGACTTCACTTCCTGGATGTCGACCTTGAACCCGGCGCTGTCGACCAGGTTCGGCTGGGCGATCGAGATGTCCTGACCGACCACCGTCGGCACCCGGACCTGCTCCGGCCCCGAGCCGATGGTGATCACGATCGGCTGATCGATGTCGACCCGCACGCCCGCGCTCGGCTCCTGCGCGATCACCTTGTCGGTCTCGGCGGTGCTCGACGCCTTGCGCGGCGGGTTCGGGCTCAGGGTCAGCCCGATCGAGTTCAGCTTCTGCTCGGCCTCGGCCTGGGTCAGCCCGGACAGCCGCGGCACCTGCACCTGGGTCGGTCCGGTCGACACTTGCATGGTGACGGTGCTGCCCTCGTCGATCCGGGAACCGCCGAGCGGCTGGGTCGCGATGACATTGCCGACGGCCACCTTGCCGTCCGCCTTCTGCTGGGTGGCGACGTGGAACCCGGCCTGCTGCAACGCGGTCTGGGCCTGCTGCGACGGCTGACCCGACACGTCGGGGACGGCCACCTGATCGGCCTTGCTGCCCGGTCCGACCAGCACCCAGAACAGCCCGAACGCCACCGCCAGCGCGGCGGCGACGCCGAGCGCGATCAGCCCGGTCCGGTTGCGGCCCTCGGCGGGCGGCGCGATCGCGGCCTGCTCGGAGGTGTCGTCGCGACGATCACGGAACGAGCGCGGGGCGGGCTCGTCGTCGTAGTCGAGGATGGTGGTGCGATCTTCCTCGTTCATCACCATCGGCGCGCTCGGCTTCTGGCCGCCGAGCACCCGGATCAGATCGGCGCGCATCTCCGCGGCCGTCTGGTACCGGTTGGCCGGGTTCTTGGCCATCGCCTTGAGGATCACCGAGTCGAGTTCGCGCGGCACGCCGGGATTCACCGACGACGGCAGCGGCGGATCCTCCTTGACGTGCTGGTAGGCGACCGCGACCGGCGAGTCGCCGGTGAACGGCGGCTGGCCGGTGAGGATCTCGAACAGCACGCAGCCGACCGAGTACACATCAGAGCGGGCGTCGACGGTCTCGCCGCGCGCCTGCTCCGGGGAGAGGTACTGCGCGGTGCCGATCACCGCGGCGGTCTGGGTCATCGGGTTGGAACTGTCGGCGATCGCGCGCGCGATGCCGAAATCCATCACCTTCACCGCGCCCGCGCGATTGATCATGATGTTGGCGGGCTTCATGTCGCGGTGCACGATGCCGGCCTTGTGGCTGAAATCGAGCGCAGCGCACACGTCGGCCACGACTTCCATCGCCTTGCGCGGGGCCAGCGGGCCCTTGCCGCGCACGATGTCGCGCAGGGTGTCGCCCTCGACGTACTCCATGACGATGTAGGGCAGCGGGCCGCCGTCGACGGTGGCCTCGCCGGTGTCGTACACCGCGACGATGGCCGGATGATTCAGCGCGGCCGCGTTCTGCGCTTCCCGCTTGAACCGCAGGTAGAACGTGGGATCGCGGGCCAGATCGGCCCGCAGCACCTTGATCGCGACATCGCGCGAGAGGCGCACGTCGCGGGCCTTGTGCACCTCCGACATGCCGCCGAACCCGATGATCTCGCCCAGCTCGTACCGCGAGGAGAGATTCTTCGGGGTCGTCATGGTTGTCCTTGTGGCGGAGTGTTGTCGACGGTGATGTTCGGGCCCAGCGCGTTCGGGGCGTCCGGGAACGGCAGGTCGAGCGTGGGCAGCCGGGGCCTGCCGTTGACCGTCGTCGTTCCGGCGGCCGGGGTGGTGGTGGCCGGCTTGGTGGTCTTCGTCGTCGTCGGCGCCTTGGTGGTGGTCGTCGGCGGCGGTGTCGTCGTGGTGGTCGGCGGTTCCGTCGTTGTCGTCGGCGCCTCGGTGGTCGTCGTCGGGCGCGGCGGTTCCGTGGTCGTTTGCGGCGCCTCGGTGGGCGGCACGATCGGCGGCGGGAACGACTTGGTGGTCACCGGCGGCGGCAGCGGTTTGGTGGTCTGGGTGGTGGTGGTCGTGGTGCCGGAGTCGCGGTTCGGCTCACCGCCGAACAGCACCCAGAGCACGACGCCGCCGAGCAACAGCGCGCCAACGCCCAGGGCGATCAGCCATTTTTGGTTGTTCTTGGCGGTGCTGGTCGCCGCCACCGCCGCGGGCGCGGCGGCCTGCGTCGCCGGACCGGTGTAGCCGCCCGCGGGGGTGATCGGCTGCGGCGCCTGGTTGCCGAAGCGCATGGTCGCGCCGTCGTACTCGGCACCGGCGGCCGCCGGGATGACCATGGTCGGGCCGGGCGGCAGCACCCGGGTCGCGCCGGTCAGCGGGGGCGCGGCGCCGGCGGGCGGCGGCGGCATGTGGCCCGCGCGCACCGCGGCGACGGCGTCGGCGAACTCGCCACCGCTGCTGTAGCGCTGGGTCGGGTCCTTGGCCATCGTGATCGCGATCAGCTCGTGCACGTTGGCGGGCAGATCGGCGGGCATCGGCGGCGGCGCGTCGCGGACGTGCTTCATCGCGACGGTGATGGCGCCGTCGCCGGTGAACGGGCGCACGCCGGCCAGTGCCTCGTAGCCGACGATGCCGAGCGAATAGACGTCGCTGGCCGCGGTGGCGTCCTCGCCGACGGCCTGTTCGGGCGCGATGTACTGCGCGGTGCCCATCACCATGCCCGTCTTGGTCACCGGCGAGGCGTCGACCGCCTTGGCGATGCCGAAGTCGGTGATCTTGACCTGGCCGGTGGGCGTCACCAGGATGTTGCCCGGCTTCACGTCACGGTGCACCACACCGGCGGCGTGGGCCACCTCGAGTGCGCGCCCGGTCTGCTCGAGCATGTCCAGACCCTGGACGACCGAGAGCCTGCCCATCCGGTTCAGCACCGCGTTCAGCGGCTCGCCCTGCACCAGTTCCATGACCAGGTAGGCGGTTTCGCCACCGGACGGGTCGGTGGTCTCGCCGTAGTCGTAGATACCGGCGATACCGGGGTGGTTGAGCTGCGCGGTGGTGCGCGCCTCGGTCCGGAACCGCTGACGGAAGGTCGGGTCGGCGGAGAACTCGGTCTTGAGGACCTTGACCGCTACCCGCCGGTCGAGCCGGGTGTCCATCGCTTCCCACACCTGACCCATGCCGCCCGTGGCGATGAGCCGTTGCAGACGGTAGCGGTCGGCGATCATGGCGCCGTTGTTCAGCATCGGGGCCCCCGTGTTGTCACTCGCACACTCATTTCGTTCAGCCCCCTGCCAGACCCGCGTCCAGCACCGACCTGGCGATCGGTGCCGCCACCGAGCCACCGGTGGCCTGGAGGGCCCGGTCGCCGCCGTTCTCGACGATCACCGCGATGGCGATCTTCGGGTTCTGGGCGGGCGCGAAGGCCATATACCAGGCGTGTGGCGGGGTGTTACGGGGATTGCTGCCGTGTTCGGCCGTTCCGGTCTTGGACGCGATCTGGTACGGCGACCGGCCACCGCCCGCGGTATTGGCCTCCGAGGCGACCATCAGATTCGTCAGCGTCGACGCTACCTGGGGACTCACGGCTTGTCCGACCGAGACGGCCTTGGTCTTGCTGAGCTCGGACAGGTCCGGCGCCTGGGTCTGATCGACCAGGTACGGCTGCATCCTGGTGCCGCCGTTGGCGATCGTCGCGGCGACCACCGCGATGTCGAGCGGGGTGACCGCGACATCACGCTGACCGATGCTGGACTGTCCGAGGGCCGCGTTGTCCGGGATCGGGCCGACCGTCGACTCCGCCACCGGGATCGGCACCCCGCGATGCGGGCCGATGCCGAACGCGGCGGCCTCGTCCTTGAGTGCGCTCGCGCCGACCTTCACGCCGAGCTCGACGAACGCGGTGTTGCAGGAGCGCCGGAACGCGTCGTAGAGGCTCGCGGTCGGCCCGTCACCACAGGTGCTGCCGCCGTAGTTCTCCAGCGTGGTGCTGGTGCCGGGCAGGGTGATGTTGGGCGCCGCGGTGAACTGGTCGTCGGGACCGGCCACACCGTTGGACAGCGCCGCCGCGGTGACGATGGTCTTGAAGGTCGAGCCGGGCGGGTAGGTCTGCGAGACGGCGCGATTGAGCATGGGCTGACTGGGATCGGTGCTGAGCCGCTCCCACGCCGCCCGGCCCGCCGCGCCGTCGTGGCCCGACAGCTCGTTGGGGTCGTAGCTGGGGGTCGAGACCATCGTCAGGATCTTGCCGGTGCTCGGCTCGATCGCGACCACCGCGCCGGTGTAGCCCTTCGAGGTCATCTGGTCGTAAGCGACCTGCTGCATCATCGGATTGAGTGTGGTGAGCACGTTGGCGCCGCGCGGATCCCGCCCGGAGAACATGTCGATGAGCCTGCGGCCGAACAGGCTCGAGTCGTTGCCCGACAGCAGCGGGTCCTCGGCCAGTTCGAGTCCGGTCTTGCCGTACTGCATCGAATAGAAGCCGGTGACCGGCGCGTACGCGGGCGGGGTGCTCGGGTACTGGCGCAGGTACTTGTACCGGTCGTCGGTGGCGACCGAGCTCGCGAGCACGGTGCCGCCTGCGGAGATCTGCCCGCGCTGACGCGAGTACTCGTCGAGCAGCACGCGCGAATTGCGCGGATCGCTGCGCAGATCGTCGGCCTTGACCACTTGCAGATAGGTGGCGTTCACGAGCAGCGCGACCACCATCACCATCACGGCGACGGCGACGCGACGTAGTGGAGTGTTCATTCGCTCGCCCTGCCTTCCGACCTGCGGAACATCTCGGTCGGCGCCTCGGCGATCGGCGCCGGGCCGCGCTTGCGCACCGGTGCGGGCGCGCGGGCGGCATCGGAGATCTTGATCAGCAGCCCGAGCAGCGCGTAGTTCGCCAGCAGCGACGAACCGCCGTAGGAGATGAACGGCGTGGTCAGGCCGGTCAGCGGGATCAGCTTGGTGACACCGCCGACGACGACGAAGATCTGGATCGCGATCGTGAACGAGAGCCCGGCCGCGAGCAGCTTGCCGAAGCTGTCGCGCACGGCCAGCGCGGTCCGCAGCCCACGCACGATGAAGATCAGGAACAGCATCAGCACCGCGGTGAGCCCGATCAGGCCGAGCTCCTCACCGATCGTGGTGACGATGAAGTCGGTCTTGGCGAACGGCACCTGGTTGGGTCGGCCGCTGCCGAGCCCGGTGCCCGCCAGCCCGCCGGTCGCGAAACCGAACAGCGACTGCGAGATCTGGTAGCCGGTGTTGTGGTAGTCGTCGAACGGGTGCAGCCAGGTGTCCACGCGGACCCGCACGTGCCCGAAGAGCTGGTAGGCGAAGACGAAGCCGAGCACCAGCAGGCCGCCGCCGATGATCAGCCAGCCCACCCGCTCGGTGGCGATGTAGATCATCACCAGTACCGTGCCGAAGATCAGCAGCGAGGTGCCGAGGTCCTTCTCCAGCACGAGCACGCCGATGCAGACGATCCAGACGATCAGCACCGGTCCCATGTCGCGCGGGCGCGGGAAGTCCATGCCGAGGAAGTGCTTGCCCGCCGCGGTGAACAGGTCGCGCTTGGCCACCAGCACGCCGGCGAAGAACACGATCAGCAGGATCTTCGCGAATTCGCCCGGCTGCACGCTGAATCCGGGCAGCCGGATCCAGATCTTGGCGCCGTTGACTTCGGAGAACCGGCTGGGCAGCAGTGCCGGAATCGCCAGCGCGAGCAGTCCGACCAGGCCTAGGGTGTAGGTGTAGCGCGCGAGCGTGCGGTAGTCCCGCAAGACGATGAGCAGGGTGATGAACACCACGATGCCCAGGCCGGTCCACATGATCTGCTGATTGGCGTCGGGGGAGGGAAGGGGACTCGAGTCGTAGGCGGCCTTCTGCGCGTCCGCGAGGTCGAGCCGGTGGATCAGCACCAGCCCCAAACCGTTGAGCAGCGCCACGATCGGTAGCAGCAGTGGATCGGCGAACGGCGCGAACCGGCGCACGGCCAGATGCGCGACACCGAACAGCGCGAGGAATGCCAGTCCGTACTTGGCGATGTCCCAGGTGATCGACTGTTCCTGGCTCGCCTCGACGATGAACAACGACACCGTCGTGATCCCCGCCGCCCCCGCCAGCAGCAGCAACTCCTGGTTGCGTCGCGTCGACGGGGGTGGTGCTGGCGCGAATCCGCCAGGGGGGCTGGGGAAAGCCCCAGCCGACGGCGGTGCCGGTGCGGACATCAGTCCGTCACCCGGCAGTTCTCCCCTGAGATCTGCGGAGTTGTCGGGGGAACGGTCGTCGTGGTCGGGGCGGGCGGCGTCGTGGTCGGCGTCGCGGGCTGATCGGGGCCGGGAGTCGGCGCGCCACCGGGGGTCACCGGCGGCTGCTCGGTGGGCAGCACGCCGGGCTGGGGCACCGATTCCTTCTTCGGGCAGGCCGGCAGCAGTTCCTTCTGCAGCAGCATCATGCTGTCGCGCGCCTTGTCCAGCGAGTCCGGCGGCAGGCCCCGCTCGACCTGATCGCGGCCGGTCTGCTTGAGATCGCTGACCATCAGCTTCTTGCAGCCTGCGGGCGCGGACTTACCGGCCTCGATGAGGGTGAGCTCGCCCTTGCTGGTGGCGCAGCCGGTGAGCTCCACATCGTGGATCGAGTAGCCGAGGATCGAGCCGGGCAGGCCGCGCATGACGACCACCTGATCGTTGTCGGCGCCCACGTAGTAGTTGCTGCGAATCATCTTGTAGCCGACCACGAGTCCGACGGCGACCGCGGCGATCAGCGCCAGCGAGAGCAGCAGCCAGCGCAGCTTGTGCGACTTGGGCTCCGGCGGCGGGGGCGCGGCGGCGGCCCGGCGAGGCTGGGCGCGCGGTGGGCGCATCGCGGCGGCACGACCCGCGGCGGTGTTCGGCGGCGGGGTGTCTTCCTCCTCCTCGGTGGAGGCGGCGCCCGCGACGATCGGATGGCTCTGGCCGTAGTCCAGGTCGATCACGTCGGCGACGACGACGGTGACGTTGTCGGGACCACCACTGCGCAAAGCCAATTCGATGAGCCGGTCGGCGCACTCGTCGGTATTGCCCTCGCGCATGGTGTTGCCGATGGTCTCGTCGCTCACCACGTCCGAAAGTCCGTCGGAGCACAGCAGATACCGGTCACCGGCGCGGGCTTCGCGCATGATCAGCGTCGGCTCGATCTCGTTGCCGGTGAGGGCACGCATGATCAGCGACCGCTGCGGGTGGGTGTGCGCCTGCTCGGCGGTGATCCGGCCCTCGTCGACCAGCGATTGCACGAACGTGTCGTCGCGGGTGATCTGGGTGAGTTCGCCCTCGCGCAGCAGGTACGCGCGCGAGTCGCCGATGTGCACCATGCCGAGCTTGCCGCCCGCGAACAGGATGGCGGTGAGCGTGGTGCCCATGCCGTCGAGTTCGGGTTCGGCCTCGACGTGGTCGGCGATGGCCGCGTTGCCGGAACGCGTTGCGCGGTCGAGCTTGCCGAGGATGTCCTGGCCGGGCTCGTCGTCGTCCAGATGCGCCAGTGCGGCGATCATCAGCTGGGAGGCGACTTCACCGGCGGCGTGGCCACCCATGCCGTCGGCGAGGGCCAGCAGGCGCGCGCCCGCGTAGACCGAATCCTCGTTGTTGCCCCGGACGAGTCCGCGGTCGCTTCGCGCGGTGTAGCGCAGAACAAGTGTCACGATCGCAGCTCGATCACAGTTTTGCCGACCCGGACCGGAGTACCGAGCGGAACACGGACAGCGGTGGTGACTTTCGCGCGGTCGAGATAAGTGCCGTTGGTGGAGCCGAGGTCCTCCACGTACCAGTCGTCACCACGCTGAGACAGTCGCGCGTGCCTGGTCGAGGCGTAGTCGTCGGTGAGTACCAGCGTCGAATCGTCGGCACGGCCGATGAGGACCGGCTGCGTGCCGAGTGTGATTCGAGTGCCGGCGAGTGAACCATGAGTCACCACTAGATACTTGGCGCCCTTCTGGCCTCGGCTGAAGGAAGGCAGCCCGATGGACCCGCGCGCACCGCGTGCGGCCCTGGGCTGAATCCGGATGCCGGATGCCGCGTAGATATCGCTGCGCAAGGTCCGCAGAACGGCCCAGACGAACAACCAGAGCAGCAGCAGGAACCCCGCGCGGGTCAATTGCAGGATCAATCCCTGCACGGCGTTCCACCTCCTGTTCGCCCGGGTACGTCGGTACGGCAGGTGCGGGGCGAACCACCCCCACCAGCGTGCTGGCTTGCGGGCCCCGAGGTCGGGGCCGTGCGTGTGATGGCAGCATCATAGGGCCGACGGCGTCGACTCGTGACCTGCACCGCGCAGCTTACGGGATCAGACGATACGGATCAGGATCTCCGAATGTCCGGCCCGGATGACGTCGCCGTCGGCGAGCTGCCAATCCTGTACGGGCGAGCCGTTGACCAGGGTTCCGTTGGTGGAACCCAGATCCGAGAGCATCGCGGTCTGGCCGTCCCAGCGCACTTCGATGTGGCGGCGCGACACACCGGTGTCGGGCAGGCGGAAGTGCGCGTCCTGGCCGCGGCCGATGATATTGCTGCCCTCGCGGAGCTGGTATGTGCGGCCGCTGCCGTCGTCGAGCTGCAGGGTGGCCGAGTAGCTGGACTGGGCGGCGCCGTATCCGGCACCGGCGGCGGGCTGGCCGTAGCCCTGCGGCTGGGCGCCGTAACCGCCCTGCTGGCCGTAACCCGCCTGCTCCTCCTGGCCGTAACCGGCCTGCTGGCCGTAGCCCTGCTGCGGATCGGCGTAGCCCTGCTGGCCGTAGCCCGGGTCGGCGTAACCGTTCTGGCCGTAGCCGCCCTGCTGGTCGTAGCCGGGCTCGGCGTAACCCTGCTGGCCGTAGCCGGGCTGCTGGCCGTAACCGGGCTGCGGATCGGCGTAACCCGGCTGGCCGTAGCCGCCCTGCTGGTCGTAGCCCGGCTCGGCATAGCCCTGCTGGCCGTACCCACCCTGCTGACTGTAGGCCTGCTGGCCGTAGCCGCCCTGCTGGTCGTATCCGGGCTCGCCGTAGGCGGGCTGGGCGCCGTAGCCGCCCTGCTGGCCGTAGCCGGCCTGGCCGCCCGCGTTGTCGTACCCGTTCTGGTACCCGCCCTGCTGGTCGTAGCCGGGCTCGCCGTAACCGGGCTGGGCGCCGTAGCCGCCCTGCTGGCCGTACTCGTCGGGGTAGGCACCGCCAGGAGCCGCACCGCGGGCGGGCGGCGGCGCGTACCCGCGATTGCGTGGATCGGACTCCGCGGGCTCTCGGCTCGGCTCGTAGCCTGAGTTGTGCGTCATGGGGCCAGCTCCTGGTTGCGGGTGTGCGGGTCGTTGTGGCGGTTCGGGGCGAGGTGGGGCGGTCCCGCGACCGGCGTCGGGGTCGACGCGGCCGCTCGCTCTGAACATTCCGGTGTGCAGCGTAGGTGATGCCTCGAACGCCACGTGTACTTCGCCGTAGGTCTGCCAGCCCTGCTCGCGGATGTAATCGTGCAGATGTTTGGCGAACGCCTTGGTCGTGAGGTCGTGATCGGCATCGAGTTTTCCGTGATCGGATTCGTTGATCGTGATCACGTAACTGTTCGGCGCGAGCTTGTGCCCACCGCCCAGATCCTGGACCTGATCTGCGGCTTCGCGCTGCAGCGCGGCCTCCACCTCCTGGGGAACGACGCTGCCGCCGAAAGCCCTCGCGAACACGTCACCGACGGCGCCCTGTAAGCGACGCTCGAATCTCGACACGATGCCCATCACAGCCCTCCCTTCGGTGCGCGTGTCCGACCAGGTCGACACGCTGGTTACGGCGTGTCCGGACCCGACCACGTTCCTTGCATGATATCCACGATCCTCCAACCCTGTAACTCCCGGCGAACCGCCCCGGTTCCCGAGCCGAATCCGCTCGCATCGCCGCAGGTCAGAGGGTCGATTTTATTTTCGACGGCGGAGCATGTTAGATTTTTCCAGTCGCTCGGGCGAGTGGCGGAATGGCAGACGCGCTGGCTTCAGGTGCCAGTGTCCGTAAGGACGTGGGGGTTCAAGTCCCCCTTCGCCCACAGAGACCAGAGGCTCGATCCATCAGGATCGGGCCTCTGGTCGTTTCTGCCGGCATTCCCCAGGATGTCACCCGATTCGTGTGAGGTAACGCGCTGTCGTCGCCGTTAGGTTCGGGCGATGGTGAACCCGCTACTTCCCGGCCGCCTCGGGCGTGTTCGCGCCGATGGTGAGCTCCCCGCACGTGCCGACCTGCCCTTGATCTTCGACGAGCTCGACTATCAGATGGCGTGTCAGGCCTATCTCTGGGCACTGCCGCTGGTGTCCTACGCCCAGTGGCAGACCCAGCACCGGGACGTGTTCGGCGCCGGCGACTACGACCTGGTGCACTACGTGAGTTACCAGGACCGGCTCGGTCTGATCACCGCGAACGCCACCACGCCGTACATCCTCAACTTCATCGATCTCGGCGCCACCGGCCCCCTGATCGTGTCGGTGCCGCCGGGACACACCGCGGGCGGGTTCTCCGACTTCTGGCAGCGTGAGTTCGGCATCCTGGGGGAGATGGGCCCCGATCAGGGCAAGGGCGGCGAGCACCTGATCATCCCGCCCGGCATGCCCGAGCCCCAGCTCGACGGCGAGCACTTCCGCCACCAGGCCACCGGGATGAACGTGATGTTCGGGTTCCGAACCCTCGACCCCGACCCGGACCGGGCCCGCGCGCTGGTCGACCAGGTCCGGATACGGCCGGTCACCGGGACGGCCCCGACCACCAGGTTGATCTCTCCGGCAGGCCGGGCGTGGACCGGCGATCAGCCACGCGGGATGGACTATTGGGTTCGCCTGCACGACATCTACCAGCGCGAGATCGTCGACGAACGGGACCGCTTCCACCTGGCGATGCTCGCCCAGCTCGGCATCGAGAAGGACAAGCCGTTCGCCCCGGACGAGCGGACCACAGCGCTGTTGACCGAGGCCGCCGCGGCGGGTGAGCTGATGGCACAGGCGAATTCGTTCGCCAAACGCTTCCCCGGCGCGTCGTACTGGCCGGACCGGCAGTGGGATCTGGTGCTCCAGCTCGACCGGTCCGATCAGCGCACGCGGTACTACGACCAGCTGTTGGAAAGGGCGGCGTGGTTCTACGAAGCCGTCAGTTTCTCCGCGGCCATGAAGAGCCAGACGCCCGGCGTCGGGCAGGCCTATCTCGGCGCGTACACCGATGCGGCGGGCGCGTGGCTCGACGGCGGCAAGTCCTACACGGTGCGGGTGCCCGCCGACCCGCCCGCCGCGCTGTTCTGGTCGATCACCGTCTACGACGCGTGGACCCGCTGCCTCATCGACAACGCGCAGCAGCGCGGCGACCGCGGTTCCCGCGACGCGGAGCTGGTGACCAACGCCGACGGTTCGGTCGATCTGTACTTCGGGCCGACGCCGCCCAGTGCCGGTGCGAGCAATTGGATCCAGACCCTCCCCGGCAAGCACTGGTTCGCCTACGCCCGGTTCTACGGGCCGCTCGAGCCGTACTTCGACCGCAGCTGGAAACTGGGCGACATCACCGAGATCCGCTGATCCGCTCAGTCCTTGCGGGCGATCAGCAGGTGATGCGGAATCGGCGGGTTGGCCAGGGTGCGCTGCTCGACCGTCAGGCCGGCACCGGCCAGCGCCGCGACGACGTCGGCGACGGGCCGCAGGGTGAATCCATACGACGTGAACGGCATCGCGGCCATCGCGTCGGGATCGCCGATCCCGACCACCGCCGCGCCGCCCGGCCGCAGGACGCGAGCCAGCTCGGCGCAGGCGGCGGGCAGCTCGTCGAGGAAGTAGAGGGTGTTGACGGTGATCGCCGCGTCCAGGCTCGCGTCGGGCAGCGGCAGCGCGGTGAGGGTGCCCTCGGCCAAGACGATGCGCCCGTCCCCGGCGAACCCCGAGCGGGCGCGGGCGAGCATGTCGGCCGAGGGCTCGATGCCGTGCACCACACCACCGGGGCCGACCCGGTCGAGCAGCAGCGTCAGCCCGATACCGCCGCCGAAGCCGATATCGGCGACCGTCGCGCCCGCGGCCACCCCCGTCGCGTCGACGGCGGCGGCGATGGCGCGCTTGTTGCCGCGGTTGAGAACGAAAGCGACGACCTTGCCGAGCGTTCCGTGCGGATTGCCGAGCTGATCGGCGACGGTCGTGAGCAGTCGATCCTTGACCCCGGGCATGGGCTCATCGTAGGCGTGCGCGGTGACACGGATCCGAAACCTTCCGCTCGCGCGCGCGGTGCGGTTCGATACAGCCCGTGATCTCTCGCCGCCGCGCCGCCGTCCGCCTCGCCGCTGTCGCCCTCGCGGCGGCCTGTGCCTGCGCCGGACCGGCGAGCGCCGAGACCGCGCGGCCGGTCACCGGTCCGCTCGCGGCGGCCAATCCGTTCCTCGGTCCGCTCGGCACGGCGACCATGCACGGCGACGCGGGTTCCTCCGATGTCACCCCGCTCGCCGGTCCGGCGCCGGGCGCGCCGGTGACCGTGTATCCCCTCGGCGCGGCCTGCCCGACGCTGCTCGAAGGCGCCGACGGCCTGGTGGTGGGGCTGTGCACCGCCATCGCGGGCCAGACCCCGACGGTGTTCCTGCTCGATCCGGCGGCCCCCGGCCCGCTCACCGGCGCGCTCGCGACGCTGCCGCTGGCCAAGGGCAGCCTGCTCGGCGGTGTGTACGCCTACCTCGACAACGAGGATCAACTCGTGGTCGTCGACGGCAACCGGCGACTGCTGCGCGTCGCGCACGGTCGCGACGGCGACGGCCGGTACTGGCTGCGGGCCGCGGAACAGGCCGACCTGTCCGGATCGATTCCCCAGGGCGACAACGTGACCGGGCTGGTTCCGGACTGGTCGGGCGACGTCTGGTTCGCGACCGGGCACGGCGTCGTCGGATTCGCCGATCACGCGGGCCGGGTGTCGACGGTGCGGCTGCCCACCGGCGAACAGATCGCCAACAGCATCTCCTCGGCGCCGAACGGCGGTGTGGCCGTGGCGACTACACACGCGCTCTACGAACTGCGCGCGAAAGACGGCCTGCCCGAGGTGCTCTGGCGCGCGCCCTACGATCGCGGCGCGGCGCGCAAGCCGGGCCAGCTCAGCTGGGGCACCGGATCGACCCCGACCTACTTCGGTCCGGTCACCGGCGACGAGTACCTCACCATCGTCGACAACGCCGACGGCCGGGTGAATCTGCTCGTGCTGCGGTCGGGGTCGGGCGAGCGGGTCTGCTCGGTGCCGGTGCTCACCACGGCGGGCGCGGGCAGCGAGAATTCGCCGATCGCGGTGGGCACGTCGATCTTCGTCGCGAGCACCTACGGCTATCCCTACCCGACGGTGCCCGAGGGCGCCGGGCCCGCCGTCCCCGCGACCGCGCCCTTCCACGGCGGGCTGACCAGGGTCGACCTGACCACCGACGGCTGTGTGCCGGTGTGGGACAGCCCGGTGCGCAGCGCCGCCGTGCCGCGCCTGTCGCTGGCCGACGGCGGTATCCACACCCTGCGTCGCGTCGGGCCCGAGGCGACGACGCCGCTGGACGGTTTCGAGTACGTCGTCCTCGATCCGGCGACCGGTGCGGTCCGCGCCGCGCGAGCGCTGCCCGGCACCGTCGCGGAGGACCCGTTGCAGATGGCGGCGCTCATCACCCACGGCGGCGCTCTGCTGCAGGGCACGGTGACGGGGGTCGTCCGGGTCGGCTGAGCACGGCCTATGCCTGTGTGAGGCGAAGATCACAGTGTCGGGAGCGGGCCGTATTCCGGGCGTTCGCGTGCCGATCTCACGCCGTTCGGCGGACCGTTCGCAACCGGTCGCCTGTCCAAATTATGGCCTCGTGACAGGCGCTACGGCCTGATTGCTAGGCGCTGATCTTGTTTGCAGCCCTGTAAACAAACTTGGAGTCTCTTTTATCGCGATTCGACTCAGGCTATCGAAATTCCGTTGCCGAATCCGCAGGTGATCGGCTATGCAAGCACGTTTGCAAGATCATCGGCAACCGCCGGGAATACCGGCGCCGCGCGATGGCGAGTGATGGGTGAGTCGATTTCGAAGGTTTGCCGTAGGTGAATTCTCGGTGCGGGCGAGAGCGGCTTCAGGGTAGCGCCGGAAGTTAGCTGAGACTGTGAAAATCGGTGCCTTCACAGATGTTTGCTGGTTCGCAATCAGTACCCCGGACCTGCGCGTTGGGGGTTGCGTGGGCATAACGATTGTGTACAGTTGACGGTAACGCTGGCCGCAGCTCGAGCCCGACTCGCTGCGGCCAGCGGAACTCAAATGGGGGAGTTCGACACCATCTCGTAACCTCGCGTAGCTGCCGATTGTCCGGCGCCGTTTCGGCGAGGTGTGCTCAGAGTTGCCTGCCGTTCAAATGCACGTGCAGATGCGAGTTCAGGCGCGGTACAGCGCCTTTGCGGTCGGTGTCAGCCAACGGTCGGCGGGATCGGGCAGGGCGGGCGGCAACGCGGCCGCGGCGTCCTGCTCCTCGGCCACCCGGCGCCCGATGCCGAACACGTAGAACAGGAATGCCGCCTCGGCGGCGAACCCGAAGGCGATCCGCACCGGCGCGGGCAGCGGACTCGGCGTCACGAAGCCCTCCAGCAGACCGCACACCAGCAGCACCGCGACCAGGCCGAGCGCCACCGTCGCGGTCACCTTGCCCTGCCGGGCCATGGCGGCCGCGCGGCTACGCCGGCCGGGGTCGACCAGCGTCCAGCCCAGCTTCAACCCCACCCCGCCCGCGACGAACAGCGCGGTCAGCTCCAAGGTGCCGTGCGGGAGGATGAAGCCGAAGAAGGATTCGAGCCGGCCCGCGTCGGCCATCAATCCACCGGTTATCCCCAGATTCAGCGCGTTCATGAACAGGGCGTACACAGCGGGCAGGATCAGCACGCCGGTGAACAACGCGATCGCCGAGACCAGCGAGTTGTGGGTCCACACCTGGGCGGCGAAGGCGTCGTTGGGGTGCTCGGTGTAGTAGGTCTCGAACGTTCCCCCAGGTCCGGTGACGATATCGGTGTCGCCCTCCGGTATCCCCAGTGCTTTCCTGGCCGCCGCGGAGTTGTCCACAAGTACCGCGATGACAGCGGCGACGGCGAGGAAGATCGCGGCGACCCCCACCCACCACGGCCACGCGCGATACACAGCCGCGGGAAAGTGCCGGGTGAAGAACCGGCCGATCTCCCGCCAGGGCTGCGATCGGGCCGCCAGCACCCGCCCCCTGGCCCGGGCGAGCAGCACGCTGAGCCCGGCGACGAGATCGGGATCGGCCGGCTGACCCTGGATCTTCGCAAGCTGTTGCGAAGCCGCCCGGTACAACCGGACGAGTTCGTCGGCCTCGGCGCCGGACAGCTTGCGCTGGCGGACCAGCTGATCCAACCGATGCCACGACCGTTGATGCGCCCAGCTGTAGGCATCGGTGTCCATATCGGGAATGCTAGCCACATGGCTGAATTCACCACCGGCGAAGCGGTGGCGCTCGAGCTCCCGATCGCGCGCATCCCCAGCCGTGCGGGCGCCTTCCTGCTCGACCTGTGCCTCCAGCTCACCCTCGCGTTCATGCTCGCCTACGGCGCGGTGCTGGCGCTGATCGCGGCCGACGCCGACTCGGCCTGGTACGACGTCACCGGGGTGGTCACGCTGGTGACGGTGCTCATCGTCTATCCGGTGTGCAGCGAGACGGTCTCGCGTGGTCGCTCGATCGGGAAGCTGGCCTTCGGGCTGCGGGTGGTGCGCGCCGACGCGGGGCCGATCGATTTCCGGCACGCGCTGACCCGCGGGCTGGCCGGCGCCATCGTGGATTTCTGGATGCTCGGCGCCTTCGGGGCGGTCGCGGTGATCAGCTCGCTGTGTTCGCGTGATGCCAGACGGGTGGGTGACGTGCTCGCCGGAACCGTGGTCGTGCACACCCGGCAGAGCCTGCCGATGCCCGCGCTCGCCGTCGCGCCGCCGTGGCTGAGCGGTTGGGCGGCCCAGCTCGACCCGAGTGGCCTGTCCGACGAGCTGGCCGGTGCGGTCCGCCAGTATCTGACCCGGTTGCGCACGCTCACCCCGGCCGCGCAACATCATCTCGGCACCCAGCTGGTGACCGCGGTGTGCGCCGCTGTGCAGCGCCCGGTGCCGACCGGGTATCCGCCGTATCACGTGCTCGGCGCGGTGCTGGCTCGGCGACAGCAGGTTTCGCGCGCCTGAGCCTGTGGATGACCTGGCCCTGTGCACAACATGTTGGTCAACCGGTGGATGGGCTGTGAGCGACGGGGGACAACTCCGGTTGTCCACAACTCACAGGGAGCCGGACTGCTTCAGCTCCAGGTACTCGTCGGCGAGTGCTTCGGGCAGCTGGTCGGGTGCCGCCGCGACCACCGCGACCCCGCGCCTGCGCAGTGATTCCTGCACGAGCGCCCGCTCGGCCAGCACGGTCTCGGCCGCCGCCGCGGTGTAGACCGCCTCGGCGGTGGAGCGATCACGGGCGGCGGCGGCGATCTCCGGGTCGGTGACCGAGACGATCAGGACCCGGTGCCGCTTGGTGAGCGTCGGCAGCGCGGGCAGCAGGTGCTCGGTGACCGTCGGGCCGTCCAGGCTGGTGAACCACACGATCAGCGCCCGCCTGCGGACCCGGGAGATCACGGTCCGCACCAGGCCGGTGGTGTCGGTATCCACAAGCTGTGGGGTCACTCCGGCGAGGGTGTGCATAAGTTTGAGCGGCAGCTGATGTCCGCCCGCGCCGGTCACCTCGGCCCGCACCCGCCGGTCGTAGGCGAGCAGGTCGACGGTGTCGCCTGCGGCCGCGGCCAGCCCGCCGAGCAGCAGCGCCGCCTCGATCGAGGAATCCAGTCGCGTGCCGTCGCCGACGCGGCCCGCGCTGGCCCGGCCGGTGTCGAGCACCATCAGCACGTGCCGGTTGCGTTCGGGCCGCCAGGTGCGCACGAGGACGTCGGCGGCGCGGGCGGTGGCCCGCCAGTCGATGCTGCGCACGTCGTCGCCCGCGACGTACTCGCGAAACGAGTCGAACTCGGTGCCCTGGCCGCGCGTGTTCGCGACATTGCGGCCCTCGAGATGGTGCAGCCGCTTCACCTTCGATCGCAGCAGCCGTTCGCTGCGGAACGGCGGCAAGGCGCGCACCCGGGCGGGCACAGGGACACGGGACTGCCTCCCCGCCAGCCCCAGCGGACCGAGCAGCCGCACGGTGACGGGACCGGCCACCCGGTCACCGCGATAGGTGGGGGTGAGCGCGGTGCGCAGCCGGACGCGGGTGCGCGGTGCCAGGTCGAGCCGATGGGCGCGGTGATCGGCCCGCGCGCTGTCGGGCCAGGCGTCCCACAGCAGGCCGCGCACGGTGGCCGTGCCGGTATTGGTGACCACGAGTTCGACCTCGGCGCCGCGGCCGAGCCGCACCACCGTCAGCGGATCGCGGGTGAGGGTGAGCGTGTCGGCCCGCGCGGTGAGGGCGAGGTCGAATACGGCGAGCGCGAGCAGCGCGGCACTCGCGCCGACCACGCCCACCCACGACGGCACCAGGAACATCACCAGCGCGCCCGCGATCGCCGCGAGCAGCGCGAACCGGCCTGTGACGACCACGCCGCTACACCGGAACCGGCACCGAGACCAGCAACGACGAGAGCACGCCCTCGGTGCTCACCCCGTCCAGCTCGGCCTCGGGCCGCAACTGCAGCCGGTGCCGCAGCACCGGGACCGCCACGGTCTTCACATCGTCGGGGGTGACGTAGCCGCGCCCGTTCAGCCAGGCCAACGCGCGCGCGGCCGCCAGCAGCGCGGTCGCGCCACGGGTGGAGGCGCCGTGCGCGACGGCGGGCGAGCTGCGCGTGGCGCGGCACAGGTCGACGATGTAGGCCAGCACCTCGGGACTCACCGTGACCTGCGCGATTGCGGCGCGGGCGGCCGCGATGTGTTCGGGACCGGCCACCGGTCGCAACCCGGCGGCGCCGAGGTCACGCGGGTCGAAGCCGCTCGCGTGCCGCTGCAGGATGCGGAACTCGTCGTCGCGGTCGGGCAGCCGGATGTCGACTTTGAACAGGAACCGGTCGAGCTGGGCCTCGGGCAGCGGGTAGGTGCCCTCCTGCTCGATCGGGTTCTGGGTCGCGACGACGACGAACGGCTCCGGCAGCGGTCGCGGCTGTCCGTCCACCGAGACCTGCCGCTCCTCCATCGATTCCAGCAGCGAGGACTGCGTCTTCGGCGGGGTGCGGTTGATCTCGTCGGCCAGCAGCAGATTGGTGAACACCGGGCCCTGGCGGAAGGTGAACTCGGCCGAATGCGGGTCGTAGATCTGCGAACCGGTGACATCGCCCGGCATCAGGTCGGGAGTGAACTGCACCCGGGCGTGGTCGAGCGCCAGCGAGGTGGCCAGCGCCCGGACCAGCAGCGTCTTGGCCACGCCGGGAA
This sequence comes from Nocardia canadensis, assembly GCF_032656385.1. Lineage (NCBI taxonomy): Bacteria > Bacillati > Actinomycetota > Actinomycetes > Mycobacteriales > Nocardiaceae > Nocardia > Nocardia canadensis. Next base: position 381,777 of record NZ_JAVCWB010000001.1, read on the forward strand.
CGCCTTCCAGCAGCACGTGGCCGCGGCACAGCAGCGCGAGCACCAGGTACAGCACGGCCTGGTCGTTGCCGACCACGGCCTTGCCGATCTCGGTGCGCAGGGCGGCCAGCGCCGCACCGGCTTCCGCCGCGCTCGGCTGCGGGGTGGTGTTCTTGGTGATGTCGGTCATCCGAGCTCCGTCTCGATCCATTCGAGGTGTGCGGCAACGTAATACAGGGTCGTCTCGTCCGGCACCGGGCCGAACAGGACGGTGCCGATCTGCTGAGCGGGCGCGCCGAGGCGGGTGGCCGCCGCGGCGACGAGCTGATCGTCGGTCAGATCGCGCGCGCCCAGGCGCGGCCGGATCCGGCGCAGCGTCGCCGTGCGCAGCGTCCGGGCCACGTGCTCGACATCGCCGGAGCGACGGTACAGGCCCGCCTGGCCCGCGAGCAGTTCGTTCGCGGCGACTTCGACCGGTCGCGGTTCGCCGACGAGCGCGCCGCGCCTGCGGCCCCGCCACCACGTCAGCACGCCGAAGGCGATCAGGAACTGCAACCCGCCGAAGGCCAGCCAGGCGGGCAGGCTGGTGAAGATCGAGTCCTTGCCCGCGCCGAAATCGGGGTCGTAGTCCGAATCATCGGGCGGATCAGGGGGATCGGGCAGGTCGGGAACGTCGGGGGGCGGCGGTGCGTCGGGCGCGCCGCACGACTGCATCGTGGCGTACAGCAGCAGGCACAGTGCCAGGACCGCCGCCAGCGTCGCCCAGAACTTGGGACTGCGCAGCAGTGCGGGCAGCGGCGGAAGCTGCCTGCGCCGCCTGGGCGCGCGCTCGGCGATCTCGAGTTCGACCGGCTCGGCGACCGGCGGCGGCGCGGACTGGGAGTAGCGGTCGGCGTATTCGAGTCTGCGGTACTCGTCCTCGGTGGCGGCGCGGCCGCCGTAGACGACCTCGTCGAAACTGCGTGCCGCCGGATGCAATTCGGTGGACTGCTCCAGCGGGAGCGCGGTCGTCGCGTCGTCGGCGGTCTCCTGCGCGGTGCGCGAGCGCCGGACCGGCAGGGTGCCGCCCTGCTCGAGGGCACGCAACACGGCGCGGAAGCGTTCCCGCAGCGCGCGGTCGTAGTCGCGGTGGGCGGCGGCGTTCTCGGCGGCGGCCCGATGCTCGGCGGCCGCGCCGAGCCGGGGCGGTGGCGGCGGACCGGAGCCGAGCTGTCGCGTCGCGCCGAGGTGCCGCTCGTCGTCGACAGCGGACGGACCGCCCGGACCGGGCCGCCACGCGCCGGGGCCGGGCGGCGGGGCGTCGGCGGCAGCCGGATCGGGGAAGCGGCTGTCGCTCATCGGGACTCACCGGGGATCGCGATGTCCATACCCTCGCGGGCGCACCGCCGGTCGATGTAGCAGACGGCGCGACTGGTGGCCTCGACGATCTCGCTGATCGTCACCACCAGCAGCAGCCCGCCGACCAGCAGCGTGATGAACGCCCAGCGATGCGTGCCGGAGAAGTCGGACAGATAGAAGGGCACGCCGAACGCGGGCACCGCGAGGACGGCGAAGATGACCCGCTGGGTGAGCCACAGGCCGGCCACGGTCCAATCGGCCCCCTGCACCAGTTCCTTCGACCGGGCGATCGCCGGGCCGAATCCGGCGTGCTCGCCGACGATCACCGGCTCGGCGACGAACCGTCGTGCCCGCACGTTCGACAACCACAGCAGCGCCAGCGGATAGGTGATGATCAGCAGGCTGCCGACCAGCAGGACCCCGATGCCGGTGAGCGTGAACATGATCTGCGCGAGCAGCAGCGGACCGGCGCGCCGGGCGGCCGCCCGCAACCCGGCGATCGCGCCGAGGCGCACCCCACCGAAGTCGGCGAGCGTGATCGCGACGGTCGCGCCGCGCAACACCAGGCGCAGCAGCCAGAGAAACGCCGCCGTGGCCAGGATCGCGGCCCACGCCGTGCCCGTGTCGGAGCCGTCGGTCAAGTGCGAGACGAGGCCGGTCACCCCGAGCACGCCGAGTACGGCCGCCACGAGCGCGCAGGCGCCGAGGGTCGACAGCGCCCGAATGTGGGCCTGGATCAGGGCGAACGGCTCGTCGAGCAGTTCGCGGAAACGCAGGGGCCGGATCGGTACCGTCGGCGGAGAGGGTGGCGCCGGCACGGACGCCGGTGCCGGATCGGTTCCCGCCCCGACGGCGCCGACCGCTTCGACGGCGGGACGCACGTCGGCGAGTCTAGCCGGGTTGTCGCAGCACCGGCGCGCTCGTGTCGCGGCCGTCCGCGTCGTCTGCCCCTCGTCGGGGTCGGGGCGTGGGGGTCGGGTGAGGTGGTCCGGATCAGCGCACGTCGGTCGTCGACTGTGCGTTCGTCGCGGTGGGGTCCGGGGTGCGCGCCGAGATTCTGGGTAGGGCCAGCTGGGTGGGGGTGAGTCTGCCTCGGAGGGTGACGGTTTCGCCGAGGTCCCAGTGGGCGGTCTCGGTGGCGGCGGCGCGGGCGAGGGTGGTCGCCGAGCTGAGGAGGCGTTCGTCGTAGTTCTTCGACAGCTCGCACAGGCGGGCCGCCTCGTTGACCGCGTCGCCGATGACGGTGAACTCATAGCGGTTGTGGGTGCCCACATTGCCCGCGACGACCCGGCCCGCGGCGACGCCGATGCCCGCGTTCAGGTCGGAGGCGTCGCGCAGTCGGCGCTGGATGGCGCGGCCGCAGGACAGAGCCGAGCCCGCCAGGTCGGGCAGGGGAGCGGGGGTGCCGAAAACGGCCAGGGCGGCGTCGCCTTCGAACTTGTTGAGCAGGCCGCCATGGCGTTCCACCTCGTCGACGACGATGTCGAAGAAGCGGTTGAGGATGCCGACGATCTCGGGCGCGGGCCGGGTGGCGGCCATCGTCGTCGAGCCGATGATGTCGATGAACAGGGCTGCGGCCTCGGTCTCGGTGCCGCCGAGCACCGGCCGGGAGGCGATCGCGGCCATCGCCACGTCGTGGCCGACGTGCTTGCCGAACAGGTCCTCGATCAGCGCGCGCTCGCGCAGGCCGTGCACCATCCGGTTGAAACCGCTCTGTAGATCGCCGAGTTCGGTGCCGTCGTAAAGGGTGATCTCGGTGTCGAGATCGCCGTCCTCCACCCGGCGCAGCGCCTGGCGCACACCTTTGATGGGGGCGACCGTCGCGGCGACGACCTGGGCCATCAGCAACATCCCGAACAGCAGCGCCGAGCCGCCGAGGCTGAGCACACAGACCGCCAGCCTGGCCTTGCTCACCGCGGGGTCGGCCAGCGCCCACACCGCGACGATCATCGACAGCGCCACCGGAATCCCGACGCCGACCAGCCACGACAGCATGGTCCGGCCGAACACGCCGATGCCGCGGCGCCGGTGCGGGTCGGCTTGCAGCACCCGCGCGGTCACCGGCCGCAGCGCGAATTCCACGATCAGATAGCTGTTGGCGCACACCACGATGCCCGCGGCGCCGATGGACAGCCCGACCTTGGGGATCAGCGCCGGATCGGCCACGCCGTAGACGATCGTCAGCGTGACCAGCGCCAGGGACCACAGCACCGCCTGCTGCAACACCATCCAGCGCGGCGCCGACACCGCGACCCGCTGTTCGGGCGGGGTCGGCACGTGGTCGGGGTCGGTGGCCCAGCGCATGGTGCGCAGGCCGGCGACGGTGCCCCACACGGTGCCGATCGCCAGCGCGAGGACCGCGCACAGCGGTGTGAAGACGGCGTTGATCAGCAGCAGCTGCCTGGTGAAGACGGTCGGACCGGGCAGCACGAACCCGGCGAGCACCACGATCATCGTGATGCCGATCAGGTTGGCCACGAGCAACGGCACGGTCAGCAGCAGCTGCACGCGGACGCGCCGGATGGACGACTTCTCCTCGACCGGACCGAGCAGCGGTGAGCCCCACGGCGCCGCGCCCTTCGGTCCGTTGCTGTGGATCACTCTCGCACTGTAAACCGAGTGTCGTGAGTTGCCACAATGTGTAGCCCAGGTCACTGATTAACGGGCCGTGCTATATGACCAGTCAGTGGTCGGTTTTTGACCACGGTCGGCGGATATGTGCGCGCGGTCCGGTCCGGAATCGGTTCGGAGTACACATGTCCACTGAGATTGTTGTGCTCAGCGCTCGAGCAGCCGATCCACGACCGCGCGGTAGCGGGCGGGCTCGAGCTGCGGCAGGCCGAGCAGGGCGCGCAGGTAGACGCCGTCGCCGACCAGGCGGATGGTGTCGGCGCGGACGGGGTCGTCCACCTCGTCGTCGAGGCCGTCCGACCAGGCCGTCATGACCCCGTCGAGGGCCCGTTGCACCTCGTCGGGGTCGGTCCCCGCCGAGGCGTCGATGGTGCGCATGGTCGCCAGCAGGGAGCGGTACAGCGCGAGTTCGACCGCGTCGGCCTGGGTCGTGGGGTCGGGCGTCTGGAGGTACCACTCCGCGACCGGGGTGCCGTTCGCCCGCATCTCGGCGAGCTGGGTGCCGGCGCGGTCGCCGAGTCGTTCGACCAGGCCGACGAGCAGGGCGTCCTTGCTCTTGAAGTGATAGAGCAGCCCGCCCTTGGATACGCCCGCCGCGGCGGCGACGTTGTCGAGGGTCATCTGGGCCGCGCCGCGTTCGAGCAGCAGGGTCTCCAGGGCGTCGAGGATGCGATCGCGGGTGCCGGGGCTCACGGCGATCACTGTACCGTCTGGACGGTCTTTCTGTTACTGTACCGTCTGGACGGTTTACCAACTCAGAAAGTCGAGAAACCGATGAACACCCCTGTCACCACCGCCGCCGCCCCGCCGCGCGCCACCGCGCGCGAGTGGGCGGGCCTCGGTGTGCTGGCCCTCGCCCTCCTGCTGCTCGCCGTCGACGCGACCGTGCTCGACCTGGCCGTGCCCGCGATCAGCGCCGACCTCGCCCCGAGCACCCCGCAGCTGCTGTGGATCATCGACGTCTATTCGTTCGTGCTCGCCGGCCTGCTGGTCGTGATGGGCAACCTCGGCGACCGGATCGGCAGGCGCAGGCTGCTGTTGATCGGCGCCGTCGGCTTCGGCATCGCCTCGGCGCTGGCCGCCTGGGCGGTCTCGCCCGAGATGCTCATCGCCGCGCGCGTACTGCAGGGTGTCGCCGGTGCCACGCTGATGCCGGCCACGCTGGGCCTGATCCGCTCGATGTTCCAGGACGCGCGGCAGCGCACCCTGGCGATCGGTGTGTGGAGCGCGATGGCCGGTGGTGGCGCCGCGGCCGGTCCACTGGTCGGCGGCTGGCTGCTCGAGCACTTCTGGTGGGGCTCGGTATTCCTGGTGAACCTGCCGGTCATGCTGGTGCTGCTGGCGCTCGCGCCGCTGCTCATCCCCGAATCGCGCGACCCGAACCCGGGCCGGTTCGACGCGCTCAGCGCGGTGTTGTCGATGCTCGCGCTGGTCCCCGTGGTCTACGCGGTGAAGGAAACCGCCGCGCACGGCCCGACCGTGGCCGCGCTGCTGGTCGGTCTGGCCGGTGTGCTCGCCGGCGTGCTGTTCGTCCGCAGGCAGCGTCGCCTGGCCGATCCGATGCTGGACCTGCGGCTGTTCGCGCTGCCCCGGTTCCGCGTCGCGGTGTTCACCAACCTGCTCGCGGTGTTCGCGCTGGCCGGTGTGCTGTTCTTCGGTTCGCAGTACCTGCAGCTGGTGCTCGGTCGCTCGCCGCTGGAGGCCGGGCTGCTGATGCTGCCCGGGCTCGCGGCCAGCGTGCTCGGTTCGCTCGCGGCGGCGTGGCTGGTGCGGCGCTGGCGCGCGGCGGTCGTGCTGGCCGGCGCGCTGGTGGTCACCGCGTTCGGCGCGGCGGCCTTCCTCCTGGTCGACGCGGTCAGCGGCGCCGAGGCGTTCGTGCTCGGTTTCGTCGGCATCGGCCTCGGCGCCGGGGTGGCCATGACCGTGGCCGCCGACCTGGTCGTCGGCTCGGCGCCGGCGGAACGCGCCGGTGCCGCGGCGGCGATCTCGGAGACCGCCTACGAGACCGGTCTCGCGCTCGGTGTCGCCCTGCTCGGCAGCACCGTGATGGCGATCTTCCGCCGCGGGCTCGATCTGTCCCTGCTGCCGGACGACGCGGTGGCGACGGCATCGGGATCGCTCAGCGGCGCGGTCGAGGTCGCGCGGGAGCTGCCGGCCGCGGTGGCGCAGGAGTTCTTGTCCTCGGCGAATCAGGCGTTCGTCAGCGGCATCCATCTGACGGTGCTCGGCATCGTCGCGGTGCTGCTGTGCGCCGCCTACGGCGCGGTGCGGACGAAGAACACCCGCGCGTGAGTACCGCCGTGGGGCCGGTGTCGATCCGGCCCCACGGCGGCTCGGTTGTCGTCAGGTCGCCTCGGCGGCGGGGTCGGTCGGACGCCCGCGAGGGAACCGTCCGACCCGACGCTCAGCGCGCGGGCGGCAGCTGACGCTGATCGCCGCCGGGGAGCTCGTTGGCGTTGCCGCCGGGGAGTTCTCCGTAGCCGTCCGCGGTCGGCAGGGTGTTGCCCTGGCCGGCGGGCAGCGCGGTGTAGGTCGGCGCGGCCTGGTACTGGCGCGGGTCCGGGTGGTACCGGGTCGACGGCGCGTCGACGACGGTCGAGGCGATCTGCTGGGCGTACGGGTGGTACTGCGGTGCGCCCTGCTGGGGGTACCCGGCGGGCAGGTAGCCCTGCGCGGGCTGACCCGGCAGCTGGTAGCCGGGCGGCGCCATCATCTGCTGCTGGGCCTGCGAATCCTGGGTGTCGACGGTGACCTTGCGGCTGCGGCGCAGCGTGAAGGTGACCTCCTCGACCTCCTCGAACGCCTGCCGCGCGGTGCGCAGCGGGTGCGTGGCCGAGTCGATCGCGTTGGCGACGAAGGACGGCACCAGCGGACGGATCCAGCGGGCGGCGGTGTCGGTGAACGGCACGGTGCCGATGATCGGCAGCTCGAGTCCGCCGCCCCCGGTCGGGGCCTGCGCGGGCGCGGCGGCGACCGGCTGGGCCGGCACCAGCGCACCGGTCTGCGGCGCGGCGGCGGGCAGCGCGGTGGGCAGGTACCCGGCGGGCAGCTGCTGCTGGGAGACGTTCGGCTCCAGAGCCACGGAGTCGTCCTTTCGATGCGGCTCGGTGATCCCGAGCTCGAAGCCGCCGATGGCGGCGATGATCCTGGTGCGCTGACGTTCTCGATCGATGACGGTATCGGCCTCGATGGCCAGGCGCGCCGCGGCGAGTTCGTGATCGGCGCGCAGGGCAGCCGCCTCGGTGCGCACCTCGGCCCGCTTCACCGCGATGGCCGCGTCGGCCTCGCGCTGGGCCCGGTCGGCCACCTCCTCGGCGTCGACCCGGCGGTCCAGCGAGGTCTCCCCGCGCCACCAGCGCAGCAGCAGGGGCAGCAGGGCGAGCAGGACCCCGGCCAGCAGGATCAGCGCCCGCAGCGCGGCGGCCCCGGCGTGGTCGGCGGTGTAGCCGTTCATGGCCAGCCAGCGGGCGCCGAGCCCCCGGTCGGCCTCGGCGAACGCGGTGGCGCGGGCGGCGGCCAGCTCGGCGGTCTCGGTGCGGACCTGCTGGTCGAGCTGATCGGTGCGGGCCTGCGCGGCGGCGAGCTGCCTGCGGGAATCGTCGAGCATGTCGTTGGCCGTCTGGGCCTCGGGACCGCGGCCGGGGACGCCGGTGATCCTGGTCTGCGGGCACTCCGGCGTCGGGTTGTACTCACAGCGGGCGATGACCAGCGCGCGGTCGATATCGGCCTGCGCCTTGGCGATGCTCACGTCCAGGGCGGCCCGGTCGGCGCTCGCCCGGTCGAACTCGGCCCGCGCGGCGACCACGCCCGGGGCGTTCTCGGCGCTCGCCTGCGCGCGCACGTCCAGCTCCCGGTCGACGGTGCCGCCGAGCAGCACGGTCGAGGCCAGTTCGGCGACGAGCACGCCGGCCAGCACGCCGACGCCGATCCTGGCAGCGGTGCTCGCGCGGTCGGCGGCGCCGGGCCTGGTGGTGGCCAGCGCGCGGCCCAGCGCGGCGGCGGCCACCGCGACGACCAGCGCGAGCGCGACGATGGCGAACGCGCCGATCCCGTCGGCGGCGGCCAGGGCGGCGGCGGTGACGATCCCGGCGACCGCGGCGAACAACAGCACGGCGGCACCGGTGACGACGTAGCCGCCCTGTTCATGGTTGTAGGCCAGGTCGGAGCCCGTTTCGGGATCCCGGCGCCGGGGCGAGGCGAGGCCTCCGCCGAGCCAGGTGAGTGTGCCGGTCATAGGTTCTCCCCGGGTCGTGCGCTCCACTGGGCATGGCGAAACTGTCATGGATTCGTTGTGTCAGCGTGACAGGCAGCGACCCGACACACCGAGTGCCGACGACCCCCTTGTGGTCAGCCTCACAGTAGTAGGAGCCCGGCATCGGTGCGAGTCGGTGGCGCGGGCTGGATGCCCAGGCCCGCCCGGCGTGTCGACGTCGGCGATTCGTACCTACCGGTTGGTAGAGCCCCTGTTGTGGCGAACGCCACTGTTCCAGAATTAGCCAGAGGTGTGCTGTGGCACACAAACTCGATACAGACCGAACGGTTGGATCACTGCGATGCCACGTCGGGGCCGCTGTCGGAAATATCTCACCGCTTCCGTCCCGGTTAGCGGAGCGCACAGGTTTGACCTGGGCATTGTCGGGGAATTCTGCTGCGGTGCAGGTGAGTTCAGCTTTCGGCCCTGGGTCGGCAGCCGGTTCTGGCCTGCTTCGCCACGGTGTTCGCGCAGGTCGGCGCGGGTTGTCCGGGATCGATCCGGCCCTCGCTCTGCTTTACACTGGACGACGCGCGCGACGAAGCATGCCGCCGTTACAAACCCCAGCTAGACAGGTTTCTTAGCACGACCTTAGTTGGTTGGGTCTGCGGTCTGACTTATCGTTTGCTCTTACGCCGAACGCACCCCTGTTCGGTACAACCACCTGTTTCGGGGTCCGGTGAAACCGGGCCAAGAGTAGCGGGTGAACCCCCGCGCGGAGGTAAGGGATGTGTAAGCGTTCCGTTACCTCTGAGCACCCACTACGTCAACGAAGCGGGTGGACAACTGGAGACGTGACTGCACGCCGCAAACCATCATCGCCGCTGGTTTCGGATCGTACGGACGCAGTCTTGACGGAGGCGAAACGACGAAGGGCCCAACTCAGCTCGCTGAGCGGCCGATCTCATCGACAGCCGACTTTCTTGAAGGCAGAGGCATGACGCAACTTCCTGGCCACAGGTCACCCGGTGCCACCGGGCTCTACGATCCGGCATTCGAGCACGACGCCTGCGGCGTCGCGTTCGTCGCCGACATGCACGGACGACGCAGTCGAGACATCGTCGACAAGGCCATCACGGCCCTGCTGAACCTGGAGCACCGCGGTGCCGCGGGCGCCGAGCCGAACTCCGGCGACGGCGCGGGCATCCTGATCCAGCTCCCGGACAAGTTCTTCCGCGCGATCGTCGACTTCGAGTTGCCTCCGGTCGGCTCCTACGCGACCGGCATCGCCTTCCTGCCCCAGGCCCGTCGTGAGGCCGCGCGTGCCGCCTACGGCGTGGACAAGATCGTCACCGAAGAGGGCCTGGCCGTGCTCGGCTGGCGCGAGGTGCCGATCGACGAGTCCTCGCTGGGCGCCCTGGCCCGCGACGCCATGCCGACCTTCCGGCAGATCTTCATCGGCTCGCCCAAGAACTCCGCCGAGCAGCTCTCCGGCATGGACCTGGAGCGTCGCGCCTACGTCATCCGCAAGCGGATCGAGCACGAGCTCGGCAAGGCAGGCCCCGGTGAGGGCACCGTCGGCAAGGAATCGGTGTACTTCCCGAGCCTGTCCGGCGAGACCTTCATCTACAAGGGCATGTTCACCACGCCGCAGCTGCGCGCGTTCTACCTGGACCTGCAGGACGAGCGCGTCGAGTCGGCCATCGGCATCGTGCACTCGCGCTTCTCCACCAACACCTTCCCCTCGTGGCCGCTGGCGCACCCGTTCCGCCGGGTCGCCCACAACGGTGAGATCAACACCGTCACCGGTAACGAGAACTGGATGCGCGCCCGTGAGGCGCTGCTGCGTTCGGACGTCTTCGGCAAGGACGAGGCGGGCAAGAACCGGCTGCAGAAGATCTTCCCCGTCTGTACGCCGGGTGCGAGTGACACCGCGCGCTTCGACGAGGTGCTGGAGCTGCTGCACCTCGGCGGCCGCGACTTGCACCACGCGATCCTGATGATGATTCCCGAGGCCTGGGAACGCAACGAGAACATGGACCCGCAGCGGCGGGCGTTCTACGAGTACCACTCCATGCTGATGGAGCCCTGGGACGGCCCCGCCGCCGTCTGCTTCTCCGACGGCAAGAAGATCGGCGCCGTGCTCGACCGCAACGGCCTGCGCCCCGGTCGCATCTGGGTGACCGAGGACGGCCTGGTCGTGCTCGCCTCCGAGGTCGGCGTCCTCGACATCGACCCCTCCACCGTGGTCCAGAAGATCCGCCTGCAGCCGGGCAAGATGTTCCTGGTCGACACCGAGGCGGGCCGCATCGTCACCGATGACGAGCTCAAGTCCGAGCTGGCCGCCGCGCAGCCGTACCAGGAGTGGCTCGACGCCGGCGTGAGCCGCCTGGCCGACCTGCCCGACCGTCCGCACGTGCACATGTCGCACGACCGCGTGCTGATCCGTCAGCAGATCTTCGGTTACACCACCGAGGACCTGAACCTGCTGATCACCCCGATGGCCAAGACCGGCGGCGAAGCGCTGGGCTCGATGGGTACCGACACCCCGATCGCGGTGCTGTCGAACCGGTCGCGTCTGCTGTTCGACTACTTCTCCCAGCTGTTCGCGCAGGTCACCAACCCGCCGCTGGACGCCATCCGCGAGAAGGTCGTCACCAGCCTCAAGCGCAACATCGGCCCCGAGGCCGACCTGCTGCACCCCGGCCCCGAGTCGTGCCAGCAGATCGCGCTCGAGCAGCCGATCCTGGACAACGACGAGCTGGCCAAGCTGGTCCACATCAACGACGACGGCAGCCACCCCGGCCTGCGCTCGGTGGTCGTGCGCGGTCTGTACCCGGTCGCCGAGGGCGGCGAGGGCATGCGCAAGGCCCTGGCCGCGATCAACACCCAGGTGTCGGCGGCCATCGACGGCGGCGCGCGGATCATCGTGCTGTCCGACCGTGAGTCCAACGAGAAGCTGGCGCCGATCCCGTCGCTGCTGCTCACCTCCTCGGTGCACCACCACCTGGTGCGCGAGCGCACCCGCACCATGGTCGGCCTGGTGGTCGAGGCCGGTGACGCCCGCGAGGTGCACCACATGGCGATGCTGGTCGGTTTCGGCGCCGCCGCGATCAACCCGTACATGGCCTTCGAGACCATCGAGGACATGCTCGAGCGCGGCTCGCTGCAGATCCCCGGCTCGACCGGTGACCTGGCCGCCGACTTCCGCAAGGCCGTCGCGAACTACTGCACCGCGGCCAGCAACGGCGTGCTCAAGGTGATGTCGAAGATGGGCATCTCCACCCTCGCCTCCTACAACGGCGCCCAGCTGTACCAGGTCATCGGCCTGGCGCAGGATCTGGTCGACGAGTACTTCACCGGCCTGCGCTCGCCGCTGGGCGGCATCGGCCTGGACGAGATCGCCGAAGAGGTGGCCATCCGCCACCGCACCGCGTTCCTGGAGAACCGCAACGAGCGCGCGCACCGCGAGCTCGAGGTCGGCGGCGAGTACCAGTGGCGTCGTGAGGGCGAGTACCACCTGTTCAACCCGGACACGGTGTTCAAGCTGCAGCACGCGACCCGCACCGGTCAGTACTCGATCTTCAAGGAGTACACCAAGCTGGTCGACGACCAGTCCGAGCGGCTGGCCGCGCTGCGTGGCCTGTTCAAGTTCAAGACCGGTCAGCGCGAGTCGATCTCGATCGACGAGGTCGAGTCGGCCGCCGAGATCGTCAAGCGGTTCTCGACCGGCGCGATGAGCTACGGCTCCATCTCGGCCGAGTCGCACGAGACCCTGGCGATCGCGATGAACCGCCTCGGCGCGCGCTCGAACTCCGGTGAGGGCGGCGAGAGCCCGGCCCGCTTCGAGGTCGAGGAGAACGGTGACTGGCGTCGTTCGGCGATCAAGCAGGTCGCCTCGGGTCGCTTCGGCGTCACCGCGCACTACCTGACCAACGCCACCGACATCCAGATCAAGATGGCCCAGGGCGCCAAGCCGGGCGAGGGCGGCCAGCTGCCCGCGCACAAGGTGTACCCGTGGGTCGCCGAGGTGCGGCACTCCACGCCGGGCGTCGGCCTGATCTCCCCGCCGCCGCACCACGACATCTACTCGATCGAGGACCTGGCGCAGCTGATCCACGATCTGAAGAACGCGAACCCGCAGGCGCGGATTCACGTGAAACTCGTCGCGGAGCCGGGCGTCGGCACCGTCGCCACCGGTGTGTCCAAGGCGCACGCCGACGTCGTGCTCATCTCGGGCCACGACGGCGGCACCGGCGCCTCGCCGCTGACCTCGCTCAAGCACGCGGGTGGCCCCTGGGAGCTCGGCCTGGCCGAGACCCAGCAGACCCTGCTGCTCAACGGCCTGCGCGACCGCATCGTGGTCCAGGTCGACGGTCAGATGAAGACCGGTCGCGACGTGATGATCGCCGCCCTGCTCGGCGCCGAGGAGTTCGGTTTCGCGACCGCTCCGCTGGTCGTCTCGGGCTGCATCATGATGCGCGTGTGCCACCTCGACACCTGCCCGGTCGGCATCGCGACCCAGAACCCGGTGCTGCGCGAGCGCTTCTCCGGCAAGCCGGAGTTCGTCGAGAACTTCATGCTGTTCATCGCCGAGGAGGTGCGTGAGCTGCTCGCCGAGCTGGGCTTCCGCACGCTCGACGAGGCCATCGGCCGCGTCGACCTGCTCGACACCAGCAAGGCCAAGGCGCACTTCAAGGCCGCCAAGCTGGACCTGTCGCCGATCCTGGACATGCCGGAGACGGCGTTCATGAACCAGGACACCCGGTGCACCGGCACCCAGGACCACGGTCTGGACAAGGCGCTGGACAACGAGCTGATCGCGCAGAGCGCCGACGCGCTCGAGCGTGGCCAGGCGGTCAAGATCGAAACCAAGATCACCAACGTGAACCGCACGGTCGGCACCATGCTCGGCCACGAGGTGACCAAGCTCTACGGTGGCGCGGGCCTGCCCGACAACACCATCGACATCACCTTCAACGGTTCGGCGGGCAACAGCTTCGGCGCGTTCGTCCCGGCCGGCATCACGCTGCGCGTGCAGGGTGACGCCAACGACTACGTCGGCAAGGGCCTGTCCGGCGGCCACATCGTGGTCCGCCCGGCGCTCACCGCGCCGGAGGGCTTCGTCGCCGAGGACAACATCATCGCGGGCAACGTGATCATGTTCGGCGCGACCAGCGGCCGGATCCTGATCAACGGTGTGGCGGGCGAGCGGTTCGCCGTCCGTAACTCCGGCGCCACCGCGGTCGTCGAGGGTGTGGGCGACCACGCGCTCGAGTACATGACCGGTGGCCGCGTGGTGATCCTCGGTGGCACCGGCCGCAACCTCGGCGCCGGTATGTCCGGTGGTGTCGCCTTCGTCTACGACCCGGAGGGCACGCTCGCATCGCGCGTCAGCCCGGATCAGGCCGAGGCGATCGAGCAGCTCTCCGGTGACGACTTCACCTGGCTGCGCGACATCATCACCACCCACCGCGACGAAACGGGTTCGGCTGTCGCCGAACGCATCCTGAGCGACTGGTCCCAGCAGGTGAACCACTTCGTGAAGGTCATGCCCCGCGAATACAAGAAGGTTTTGCTCGCCATCTCCGAAGCTGAGAAGAGCGGCAAGGACGTGGACGAAGCGATCATGGAGGCGGCTCGTGGCTGACCCACAGGGATTTTTGAAGCACACCTCACGGGAACTGCCCACCCGCCGACCGGTCGAGCTGCGACTGCTCGACTGGAAAGAGGTCTACGAGGACAAGTTCTCGCACGACACCCTGCAGAAGCAGGCCAGCCGCTGCATGGACTGCGGTATCCCCTTCTGTCACAACGGCTGTCCGCTGGGGAACCTGATCCCCGAGTGGAACGACCTGGTGTACAAGGGTGCCTGGCGCGAGGGCATCGACCGCCTGCACGCCACCAACAACTTCCCGGAGTTCACCGGCCGCCTGTGCCCGGCTCCGTGTGAGGCGTCGTGCGTGCTCGGCATCAACCAGCAACCGGTCACCATCAAGCAGGTCGAGGTCGAGCTCATCGAGAACGCCTTCGACGAGGGCTGGGTCACCCCGGTGTACCCGACCCGCCTGACCGGCAAGAAGGTCGCCGTCGTCGGTTCGGGCCCGGCCGGTTTGGCCGCCGCCCAGCAGCTGACCCGGGCGGGCCACACCGTGACCGTGTTCGAGCGCGACGACCGCATCGGCGGTCTGATGCGCTACGGCATCCCGGAATTCAAGATGGAGAAGTCGGTCATCGACCGTCGCCTCGCGCAGATGGAGGCCGAAGGCACCATCTTCAAGCCGGGCGTCAACGTCGGTGTCGACATCACCACCGAGGAGCTGCGGGAGCGTTTCGACGCGATCGTGCTCGCCGGTGGCGCCACCATCGCGCGTGACCTGCCGATCCCGGGCCGCGAGCTCGACGGCATCCACCAGGCGATGGAGTTCCTGCCGCTGGCCAACCGCGTCCAGCTCGGCGACGACATCACCGACGAGAACGGCCTGCCGCCCATCCACGCGAAGGGCAAGAAGGTCGTCATCATCGGTGGTGGCGACACCGGCGCCGACTGCCTGGGCACTTCGCACCGCCACGGTGCCGAATCGGTCCACCAGTTCGAGATCATGCCCCGTCCGCCGGAGGAGCGCGCCGGTTCCACCCCGTGGCCGACCTACCCGCTCATGTACCGGGTGTCCTCGGCGCACGAGGAGGGCGGCGAGCGCGTGTTCTCCGTCAACACCGAGCGTTTCGTCGGCAAGGACGGCAAGGTCACCGGTCTCGAGGCGCACGAGGTCAAGATGGCCAACGGCCGGTTCGAGAAGGTCGAAGGCACCGACTTCACCCTCGAGGCCGACCTGGTGCTGCTGGCCATGGGCTTCGTCGGCCCGCAGAAGCCGGGCCTGCTGACCGACCTCGGCGTCGGTTACGACGGCCGTGGCAACGTGCAGCGGGACAAGAACTGGGCCACCAACATCCCCGGCGTCTTCGTCGCCGGCGATATGGGCCGTGGCCAGTCGCTCATCGTGTGGGCGATCGCGGAGGGCCGCGCCGCGGCGTCCGCGGTGGACAAGTTCCTGGAAGGCGAGACCGCGCTGCCCGCGCCGATCCCGCCGACCGCCGTCGCCCAGCGCTGACGCACGAACCATCAAGGCGCCCGCGGACTTCCGAGTCCGCGGGCGCCTTCGTCGTTTGCCCAGGGTATGCGTAGGGGACTGAACGCCGTTCGCCCACAAGGAGTTCGGTACCCGAGCAAACGACGTGGCTGATCTCCGGTGCAGCACATACACTTCCGTTATCGATGTGTAACCGGTGATGATCCGAGGGGGAGCTGTGCCGTTACCGCCGGGAACGATGGCGAGCCTGCATCGCGCCGCGGAGCGCGGTGACGGTACCGCCATGCACAATCTGGCCAACATCTACTACGACCACAGCGATTTCGACGCGGCCGAGCACTGGTTCCGCCGGGCGGCCGCCGCCGGGCACACCCGCGCGATGAACAACCTGGCCGTGCTGCTGGACAAGCTCGGCGAGATCGACGAGGCCGAGTCGTGGTACCGCCGGGCCGCGGCGGCGGGCAACGTCAACGCCATGTACAACCTGGCCACCCTGCTCTACCAGTGCGGTGACCGGCGCGGCGCCGAAACCTGGTACCACCACGCGGCTTTCGCGGGCAATGTCGACGCGATGTACAACCTCGCCCGCCTGTGCGAGGACCAGGATCGTCTCGACGACGCCGAGGCCTGGTATCGCGACGCCGCCGACAACGGCGACATCGACGCCGTCAACAACCTAGGCATGCTGCTGCGGAGTCGCGGTGCCCTCACCGAGGCGCGCCGCTGCTTCCGCCGTGCCGCCGATCTCGGCCACCCGCGCGCCATGGCCAATCTCGCCGCGCTCCTGGAGTCGCAGGGCGCGCACCGCGAGGCCGAGTCCTGGTACCGCCGCGCCGCCGGCTGAGCGAACACTACTGACGAACCGACCGGTTCGTGGATTCGTCGCGTTCTGTTCGTGATGTTCGCGAGATGGTCGCCGATCCATTTAGGGTGGTTGAGCACCGGGTTTATCGGCCGGGCAGCGAACCGGCGCGAAGTTACCCAAAAGTATTGATACCGAGCGGTTTTCCAGCAAACCTCAGCAAACATTATGGGGCGCAGCAATTTTCCGGCGTTCGGCGTGCGGGAATTTGCCGGGAGGTATAGCGTCACGTTCCGATAACCTCTCGAAGACAGGCCGGGGCGTGTGAATTCTCTCGACGGCTGCCTGAAACGCATCATGGATATTCCCGGTGCGTGCAGCGTGACACTGGTGGATGGGGCCAGCGGTTTGGCGATCGCCGCCGCTGGAGTGCACGACATCGTCGACGAACACGAGGATGCGGCGGGCACCACGGATGTGGTGCGGGCCGCGCTCGGGTGTTCGGCGCTGGCGACCGGACGCGCGGACGACGACATCACCGAGATCGTGGTCTGCCGCACCGGTGGCTTCCACCTGTTGCACCTGGTCGAGGGTGATTTCGACGGCAGGCTGTTCGTCCATGTCGTCTTCGACGGCGACACCGGCAATCTCGGCATGGCCCGGTATCAGCTCCGTGCCGCGCTCGAGGAACTGACGGGCGGCGATCGATGAGCTTGGCCCTCGCCGAGGAATTGCACCGGCTCGAGGAACAGGGATCGACCGGGGTACTGCGGGCCGGGGACGGCGAATTCCATCTGGCGCGCGGCGCGATCGCCTCGGCGGGCTGCCGGCGCACCATCGGCCTGGACCGGCTGGTGGTCGAGGCGGGTGTGGCCACGGCCGAGGACTGGCGCCGGGCCGGCGCGGGCGATCCCGGTCCGTTATTGCACCGGCCACGACTGGAAACCCTGGCGTTGCTGTCGGTATTCGACGCCGCCTATTTTCTGCTCGCCTCGGCCGCCGAGCCGGAATTCCTGCCCGCGCCCGAACATTGGCTCGCCCCTGTCTGCCGAGTGGCGCCGCATACGCTGCTGCACGAATGCGCCCGGCGCAGTGATTCGGAGTGGGGTCCCTGGCCCGCCGACCTCGTCGCCGCGGTGCCGGTGGTCCCCGCGCGCCGGGTGCGCCGCCATCGGGTGGTGCTCACCGGCGGCCAGGCCGAGGTGCTGGCCGCCGCCGACGAGCGGCGCAGCATCGCCGAGATCGCCCGCGACCTGGGCCGCACCACCTACGGCTGCCTGGTCGCCGTGCGCGACCTCACCACCGCGGGGCTGATCCAGGAACCCGACCCGGCGGCGGCGGAACCGGTCGTGGAGCCCGCCGTGGCCGACGCGCCCCAGTCGCCACCGGCCGTGCGGCACCTCACGCTGGCGCCCGCACCCGTGGAAGACACTGGGCGCCATCGGCATTCGGCACCGGAGGTGCCTTCCACAGGCGTGCCCGCGCTGCCGAGGCGGGTCCCGCCCGCGCTCGGCGGCGGGGGAACGGCTCGTCCGCCCCGCCCGGTGTACGCGGGGACGGGCGAGCGAACCGGTCGGCACGCGGTCGACGAGGAAGCGACCGCACCCGCCCGGCATCGCGGACACCGCACCGGCGCGGCACCGTACGAACCCGAGCGCTGGCGACAGGTCGACTGCGATGTACTCATCCGGCTCAGGGCGGCGTTGGAGGAGCTTGCGTGACCGTGCGGAAGAAGCTGCTCGGTGAATGGAGGGGAAGGACGAAGGTGGCGATGCCGGTGCCCGAACGGAACACGGCCGTATTGGCCGAACTGAAGTCGTTGCGGGAGCGCGTCCCCCGCCTGACTGGTTCGGTGGTGGCCTCCAGCGACGGGCTGCTGATCGAACACGACCTACCCCCGCACATCGAACCCGCCGGCATGGCCGCGATGGCGGCCGCGCAGCTGTCGCTGTCGTATCGGCTCGCGACCACGGCGCACGGCGGCGGATTCAACGAGGTCGTCGTGCTCGGCACCGAGGGGCAGGTGGTGATCTACGCCGCCGGCTACACCTCGCTGACCGTGCTCGCCGGCCCGGAAGTGAACGTCGGCCGGCTCCACCTGGAGTCGCGACCGGTGGCGCGCGCCATCGCCGAACACCTGGCGGCGGCGCAATCCAAGGAAGAAACCGATTGAAAGGCAAGACATGTCGAACATGGACCTGGCACTGAAGGACATGATGGTGATCGAAGGCGCGATAGGCGCCGCCGTCGTCGACTACAGCAGCGGGATGGCGCTCGGAATGCTCAGCAGCACCAAGGCGCTCGATCTGCAGGTGGCCGCGGCGGGCAACACCGAGGTGGTCCGCGCGAAGATGCGCACCATCGAGCAGCTCGGCCTCAACGAGGACATCGAGGACGTGCTCATCACCCTCGGCACCCAGTACCACGTCATCCGACCGATGACCGGCCGCAAGTCCAAGGGTCTGTTCCTCTACCTCGCGCTCGATCGCGGCCGGTCCAATCTGGCCATGGCTCGGCACCGTCTCAAGGGCATCGAGGAAGATCTGGAGGTGTGAGTTCCACCCCGCGGCGGAGGCGAGTGTCGGCGACTCCGCGTGGCCGCCGACATCCCGCGCAGCCTGTGTCGAAGCCGACTGTCGGAAATCGGACATGGACGAGTCGTCGTGTGGCATCAGCGGGCTCGTCCGCCTATTGTGATTCGCGGCGAGGTCTGGGTGAGACACAGCATGGCCACTAGCCGGGTTCACCCACCTTGACAGGGACTTATCGGGGTTTGCTCTGTATCGAGCAAGGTTGAACTGGAGCGGTATGCGGTTGAAGAAGGTTGTTGCGGCGCTGGGCGCGGCCGCGGCGATGACCACCGGCGTCATGGTCGGCAGCACGAGTGCGGCGGCGGCGCCGGGCTGCCC
The DNA here is from genome assembly GCF_032656385.1 of Nocardia canadensis. Lineage (NCBI taxonomy): Bacteria > Bacillati > Actinomycetota > Actinomycetes > Mycobacteriales > Nocardiaceae > Nocardia > Nocardia canadensis. The sequence goes on from NZ_JAVCWB010000001.1 coordinate 400,719, forward strand.
GAGTCTCTATGTCGTCGCGATCCCGGGCACCTGGGAAACCGGCCACGACAAGGCCCCCGGCCCCGGCATGCTCTCCGGCGTCACCAACGGGCTGCCCCGCAACACCGACGTCGACTATGTCACCTACGCCGCCACCGCGTTCCCGTGGGAGGGCGACGTCTACGGTCAGTCCAAGAAGCAGGCGGTCGACGCCGCGCGCGGACTGATCACCGCCAAGCTCGCCGCGTGCGGCGACACCGACATCGCGCTGGTGGGCTACAGCCAGGGCGCCGACGCGGCGGGTGACCTCGCCGCCGAAATCGGCACCGGCGTCAGCCCGATCGCGCCGGGCAAGGTCAAGGCCGTCGGCCTGATCTCCGATCCGCGCCGCTCGCCGACCGACGTGCAGGTCGGCCCGATCGCCGCGGGCGCGGGCGCCGGTGGCGCGCGGCCCGGTGGCTTCGGCTGGATCAGCGACCGCGTGCGCACCATCTGCGCCGTCGACGACCTGTACTGCGCCACCGCCACCGACGATTTCGTCACCCGCTTCGCCGGTTTCCTCGCGCAGAGCTCGGACGCCAACCCGGCCAACATGTGGCGCTACCAGATCGAGGCGGGCGCCATCGTCAACGACCTGATGGCCCACGGCGGCGTCCCGACCCTGCAGGCGCAGCTCTCCGAGGCGGCCAACCAGCAGCGGGCCAAGGACCTGGAGCGCTTCTACCGCTCCCAGGCCCACACCCTCTACGGCAGCTACCCCGTGGGTGGCGGCCAGACCGCCATCACCTGGATGCACAACTGGATCGCCCAGCAGGCTTGAGTTTTTGGAGCGCTGGCGCGCTCGAGTCGGCGGCCCCTTGGGTCCCGCCGGTCAGGCACCGTGGCTTGCTCCTTCGTCGCGTACGCCACGGCGCCTGACCGGCGGGACGGCCGCCGACGGCCGACTTCGTCGGCCTGCCCTCCCTAGGGGTCGGGCGTGCGTGGTTGGTTTGGAACGTCGGCCCACTCTGGTCGGCGGTCCCTCGGGTGTCGTCCGTCAGGCGCCGTGGCTTGCTCCTTTGTCGCGTACGCCCACGGTGCCTGGCCGGCGGGACGGCCGCCGACGGCCCCTCCGGTCGGGCGGGCGCGGTTGGGGTGATCGGTCAGGGGTGTGTGCGGGAGAGGTTGCGGGGGAGCAGGTCCCAGACGTGGCCGTTTTCGTTGATGGTGGCGGCGGTGCGGGAGCCGGTGCGCGAGTAGAGGATTCGGGTCACCGAGCAGTAGTCGATCGGGAAGGTCAGCGGGCGGTCCAGGCCGAGGATGTCGGCCAGCAGGACGTTGACCACGCCGCCGTGGGCGAAGGCGACGACAGTGTCGGTGGGGGCCGCGGCGGCGACCAGGCCGTCTATCGCGGTGAGGACGCGGGCGGTGAAGGCGGGGCCGTCGATCTGCTCGGGTAGCAGGCCTGCCTTGATCCGGGCGTAGGCCTCGGCGAAATCGGTCTTGGCGTCTTCGATGGGGATGTAGGCGGGCAGGTCGCGGTCGTACTCGGCGAGGTCGTCGATGACATCGACGGGCAGTTCGCGCGCGGCCGCGGTGGTGGCCGCGGTGTCGCGGGCCCGCCGCTGCGGACTGCTGACGATCCGAGCGATCTCGTGGGCGGCGAGCGCGGCGGGGACGCGGTCGGCCTGCTGGCCGCCGATCTCGGTCAGGCCGGGGTCGGCGGCGGTGGTGTCCCCGATGACGCGTTCGGGCTGGGCGTGACGCACGAGAATGAGCTGCACGCTCACACACTCTGCCGTATCGCCCGGTTTGGCGGTCTCACGGCTCCGGGTCGATTTCCTCGCGACCGGTCACGTCGGCGGTATCGATGATGACGATCTCGCGCCCGTCTTCGAGCAATACCTTCAGGAAGCCGGGCGGATTCTCCATCACATACCCGTCGACGACGCCGTTCTTCGTCTGGATGTGCTCCCGCGAAACCCACGGCACCTGCACGGTCGCGGCCAGGATCAGGGCGGCCAGCGTGACGATCAGCGCGGAACTGCCGACGAACCAGTGCGCGAACTTCGCGCCCTCCGGATTGCGCTTGTCCGCCCGCAGCAGCCCGAACAGCACCAAACCAAGGACACCGGCGACGATGAGCACCCACCACACCCGGTAGGTCCACACCAGCGCGCCGGTGAACAGGGCGATCACGACGAGCCAGGTCAGATTGCCCGCGTTGGTCCAGCTCGGTCTGCCGAGCCGGATCTGATGGATCACCGCCTCCGGCAGCAACACCGACAGGGCGATCCCGCCGAGCAGCGGACTGGCCATCAGGGTGCCGACCACCATGGCGGCGACATCGCCGATGCCGAGCGTGCCCAGTAGCGAGAAGGCGGCGTTCCAGTCGTAATCGGTGACCGCGAACAGCCGCAGCAGCAGGAACAGGCCGGCGACACCGGTCGCGGACAGCCCATGGGCCAGCCGGCGTTCGTTCGAGGACTCGCGAGGATGCCTCGTCATCGGGCGAGGATATCGCCGCGAGTCCCTCGATCAGGTCAGGGCTGGCCGTAGGGCGGCTGACCGTACGGCGGCTGACCACCCTGGGGACCGCCGTAGGGCGGCTGGGCGGGCGGCTGACCGTTGTCCTTCTTCTTGTTCTTGAGCAGGTAGATGCCGCCGATGATGAGCACGACGACGAGCAGGCAGCAGATGCCGCCGATGATCAGGCCGGAGCTGCTCTTCTTTTTCTTCTTGGCCGCCAGCTCCAGCGCGGTGTTGACCGTGTCCGAGCTCGCCAGGGTGTCGAAGCTGCTCGTGAGCAGGTGCGGGTCGACGAGGGCGGCCGTGGTCAGCAGATCCAGATACATGTAGTCCCATCCCGAGGTGTCGTTGGCCCGGCATCCTCCCGGTGCCGGAACTCCGAGACTAGCGCCGTTGGTGTGGCTTTCGGTGCGAAAGCCTCGCGGCGTCCCGGAGCAGTTGTTGATCGCGGCGCGGCCACGATTCGTTTACACGAGTAACGGTGTACCCCGAATCAGCGCGGTTTCACCAACGGGAACGGCAGCGTTTCCCGGATGCTGCGTCCGGTGATCAGCATGACGACCCGGTCCACGCCCATGCCGAGACCGCCGGTGGGCGGCATCGCGTGTTCGAGCGCCTGCAGGAAGTCCTCGTCGAGTTCCATCGCCTCCGGATCGCCGCCCGCCGCCAGCATCGACTGTTCGGTGAGCCTGCGCCGCTGCTCGACCGGGTCGGTGAGTTCGCTGTAGGCGGTGCCCAATTCGACGCCCCAGGCGACCAGGTCCCAGCGCTCGGTGACGCCGTCGATACTGCGGTGCGAGCGGGTCAGCGGGGAGACCGAGGTGGGGAAGTCGAGGTAGAAGGTGGGGTAGGTGGTCTGCGATTCCACCAGGTGCTCGTACATCTCCAGCACCACCTGGCCCGCGTCCCAGCCGTGCTGGTAGGCGATGCCCGCCTCGTCGCACAGCTCGCGCAGGCGGCTGAGTTCGGTGCGGGTGGTGATCTCGGTGCCGATGGCCTCCGAGACCGCGCTGTGCACCGTCTTCACCCGCCACTCGCCGGAGATGTCGACGGCGTCGAATCCCCCGTCGTCGTTCGGTCGCAGCGCCACCTCGGCGCCGTTGGCCGCCATCGCCGCGTCCTGGATCAACCGGCGGCACAGCTGCATCATCCGCAGGTAATCACTGTGCGCCTCATAGGCTTCCAGGATCGTGAACTCGGGATTGTGGCTGAAGTCGACGCCTTCGTTGCGGAAGGTGCGGCCGAGTTCGAAGACCTTCTCCATCCCACCGACACACAGCCGCTTGAGGTACAGCTCGGGCGCGATGCGCAGGTACAGGTCGAGGTCGTAGGCGTTGATGTGGGTGCGGAACGGGGTCGCGTTGGCGCCGCCGTGCACCTGCTGCAGGATCGGTGTCTCGACCTCGAGGAAGCCCCAGTTGAACAGCGAGTCGCGCAGCGAATGCAGCACCGCGCTGCGCTTGGCCATCACCTCGCGGGTCTCCGGATTGATCGCCATGTCGACGTAGCGCTGCCGGACCTTGGCCTCGGAATCGGCCAGGCCGCGCCACTTGTCGGGCAGCGGGTGCAGGCACTTGCCGTTCATCCGCCAGTCCTGGGCGAGCAGCGAGAGCTCGCCGCTGCGGCTGGTGCCGAGCTGTCCGCTCACCTCGATGAGATCGCCCAGGTCGAAGAACTCGGTGAACTCGGCGCTGCGGTCGGCGCCGACCCGCTCCCGGTCGATGACGAGCTGGATCTCGTCGGTCCAGTCGCGGACCACCGCGAAGATCACCCCGCCGTAGTCGCGGATGCGCAGCAGCCTGCCCGCCACCCGCACCGTCGTGCCCTTGGGGCAGGCGCGGGCGTCGGCGATGGTGTGCGTCGGGGGATAGGCCACCGGGTAGGAGTCGACGCCGGCGGCGGTGAGCCGGTCCAGCTTGTTCATCCGGACGCGGACCTGCTCGGGCCTGCGTGGGCCCTGGTCGGCGTCCTCGCCCGCCGGCGCGTCCGGCGCGCTGCCGTCGGCGTGCAGCCCGGTGACGCTCGCCGGCACCGCCGTGTGCGTCCCGGTGTGCACGGCCGCGTCGGGTTCCTTGCCGATGCGCGGCAGGAAGCCCTCGGCCAGGCCGCTGGCCGTGGCCACCCGGGGCAACTGCCTGCGCTCCTCGTACAGGAAGAAACGCGGCACCCAGCGCGGGTGGTACTTCACGTTCGACCGATACAGCGCCTCGAGCTGCCACCAGCGCGAGAAGAACAGCAGCACACCGCGCCACGCGCGCAGGATCGGGCCCGCCCCGATCCGGCCGCCCTCCTCGAACACCGAACGGAACACCGCGAAGTTCAGCGAGATCTTGGTGATCCCGTACTGGTCGGAGTTCAGCGCGAGCTGGGAGATCATCAGCTCCATCACGCCGTTGGGGCTCTGCGGGTCGCGGCGCATGAGTTCCAGCGAGACACCGGTGCGGCCCCACGGGACGAACGAGAGCATGGCGTGCACCCGGTCGTCGTGGTCGACCGCCTCGACCAGCAGGCAGTCGCCGTCTAGCGGGTCGCCGAGACGGCCCAGCGCCATCGAGAAGCCGCGCTCGGTCTCGGTGTCGCGCCAGGCGTCGGCGCGGGCGACGATGTCGGCGAACTCGGCGGCGGGGATGTCGCGGTGCCTGCGCACCCGCACCCCGAGACCGTTCTTGCGCAGCCGGTTCGCGGCCTGGCGGACCTGCTTCATCTCGGGCCCGGCCAGCGAGAAGGTGCGGGTGTCGAGGATCGCCTCGTCGCCGAGGCGCAGTGCCGCGAGCCCGGCATTGCGGTAGGCGGTGGCGCCGATCTCGCTGGCGCCCATCACCGCGGGCGCCCAGCCGAACCGGTCGGCCTCCTCGAGCCAGGCCCGGATGGCCTGCGGCCAGGCCTGTTTCGGTCCGATCGGATCGCCGCTGGCCAGGCTCACGCCCAGCTCGACGCGATAGGTGATGGCGGCCTTGCCGTTGGGCGCGAACACCACCGCCTTGTCCCGGCGGGTGGCGAAGTAGCCCAGCGAGTCCTCGACGTCGCCCGCCGCGAGCAGCCCGCGGATGGCCGACTCGTCCAAGGCGGTCATCGCGTTGTCGGCGCGGCGTGAGCGCAGCAGCACCACCACGGCGGTGAGCAGGGCGATCGCGCCGAACAGGCCGAGCAGGAAGTTGACCCACGGACGCGGGTGCCCGTCGAAATGCTCGTTGTTCACCAGCACCGCCGCGGTCACCCGGTAGACCGCCCACAGCGGGCGCTGCACCCCCTCGGGAAGGGTGCCGGGCGCGAGTTCCACCAGCCCCCAGCCGATCAGGCAGCCCAGCGCCAGCCCGGCCACCAGCACGCCGATCGCCTTCCACAGCGCCCCCGGCCGGACCCGGGTATAGAACTCGTTGCGCGCCGCGATCAGGATCCCGATGACGACGACGTGCACGATGCAGGCCACCAGCGCGTCGATGTCGTCGTCGACGACGAAGTCCGCGATGTTGGACACCGCGTAGAGCAGCAGGTACACCACCAGCAGCCACCACGCGACGCGCTTGCGGCTCGCGATCGCCCCGGCCAGCAGGCCGACCACCACCGCCCACACCAGGCTGGTGTCGGGAGCGTCGAAGTAGTACACGTCCACGTAGTGCCGCGGCACCTGCGTCAGATAGCGCAGGGCGGGCGAGAGACTCCACAAGAACAGCAGCACCGCGAAGACGCCCAGGACGAGCCCGGTGATGTGCGGTACCTCGGCCAGCCTGCCGTGCCCACGGTGCGGAACGGTGGCGCGGCTCTGCGGTGCCTCGACGATGGGGTGTTGCTCGGCCTGCGTGGTGGTCACCGATCCAGTGTGCGTGCATCCGGGCCGGATCGGTGTGGCGGACGCTGCGGCGTGTTCGTCACGCGCGCCGGTAGTGGGGCCGGTGGCGACCGGATTTTCGCCGGAGGGTAAGTATTAGCGCATGTCGGAACCAGTCGATGTGCCGATCGATGACGAGGTCATCAAGCTCGGGCAATTCCTGAAACTGGCCAACCTGATCGATTCGGGCTCCGAGGCCAAGACGGTGATCGCCCAGGGCCTGGTCCGGGTCAACGATGAGGTGGAGCTGCGCCGCGGCAGGCAACTGCAGGTCGGCGACGTCGTCGTGCTGGCGGGCCACAAGGTGCGGGTATCGGGGAACTGACCGTTCTACCCAACCTCCCCGCACGCCCCGACCCCGAGGAGGGGCAGGCCGACGCAGTCGGCCGTCGCGGCCGTCCCGCCGGTCAGGCGCCGTTGCGCAAGCGACGCAGGAGCAAGCAACGGTGCCTGACCGGCGGGACCAAGGGGCCGCGACCTCGAGCGCGCCAGCGCTCCAACTACTCCGCGCGGACCACGACGCCGTCGTGGTCGCTGTAGAGCATCTCGCCGGGCACGAAGGTGATGCCGCCGAACTCGACGGTCACGTCCTTCTCGCCGCTGCCGGTCTGGGTGCTCTTGCGCGGGTTGGTGCCCAGCGCCTTCACGCCGATGTCGAGGGTGCGCAGGATCGCCGAGTCGCGCACGGCGCCGTTGACGATCACGCCGGCCCAGCCGTTGTCGACGCCACGGCCGGCGATGATGTCGCCCACGAGCGCGGTGTGCACGCTGGCGCCGCCGTCGACCACGAGGACCTTGCCCTCGCCCGGCTCGCCCAGGGTCTGCTTGACCAGCAGATTGTCCTGGAAGCACCGGATCGTGGTGATCCGTCCGGCGAACGCGGCCCGGCCACCGAACTGGATGAACTGGGTGTCACAACTGCGGATCTCGGGGCCGATCTCGTCGGCCAGATCGGCGGTGGCCACAACATTCGCTGATTCGGTCATGGCCTGCATTCTGTCAGGCGCCCTCGACATGCGCCTTGGCGATCTCCCTGACCAGGCTGTCTGTGGTGTGCTTCACCGCGATCTTGACGAACGGCTCGATCGTCTTGCCCAGCATCTTGCCCGCGAGACCGCCGGGCACGAAGTACTCGATGGTCGCGTCGACGGTGCACAGCGCGTCGCCCTTGGGATAGAAGTGGAATGTCGAGATGATCTCGAATCCCTTGATCGACTTGATGCCGATCACGCGGCCCTTCTCCCACTTCACGACCTCGACCCGGGACTTGAGCGACGCGGGGCCGAGCTTCATGTGGCCGTCGAAGGTCGCGCCGAGCCCGTCGGTCTGGTCGGTGACCGGGACGAAGGATTCGATGCCGTACAGGAAATGCGGCAGGTTGCGGTAGTCGTTGACGTAGTCGAACGCCGTCTCGGCGGACGCGGCACAGTCTTCGACGATCCTCACTTCGGTCATAGCGGCCACTTTAATGGTCCGCCGCGACCGATCGGGCTACGCGGTGACGGCCAGGGTCGCGGCCAGGCCGAACGCCAGGCCCATCGCGGTGACCTCGATGGCGGCGTTGCGCAGGGAGATCTCGGCGGTGACCCGGTGGTCGGCGGCCCGGCGCACCCAGCTGCGCCGCCACCACCAGCCCAGGCCGGTCAGCGCGCAGAGGACGGCGAACTTCGCCAGCAGGATCCGCCCGTAGCCGGTCGACCACAGCGGTTCGATGCCGCCGATACGGACGAGTCCGTCGATCGTCCCGGTGGCGGCCACCGCCAGCACCAGGGGTGCGGCCAGCGCCGAATAGCGTGGCAGCGTCCTCGCCCAGCCGCCGCGGGTGCGCAGCACCACCGCCATCGCCAGCAGCAGCCCGAGCCAGCATGCCGCGGCCAGCGCGTGGATCGCGGCCAGCACCGAACCGAACATCTGCTGGGACATGTGGCCGGTGATCGGGCGCAGGGCCAGCGCGACCGCGGCGAACACCAGCACCAGATCGGCCGACGCCGCGTCGGGCCTGCGGAAGGCCAGTGCCGCGTAGCAGGCGACGGCGCCGGTGCAGAACAGGATCGCGATGCCGATCTGCCCGCCGCTGAGGTTGGTGAGGAAGGTGCCGAACTCACCCGCGCCGAGCCGGGTCACGGGCACGCCGACCACCTCGGCGGCCTCGGCCACCAGCACGGCGAATTCGGCCGCGAACCAGACGCCGGCCAGCGCGGCCAGCGGCCGCCAGGCCACCCGCAGCCGGTCGTCGAGCCGGGGCAGGGCCGCCAGCCCGAGCACCACCGCGCCCGCGCCGTCGGCGAGCACCCGCGCGCCCGCCGACCAGGGGAAACCGCCGCCGCGGCGCAGCAGCCAGGCCAGCGCCACCCCGGCCACGGCGGCCACCACGACCGGCACCAGGACCCGCCACTGCCGCAGCGTCGTCGCGGGTACCCGGCGACCGGTCGTCATGCTGGCTACTTCTTGCGGCCGGACAGCAGCGCGACCGCGAGGCCCGCGCCGAACAGCACCACGCCACCGGCGATGAACACCCACACCGGCACGCCGCCGTCGGAGTCGCCGCTGTCGGCCGTGTCCGCACCCGGCTTGGGTCCCGGCGTGCCGGTACCCGCCTTGCTCAGCGTGAAATGCCGGGTCCCGCTGACAGGGTGCCCGTCGGCAGAGGTGACCCGGAACGCGAGGGTGTATTCGCCGACCGGCCCGAGCTCGCCCAGTTCCACACTGACGGTGCGGCCCTCGACGAGCGCCTTGCCCTTCGACCACAGGCGACCGTCCGGGCCGACCACGGTCAGCGACGGAAAGTTCTGCTGCAGTTCCTCGTTGAAGGTGATGCTGGCGCGCGGGGGCCCGGCCTCGACGGTCGAGCCGTCCTCGGGCACGCTGCTCACGGCACCGGAGTGCGCGCTCGCCGTGCCCGCCGCGAACATCGCGGCGAACAGGCCGGCGATCAGCACCGCGAGCACCCGGCGTCCGATGCGCAGCCGCGCGGATCGGTTGATATCGGCGACGAGATGATCGGCCCGCATCACGACCGCCGCGAACGGAAGACGAGGCCGAGGCCGAGCGCGGCCGCGAACAGGCCGAGGGCCAGCCCGATGCCGCCGAGCCAGCGCGCCACCGTGTCGGTCTCCGCGACGCTGGTCTCACCGGAAGCGACCCTGTGGTCGCCGCCCGCGTCACCGCCGTCGGCGCCCAGCGTGATCGACGGTGCCGGATGCTCGGGCTCGGCACCGCCGGTGCTCGGCTGATCCCAGGCGACGACCTTGCCGTCGCTGTAGGTCTGGGTGGCGGGGAAGTTCACCGTGTCCTGCGCGGGCAGCGGGCCCAGCGAGAGCACGAAGCGCTGGAACTGGCCGGGGCCGACGCCCGGGTTGCCCGGGTCGGCGGTCCAGGCGACGGCGACGGCCTCGCCCTTGTCGTTGCGCTCGACCTTGGCTGTCCAGCCCGGCATCGGCTCGGTGCGCACGCTTTTCAAGTTCGGCACGGTGACGCGCAGCGCGGTGGTGGCCGCGGTCTCGGATTCGGTCGGCACCTTGAAGGTGGCGACGGTGTACTTGCCCTGGGCGGCGCCCGGCGCGTCGACGGTCACGTGCGCGGCCGCCGAGCCGCAGGCGGCGAGCACCAGACCGGCCGCGACGGCGGCGGTCCCGGTGCTACGGGTGATGAAGTTGTGCATGGAAAGCCTTCTGTCCGAAGAGATGCTGATGTCGTGACGAATCAGGCGGACAGCGGCGGCGCGCGCGGACATCGCGTGCCCCGCGTGGGGCGGCCCGGCCCGGCGAACGCCAGGCCGCGCCAGCGCGGCGCGCGCTGGACGATCGCGGTCGACGGCGCCGTGAGCACGGCCCTGACCACGCTGGACGCGACGAGATAGAGCCGCTCGGCGACGAGAATCAGTGCGGCGCAGGCGAACGCCGCGACGGTGTGCGCGGCCACCATCGGCGCGCTGGGCAGGTGGAACAGCTCGTCGTGGTGCGCGAGCGACGCCGACAACGCGGAGTGCCCGGCCCATTGCCCACCGAGCAGCACCGCACCGGCTCGCAGCAGCGGCGCGCCACCGGATCGCACGCGCGATCCGCCCGCGACGATGCCAGCGCCGAGCGAAACCAGCAGCAGCAGGGCGATATCGGCCGAGTGCGGCACGCCACCGCCCGCACCGCCGTGCGCGGCGACGGCCAGCGCGCCGACGAGTACGCCGCAGCCACCCCCGCGCAGGCGGGCGGTGAGCTGCGGCGTGGTCACGACGGGATCAGCGCACGCCGAGCCGGGCGAGCGCGTCGGTCTCCAGCACGCCCAGTTCGGCCGAGATGGACGCGTGCACGGCCTTGCGGCGCGCGGCGGGCATCTGCTCGGCGGTGTTCACCGCGACGGTCAGGTCGGTCAGCCGGGACCGGGCGGCCTCGACGAACTTCTTGGTGTCGGCGTCGCCGGGGGCGTCGGCGGCGACCTTGTCGAGCGCGCTCTCGGTATTGGTGATGCGGGCCTGCAGGCGCGCGCCGTGACCGCTGAACTCGCCCAGCTGATCGAGCCCGATGCCGAGCTGCTGTGCCTTGCGGGCGTCGAGCTGGCCACGCACGTAGGTGGCGCCGCGGTAGGCCAGCGGCGCGAGCACCGGGACCAGCACCCGGGCGACGCCGATGTACTTGCGGATCTGGCTCGCGCTGAACAGTTCGCGGTCGGCCTTGGCCGCCAGCTTCTGGGCGGCCTTCTCCTCGGCCTGCAGGGTAGCGATCTGCGCCTTGGCCACCTTGGCCTCGGTCTTGGCCTGTGCCTTGGCCGCGCGCCGGGTGGTGCGTTCGCTCGCCTTGGCGGCCTTGCGCTCGTTCTTGGCGCTCAGCTTCGCCTCCACGGCGGCTTTGTGCTTGAGCGCCTTCGCCTCAGCGCGTCGGCTCGGGCGCCGCTTGCGCTTGCTGAACAACCCCATGAGATCAGGCCCTCCGTCATGCTCGCCAAGTCATGAGGCAGTGCCGGGGTAGCGGCCTGCCGTACTTCGTAGCGTAGTGGGATGAGGGTAGCGATTGGGCATTGTGTCGGGGGGAGGGACCATACTGCTTGCGTGCGTGCAGCCGAGGACGACTTCGACGGCGGGCCGGTGCATCGCCCGGCCCCCGCTTCCGCTGCGCTCGATCGAGGTACCGATACCGGGCTCGCCGAGTCCCGGATCGCCTTCCTGGACGCGCGCTCGCTGATCGGGTGCAGGCACCGCCTGCGCCTGGATGCCGAGCATCCGGGGACCATCGCCGAGGTCAGGGAGGATCCGGGCGTTCAGCAGCGCCGGGAGGCCGCCGCCGCGCACCGTCTCAAGGTCCGCGACGAGCTGGTGGCCGCCGCACCCGCCGACTGGGTGGTGATCGAGCCGCAGCTGCGCGCGGGGGAGAAGGCCGCGGCGACGATGGCCGCGATGGCGGCGGGCGCCGCGCGCATCTGGGGCGGGCTGCTGCCGCAGGAACCCGATACCGGCCGTCGTGGCGGCGCCGAGTTCCTGCTCCGCGACGACGACCGTGGCGGCTACATCCCGATCATCGTGGTCAACCACAAGGTCACCGACCCGCGCAGGCCCGATCCGGCCGATTTCCACCCGCTGACCTCGGACCTGTTCCGCTGGCAGCCCCGCCGCGACAAGCACGTGAAACTGCGTCCGCAGCCGCGCGACCAGCAGCGCCTCGCGCACCTGTACCGGATGCTGCAGCGGCACGGCATGGCCAGCCCCGCCCTGCTCGGCGGTGCCATCGGCCTGGCCCTCGACCGCATCCTCGTGCACGACCTGACCAACGTCCTTGCCGACTACGACCAGCGTTACGGCGACCGCATCGCGGTGGTGCGCGGCGAACTGCCGACCCAGCCGTCGAAGGTGCCCGAGTGCAGGCAGTGCCCGTGGTGGGTGCGCGGCGCGGGCAGCGAGCCCAGCTGCGAGGGTCAGCTGGCGCTGATGCGCGACGTCAGCCTGGTGGCGCCCGGCTCCCGGGCCGACGTGCTGCGAGTGCACGGCGTGCAGACCGTCGACGAGCTGGCCGCCTGGGAAGGCGAGGACCCGGAGGACTGGCAGCACGGCCCGTTCTCCGAGACCGTGGTCACCGCCCGCGCCTGGATCGAGGGCGCGCCGCTGGTGCGCCGCTTCGACACGGTGAGCGTGCGCCGCGCCGACGTGGAGGTCGACGTCGACCTGGAGAGCTACCAGGAGGACGGCGCCTACCTGTGGGGCACCCTGCTCGACGGCGTCTACCGGCCGTTCGTCACCTGGGACCCGCTGCCCACCGAGGACGAGGGCCGCTCCTTCGGCGAGTTCTGGACCTGGCTCATGGCGGTACGCGCCGAGGCGCACGCCGCGGGCAAAACCTTTGCCGCCTACTGCTACTCGCGCACCGCCGAGGACAAATGGCTCTACGAGTCGGCCCGCCGGTTCGCGGGCAGGCCGGGCGTGCCGACGCACGAGCAGGTGCGCGCGTTCGTCGATTCGCCCGAGTGGGTCGACATGTTCCAGGCCGTCACCGACCAGTTCATCTGCCCCAACGGCAAGGGTTTGAAGAAGATCGCCCCGGTCGCCGGCTTCGGCTGGCGCGACCCGGAGGCCGGCGGCGAGGCGTCGATGGGCTGGTACCGCCGGGCCGTCGGCTACGACGCGGAATCGGACCTGTCCCAGCGCACGCGCCTGTTCGAATACAACGAGGACGACGTGCGGGCCACCCAGGTGCTGCGCGACTGGATGACGCAACGGGCCGTCGACGAGGTTCCCTCCCTGGCCGACTTCGGACGGTAATACGATCGGGGGCGTGACAGAGCACGTCGAAACCCTCGAGTTCCAGGCCGAAACCCACCAGCTCCTGGAGCTGATGATCCACTCGGTCTACTCCAACAAAGACACGTTCCTGCGGGAGCTGATCTCGAACGCTTCCGACGCACTGGACAAGCTGAAGCTGGCCACGTTCCAGGACAAGGACCTCGTCGCCGACACCTCCGACCTGCACATCGAGCTGGAGGTCGACGCCGACAAGCGCATCCTGACCGTCCGGGACAACGGCATCGGCATGTCCCGTGCCGAGGTGATCGATCTGATCGGCACTCTCGCCAAGTCCGGCACCGCCGAGCTGCGCCGCAAGCTCACCGAGGCCAAGTCCGATGCCGCCGCCGAGGAGCTGATCGGCCAGTTCGGCATCGGCTTCTACTCCACCTTCATGGTCGCCGACCGGGTCACCCTGACCACCCGCAAGGCGGGCGAGGCCGAGGGCACCCGCTGGAGCGCCGCCGCGGGTAGCTCCACCTACGAGATCGACACCGTCGCCGACGCCCCGCAGGGCACGGCGGTCACCCTCGAGCTCAAGCCCGCCGACGAGGACGATCACCTCTTCGATTACACGCAGGAATGGAAGCTGCGCGAGATCGTCCGCAAGTACTCCGATTTCATCGCCTGGCCGATCCGCATGCAGGTCGAGCGCACCGTGATGGAGGGCGAGGGCGAGGACAAGGTCGAGAAGACCATCGTCGAGGACCAGACCCTCAACTCGCAGAAGGCGCTGTGGACACGCCCGCGCAGCGAGGTCTCCGACGAGGAGTACAAGGAGTTCTACCACCACGTCAGCCACGCCTGGGACGAGCCGCTCGAGATCATCCCGATGAAGGCCGAGGGCACCTTCGAATACCAGGCGCTGCTGTTCATCCCGTCGACCGCGCCGTTCGACCTGTTCACCCGCGAGCACAAGCGCGGCGTGCAGCTCTACGTGCGCCGGGTGTTCATCATGGACAACTGCGAAGAGCTGATGCCGGAGTACCTGCGCTTCGTCAAGGGTGTGGTGGACGCGCAGGACCTCTCGCTCAACGTCTCGCGCGAGATCCTCCAGCAGGACCGCCAGATCCAGATGATCCGCAAGCGGCTGGTCAAGAAGGTGCTGTCGACGGTCAAGGACCTGCAGGGCGCCGAGGATCAGACGAAGTACCAGACCTTCTGGACCCAGTTCGGCCGGGTGCTCAAGGAGGGCTTGCTCTCCGACACCGACAACCGCGAAACCCTGCTCACCGTGTCGTCTTTCGCCTCGACCGCCTCGGAGTCCGAGCTCACCACGCTGAAGCAGTACGTGGAGCGGATGCCGGAGGGCCAGGACGCGATCTACTACATGACCGGCGAAAGCCGTGCGCAGGTGGAGAACTCGCCGCATCTGGAGGCGTTCAAGGCCAAGGGCCGCGAGGTGCTGATCCTGACCGACCCCGTCGACGAGATGTGGGTCGGTTCGGTGCCGGAGTTCGACGGCAAGAAGTTCCAGTCCATCGCCAAGGGCGAGGTCGACCTGGAGACCGAGGACGAGAAGAAGGAGACCGAAGCCCTGCGCGAGCAGCAGGACAAGGACTTCGCCGATCTGCTCGGCTGGCTCGGCAAGACCCTCGACGAGGTCGCCAAGGAGGTGCGCCTGACCAACCGGCTCACCACCTCCCCGGCCTGCCTGGTCGGTGACGTCTTCGACTTCACCCCGATGCTCGAGCGCATGTACCGCGCCTCGGGCCAGGCGCTGCCGGAATCCAAGCGCATCCTCGAGCTCAACCCGACCCATCCGCTGGTCACCGGCCTGCGCGACGCCTACGACGCGCGCAAGTCCGATGCCGACGAGGGCAAGGTTCCCGAGCTCGCCGAGACCGCCGAACTGCTCTACGGCACCGCGGTTCTCGCCGAGGGCGGCGAGCTCAAGGATCCGGCGCGCTTCGCCCAGCTGCTCACCGACCGGCTGACCCGCACCGTCTGAGGTCCCCGCGATGGCCGCTTCGCCCGAGGCGGCCATCGCGCCCTGCGGCAAGAGCTGGATTCGCTGTGCGGAATACGGGTGCCGACCAGCCCCGCAGGCCGCACTATGGAGAGATGGCGGCGGGGCATCTGATCCGCCGGGCGCGGCCCGGTGACTACGACGGCCTGATCGGGGTGGTCGACCACTGGTGGGGCCGGACCGTGGTGCCCAGCCTGCCGAGGTTGTTCCTCGACCACTTCCACCGCACCAGCCTGGTGGCGACCGACGACGACGGAATCTCCGGCTTCCTCATCGGTTTCGGCTCCCCGTCCGACCCCGACGCCGCCTACATCCATTTCGTCGGCGTCCGCCCCGACGCCCGCAAGGTCGGCCTCGGCCGCACCCTCTACGACGAATTCTTCGAGCTGGCCAGGGCCGATGGCCGAAAAGTGGTCACCGCCATCACTTCTCCGGCCAACTTCACCTCGATCGATTTCCACCGCAGCCTCGGGTTCACCGTCACCGGCCCGGTGCCGGACTACAACGGCCCCGGCCACGCCCTGATCACCTTCGAACGAACTCTCTGACACCACACGGCCACCGAACCGTAATCTTGGTCCGGGCATCGATCGCGGAGTGAGAGGAACGGTCGCACATGTCGGAGGGGACGTCGGTCACGGCACAGCCGTGGGATCTGGTGGCCGAGGGTTATGCCGCGGCGGCGGCGACCGTGCTCGGTCCGTTCGCCGAGCGCGCGCTCGAATTCGTCACTCTCGAACCGGATTCCATTGTCGTCGATGTCGCGGCGGGAACGGGACTGCTCAGTCTCGCGGCCGCGGCCGCAGGGGCGCGTGTCGACGCGATCGACGTCTCGGCGCCGATGATCGAACAGCTCACCGCGGCCGCCGAACGCGCCGGGCGCACCACGATCACCGCCCAGGTCGGCGACGGCCAGGACCTGCCGTACCCGGACGGCCGCTTCCACGCCGGATTCTCGCTGTTCGGCCTCATGTTCTTCGCCGACCGGCCCCAGGGCTTCGCCGAATTGCGCCGGGTCCTGCGTCCTGGCGCCACCGCCGTTGTCTCGGCCTGGGCGCCCGCGGTCGACTCCTCGCTCATGCGCGCGCTGTTCGGCGCGCTGAGCGCGGGCGACCCGAACGCCGCGCTACCGCAGCCCAACTCGCGCGGCCTGGAGAACCCCGCCGTCTTCGCGGCCGAGATGCGCGCGGCCGGCTTCGACGCGGTGACGATCCGCCCGCACACGGTCGAGGTGAGCTTCCCGAACGCGGCTGCGCTGTGGGACACCATGACTCGCAGCAGCGCCCCGCTGACCACGCTCAGACACGAAGTGGGCGAGGCGGAATGGCAGCGCCGCACGGACGCGGCCGTCGAGCACCTCACGGTCACCTACCGCGCGAACACCGCGCTGTCCACCACGGCCCTGTTCGGCATCGGCACCGTCCCCCCGGCCTGAACGACGACTGCCCGCCGCCGAAACCGGCGACGGGCAGTCGTTCCACAGCGCGTAGTGCCTAGCGCGGGGCCATGCGCAGGGCGCCGTCCATGCGGATGGTCTCGCCGTTGAGGTAGTCGTGGCTCGCGATGTACTCGACGAGCTGGGCGTACTCGTCGGGGCGGCCGAGACGCGACGGGAACGGGACGCCGGCCTCGAGGCCCTTGCGGTACTCCTCGGTGACACCGGCCAGCATCGGGGTGTCGATGATGCCGGGGGCGATGGTGTTGACGCGGATGCCGAACTGGGCCAGGTCACGCGCGGCGGGGACGGTCATGCCGTGCACGCCGCCCTTGGACGCGGAGTAGGCGATCTGGCCGATCTGGCCCTCGAACGCGGCGACCGACGCGGTGTTGATGACCACGCCGCGCTGGCCGTACTCGTCGACCGGCTCGGTCTTGGCGATGGCGTCGGCGGCCAGGCGCATCACGTTGAACGTGCCGAGCAGGTTCACGGTGATGACGGTGCGGAACAGCTCCAGATCGTGCGGGCCGTTCTTGGACAGGATGCGACCGGCCCAGCCGACACCGGCGCAGTTGACCACGATGCGCAGCGGGGCGGGGCCCTCGGTGATCTGGGCGATCGCGGCGGCCACCTCGTCGCCGCTGGTGACGTCGGCCGCGATCAGGGTGACACCGGCGGGGACGTTGTCGCCCGCGCGCTCGATCGACGCCGGGACGTCGAGGCCGAAGACGGTGGCGCCCGCGTCGGCGAGACGCTTGGCGGTGGCGGCACCGAGGCCGGATGCGCCTCCGGTGACGATGGCGGCGGAACCCGAAATCTCCACGATGGTCCTCTCGTTCATGACTACTAGTTGGCACTTCGTCAATTGGCACCCTAGCGGGTTTCCGGTGAGGTGCCCATCACGCCCACCGACGCTGCCGGATCAGCTGCGAAAATACCAGCGAACAGGGCTGTTTTCCGGTGGTAACGTGCGTTCATGAGATCGTTCGCCGCTCCGACGGTGGCCGGACGCAAGGTCCTGATCACCGGGGCAGCGCGCGGTATCGGGGCCGCACTCGCCCGCAAACTCGCCGCCCAGGGCGCCCACGTCGCTCTGCTCGGACTGGAACCGGAACTGCTGGCGGAGGTGGCCGCCGAATGCGGCGACGCGCCGTGGCGCTACTGCGACGTCGCCGACCGGGCCCAGGTCGAGCGCGTGGTCGAGGCGCTGGTCGGCGAACTCGGCGGGCTCGACGTGCTCGTCGCCAACGCCGGGATCGCCAAGCAGATGCCGATGATCGGCGGCGATCCGAGCGTGCTGGAGGAGACCCTCGCCGTCAACGTGCTCGGCGTCGCGTACGCCGTGCAGGCCGCCGGTCCCCACCTGGCCCGTCCTGGCGGCTACGTGCTGATGATGTCGTCGATCTCCACGGCGGTGCAGTTGCCGCTGGCCGGCGCCTACAGCGCCTCGGCGGCGGCGGTCGAATCGCTGGCGGGCACGCTGCGCTGCGAGTTGCGTCCGACCGGCGCGCGCGTGGGCGTCAGCTACTTCGCCGAGATCGATACCGAGATGACCCGGCGCGGCTTCGGCACCGCGGCGGCGCACACCGGCCTGCGCGAGCTCAGCCTGACCGGCACCTCGCCGATCGGTCCCGCGGTGGACGCGTTGGTCCGGGCGATCGCGCGCAGGCGCAAGAGCGTCGTCTCACCCTGGTGGGTATCGCTCGTGCTGCCGGTGCGACCCTTGGCTCAGCAGCTGGTGCAGCGGTTGCTCGGCAACCGAGTCGCTCGCGCCATCGAGATCGCGCGCACCGAGGACGCCCCCTTCACCACCACCCAGCCTGCCCGACCACGCAGAATGGAACGGCAAGCCTGACCTCGAGCACGGAGTTCGACGATGAGCGATTCGGCATCCACCCTGCGCCAACTCCCGCGCGGACGGCACCACCTCTCGCGCGAAGAAGTGGTCGCCTCCCAGCGGGAACGCATCCTCGTCGCGATGGGGGAGGCGATGACCGAGGGCGGCTACGTCGGCACGCCGGTGGCGGCGGTGCTCAAACGGGCCGGGGTCTCGCGGGAGACGTTCTACGAGCTGTTCCGCTCCAAGGAGGACTGCTTCGCCGCGGCCTTCGACCGGGTCTCCGGCCTGCTGGCCGGGCGACTCCAGGAGGTCATCGCCGAGACCGCCGAGGCCGACGCGTTCACCAGGATGGACGCCATCCTCACCGCCTACTTCGACCACATGATCGACGACCCGGCTTCGGCCAGGCTGTTCCTGATGGAGGTGTACGCGGTCGGCCCGTCGGCGGTGCGGGCGCGGATGGAACTCCAGAGCCGCTTCGTCGCGGTCGTCGCCGCCATGCTCGGCGCCCAGACCGACGAGCAGCAGTTCGCCTGCGCCACGCTGGCCGCCGCCATCGGCGCGATGGTCACCGGCAAGATCGCCGCCGACGACCTGGTGGGCCTGCGCGCTCTCAAGGAACCCCTGATCGACCTGGCCCGCCGCTCCGGCGTCGTCTACGGCAACGCGTTCGCCGGCTGATCCTCGGCAGGCGCGGCGGCCCTGCCGGTCCGGGTGAACCGCCAGGCGCCGATCCCCAGGCCGACCACGACCGGGACGGCCAGGGCCGACCCCGTCGAACCCCAGCCGCCCAGGCCGGGCACGAACGCGTCGAGGATCGTCTTGGCGGCGAAGAACAGGAACAGCAGGCCGGAGGCGAACGCGATGCCACGCTCGGGGAGGTGCTTGCCCGCGAGCTTGCCGACCAGGATCGCGAGGGCGCCCGCGGCGACCATGCCGAGGGTCGAGCCGATCCACACCGCGAGCCAGCCGTTCTTGGAGGCCAGCGCGGCGGCGGCGAACATGGTGCGGTCGCCGAGCTCGGCGAGCATGAAGGCGGAGATGACGACCAGGAAGGCGTTGCGGGTGCTGGGCGGGGGAGCGTCATCGGTCTCGTCGGCGGAGCCGAGGGCGTCGCGCAGCGTCCACAGGCCGACGACCAGCAGCGTGAGCGCGGTGACGACGGCGATCGCGTTCGCGGGCAGCGCGGTACCGAGGAAATGGCCGACGCCGGCGGCGATGAGATTGACGGCGACGCTGGCCACGGTGATCCCCGACAGCACCACCCACCAGCGATAACGCAGCGAGAAGGTGAGCGCCATCAGCTGCGATTTGTCGCCCAGCTCGGCGAGGAAGAGCACGCCGAAGCTCAGCAGGATCGTGGCGATCATGAATTCAGCTCCCAGGGTGGTACTCCGGCCTGCGGCTGAAGAAACGGGTGCGCCTCCAGCCACACCGGTCGACGGATCGGTTCGTGGCCGAAGGTCTCGCCCACCGGTGGTGACCGGTTCACGCAGCCGGACCGCGCCGAATGTGGCGCCGATCAGTATGTCGACTGCGCGATTGCGGGCTACTCCCCTTCGCTGGTGTCCACCCTAGCGCGATAGCTGGTGGTATGCCAACTCATTGTTAGCGAAATCGCTATGGCCGCAATAAGTTTGGCTGCGCGGCCCGAATAGTTCGGTATCCCTGATTTCGGCGTCGCGGATGCCCGTTGCCGGGTATTCGCCGGGCCGGTGTCGCGAAAGCCTCAGGCCGCCAGCAGCATTGCCAGGACGGCGGTGTCGGGATCGCTGATCAGATCCATCCCGACCCGGCTCACCAGCGAGGTGACCGTGCCGTCCAGCTCGGCCTCGGCCCAGGCCGCGCGATGCTCGAGACCCAGATGCGGCACGCCGGGCAGCAGCACGCAGCCCGAGGCGGCGCCGGTGCACTCGGGCAGCGACGGCCGGGTCTCCGACGGCGGATGCAGCATCAGCAACGCGGGCGGCACGTGCGCCGCGAACCGGCCCGGCTCGATCGCCTCCTCGCCTAGCACCGGCCCCTCGGCCAGCACCAGCCCGACCGTGCCCGGTTCCGGGTCGTCGGGCAGTTCCTCGCGCACCCCGAACACGGTCGAGGTCGTCAACAGGCCGGGCATCGAGGCCACCCGCACGGCGAGCACCAGGACCTGCGCCCATTCCTTGGTGGTGTCCGGCCAGCGGCCCGAAACCACGAATCCCTGCAGATGACCGCGCGCCTGGAAGGGCGTGATCCCGATCGGACCCTGTGTCGTCATGATGGCCTCCCGATTTTCCGGGGGCTGCGCTGCCCGGTACGTCAGGAATAGCCCGAAACCCATCTGGCACACAAGTACCACTGAGTGCCAGGAACAGGGCAAAGAACGCAAAAGACCCCCAGCGGACGCTGGAGGTCTTTCGCGAAAGCGAGAACGCGGGCCGGACTAGCCGAAGATCAGGCCCTTGCCCTGCGACACCGCGCGGGCGAAGCGGTCCTGCACGTCGGCCCAGTTGACGACGTTCCAGAACGCGGTCACGTAGTCGGCCTTGACGTTCTTGTACTGCAGGTAGAAGGCGTGCTCCCACATGTCGACCTGCAGCAGCGGGATGATGCCGGTCGGCACGTTGGCCTGCTGGTCGTACAGCTGGAAGGTCAGCAGCTTCTGGCCCAGGGTGTCGTAACCCAGGACGGCCCAGCCGGAGCCCTGCAGGCCGTTCGCGGCAGCGGTGAACTGCGCGCGGAACTTGTCGAACGAACCGAACTGGTCGGCGATCGCGGCGGCGAGGTCACCGTCGGGCTGGTCGCCACCGTTGGGGGAGAGGTTCTTCCACCAGACGGAGTGGTTGTAGTGACCACCCAGGTGGAACGCGAGGTTCTTCTCCAGCAGGAGGATGTTCGCCAGGTCGCCGTTCTCGCGGGCCTCTTCGAGCTGCTCCAGCGCCTTGTTGGCGCCGGCGACGTAGGCGGCGTGGTGCTTGGTGTAGTGGATCTCGTTGATCTGACCGGAGATGTGCGGCTCCAGTGCGCCGAAGTCGTAGTCCAGTTCCGGCAGCGTGTAGACGGCCACGATGTCCCTTTCCGTATGTCGGGCTGTGTGCGCCCATTCGGACGAGCACACCAACCATCATTCGTACACCCGCTCGATGCAACCCCGGACGGTCGGCCCCGCATTCCCTTCGAATCACGCCGGAGGAAACCCAGGTGTCCGCGGGCGGTACCTACAGCGGCGGTGCGACGTCGGCCTTGGAGGCCCGCAGATCGCCGGAATCGTGGGCGGCCCACCAGCGCTTGCCGCCCGCGATGAAATCGGCCATCGGGATCTCCCGGCCCGCCGGGTCGGTCACGGTGATCCGGTCGAACCAGACGCGGACGTCGAGTTCGCGCGGGTCGATGCCCTCTTCTTGGGAGAACTCGATGACGTGCGCCGCGATCCGGTTGTCGAGCACGGTGTCGAAGCTGAGCAACTCGCTCCACAGGGTCCAGCCGCTGTCGTCGAGGTCGATGAATTCCCAGCCGTGCAGCCCGCCGCCACCGAAACTCTCGATGGCCTCGTCGAGCTGCTCGAGGGTGAGGGGGAGGACGCGGGCGTCGATGTCGTCCCAGCGCTGGATGCGCAGGGACGCGGCCACCCGGGTGACCCCCGTGAAGGTGAGCAGGACTTTGGTGTCGATCGGCGTCTCGCCGTCGGCGGGTAGCGTCAGCACCTCGAGAGCGAGCTGCAGCCGCCCCGCGGCGGCGTCCACCTCTACTCCGAGACAGGTTGATTCGGACAAAGCGGTATTCAGGCCGTTGATGTCGAAACTGTCGAGTAGCCCCCTGCTCACGTTCATGCGCTCAGGCTACCGATCGGCCCGCCCGGATCCCAGGATTTAGGATTTTCTCTACTGATGTCGTTTTTATGGAACCGAATCGGCCCGGCTCGCGTCCAAGTAGATGTCGGGACCGATGGGAGGTCGGAATCCCGACGTCAGCGGCGAACGGCCGCTCCGGGATGACATGGAGGGGAGTCCCGGATCGGCCGTTCCGCCGCTGACTTCGCGCCATGTCACCTCGGTTGATAGCCACCGCCTCATGATTGTGTGCTGACCGATAGCTGAGACCTGTGGATCAAGTTGTGGATTCTGTGGATAACCGGGATCCATCCCCAGACCGCGCATTGCCCCGCCCGGCGTCGCTTCCGGCATGGCAGGATCGAGGCGTGACGAGCTCCGATGTGCCCACGGTGCCGGTGGGTGCGGTACCCGCCGCGTTCGACCACGCCGAACCGGCCCCCGGCGCCCAGCTGCTCGACGTGCGCGAACCCGACGAGTGGGAGCTCGGGCACGCGCCCGGCGCGATCCACATCCCGATGGTCGACGTGCCGGCCCGGCTCGACGAGATCGACATCGACGCCGAGGTGTACGTGGTGTGCAGGCAGGGCGGGCGTTCGATCGAGGTCGTCAAGTATCTGGCCCACATCGGGTACGAGGCGGTGAACGTCGCGGGTGGGATGGTGGCCTGGCAGCAGACCGGCCGTCCGGTGGTCGCCGACGGCGAGCACGAAGCCAAGATCTACTAATCCGGAACGGGGTGCGCGGGTGAGTTCGGTGGTGCAACCATGTGCACGCTGTGGCGCGCGATGGGCTGTGCAGGGCGCGCCGATGCACTGGTGCCCCCGGTGCCGTGGCGTGCTGCTGTCGCCGGGCAAGGTCGACGCGCCTGCCGCCCAGCGCAACTACCGCTGGATCGCCCGCAGGCCCGACCATCGCGCGCGCAAGGCCGCGGCCGCCACCGTACGGGCGCCGGTCGGCCCCACCCCGCGCTACACCGAGATCCCGCGCTGGGGCCTGCTCGATGCGCCGCCCGCGCCCGCCCGCGCCGCCGAGCGACCGCTGTGGGGCCTGGCGGCCTCGCGCGATGTCCTGCTCGTGGTGACGGCGCTGGCCTTCCTGGTCGCCGCCTGCGCCGAGTACGGCCGCTATCTCATCCTGCTGCGCAACCGCACCACCCTCATCCCGAACTGGCTGCTGGTGATCTCCGACATGTCGGTGTGGGTGTTCGGCGTCATCGCGCCGCTGTGCGCCCTCGCCACCGCGCTCGCGCTGATCGCCTGGCTGATCGAGGCGCGCAAGAGCGCCTTCGCCGCGCAGGGCAGGCGCGATCCACGGCGCCGCTGGGCGCTGGTGCTCGGCTGCCTGGTGCCCGGTGTGAACCTGATCTGGCCCGGCGTCTTCCTCACCGAATTGCTCGGGTCCGCACCCGATCCCCGCGCCCAGCGGGCCGTTCGGATCTGGTGGGCGGCCTGGGTGGTCAGCGGCCTGATCCTGGTCGGCGCCACCCTCTGGCGCGACGCGTCGACACTGCAGGCCGAGGCCGACGGCGTCTCGTTCACCGCGTTCAGCGATCTGTGCGCGGCCGGTTTCGCGGTGCTCACGCTGTGGACCGTGCGGCTGCTCGAAGGC
Organism: Nocardia canadensis; assembly: GCF_032656385.1. Taxonomy (NCBI): domain Bacteria; kingdom Bacillati; phylum Actinomycetota; class Actinomycetes; order Mycobacteriales; family Nocardiaceae; genus Nocardia; species Nocardia canadensis. Next base: position 424,465 of record NZ_JAVCWB010000001.1, read on the forward strand.
CGTGACCTGCGGGGCGCGCCGCGCTCTGCGCACCGCTGGGTGATGGCCGCCGACCCGGCCGAGGCCGTCATCGCCCCGGTGCAGCCCGGCGCCCCCGCGAGCGGGCAGGATGACACTGAACGCGCGGATTCCGTCGAAACAGGCGAGAATGCGCAGGAGGAGGTTGTGGCCAAGTGAGCCAGGGCAATCGGGCGCCATTCGTCGTCGCGCACCGTGGTGCGTCCGCTGCGCGCCCCGAGCACACTCTCGCCGCGTACGAGCTGGCCCTCGAGGAGGGCGCCGACGGCGTCGAGTGCGACGTCCGGCTGACCCGCGACGGGCATCTGGTCTGCGTGCACGACCGCACCGTCGACCGCACCTCCGACGCCACCGGCCTGGTCAGCGAGCTGACCCTGGCCGAGCTGCGCGACATGAACTTCGGCACCGAGGACGCGCCGTCGGGCGTGCTCGCCCTCAGCGATCTCATCGGTCTGGTCCTCGACTGGCGCAGCAGGCCGACCAAGCTGTTCATCGAGACCAAGCACCCCGTGCGCTACGGCGCCCTGGTGGAGAACAAGGTGCTCGCCGAACTGCAGCGCTTCGGCATCGCGACGCCCGCCTCGGCCGATCACTCCCGCGCCGTGGTGATGTCGTTCGCCGCGACGGCGGTCTGGCGGATCCGCCGCGCCGCGCCGCTGCTGCCGACCGTGCTGCTCGGTGAGTCCTCGCGCTTCCTCGGCGGCGGCGCGGCGACCACCGTCGGCGCCACCGCCGTCGGCCCGTCGGTGAAGACGCTGCGCGAACACCCCGAACTCGTCGACAAGGCCGCCGCGGCGGGCCGGGCCACCTACTGCTGGACCGTCGACGATCCCGACGACGTGACACTGTGCGCCGACCTGGGCGTCAGCTGGGTCGCCACCAACCATCCCGGCCGCACGAAGTCGCTGCTGGCCGGCGTCTGAGCTGTGCTGTTGGAGCGCTGGCGCGCTCGAGGTCGCGGCCCCTCCTGTCCCGTCGATCAGGTGCCGTTGCTTGCTCCTTCGTCGCGGACGCAACGGCACCTGATCGACGGGACGGCCGCGACGGCCGACTGCGTCGGCCTGCCCCTCCTCGGGTCGGGGCGTGGTGGCTGGGTGGGGCGAGAAGTGGTCCACAGTCGCCCGGCCATAAACTCCGTGCGTGGGTAAAAGCAAGCGGAACAGTCCGAAGCCCGACAGTAATCGGGCTCAGCGTCTCGCCGAGCGGCGTGCGGCGCAGGAGCAGGCATCTGCGGCCGTGACGCGGCCGTTCGAGGGGCTTGCTGCCGAATGTGATCTGGTGGCGCTGCGGGAGTTCGTGCCGTCGGCGACCGCGACCTTGAAGCTGGCGCCCGGTGTCGCGGCGCAGCGCGAGGTGACGCTGGCGACGGTGCTGCCCGGTGCGGTGGCCGCGCTGGTGCGCGCCGGTGACGAGCCCGTCGGCTTCGTCGGCACGCAGATGCAGTACCAGGGCTCCGACCCGAACGCCGACATCGCCGCGGCGATCCTGTGGACCCAGTCCGCCGAGCCGGGCGAGTCGCTGAACTCGGCCGACGCGGTCCAGGGCGGTCCGCGCCTGGCCGACGTCATCGATCCGGGCGCCGACCTCGAGCTCACCGTGCACCAGGACTTCGACTGGTGGGTGCCCGAGGGCGTGACCCCCGATCCGCAGGTGGCGGCGACGATCGAGCAGGCCAAGCAGGCGATCATGCCCTCGGCGCGGCTGGATCTCGGAGCCGACGGCGTCGGCGCGGCCTGGTGGGTCGACGCGGGCGAGAAGGCGCACGTGCGCTGGGTGCGTCCCGAGGACGAGGACAAGCTGATGCTGGCGCTGGCACGGGTGCACGCCGGCGGCGGGCTGCACATGGGCGAGGGCTCGCGCTTCGCCGGCTCGTTCCGCACACACGGTCTGCTGGTGCCGGTGTTCGATCTCGATCCCGAGCGGCACCCGACCGAATGGGAAACGCCCGCACGGGAATTCGGTGCGCGGCTGGCGGAGGCGCTGGCCTCGGATGCCCCGATGTCGAGCGAAGAGCGTCGTTCGCGCGACGGGCTGCGTTCGCGTCAGGTCACCCTGCGCTGAACTCTTCCATCCTGAACTAAATGAAATAATCCCCTTTCACATGCCGGGTCGGCTAGGTTCACGCCTACGCCGGCCAATCGGCGCAGTGGAAAGGGATAACAATGGAGTTTCTCGGTTCGGTCGCCGGTCTCGCGCAGATGGTGATCGGCACGATTCTGGCCAATACCGGCTCGGGCGGTTCCGGCTCCGGCTGGTGAAGCGCACAACGGATTCGGCTCGCGTTCGCGAGCCGAATCCGGGTGGCTCCGGTCAGACGCTGCCGCCGGCGACGGACGGTGCGCCCGAGGTGTCCTTCGGGGTGCTGAGCTCGCGCCACATGAACGCCTCGAGATCGAACAGGTTCGACCCGGCGCGATCGGCGATATTGAGCAGCGTCGTCATGTGCGCGACTTCTTCGACCTGTTCCTTCAGGAACCACTGCATGAACTGCTCGCCGAGGTAATCGCCCTCTTCGCGGGCCGTGCTGGCCAGCCGGATGATCTGGTCGGTGACCGTCTTCTCCTGGGCCAGGGCCAGTTCGATCGGCTCGCGTGCGGTCTCGAAGTTCGACTTCGCGGCGTCGATGCCCGCGATCTCCACGCTGATGTCCCGGTCGAGGAAATACTGCACGATCATCATCGCGTGATTTCGTTCTTCGACGGACTGGGCGTAGAAGCGCTTGGCCAGCTGCGGGAGGTCGTTGTTGTCGAACCACACCGCAATGGCGATGTACTGATGTTCGGCGTTGAACTCATGCCGGATCTGGTCTTGGAGCAGGCTGTGGAATTTGCTGCGCGGGGGTTCCGGATGAATCGACATGGCCGCAACATTAGACCTGGTCAAAGTGGGTTGTCATCCAAGTGCAACCTTATTGAGGGAAGTATTTCCTAACCAAGTATTCCCTTACTGAAGCTGCCCCGTGCCCGCCATTCTGGGCGCCGTGTTGTCCACCGGGACAACGCCTGCCAGCTCGCGCCGGATGAATTCCTCCACGTCGAACAGATTGTCCTGCCGGTCCAGCACGGTGAGCAGCGTGCTCATCTCCGCGACGTCGGCGACCTGTTCTTTCAGGAACCACTGCACGAATTGTTCGCCGAGGAAATCCTGCGCCGCACGAGCGGCGCCGGCCAGCGCGCTGATCTGCGCGGTGGCGGTCCGTTCCCGGTCGAGCAGGAAGGCGATCGCGGCGCGCGGCGAATCGAACTCCGAGCGCAGCTCGTCGAGCCCGCCGATCGTCACCGCGACATCGCGGTCGAGCAGATACTGGACCATCCGCATCGCGTGGCCCCGGTTCTCGGCCGAGCGGGCGTAGGTCTGCGCGGCCAGTTGCGGTAATCGCTGCGCGTCGAAGTACACGGCGGCGGCCAGATACTGCTGTGCGGTGGTCAGCCCGTGCCGGATCTGGTCCCGCACTAGCTCGGTGAACGAACGATCCTCGGCCATACCACGACGTTACCGCGTCAGCAGGTCCTCGGGAATCTGTTGATCCTTGGCCAGGGCGTCGAAGAAACCGCTCGCCTTCGACTTGTCCCACAGCAGCACGTTGCCGACGTCGGTGTCGTCGAATCCGCCGATCGGGACGCTGGTGGTGACGGTGTCACCACGCATCGCCCAGCCCAGCGCGGCCAGGTTCCAGATGTGGTCGCCGTCATCGACTTTCAGCGAGCCGGCCACCCCGGTGGCCATCGGCCACAGCGCGAACGGATTGGCGAGGGTGCCCATGCTGGTCGCCTTCTTCAGCAGCGCCGACATGAACATCCGCTGGTGGTTCATCCGGTCGACGTCCGCGCGCGGGGTCGCCCTGGTGCGCACGAAGCCCAGTGCCTCTGGCCCGCTCAGTTCCTGGCAGCCCGCGGGCAGATCGAGCCCGGCCAGCGGGTCGACGATCGGCTCGTCCAGGCAGATCTCGATGCCGCCGAGCGCGTCGACGACGCCGGCGAAGCCGCCGAAGCCGATCTGGGCGTAGTGGTCGATCCGCACCCCGGTGGCCTCCTCCACCGTCTGCACCAGCAGCGGCGCGCCGCCGAAGGCGAACGAGGCGTTCAGCTTGTCCTTGCCGTGGCCGGGAATGCTGACGTAGGAGTCGCGCGGGAGGCTGACCATCGTGGTCGGCCCGGACGACGGGATGTGCACCAGCATGATGGTGTCGGTGCGTTCCGGGCCGGTGTCGCCGCCGGTCGCCAGTTCCTGCTCCTGCTCGGTCGACAGGTCGCCGCGGCCGTCGGAACCGACCAGCAGCCAGTTCGTGCCGGGCGTATCGCCGATCCGGTCGCTGTAGGAGGCGAGCGCGGTGATGCGGGTCAGCGAGTTGTCCAGGTGGATCACCGCGGCGATCAGGCCCGCGATCAGCAGCACGACGATCACCGTGAACCACCGGAACGGATGACGCTTGCGGCGTCGTCGTGGCGGCTGGACCTGTCCGCCGGCATCCGCGGGCGGCGGGGTGCGCCGCCGGGGCGGGACGGCGTCGTGGTGGGGGACCGGGCGCTGGGTCGGCGCGTGCCTGACCTGCTCGCGCTGCGGCATCGGGCGCGGGGTCGGCGCGTGCTGGCGCGGTTTCGCCTGCTCGCGCGGCAGCTGCGAATAGGCGAGCGGCTGATCGCCGCGGCCGTCGCGGTGCAGGACCTGGGTCGGCTCGATATGCGAGGCGGGTCGCTCGCGCCGTTGGGCCGGGTTGTAGCGCACCGTCGGGCCTTCGTCGGGCGCGGGCACGCGTCCGGCCTGCGGGTTTCCGCGCCGCATCGTCGGATCGCCGCCGGGGGGCAGGCCGCCGGGCGGCAGCGGTCGCCGCGGCGGAGTGCCGCGGCCCGCGGGCGGCGGCACGGCAGGTCCACCGGGGCGGCCTGGAGGCGGCGGCACCCGGCGCCTACGCGGGTCATCGCGGGGATCGTCGCCGTTCATCACTGTCGAACTCTACTGATCGTCGGGGGCGCGGGTGGGTTGTGCGCGCTCGGTCTCTACTGGATACCCCGCTCGGGTGCCCGCGTTAGCGGGAAACGCGGTGATGTGGCGAGACTCGCCGTGACACGCCGCTCACGGCAGCCAGCCGACGCGGCCGCGCAGCACGGTGTAGCCCAGGTAGGCGACCGCATCGATCGTCGCGTGCGCCAGGATCAGCGGCCACAGCCGATTCGTGCGCTGCCAGTAGCGTCCGAAGATCACGCCCATCACGATGTTGCCGAGCCCGCCGCCCAGGCCCTGGTACAGGTGATAGCTGCCACGCAGCAGCGCGGAGGCGGCCAGTGACCGGTTCTCCGACCAGCCGAGCTTGCGCAGCCGGGTGATCAGGTAGGCCACCACGAGCACTTCCTCGGCCACCGCGTTCGCGCACGCCGACAGGATCAGTACCGGCAGCCGCCACCAGTGCTCGGTCAGCGAACTCGGCACGATGGTCACGCTCACCCCGAGCGCGTGCGCGATCAGATACAGCGCCAGTCCGGGCACGCCGATCACCGCCGCCAGGATCAGGCCGTGCAGCACATCGGTGCGGCGAATCCTGGCCAGCCCGATCAGTCGCGGTCCGATCCCGCTGCGCCACAACAGGTACAGGCCCAGCGCCGCCCACGCGAGCAGCCGGGTGATTCCGACCAGCTGGAACAGCAGGTCGAGAATCGAGTTGTCCGAGCGCGAGGCGTTCAACGCCACCGTGCGCCCGCCGACCCCGCCGGGCGCCAGCGCCGAATCCAGCAGGGCCAGGCCCGCGCTGATCCCGCTCAGCCCGAAGGTGACGAGCAGGACGACGGTGATCTCGACTCGGAGACCGAACCGTTCCCGCTCGCTGAGCGTGGTGTCAGGAGGATCGACGCGCATGTCGCGCAGTGTAGGCAGCCCCGGTGGCCGGGGCGCGTCGCGCCGCGACCGGATTCAGATGCGGCGCAGGCCGTTCAGAAAGGGGCAGCCGGCCAGGATGCGCACCGCCTTGCTCAGCGCGGCGACGTCGTCGGCGGGCGTGGCGAAGGGCAGGCGCACGTCGTGGTCGCCCTCGTTGCTCTCCACCCGCAGGGTCAGGCCGTAGCGGTCGATGGCCAGCGGATGCACCAGGCCGCCGCGTAGCCGGGTCGGCAGGTGGCGCGCGAGCTGGGCGACGATATCGGCGTGGTCCTCGGCCAGGTGCTGTAGCCAGGCGCTCTCCAGTTCGCAGAACGGGTCGGCGCTGGCCGCGCGCAGGTCGGCGTGGTCGACCGATTCCGCGCCGGAGGTGTCGGCCAGCACGGCCGAGTTCACCACCACGCGCAGCAGCGTGACCCCGTGTCCGACGTCGAGCAGCCCCGGATGCGGGTATTCCTTGGCGATCTCGACCGCGAGCGTGCGCTGGGCCTGCATCGGCACCTGCCGCACCCACCCGCGCAGCCACACCAGCGCCCGGACCGGTTCGCGCAGCGGCAGCGGCGCGTGATCGGTGAGCTCGAGCACCGCCGAGGTCTCGTTCGCGGTCGCGGCCAGCGCCGCCGCGAGCGAGGTGGCGGGCACCGCGATCACCGCGTCACCACAGCGGCGCAGGTGATGCAGCGAGGTCGGCACCGGATCGATGCCGGGCAGCGCGAGCATCGCCGTCTCCGCGTGGGCGCACGCGCTGCGCACGCGCTCGGCGGTCGTCGGCGCGAGGATCGTGGTGGGGCTCGACATGACAACCTCCGCGAACTGTTGATTAGGTAAACCTAAGCTAAGTTACCGCGCGACTTCGCGCAAGGGGACACCCCGGCGAATCGCCGAACGAATCGGCTCTACGGTGGTCTGATGACGCACGACGACCACGGCGACGACCAACCGACCTCCGCCGAACCCGTGCTGGTCACGCTCTCGACCCCCGCCCGCCGCAGTCTGGTGGCGGGCCTGGTCCGCCCGCTGGGCAGCGCGCCGGCCACCGCCGAGGTCGTCGACATCGACGTCCCCGACGCCGAACTGGCCGCCTTCCTGGTCCGGATCGCGCACGCCGACCACGGTTTCGTCGCCCGCACCGCCAGCGCGCCCCGTGCGGTCGCCATCGTCGCGGGCACCGTCGCGGCCCTCTGCGGTGAGGACATCCCGACCGCCCTCAGCACCCCCGACCTGGATTTCCTGACCGCGCTCAAGCCCCCGGCCATCGAAGCCACCCGTACTGTTCTGCTGGCCATCGAAACCGACGATGAGCAGGCGATCCGGGACGCGCTCCGGGTGCTGGATTCCTGAGCGGGGCCGACTTCGGACAACGATCCAGCTAATCTTTCTGTGTGCCGCGTATTGCGTATTTCGGACCGTCCGGGACGTTCACCGAGATGGCTCTGGCGAAGTTCGAGAACTCGGGGGCCTTCGACAGTCCCGTCGAGCGAGTCGCCGCGCCGAGTCAGGGCGCGGCGCTGGATCTGATCCGCTCCGGTGACGTCGACGGCGCGGTCGTGCCGATCGAGAGCTCCGTCGAAGGGTCGATCCCGGCGACACTGGATTCCCTCGCCCTCGGACCGCGGCTGCAGATCGTCGCCGAGACCGAGCTCGAGGTGAGTTTCACGATCCTCGCCCGGCCCGGCACCACGCTCGCGCAGGTGCGCACGCTGGCCGCCTACCCGGTGGCGGGCGCGCAGGTCAGGCAGTGGGTGGCCCGGAACATGCCCGAGGCGCAACCGTTCACCTCGGCCTCCAACGCGGCGGCGGCCGAGGACGTCGCGGCGGGCGTCGCCGACGCCGCGGTGTCGACGGCGCTGGCGGGGGAGCGGCTCGGATTGGCCACGCTGGCCGCCGGGGTCGCCGACCACGAACAGGCGATCACCCGCTTCGTCCTGGTGACCCAACCCGGGGTCGCCCCGCACGCCACCGGCGCCGATCGCACGTCCATCGTGCTCGAACTCCCGAACGAACCCGGCTCGCTCATGCGCGCGTTCGCCGAATTCGCCACCCGCGGTGTCGATCTGACCCGCATCGAGTCGCGACCCACCCGGACCGCGATGGGCACCTACCGCTTCTACCTCGACTGCGTCGGCCATATCGACGATCCGGCGGTCGCGGAGACCTTGAAGGCACTGCATCGCACGGCGCGGGTCCGGTATCTCGGCTCGTGGCCCGCGTACGCGGCAGTCGGAACACCGCCCCCGTCGGACGAACCTGCCGCAGAATGGTTGACGCAATTGCGAAAGGGGGTCGCTGACCTATGAGTACACCCGCGAAGCTGGTGCTGGTGCGGCACGGCGAGACCGAGGGCAACGTCGCGAAGATCCTGGACACCCAGGTGCCCGGTCTCCCGCTCACCGAACGTGGTGTGGCCCAGGCGAAAGCCTTCGGCGCCGGTTTGGAACGGGCGCCGCAGGTGCTGGTGTCGTCGGAGGCGCTGCGGGCCCGGCAGACGGCGAGCTACATCGAGGCGGCCACCGGTGCGCCCGCGCACGTCCTCGACGGGCTCTACGAGGTGCAGGTCGGCGAGTTGCACGGCCGCTCGGATCAGGCGGCGCACGAGTTCTTCCAGGAGATCTACCGGGGCTGGCACCGGGGCGATCTCGACACCAGGGCACCCGGCGGCGAATCCGGTCGTGAGGTGATCGACCGGATCGTGCCGATCCTCACCGGACTCCGCGAGGAGTTCCTGACCGAGGACGCCGACGGCGACGTGATCGTGGTGAACCACGGCGCCGCCATGCGCCTGGTCGCGATGACGCTGGCCGGGGTGGCGCCGCCGTTCACGACGAACAACCACCTCGACAACACCGAGACCATCGAACTGCTCCCCACCGCGAACGGCGGCTGGGAGTGCCTGCGCTGGGGCAGGTTCACGCCACCGTTCGCGCTCGAGGCCGAGCCCACAGCCGACGACCCGATGGGCTGATCAGGCCGGGTTGTCGGCCGTCGCGGTCGGGAACTCGGTGCGGATCGGCAGCGACTCGATGAGATCGGCCACCGCCGTGCGCAGGCGCGCGTTGGTACCCGTGGCGATCGACGACCACTTCACGCCGTCGTCGGCCACGCTGGCGGTGATGATGAATCTGCCAGCGCGGGTGTTGAACACGGCGATGTGGTTGTCCTGGATGTCGCGCGTGCCGTCACCGTAGGCGACGCCGATGATCTCGGCGTAGGAGTGGATCTCCACCAGCGCCGAGGCCAGGGTCTGGGCGTCGGTGGCGGGCTTGCCGATCTTGCTCAGCCGCTCCGTGGTGGCCGCGACGTCACCGGTATCGCCGAAGATCGGCGCGAGTTCCTCGGTGGGCGCGTTCATTCCGTACAGCTCGAGCGGTTCGGACTTGCCCAGCGCCTGCAGGACCGCGCCGGGCAGGTCCAAGCCCGCGTCGTCGATGACATAGGACTCCGGCCCGCGCAGGGCGACGACCGCGCGGTCGTCGCCCTGCGCGAGGCAGAACCGGTTGACGTGGCCCTGGACCACCCAGCGCAGCGCGATGATCCACTGCGGCCGGTAGAGCACCCGCAGGCGCTCCGCCAGCTCGGTCTGGACCACGTCACCGAACAGCAGTTCACGCTCGGTGAGAGCGGCTTCGGCCGCCTTCATGGCGGCGTCGTGCGTCGAGATGTTGTCGTAGCGGCCCATGGCGTCGAGCACCACGGGCATCTCGTCGAATTGCAGCTTCTCCAAGAGGAACTGCATGTCGTCGAGCGATAGCACGACGGCCTCCAGCAACGATCCCCCGCTACTCCCCCCGAGCACCGTCACTTGGCCGATCCGGCGAGGTCGCCGCCGATCACACCTTCGGCCGTGTACCGGCCGTCGGTGAACGCCTCGTCCGAGCGGCCGTAGTCGACGCCGTTGTGCTCGTCGTCGTCCTCGCCGTTGGCGCGGTTGCCCAGCAGCGGGTTGCCGGCGGTGTTCGCGTTGCGCACCGGTGCGCCCTCCGCACGGGTGACGACCGACTCGGTGACCGCGGGGGCGGCGGCGGGCGCGTTGGCCGCCGGAGCACCCCAGCCCTCGGGCAGCTTCAGCTGACCGTTGCTGAGCGAGACGTTGCCGAGACCGGCCGACGTGGTGGCCACACCGGCCGCGGCGCCGACGGCGCCGAGGCTCGCCATGGCGGGTGCCGCGGCGGTCGTCGCGGGCACGGTCGCCGCGGAGGTGGCGGCCGAGATCGCCGAGGCGCCGATGTTGCCCGCCGTGCTGACGCCGCTGGTGACGACGCCACCGGCGACATTGGCCGCCTGGGTGGCGGCGCTGACGACGCCGGGGTTGGTGACGAAGGCCTGCGCCGCGGCGACCGCGGTGCTGAGCGGGTCGCCGCCGAAGTCGCCCTCGGCGGCGGTGCCCGCGCCGTTGGCGATGGTCGGCGGCATGGAGAACTCGCCGGGCGTGGTGACGGTGGCCGTGGTGGCGGCCTCGTAGGTCTCCATCACCAGCGCGGCGCGGATGTCCATGGCGTGACGGGCGACCTCGGCCGCCTCGAACGCGCCGGACACGACGCCGGGCGGGTTGGCCGAGGCGGCGACCGCGGTATTGGTCGCGGCGATCTCGGGCAGGCTCGGCATCGCGAGCGAGGCCACGGTGTAGGCGGTGGCGTTGGCGGTGGCCTTGACCCCCATGGCCGCGGCCATGATGCCCTGCTGACCCGCCCAGGCGCCGAACGGCGCGAGCTTGGCGAGCACGGCGAGGCCGTTGACACCCTGCAGGCCGACGCCGACCTCGGCGATCACGCGGGTGATGGTGAAGGCGGCGTCACCCCACGCCGCGGCCAGCGTGCCCCACGAGGTGGCGGCGGCGGAGATCGGAACGGCGTGTGCGCCCGCGTTGAGCGTGGTCGAGTTGACTTCTGCCATGCGCGGCAGCCAGAAGACCCCGGTGATCCCTGCGGTCATGCTTGTTTCTCCCCTGAATGAATGATCGGCGACGGATCGGGTACGACTAGATCTGGATCGCGGTGATCGCCGCGCCCTGGGCGATGTCCTCGCCGATGTTGGTGACCAGCTGCGAGCGCAGGGTCGCGGCCGCGTGGTGCAGCTCGAGGATGCCCTGGGCGACAGAGCTGTCGTGGGTGGCGGCGGCGCGGTTGAAGTGCGAGGCCGCGAGCAGCGACACCTCTTCGGCGCCGGACGGGAGCACATGGGTGGTTGGCCCGGCGAGGCCGGCGGCCACGGCGAGGCGCTCGGCGAGCAGATCCAGCTCGGCGGCAGCGGCGAGGACGATTTCAGGTGTGACGAGAACGTGTCCGACCATGACCCGACTCCTTCTGGTGGCGACTATCGGGAACCACGAGAATTCCCCCTACGAGTGATAGGACGCGAGAGCGGGTCGTTCGGTTCCATCGATTCCCCACCCAGTTTCGCTAGCCCCATCCCAGCTCATGCAACCGGTCGTCGTCAATCCCGAAATAGTGTGCTATTTCATGGATCACGGTGATCGCTACTTCCTCGACCACCTCGTCGGCGGTAGTGCAGATGTCGAGAATAGCCTCTCGATAGATGGTCACGGTATCCGGCAGCGAACCCGCGTAGTAGCTGTCGCGCTCGGTGAGCGCGATGCCGTGATACAGCCCGAGCAGCGAGGGTTCCTCGTCGTTTCTGGCCTCGACCAGCACCACGACATTGTCGATCGCCTCGGCCAGCTCGGGCGGGATCAGGTCGAGCGCGTCGCTCACCAGCTCCTCGAACCGCTCCGGCGACATCCGTTCCGACACGGTCACCGTGGTTGTGGCTGCGGGGGCAGCGGCGCGGCGCCGGGCAGCGGGGCAGGCGTGGAGCGCCCGGTGTTCGGCGGCGGCACCGGGGCTTGACCGTCGATCAGGATCTCGCCGCGCGCCGACCCGACGATCGCCGCGAATCCCTCACGGTCGGCGCCCTTTCCGAGCCAGCAATCCAATTTGTGACTGCCCGCGAGCCAACTGGTCGGTTCCAGATAATCGAAGAACAGGGTCAGCGTCTTGTTCCGGATGGCGTCGGGGCTGCCCAGATAGTCGGTGGAGAGGCGGTTGCATTCGGACTCCACGTACTTGTCCTGATCTGCCTCCGACGGGGGACCACCGGTGAAGTTGCTCGCCAGGTCGACGGTGCCGACGATCTCGACCGAATGCGGCTGGGCGCAGTCGACCGGATCGGTCGGCAGGTTCTGGTTGATGCCGAGGCAGGTGCCGGTGGCGTGCACCTTGGACTGATCCTGGCCGGCGACCGAGCCGGTCGCGGCCGGGCTGGCCGAGGTCGCGGCGACCTGCAGGCCACAGCGCAGGGTGCGGTCGCCGTGCTGCCAGCCCGCCGGGCTCGGCGACATCACGTTGACCATGTACCGGCCGCGCGGATCGAAGCGCCCGCCCAGATACCGCTGCACCGCGGGGACGCAGTGCTCGTCCCTGAGCTCGGTCATCCGCAGCGAATCGGGGTGCCTGGTGCCGCCGGCGAACTCCCGGCCGGGGTAGGCGGCGAGGTCGATCACCCCGGCGACCTCGAACAGGTGCTTGTCCTCGCAGTTGACCTTCACCAGGTCGCTGCGATCGGACTTGGTCCAGCTCAGGCAGTCGCCCACGCTCGCGCTGCTGAATTCCTTGTCCCGGACCACGGGCTCGGAGCCGGGCTGGTGCGCCTCGAGCCCCTTGTCGTTCTCGAAGCCGGTGACCAGCATGGTGACCATCGCCGCGATCACCGCGCCGAGGGCGCCGATCAGCAGCCCCCACCGCAGTTTGGTCGCCGACAGATGCAGCGAACTGGGGACGCGGCCACGCGACGCGGATCCCTCGGCTGGTTCCCTCTGCTCATCAGACATCGGATCCATCATGGCAGCGAGATTCGGTCCATGCCACGACACCCGGCACGCGCGACCTCATGACACCGCACTTCCGTCCACGCCTCGCCCTGCTCGCCCGACCTCGAGGAGGGCAGGCCGCGCAGCGGCCGTCGCGGCCGTCCCGCCGGTCAGGCGCCGTTGCGTAGGCGACGAAGGAGCAAGCAACGGTGCCTGACCGGCGGGACCCAAGGGCCGCGACCTCGAGCGCGCCAGCGCTCCAATACCTCAGCCGCGCAGGGCGGAGGCGAAGATGCCGGGCAGGCGGGTCTTCTTGCCGTCGCCGTAGAAATCGGTGAGCTTGCGACCGGTGCCGGTGCCGGTCTTGTTGCTGACGAACCACGGCGGCTTGGGGCTCAGGGTGAATTCGCCGTGCAGCAGCGCGCGCGGCGCGGGCCGGAACGGGCCGCGGACCACGGTGCGCTCCACATCGTCGAGCAGGAAGGCGTTGTGTACGACGCCGATGCCGCTCTGGATGTCGTCGAGGGTGTGGCCGGGGAACGCGCCCCAGCTCGCGCGCGGGGTGAGGAAGGCCAGGCCGGTCCAGGCGTTGAGCGCGACGGTGCCGTAGCGCAGATCCTCGATCGCGGTGTCGAGCGCGCCGCCGAGCTCCTTGATCGATGCCGGGTGCGCGATGATGTTGGCGCCGAGGGTGCCCATCAGCTCGTCGTTGGCGAAATCGACCGCGTTGCGGAGGAATTCGGTGCCGCTGCCGGGCAACTCGACCACCCCGAGGACGGGGGAGAAGTACTCGGTGCGCAGCAGCGGGGTGTCGCTCGCGGGCAGGTTCTCGACCAGCACGCGGCCGTTGGCCCGCTCCGAACCGGGGTACGCCGACAGCGCGCCCTCGACCCGGCCGTCGCTGCCGGGGTAGTACGCGGGCCGGGCGGGCGCGTTGTCGATCGCCGTGCGCAGTTCGGTGAGGAAGGCGTCCTTGAGCGGCCAGTCGGCGCTGAGGACCACGGTCTGGGCGGCGACGCAGTTGTAGCCGCCGTTGTGCAGCCGCTGGGTCGCCACGTGCTCGGCCTGGAACTTCAGGTCGGCGGCCGACCAGTCGCCCGGCACGACGATGCACGGCGCGACCCCGCCGAGTTCGCTGGTGATCGGCTTGTCCAGCGCGGGGGCACCGGTCTTCTTGCGCTCGATGCCCGCCTCGCCCGGGCCCCACACGATCGCGTCGTGCGTGGGCGCGCCGCCGGTCATGTGCACGTGCGCGACCTGCGGATGGGTCACCAGGTAGCCGCCCTCGGGCGCGCCACCGGTGAGGATGCGGACCACGCCGAGCTCGATGAACGGCGCGAAGATCGCCTGGAACACCGGCAGCAGCGGATCGGTGATCGGGTTGAGCTTGAGCGCGACCACCCGGTTGTTGGCGTAGAGCTCGTAGAGGGTGTCCAGCGGCGCGATCGACATGATGTTGCCCGCGCCGAGCACCGCGCCGACACCGCCGGTCGCGGCCGGGTCGAGCTGGGCCAGCCCGGCCTTGCGCCGTGCGGTGGCCGCGTCGACTCCGGGGCGCAGCCAGACATCGGCGCTGAAGCCGCTGAGCAGCAGTTTGTCGTAGACACCGTGCGGCAGCGCGGGCACCGAGACCCGTCCGCCGGGGGCGGTGCCGAGCTCGACACCGGCGAGCGGGCTCACCCCACGCTCGAGCGCGCCGACCGTTTCGGCCAGCGCTTGCGCGCCCGCCAGCATCGTCATCGGTCCCGACATCCACTCCTCGCCGACGAGCGGGCTGTCGGCGGCCAGCTGCTTGATGGTGCGGGCCGCCGCGACCCAGGCCTCGGCGTTGGCGGCGGTGCGCGTATGGAGTTCCTCGAGCAGCTCGCGGCGACGGCGCAGGTCGGTCGCGGCCCAGGTCTTTTCCCCCTGCGTGAGATCAGCGAGCGCGTTATCGATGACGGCGGTGTCGAAAGTAGTACTCACACCGCAACTATGCTCCTGTTCGGCCCGGAAGGCATAGGCCGCGGGATAAAGAGTTGAGTAAACTACTAGGCTGTTTTCTCATGATCGACCTCCGATTCCTGCGCGAGAACCCGGAAGCCGTCCGAGCCTCGCAGCGGGCCCGCGGTGAGGACCCCGCACTCGTCGACGCCCTGCTCGAAGCCGACGCCGCGCGCCGGGCCGCCGTGGCCACCGCCGACACCCTGCGGGCCGAGCACAAGGCGATGGGCAAGGTCATCGGCAAGGCGAGCAAGGACGAGCGCCCCGCGCTGCTGGCCGCCGCGACCGACATGTCCGCCAAGGTCAAGGAAGCCGAGGTCGCCCAGAACGCGGCCGACGCCGACCTCGACGCCGCGCACCGCGCCATCTCCAACGTGGTGCAGGACGGCGCGCCCGCGGGCGGCGAGGACGACTACATCGTTCTCGAAACCGTCGGTACCCCACCGGAGTTCGACTTCGAGCCGAAGGATCACCTGGAGCTCGGCGAGTCGCTCGGCCTGATCGACATGGAGCGCGGCGCCAAGGTGTCGGGCTCGCGGTTCTACTTCCTCACCGGCGCCGGCGCGCTGTTGCAGCTGGGTCTGCTGCAGCTGGCCGCGCAGAAGGCCGTCGCCAACGGCTTCACCATGATGATCCCGCCGGTGCTGGTGCGCCCCGAGATCATGGCCGGTACCGGCTTCCTCGGTCAGCATTCGGCGGAGGTCTACCACCTGGCCGACGACGATCTGTACCTCGTCGGCACCTCGGAGGTGCCGCTGGCCGGCTACCACGCCGAGGAGATCCTGGACCTGAGCCAGGGCCCGAAGCGCTACGCCGGCTGGTCGTCGTGTTTCCGCCGCGAGGCGGGCAGCTACGGCAAGGACACGCGGGGCATCATCCGCGTGCACCAGTTCGACAAGGTGGAGATGTTCGTCTACACCACCCCCGAGCAGGCCGATGCCGAGCATCAGCGGCTGCTCGCGTGGGAGCGCGAGATGCTGGCCGCGATCGATGTGCCCTACCGGGTCATCGATGTGGCCGCGGGCGACCTGGGCAGCTCGGCGGCGCGCAAGTTCGACTGCGAGGCCTGGGTGCCCACCCAGCAGACCTACCGCGAGCTCACCTCGACCTCGAACTGCACCACCTTCCAGGCCCGCAGGCTCTCGGTCCGCTACCGCGACGAGAACGGAAAAGCGCAGGTCGCGGCCACGCTGAACGGCACGCTGGCGACCACGCGGTGGATCGTGGCGATCCTGGAGAACCACCAGCAGGCCGACGGTTCGGTGCGGGTGCCCGCGGCGCTGGTGCCCTTCGTCGGCACCGAAGTGCTCGAACCGTAGAGTCCTTCACTGTTTGCTGAAGTCCCATTTGGTGGATGTGGCAAACGCCCTGACCGAACAACATCTAGGCTGGTGCACGTGCGAGGAATCGGGGCGCGCGGCGATACCCGAACCCGGGTGCGGGCGGCATCGGCGTTGGCGACGGCAAAGGTCATGGCCAGGACAACGGGGGCGTTCTACGTCCTCGGTGGTGTCCTCGGCCTGACGATCACTGCCATCGCACCGGGTGACGACGGTAGTCGGCTGCTGGTCGGGACGGCGGCGGCGGTCGCGCTGGTGCTCGGTCTGACATTGCTGGCGTGGGGTCCGCGGATGCCGCATTCCCTGCACCACCTCTACCTGGCCACCGCGACCGTCCTGGTGACGATCGCGGTGCACTCCTTCCCGAACCTGGTCGGCGGCATCACGCTGGCCTCGTTCTACGTCTTCGTCGCCTGCGACGCCGCGCTGTTCTTCGCGTGGCCGCAGGCCGCCGCGCACATCGGCTTCGCGATGGCGCTGTGCCTGTGGGTGCTGCCCGACCGTGGGCTGCCGTGGTGGTCGGGCATGATCCCGGCCGGTGTCACCT
This sequence comes from Nocardia canadensis, assembly GCF_032656385.1. NCBI lineage: Bacteria > Bacillati > Actinomycetota > Actinomycetes > Mycobacteriales > Nocardiaceae > Nocardia > Nocardia canadensis. The sequence continues at coordinate 441,023 of NZ_JAVCWB010000001.1, forward strand.
TCGGCGCGGGCGTCGTCGTCGGCATTCTCACCAGGATGGCCTCCGACGCCGATATCGATGTGCTCACCGGCCTGCTGAACCGGCGTGGTTTCGAGAAGCAGCTCAACCCCGCCATCGATGCGGCGGGTCGCGGCGGTCAGGGCCTGGCCCTGGTCCTGGTCGACCTGGACCGCTTCCAGAAGATCAACGATCACCTCGGCCACCGCGCCGGGGACGCGGTGCTGCAGCGGGTCGCCGACACCTGGCTCGACCTGCTCGCCCCCGATCAGGTGCTGGCCCGCTTCGGCGGTGACGTCTTCGCGCTGCTGCTGCCCGGCACCACCGAGCAGGCCGCGATCCTGCTCACCGAGAAGCTGCGCGCCGCGGTGACCATGGGCTGTTCGGCCGGTGTCACCTCCTGGCAGCCGGGCGAGTCCGGTTCGCTGCTGATCAGCCGCGCCGACGTCGGCCTGTACCGGGCCAAGCAGGCCGGGCGCAATCGCACGGTGCTCGAGTCGTCGCGGCAGCTGCCGCTGGCGGTGGAGCTGCGCGAGGCGATCGACCGCGGCGCGCTCGACGTGCACTACCAGCCGATCGTGAGCCTGTCCGAGGACGGCGGCCAGGCCGTCGGCGTCGAGGCGCTGCTGCGCTGGTCGTCCAACGCCCAGCCGGAGGTCACCACCGAGGGACTGATCCGGGTGGCCGAGGAATACGACCTCATCTCCGACCTGGACGAGCTGGTGCTGCGCCGCGCCTGCGCCGACGCCGCCCGCCTGCAGGAGAGCTTCGCCTCGCTGGATCTGACGCTCAACGTCAACGTCTCCGGTCTGGAACTGGCCGAACCCGATTACGCCGAGCGGGTCGCGACCATCCTCAACGACACCGGCTGGCCCGCCGACCAGCTGGTCCTCGAGGTCACCGAGAGCGAGCTGGCCGCCGAATCGCAGACCGCGATCACCAATCTGCACACCCTGCGCGACCGTGGCGTGCGCATCGCCATCGACGACTTCGGCACCGGGTACTCCTCGCTGAGCCGCCTGGCCACCATCCCCAGCGACATCCTCAAGGTCGACCAGTCCTTCGTCGCCGCGATCCGCTCGGATTCCCCGGCGCCGCCCCTGCTCGGCGTGATCGCCGCGCTCAGCAAGTCGCTGGATCTGCAGGTCATCGCCGAGGGCGTGGAGACCGAATACCAGGCGGCGGTGCTCACCGAGCTCGGCTTCGCGCTGGCCCAGGGCTACCACTACAGCGACTCGCATCCGGTCTCGGAACTGATCAACGACCTCAACGACGGTCAGGGGCGGCCCGGCAGCACCGACGACGACGATTCGCTCTCGGCGAGCGGCTGGATTCCCCTCGGTTAATCGCTTGACGCCTCGCCCGCGCGCGGCGAACCATGGACGCATGCGAATGCTCATCTACCGCTGTTGATCTTCGGAGCTCTACCGGCGCGTCGCGGCGGTGGTGGCGCGTTTGACCAGTGAACCGGTCGGCGTGCGTGGTGTCGCGGTTCGGGCGGTCCTGTTCAAGGGCACGCGCGATCTGCTGCCGATCTATGCGCTCTACGGTGTGCTGTTCGCCGATCACGGCCTGAGCACCGCGCAGATCTCGCTGTTGCTCGCCCTCTGGTCGGTCACCGCGTTCGTGCTGGAGGTGCCGTCGGGCGCGTGGGCCGACACCGTCTCGCGCCGGGCGCTGCTGGTCCTGAGCTGTCTGCTGCAGGCGGCCTGTTTCGCGCTGTGGATGCTGGCCCCGTCGTTTCTCGGTTTCGCACTGGGATTCGTGATCTGGGGCGTCGCGTCGTCGCTGGAATCGGGCACGTTCGAGGCGCTGATCTACGACGATCTCGTCGCCCGCGGCGAACCGTCGGCCTATGCCTCGATCATCGGCTGGGCGCGTGGCGCCCAGGAGACCACGGTGCTGGTGGCGATCCTGGTGGCCGCCCCGCTCTTCACCCTCGGTGGCTATCCCCTGGTCGGCTGGGTCAGCGTGGCCATCGCCCTGCTGCACACCCTGACCGCGGTGGCATTGCCGAGCGCGCCGGTCGCCATCTCCGCGGCCGCCGTCGACGACCTCGACGACGAACCCCCGGCCCCCGGCCCGCACCAGGTCCCGGGTGCGGCCCCCGCACACCCACACTCGGCCTCCCCCGGGGAAGCGGTTCGCATCGGTAAAGCGGTGGCCCGCACCGAGGATGCGCCGCCCCGCACCGAGGACTCGGCGGCCCGCACCGAGACCGACGGTCCCGCCGACCACCGGGTCGCGCCGGACGACCCCCTCCCGGACACCACGGTTCCGGATAAGGCCCCCGCGCGGTACCTGACCATGCTGCGCACCGGCACCGCCGAGGCGTTCCGGGTTCGCCGGGTCCGGCGAGGTGTGCTGCTGGGCGCCCTGCTGTACGGCGTCACCGCCTTCGACGAATACTTCGGTCTGCTCGCCGTGTCCGGCGGCGCGTCGACCAGTGCGTCCGCGCTGCTGGTCGGCGTGACGGTGGTGGGGTCGCTCGCCGGATCATTGCTGGCCGGCCGGACCGAGCTGGTCCCGGCGCGCTGGCTCGCCGTGGCGCTGTTCGTCGCGGGCCTGCTCTTCATCGCGGGATCGCTGGCGGTGGGTGCCGCGCTCACGGTGGGGCCGGTGCTGTTGTGGGCGGGGTTCGTCGGGATCGGCGTCGCCTATGGAGTGGACTTCGCCATCGAGGTGGTGGCGGGGGCGCGGTTGCAGGCGGCCATCGCCGGCCCGGCTCGCGCGACCGTACTGTCGTTCTCCGGGCTGCTCTCGGAGATCGTGGCGTTGTTGGTGTTCGGCTTCGTCGCGGCCGCCACCCAGTGGCTGTCGATGTCGACCACGATCGCCCTGCTCGGCACGGTGCTGCTGGTGACCGCCCTGCTCACCCCGAGCTGGTTGCCGCCGCGCGCCGAGGACTAGTCACCACCGCAGCATCGGCAGCGGTCGCGCCGGATGCCGCACGCCGTGCCGCAACGCGCTGCGCACCAGAAACTTGTGGAACCCGCGGTAGGGGTATCGCTCGACCACGGCGCGGACGAACGCCGCGTCGAGCCCGCCCCGCAGCAGACCGTGGCTGACATCGACCCGATCGGCGATCCGGAACGTCTCCACCAGTGGGTCGGTGCGCGGCCGCACCCCGTGATGGTCGAGCACCATCGTGCGCGCCAGGTCGGGTTCCGCGATCCCGAGCTCGGCGGCGAAACCGTCGACGAGCGCCGCCGACGGCGCGAGATAGTCGAACGTGCCCGCAGTCCAGATCCCGAGGTCGTGCACCGCCCAGGCGAGGGCCGCCGCGTCGGGCAGGACGCCGCCGAGCAGCGCGCAGTGATAGTTGGCGCAGCGATAGACATGATGGCGATAGGTCGTCTCGTCCGCGCCGAGCGCCGCCCGGTGCCGTCGCAGCACCACCTCGATCACCGGATGCGACACCACCGCGACCTCTGACATCGTGGCCTCCCCTGACGATTCCGGACGACGGCTCCGGGCCGGGTCTACTGTCGAAGACTACGGCGGAGCTGGCGAAAGGACACGGTGGTCGGGCGCGACGGACTCGGGTTGGTCTTCGGATTCTGCATCGGCGCCGGTGTCGCCGTGCAGGGCCGGATCAACGGCGCACTCGGCGCCGAGCTGGGCGACGGTGTCGCGGCCGCCACCATCAGCTTCGCGACCGGTCTCGTCGCCCTCCTGATCGCGCTCGCGGTCAGTCCCCACCTGCGCGCGGGTCCGGCGCGGGTGCGAACCGCCGTGTCCGCCGGGGAGTTACGGCCGTGGCAGCTGCTCGGCGGGTTGTGTGGAGCGTTCTTCGTCGCCGGTCAGGGACTCACGATCGCCGCGATCGGCGTCACCGCGTTCACCGTCGCGGTGGTCGCGGGCCAGCTGCTCAGCAGCCTCGTGGTCGACCGGCTCGGCCTCGCCCCCGCAGGCCGCACCCCGATCACCCCGTGGCGGGTAGTCGGCGCGATCCTCGGCATCGGCGGCGTCCTCCTCGGCGCGGGCGGTCATTCCGCGTCCGCGACCGCGGTGACCGGCCTCCCCGACATCCCGGTGCTGCTCATCGCCATACCCGCGCTCGCGGGAATCGGCCTGGCCTGGCAGCAGGCCGTGAACGGCCGGGTCGGCGCCGTGGGCGGCCCGTTCTCGGCGACCCTGGTGAACTTCGCCGTCGGCCTGGTGGCCCTGTGTCTGTTCGACGTGTTCACCGTGATCACGACCGGTCTGCCGGAGCGATTCCCCACGGCCCCCTGGTTGTATCTCGGCGGCCTGATCGGCGTGGCCTTCATCGCCCTGGCCGCCTACACCGTCGGCCTGATCGGCGTCCTGCTGCTCGGCCTGACCTCCGTCGCGGGCCAGCTCATCGCCGCGCTCGTCCTCGACGCCATCGACGGAAGACTGTCCACCGCAGCCGTTCTCGGCTGCCTCGTCGTCCTCGCCGCCGTCCTCGTAGCCAGCCGCGCCCAGGCCCCGGCCGATCGCTGACGCGCAGGCAGGCGTGGGCCGCCGGTCGTGCCTCGGCCCAGACTCGACGTCGACCTGCGCCCGCGTCGTCGTCGGCACCGGTCCCGCCGTCACGACGGGCTGCCCGATCGGCGCGGGTGTTAGGTTGCTCGCGAACGAACCGGGCCGCCTGATCGAGGTGGGCTCGCCCCGCCGTGGCGGGAGTGAAATGGGGGAGTGCCGAAGTGATCGAGCCGTTGGCGCCGGGCGAGCAATCGATGATCGGCCGGTATCGGATTCGCGGTGTGCTCGGTGCGGGCGGCATGGGGCGGGTCCTGCTGGCCACGGGACCGGACGGGCGCTTCGTCGCGATCAAGCAGATCCACGCGCACCTGCTCGACGACCGCGAGTTCCGGGCCCGCTTCGAACGCGAGGTCGCCATCTCCGCCCGCGTCTCCGGCGCCTTCACCGCGGCCGTCGTCGACTTCGACACCGGCGCCGAATCCCCGTGGCTGGCCTCGGTCTTCATCGCCGGAGTCCCGCTGGACCGCGCCGTCCGCGACAACGGCCCACTGCCCGACCCGGCCCTGCGCACCCTCGCCTCCGGCCTCACCTCGGCTCTGCACTCCATTCACGCCACCGGCCTGGTGCATCGTGATCTCAAGCCCGCCAACGTGATCCTCGCCGCCGACGGGCCGAGGGTGATCGACTTCGGCATCGCCCAGGCGGTGGGTTCCGGCCAGCTCACCGAGGTCGGCGCGGTGGTCGGCTCACCCGCGTACATGTCACCGGAACAGGCCATGAGCGAGCCGATCACCTCCGCCTGCGACGTGTTCTCCCTCGGCTCCCTGCTGTGCATGGCCGCCACCGGCCAGAGCCCCTTCGCCGCGACGTCGGCCCCGTACACCCTGTTCAACATCGTCCACAGCGAGCCACAGCTCGACCAGGTCCCCGCCTCGCTGCGCGAGCTGATCGCCGGTTGCCTGCGCAAGGACCCGCACGCCAGGCCGACGCCGGCGCAGATCCTGGACTACCTCGGGGCGCTGCCGGTGCAGTCGCGGCCCTGGCCCGCGCCGATCCACACCGCGATCGCCGAGCAGACCCGCGATCTGGTCGCACTCACCTCCGATCCCGAAGCGACACAGATTCTTCCGGCGCACCTGTCGGTCCCCCAGGCACCTGCCACCGCGCCGCCGCCGCGGCGACGGCGCACCGCACTCCGAGTGGGCCTCGCCGTGGCCGGCGCGGCGGTGCTCGTCGCCGGGCTCACCGCGGTCGTTCTGCGCGGTGGCGAATCCGCGCCTCCGTCAGCGCTGCCGACGGCGACACTGCCCGGCATCGACCAACTCCGCGCCGTCGACACCTGCGGGTGGTTGCGGCAAGCACTCGGCCCGACCTTGCCCGCGGCCGCGGCTGTGAAGGCGTCGACGGAGGTGTCGTCGTGGCGCTGGCAGCCGACGTCGAGCTGGGGCTGCGACGGCACGTCCGGAGCGGCGCGTATCGCGGTGGAAATCGGCGCCGCGACAGCCGGATTCGCGCCCGACGCGCGGGTGGTCAACGGGTACGCGCTGGCCCGCAAGGGCGAGGACTGCGCGTTTGCGATCGAGGGCGGAGCCGAGGGGCAGCGCTGGGGCATCACGGTCGACGCCTTCACCCGCGACGACTGCGGTCTCGCCGACCATGTCGTCGACCGGCTGACGGCCACACTGGGCGAACGACCCACCGACCCCACCGCCCAGCGATCGTTGACCTCGGTCGATCCCTGTGCGCTGGTGGACAGTTCGGCGTTCGCGAGCCTGGGCAGCGGCGTCGCGAAATCCGCGCACAGCTGCGAATGGCCGGGCGCGACCACCGTGCGGATCGCCCTGTCCCAGCAACGCCAGCGGCAGACGTCGGCGGTGCAGGAGACCATCGACATCGGCGACGGTGTGCAGGTCGATAAATCCGACGAATTCTCCGCTGTCGCGTCCGAATGCCGCCGCAGCTACCGCTACCGCAAGGTGGGCCAGACCTTCGTCGAGATCGTCGAGGTGGTGGTCGCTGACCAACGGCAGCGGACGGCGCAGCTGTGTGAGATCGCCGATCCGCTGGTGAAGCAGGCGGTCAGCCGGTTGCCCGCGCAGTAGCGGCGCGGATACCCGGGTGATAGTTTCACGGCAGAGTTCGGGAGGGGTCGGCGGGCAGTTCGCCGGTCGGAGGGGAACATTCGTGCGGTACCGGTCGCGTTGTGTCGTGGCGTTGCTGTCGCTCACGCTGCTCATCGCGGCCTGTGGTGACGAGTCGGCGGCACTGGATCACGGTGGCTACGCGCTGGATCCGATTCCGGGCGACTTCGACGACGCGCCGAGTCGCGTGCGTGGATCGCTGGTGGAATCGGTGCGCATCGGGGAGCGGCTGCTGTTCGCCGACCGGGTCGACCCGGACCTGGTCGAGGGTGACGGCGGCGGTGTGGTCGTCGGGGTGCGCGGCGTCGACGAGCTGCTCTCGGGCGTGCAGCAAACGGCCCTGCAACCCTTCGATGTCCAGGCCGGTTTCGGGGCGATCGGCAGCAACGGCCGATCCGACAACGAACAGCAGCACAAGCTGCTCTCGATCACGATCCTGTCGTTGCCCGATGCCGAGCAGGCCGGTGCCGCGGCGCAGGCGATGGCGGCGGCGGACTTCGGCGCCAACACCGAGAACGCGCCGTTGCCGCTGCCCGATTACCCGGCCGCGCTGAGTCATTGGCGCCCGGGTGTGCCCACGGTCGGTAGCTGGCTGGTGTGGAAGAACCTGGTGATCCGGCTCTACGCGAAGGTCGTCGACCCGCGTCCGGAAGTGCTGACCGATCTGCTCACCCGCACCTATCGGGCCCAGCTGGCCGAGCTCGACACCTTCGTCCCGACACCGGCCGCCGACCTGGCGGCGTTGAAACTCGACAGCGAGCATCTGCTCACCCGGGTCGTGAAGACCGGCGAATACTGGCCGGATCGGTGGGATTTCCTCGTCTACGGCCCGCGGACCTATGCGCTGCTGCTGGACAAGCCGTCGGCTCGGCTGCGGGAGTTCGAGCAGAGCAAGATCGACGCGGTCGCGGTGTCGTACAACAAGTTCCTGCATCGCGCGAGCGACGAGCAGACCGCGCGGACCTACGCCGAGGCCGAGGAGAGACTGCTGCTGTCGGCGGATTTCACGGCCATGTCGGAGGTCCCCGGGCCCGATGGTGTCTCGTGCTATCGCGCGTCGCGGCCGAATACCGAGGTGAGCGCCGCCCGCCGCTTCGCGTGTCTGGTGCGGCGCGACGAATTCGTGGTGCGCGTGTACAGCAATCAGGAAACCGATGTCCGGCAACTCGCGGTCGCGCAGTACGCGTTGCTGAGCGGATCCCGGTGAGACGGGAGGCGAGGCGATGAAACCGCTGGGTCCACACGATCCGGGCCAACTGGGCCGCAACCGTCTGCTGGCGGTGATCGGCAACGGCGGGATGGGCCAGGTGCTGCTGGGGCAGAGTCCCGACGGCCGACTGGTCGCCGTGAAGCGGATCCACCGGCAGTTCACCGGCAGCCCCGAGTTCCGGGCCAGATTCCGCCGGGAGGTGCTCGCCTCCCAGCAGGTCACCGGCGCCTACACGGCCGGCGTCGTCGACCACGACGCCGAGTCCGAAACACCCTGGTTGGCATCGGAATACATTGCGGGTCCGTCCCTGCAGGAGATGGTCGGCGAGTACGGCCGCCTGACGGTGAGCGGGCTGAAATTGCTGGCGACGGGCCTGGCGATGGCGCTGCTCGAGATCCACCGCACCGGCCTGGTGCACCGTGACCTCAAGCCGAGCAACATCCTGCTGACCAACGACGGCCCACGGGTGATCGACTTCGGCATCGCCAGGGCGCTGGAGGACGACGTCACGCTCACCGCGACCGGCGCGGTGCTCGGCTCGCCCGCCTACATGTCGCCGGAGCAAGCCGAGTGTCGCACGCTCACCGCGGCGTCGGACGTGTTCGCGCTCGGTGCCGTGCTGGCGATGGCGGCCACCGGCGTCGGCCCGTTCGACGCCGCGTCGACGCCGCAGGTGCTCTACAACGTGCTCTACGGCTCGCCGGACACCACCAGCATCCCGCAGCCGATCCGCGCGCTGGTCGACGCGTGCCTGGCGAAGGACCCGGCGCAGCGCCCCACGCCGGAGCAGGTGCTCGACGCGGCGAGCCGGATCGAGGCCGAGCCCGTCTGGCCGGTCCGGATTCGCCGACGGATCGCGGAATACCAGGCCGAGGCGGCGAGCTGGGCCGACGGCACGGCGAGGGTCGCGCCGGAGCCCGCCGAGCGGCCGAAGCGAGCATGGTCGCGCATCGTCGTGGCCGCCGGGGTGGTCTCGGCGCTGGTACTGAGCGCTACCGCCCTCTGGGGCATCGGTGTGGAGGGCAACGCGGTGGCGATGGACGACCCGCCGCTCGCGCTGACCGTCGACGAGAGCCGCGGGCTCGATCTCTGCGCGCTGGTGATGCCGTCGGTGCTCGGTGAACTCGGCACGGCGACAGGTGAAGTCGCGCCGAACGGGGTGCACTCGTGCAGCATCTCCTATCGAGATCAGTCCGGGCGCAAGGTGCAATTCACGCTCGAGAACGGCACCCCGGTCGAACAGGTCAAGGGCGGCAGGACCGCGATGGGCAGCACCATCAACTGGATGCCGGTGCTGGGCCGGAACAAGGAAGCCCGCAATTGCGACCGCTCGGTCGTGGCGCAGAGCGGGTTGCCGATGGCGCTGACATTGAGCGCGCAGACCTTCGAGGGCGGCGACACCTGTCCGGCGGTCGAGCGCGGACTCGGCGCGGTGGTGCGCCGGCTGGCGGTCAACCCACCGCTGCGCGCGCTGCCCGCGGACTCGGTGCTGCGGCTGGATCCCTGCGCGCTGCTGGATTCTCCCGCCCTCAGCTCGGTGACCGGTGATCCGGCCCGCAGCCGTACCGTGCACGGCTGCGTGGCCGATGGGCGGGAAGGGTATGTCGCGCTCGACCTCGACGATCGCCTGCGACCGGATCACGTGGTCGGTGGCAAGGTCCGGCCCACCAGGACGATCGAGGGGCGCACGGTGAACGTTCGCACGGAGAACGTCAATTTCTGCGAGCTGGCCTTCATGACCAGGCCGAGCCGGGACGATCAGGCGGAGCAGGTGCGCATCATGTACTCCGCGTACAAGCCGCAAGCGTTGAGCCCGTGCGACGCCGCGGCCACCCTGTTCGCACCCGTACTCACGAAGTTGCCCACCTCATGACGATTCACCCCCGCGGTCCCGGCGAACCGGACACCATCGGCCGCTACCGCGTCATCGGCGCGCTCGATGCGGAAGTGGGTTTCCGCTCGCTGCTCGCGGCCGGTCCCGACGATTCCCTCGTCGTCGTGCGGCAGGCCGAGGCCGAACTGCTCGACGAGCCCGAGTTCCGGATCAGGCTGCGGCACAGCGCGGTCGCCGCGATGCGGGTCTCGGGTGCCGCCAACACGACGGTGATCGATGTCGACGCCGATGCCGACAAGCCGTGGCTCGCTTCGGTGTTCGTGCCGGGGGTGCGACTCGACCGCGCGGTCGCCGAACACGGCCCGCTGCCGGTGCCCGCCGTCCGCGCGCTCGCCGCGGCCCTGGCCTCGGCATTGCGGACCGTGCACGCCGCAGGCCTCGTGCATCAGCGGCTCCGGGCCGACTCGGTGTTGCTCGCACGCGACAGCGGTCGGCTCGGCGAGATCGGCATCACGCCGGTCGCCGGACCGCCGACGACCGGCAGCGTGACCGCTCTCGGCACCCCGGACTACCTCGCGCCCGAGCAGGCTCTCGGGTTGACGATCACCCCGGCCGCCGACATGTTCGCCCTCGGCTCGGTGCTCGCCTTCGCGGCCTCCGGCCGCGCGCCGTTCACCGCGCCGTCGGTGCCCTACATCCTGTTCAACATCGCGCAGCGCGAGCCCGACCTGAGCGGGGTGCCCGAACCGCTGTACGAACTGATCGCCGCGTGCCTGCGCAAGGATCCGGCGGCCCGGCCGACGCCGGGCCAGATGCTGGAGTACCTCGGTGGTCCGCCCTCGGCACCCGCGCCGTGGCCTGCGCCGGTGCTCGACGACATCGGCCGCCAACAGGACCAGGTGTCCGCCCTGCTCGCCGCGTTGCCGCCGGTCGTCGCGCCGGTGGCCCCACCGGCGCGGCCGTTGCCCGAAGTCCTCGCCGGGTTCGGGCAGCGCGCGCTCGACACCGGCAGGCGGGTGGCGCGATCCGGCCTGCACCGCTGGCGCGCGGCCACGCCGGAGATCCGGCGCGCGCTGGCCGGCGGGCTGGCGGCGCTGCTGCTCGTCGTCGTCGGTCTCACCTATTGGGCCACCCGACCGGCGAGCGAACCGCCGCCGGTGACCGGGTTGACCCTCGCCCAGCTGCGGCAGACCGATGCGTGCGCCTGGCTCGGCGAGGCCATCGGCGACGCGGTCCCGGTCGCGCCCGCCCCGCTCGCCGCCGACACCTGGAAGCTGGACCAGTCGCCGTCCTGGGGGTGCTTCGCGACCTCCAACCGGACCTCGCTGAGTCTGGAGCTGGGCACCGAGGACATGTACCTGACGCCGAATCAGCACGTCGTCGACGGTGTGCCGATCATCGACGGCAGTGCGGCCGCCTGCACCAGGGCCATCGCCAGTCCGGGTGCGGAGGGTCCGGCGGGCATCGTCATCACCCTCTCACCGCCGAGCGGGGTCAAGGGGTGCGACGGCATCGACTACATCGCGGCGAATATCGCCCGGTCGCTGTCGTCCGCGCCGCGTGTGGAGCATCAGGAGTCGTCCCTGGCGCTGGTCGAGCCGTGCACCCTGCTCGATCGTGACCTCGTGGCCGCCAAGATCGGCAGACTGCCGCCTGCGCCGACGATCGCGGACGCGCACACCTGTCAGTGGAACGGCAGCGTGCAGCTCAGCGTGAAGCTCGTCAGCAAGAGCAGGTACACCTCCGGCACCGAGCTGGTGACGATCTCCGTCGACGGGTTCCGGCTCTACGTCGACCAGCCCACCAGCACGAAGGCCATGTGCACCAGGGCCTACCTCATACCCCAGTCCGAGACGGAGACGGTCGAGGTGTCGGTGCACGGCGCCGAGGGCATGCGCGAGGACTACTGCGCGATCGCCGGTGAGATCCTGCGCTCGGCCGCGGAGAAACTGGCGAACCGCTGAGATCCCCGTCCCGCGTCGGCCCCGGGGCATACTCGACCCCGGGGACCCACCACGAAAGGGACAGTGATGGACCAGCTCGGGGTAGCGGTAGTCGGGTACGGCCTGGCCGGGTCGGTGTTCCACGCGCCGCTGATCGCCGCCGATCCACGGTTGCGGGTGGCGGCGGTGGTGACCTCGTCCGAGGAGCGGGCGGCGAAGGCGCGGGCCGAGCATCCCGGTGTGCGAGTGGTGCCGAACGCCGACGAGCTGTTCACCGAGCCGGCGGGAATCGACCTGGCGGTGATCGCCACGCCCAACAGCAGTCACGCGCCCTTGGCGTTGCGGGCCCTGGTCGCGGGTCTGCCCGTGGTGGTCGACAAGCCGTTCGCGGTGACCTCCAGCGACGCCGACGCGGTGGTGACCGCTGCCGAGGACGCCGGACTCGCGCTGAGCGTGTTCCAGAATCGCCGCTGGGACAACGACTTCCTGACGGTGCGCGCGCTGCTGGACGCGGGGGAGTTCGGCGAGGTGCGGCGATTCGAGTCCCGGTTCGAACGCTGGCGTCCGGTCACCAAGGGCGGCTGGCGTGAGCTGGGCACCGCGGCCGACGGCGCGGGCATCCTGTTCGATCTCGGCAGTCACCTGGTCGACCAGGCCCTGACCCTGTTCGGCCCGGTCACCGAGGTCTATGCCGAACTCGACCGCCGCCGCCCCGGCGTCCAGGCCGACGACGACGCCTTCATCGCCCTCACCCACGCCTGCGGCACCCGCTCCCAGCTGTGGATGAGCGCCGTCGCACCACAATTGGGCCCCCGGCTGCGCGTGCTCGGCTCCACCAGCGGCTACACCGTCCACGGTCTGGATCCGCAGGAGGACGACCTGCGCGCGGGCCGCCGACCCGGTGACGGCGAACCGGGTTGGGGCACAGTGCCGCCGGACCGCTGGGGTACCTTCGGCGCGGGCGACGACCTGCGGGCCGTTCCCACCGTGCCCGGTGACTACCCCGCCTTCTACGCCGGCATGGCCGCAGCCCTCCTCGACGATGCCCCGGTCCCGGTCGACCCCCGCGACGCCGTGCACACCTTGCGCATCCTGGAGTACGCCGCCCACGTGGCGGGCCGGGACGAGCCCTGACCGGGCGCGATCCGACCCGGTCAGGAAACCGCGATCAGTGGACCGCGGGCCCGAGCGCTTCGACCTGCACCGCGACCACGCCGGTCAGAATGCCGCGCGCGACCGCGAGCAGCTCGGCGACCTCCGGTGAGGTGAGTGCGTAGGTGACCGACTGCCCGTCCCGGCGCGAGGTCACCAATCCGGCCCGCCGCAGCACCGACAGCTGCTGGGACAGGGTCGCCGCCTCGACGCCGACCTCGGGCAGGATCTCCGCGACCACATGCGGCCGCGCGCTCAACAGTTCGAGCACGCGAATCCGCACGGGATGCCCGAGGGTTTTGAAGAAGTCGGCCTTCATCTGATACAGCGGCCGCTGTGTCCCCGGCACGAACGGCTAGATCTCGAGCTCGGCGTCGATGTCGGCGAGGCGACGGCGAGCGAGCGCGAGATTGCCGCGGGCGCGGTCCATGGCGAGGTAGAGGAACAGGCCCTTGGCCCGGCGCGCCTTGGAGGGCCGGATCAGGTGGTACTGCCCGCTGAGGGTGATGAGCACGTCCTCGATTCCGTCGTCGATGCCGAGCTGCTCCATGGTGCGGACCTTGGCGCGCAGCACCTCGGTGTTGCCCGCGGCGGCGACCTGTAGATCCAGGGTCTTGGATCCGCCGAGCGCGCCGAGGGTCATGCCGCTGGTGTAGTCGACGATGCAGGCGCCGAGCGCCCCGTCGAGCAGCATCATTTCCTTGAGTGCGATATCCATGTCCGCCAAGGGATTTCCTTCCGAATCGGAGCGGTTGACCGTCGATGGTGACGCTAGGTCAGTGGCGGGAGTTCCGTCGGCCGAATCGACCCGGAATTGTCCGAAGATTGGCAGTTTGCAAGTTATGCAAACAGTGGACAGGCGGGTGGACAGACGAAACGGGCGGGACGAAAGCCGTCCCGCCCGTTCGGAATCCGGAGTCAGAGCTTGCGCGAGCGCAGCTCGTGGCCCTTGGAGGTCTTGCAGCGGCCCGATTCCAGGTCCCACTGCCAGCCGTGCAGGTTGCAGGTCAGGTTGTTGCCTTCCACCACACCGAATTTGGAGAGGTCGGCCTTGAGGTGGGGGCAGCGGCGCTGGACTTCCCAGCCGTCGAGTTCGGTGACGGCGGAGTCGTCGTGGGCCTCGGCGAACCAGCCGTCGGCGTAGGCGATGCGCTCGTCGGTGAGGCACTTGAAGAAGGTGTAGAGGAACTCGTTGTAGCCGCCGATGCGCCACGCCTGGAAGCGGGTGGACAGGAAGATCGTGTTGACCCAGTCCGGCTCGTTGTCGCGCAGCACGGTGCGGACCAGCTCGGGAGCGATCCGGAAGCCGTAGCGGTAGCGGCCCTCGCCCTCGATCGGCGCGCGGACGGTGCGGTGCGGGAAGTCCAGCACCACGGTCTCGTCGCCGATGACCAGGCCGACCGGGTACCCGATGCCGTCGCTGATCAGCGCCGACTGCTTCATGATCGGCTCGAACAGCTCGCGCAGCGGCTCGAGCAGCGAGCCCTCGCCGGTCTCCCAGGATGCCTTCTCGGCGGCCAGCACGGGTGCGAACCGCTCGGCCATCTCCGCGATGTAGGCGGCCTTGTCGCCGTAGATCCGGTCCGGATCGAAGGGGTGCGCGAGGTCGAGCTCCTTGCCGCGCACGTCGGCGACCGAGCCCGGGATCATCAGGATGCCACCGGCGTTGCCGTGGATCTCCATCTGCTCGAGGAACACGATCTGGTCGGGGAAGATGTTGCCTTCCTCGCCGCGGTCGTCGTTGAGATAGCGCAGTTCGTCGTCGAGGAACACCGGCGGGCCCGCCGAGGGCACCACCCAGGTCGCGCCGACCTGCTCGATGTAGGAGCGGGCGCGGTCCATGCCGCGCTGCCGCTTCTGCTTGCCGAAGTTGGCCTTGGTGCGGGCCGGGATGTCGTAGACGGCCGGGTACCAGATGGCGCCGGAGTACTGGAGCAGGTGGATGTCGATGTCGCCGAACGCCTCGTGGATGACGTCCATGTCCACCGGGCGCGCGTCGTTCATGTTGAAGCAGGTGGTCTCACCGTCGGAGATGAGAATGCCGGAGTCGCCGATCGGGCCGTCGGCGGGCGCCCGCAGCGCCACGATCATGATGTCGAGCGAGCCCTTGGGGCCGGTGACGGTGTGCTTGACCGAGTCCTCGGTCTCGAAGAACTTGGTGAAGCCCAGCGCCTCGAGCTCGCGGCGCAGATCCGGCACCGGGTAGTCCGGCAGCAGGATCGTGGCGTCCTTGTTGACGTACTTGCGCAGATGCGCGGCGTCGAAGTGGTCGCGATGCAGGTGCGAGACATACAGGTAGTCGACATCGCCGAGCGACTCCCAATCGAGCTGGGAGTTGTCCGGGAACGGGAACCACGAGGCGAAATACGCGGGATTGACCCAGGGGTCGCACAGGATCGTCCCGGCCGTGGTTCGGATGTGGAAGCCTGCGTGTCCGACGCTGGTGATCTGCACGAGCTGTTTCCTCCTACCAGTATCTGATTCGCCGGATCGGGGGCCCTGCGTGGTCACGCAAGCTGCCGCCTCCGGACCCTGGCTGCTCCGGCGGACCAGCCAACCAGGGTAGTGGCTAAACCGTGACGTCACCGATGCAGTAGCCCTCGGCGGTCGGTACCACGGTGAAAGTCCGCACCCGCGTGCCCCCCGGCGAGGTGGTCACCGGGACATGAACTGCCAGGTAGTCGCCGCGAACCTGGTCGGATCGTAGCTCGTCACCGGTGTAGGAGGTGACATTGCCTACTTTGCCCGAGTCGCCGGCCAGTGGGGGTGCTGTGGGGTTGCCGGCGCCCTGGGGATCCCAGGTGGTGAGGCTCGCCTTGCAGGTCAGCGGATGGGTGTCTTCGATGTCGGCCGGATCGAGCGGTTTGCCGGTGGCGCGCGCGAGGTAGCGGCGGACGGTGTGGCGGGCATCGGCTTCGTCGTAACCGGGCTCGACGCCTGCCGCGAACACCCGGCCACAGGCGTAACCGGTGGCGACGGCATCGCGCTCCACGGTGACGGTGGTGGTGCGGTTTCGCCAGGTGACGGTGTCGGCGGTCGCGGTGCCGGGCTGGCCGAGCGCGGCGAGGACCGACTGCGGGTCGGCGTACATGTCGGCGACCGTGCGCGGCGGGATGGTCCAGCACTTGGCCTGCAGTTCGGCGACCGTGCTCGTCTGCAGGTCGGCGGCCCAGCGGCGGACCGCGGTCACCGCGTCGGCGTCGCCGGGCACCGCGCCGACCTGCGGCGCGTCGGCGGGCAGCGGGGTGGTGGCCTTCGTCGGCGCCGGTTCGCCGGGGGCGATCGCCTGGGTGGCGGTGGACGTGGTCGGAGGTGCCGTCGCGGTCGTGGTGCCCGCCGGTGCCGGATCGTCACCGGGGATGCCGGAGACCGAATCGCACCCGGCGATCAGCGCCGCGGTGACGGTGAGTCCCGCGGCCAGCGCGACGGCGCGGTGCGGGCGGGGACGGGGCAGAGCAGGCGGGGTCGGCTGCGCGCGTTCCACTACGACGTTCCTCATTCCTGGGCCGTGGCACGATCTGCGACTACGCTAGCTGAATTGTGGAACCCGTCTACCGGTCGATCATCGGCCTGGCCCGAACCGTCTTCTTCCTCGAAGGTCTGAAGTTCACCGTGAAAGGCGCGGAGAACATCCCCGCGTCCGGTGGTGCCGTGGTGGCGATCAACCACACCGGCTACATGGACTTCACCTACGCGGGACTGCCCGCGCGCACACCTGGTCGCTACATCAGGTTCATGGCCAAACAGGAGGTGTTCGACAACAGCATCTCCGGCCCGATCATGCGCGCCCTCAAACACATCCCCGTGGACCGCACCGCGGGCGCCGACTCCTACAAGTCGGCGGTGAAGTACCTGCGAGCAGGCGAGCTGGTCGGCGTCTACCCCGAGGCCACCATCAGCCGCAGCTTCGAGATCAAGGAATTCAAGTCCGGCGCGGCCCGGATGGCACTCGAGGCCGACGTCCCGATCATCCCGATCGTCATCTGGGGCGCCCAACGCGTCTGGACCAAGGGCTTCCCCAAGCGCCTCGGCCGCACCAACACCCCCATCTCGATCGCGGTCGGCGCCCCGATCAAGCCGTACGAACCGGCCACCGAGCTGACCGCCCAGCTCCGGAGCACGATGCAGGGGCTGCTGGCCGAATTGCAGGAATCCTACGAGCACGAGCCCGGCGCCTACTGGGTCCCGCGTCGCCTCGGCGGCAGCGCCCCGACCCTGGAAGAGGCCACCGCACTCGACGACGCCGAGGCCGCGGAGCGCCTCGCCCGCAAGGCCGCCCAGCGGGAGCAGCCGGAAGCCTGATCCCGACCGACTCGCTCCCGGCGCCGCGCCCTCAGCGCGGTATCCGGCAGCGAGTCGGCGCGGGCAGCCTGCCGCGCGGGTGGGTCGCCGATCATCGCCGCGCCTTCGCGCGGCCGTGCCGAGTCCCGGATCAGTTCATGGTCAGCACCCAGGATCCGTTGCAGCCTTTACGGTCGTTCAGGTCGCCGTCGTAGACCCAGTGGAACACGATCGGCGGGTTGGTCCGCACGCTCCAGCGTCCGGACGGCGAGGTCACCACCCTGTTGTTACGGGTCAGCACGCCCACGTCGTCGTGGGCGAAGATCCATTTGCCCTGGCTGGTCGGGTAATTCAGCCGTACCGTCACCCGCCCGCCGGTGTGGTTCTGCACCACCAGGCACGAGCCCGGGTTGTTCCGGTCGATCGCGTACTCGCCGAACTCGCCCTCCTCGACGTTCTCGCCGCTGTCGGTGAACTCCACCGCGTCGGTGAAGTCCGCGTGCGCCGGGCCCGCGCCCATGATCGTCACGGTAATCGCGGCGATGCCCGCCGCGACCGGTCCCAGAGTCTTCATCCCGTTCCTCCCTAGTGCCGGTGGCGACCACCGGACTGGGAAAGAGCTTTCCCGGCAAGGGATTCCGGAACCTTGGCGAGCGCTTAACGGCGGGTGCGCCGCCGTGCGGCGGTGCCTGTCGTCGGTGCCTCGGCCCGGGTCGAGGACACCGGTGTGGCCTGGCGGCCTACCCCGAGGGATCGGGTGCGGGCGGGCGAAACCCGTGGAAGCATACGTGCGCGATCGCGCCGCCGACCTATCTGGCCTGGTCGTTGCCGGTCTGGACCGCCGGCTGCGCGCTGATCTTCGAACCGGCGCCCTGGGTGCTTGCCTGGGCCGCGTCGGTCCTGCTGCTGATCGGCATCCGCCGCGCCCCACGCTGACCTCACCGCTCCCGCCCGTCGGCCGTGCGCACGGATTTCGTTTTTCGCGGCCGACGCGCTAGAGTTCCTTCTCGCACGACGAAGCCCCCGGCGATCCCGGAACGGGCCTCGCACGGCGTGCGGATGTAGCGCAGCTGGTAGCGCATCACCTTGCCAAGGTGAGGGTCGCGAGTTCGAATCTCGTCATCCGCTCCACGAAAAGCCCGGTCGACACTCTGTCGCACCGGGCTTTCCGCGTTCTCAGCGCCGCGTGATCCGCTCGTAGGTCACCGGCGGCAGGTAGTCGCCGATCAGCCTGCGCCGCCACCAGATCCGCTGCCGGAACAGTTCTTCGGGCGAGCTGAAGTGGTACTCGTAGAGCCGGGCGCGCAGGTAGTGCGGTGGGGCGTCCGGGAAGGGGCAGTGCCGCAGCAGGCGCAGGGTGTCGGGGTCGTTGCGGAGCAGGCGCAGGGCCAGCGGCAGCGCCCACGCCCTGGCGTAGGCGGGCGACAGCGCGGCGAACCACATCAGCCAGTCCAGGCGCAGGTGGTACGGCGCCCACTGGCGGGGCAGGCGGCGCGGATCGCCCGGTTTGCCCTTGAACTCGTACTCGCGCCACCGCGTGTCCGGGGTGAGCTCGGTGGCATCGGTGCCCTCGAGCACGATCTCGTGCCGGACCCGCGTGATGCTGCCGAAGGCGCCGTAGGTGTTGACCAGGTGCAACGGGTCGAACGAGGCGTTCATGGCCTGACGCGAGGACAGCAGATTGACGACCGGCTGATAGCTCAGCACGGCGACCAGCCCGACATAGCCGAACACCGCGCCGGTGAACCAGGCAGGTGGCGGCTGCGCCTCGGGCGCGTCGGGCAGCATCGCATAGACCCGCCCGTCGACCACCGTCGTGGCCAGCAGCAGCGTCACCCAGTTCAGCCAGGCGAAATTGCCGGACAGCACCAGCCACAGCTGGGTGACGATGACGATGCCCGCCGCCACGCTCGCCACCGGTTGCGGCGCGAACAACCCGAACGGCACCACCAGCTGCGCGAAGTGATTGGCCGCGACCTCCACCCGGTGCAGTGGTCGCGGCAGCTGGTGGAAGAACCAGCTCAGCGGACCGGGCATCGGCTGGGTCTCGTGGTGGTAGTACAGGCAGGTCAGGTCGCGCCAGCACCGGTCCCCGCGCATCTTGATCAGCCCGGCGCCGAACTCCACCCGGAACAGCAGCCAGCGCGCGGCGAACAGGACGAGCAGCGGCGGCGCGACGGTGTCGTTGCCCAGGAAGATCGCCAGAAAACCGGCCTCGAGCAGCAGTGCTTCCCAGCCGAAGGCGTACCAGGCCTGCCCGACATTGACGATCGACAGATACAGCACCCACAGCACGAACCACAGCGCCATCGACCCCCACAGCGGCACCAGATCGGCGGCCCCCACGGCGACCGCGACCGCCACCGCCACCCCCGACCAGGCCACCGCGGCGTAGGCGCGATCGGAATAGTGCAGCTGGAACAGACTCGGTGCCCGCCGGAACGGGGTCCGCGCCAGGAAACGCGGCACCGGCAGCATCCCGCGTTCACCGAGCAGCGCCCGGAATTGCAGCGCGGCGCCGAGGAACGCGAGCGCGTAGACGACCGCCAGGCCACGCTGGAAGATCAGCCTGCCCTGCCAGTACTCCGGCGCCGTGAACCAGTCCATGCACCCGCTCCCGGACGGTCATGCTCCCTGGTTCGATTGTCCACCCGCAGACCGTCCGGCGAAACGCCCTCGGTCATTCCGGCAGCTCGAGGCCGGATCCGCCGGTGACCGCCGCGCGCAGCTCGGGCTCGTGCCACCGCGCGGCGATGCCGGGCAGCGCCGCCAGATAGCCGACGACGCGGTCGGTGTCCCAGCCGTGCGAGGCGCGCAGTCCGGCGGCGATCATGGCCACATAGCGAGCCGATGGTCGTTGCAGGTCAACCGTTTCCGGCCGCCACGGCGCGGTGAAGGTGAGGATCGGCGCGCCGTCGAGGGTCCCGGCGTGCACCACGGTCTCGTACCGGCCGCGCCCCAGCCGGACCGAGCCCGCCGCGAGCACCGACGCGAGGTCGAAGTCGGCGCTCGGTGTCCGGTACATCTCCTGGGCGAGCAGATCGCCGAACTGGCCGACGGTGAGCAGGTACCCGCGCGCCGCGACGCCGATCGGCCAGCCGGTGGCCGGGCGGTCGGCGTAGAAGGCGACGCCGCCGGTCCAGACCGGGCTCTGCCAGGCGAAATACAGGCTCCCCGGCAGGGTCAGCGGCATCGTCGCCGCCGGTGGGGTGCGGTCGCGGAAGCCGGGGTAGGGGTGCGCTGTGCCCGGCGGGGTGCCGCCGTCACGGTAGTAGGCGAACCGCGCGGCAAGCATGTTGGAGCCGTACGCGGCGTACCAGACGCGCTGAGCTGTGGTCACGGGCTCACCTCGGGTGGGTCACGGTTCCTGAGCGGAGGAAACGAATCCGTTTCTGCCGTCGATTCTTCCTTCGATGGGTCGGGAGGACATCGAGGGGAGAGATCATGAGATCAGCGATCGTGGTGGCAGCGCTGGTGGCGTCGGCGGGGGGACTGGCCGCGTGCGCCGGCGATCAGGGTTCGACCGCGCAGACCACCGTCACCCAGTCTGCCGTCGCCCAGCCGAGCGGCACCGGCGCCCCGGGTACTCCACCGGTCATCGTGCCCAGCCCGGCCACCGCCGTCCCGACGGCGGCGCCCACCGGATTGCCCTCGCGCGACGACGCCACCGTCGACGCCCGCGACTACCAGCAGCGCGACAACTTCTACTTCCAATCACCGACCGGCAACATCATGTGCGGCATCCTCGCCGACGCCCCGTTCGGCGTCGGCTGCCAGCTGGCGAAGGCGAATGTCATTCCGCCGCAACTGCCCAACTGCGACGACGCCCCCGACCGCAAGGTCGCCGTGCACACAGTCGGCGGCAAGACGGAGTTCCTGTGCACCAGCCAGGGCATCTTCGTCGGCTCCCCGGTGGACGGCACCAACAAGGGCGGCGGCGCCACCCTGCACTACGGCGACACCCTCGTCGTGCGCGGCGTCGCCTGCACCTCCAGCCGGCAGGGCGTCCGCTGCGACGCGGCGGGCCACGGCTTCACCATCTCCGCCGACAGCCAGACCACCTTCTGACCCGATGCGGGCGATTCGCGCGCGAGAAGGGGCGCCACCCGGAATCCCGGATGACGCCCCCGCGCTCGTCGTCGACTAGTGCGCCGTCGACTTGAATCGCCGCAACCGCAGGCTGTTGCTCACCACGAACACCGAGCTGAACGCCATGGCGGCGCCGGCCAGCATCGGGTTGAGCAGGCCCGCCATGGCCAGCGGGATGGCCGCCACGTTGTAGGCGAAGGCCCAGAACAGGTTGCCCTTGATGGTGGCGAGGGTGCGGCGCGACAGGCGGATCGCGTCGGCGGCGGCGCGCAGGTCGCCCCGGACCAGGGTCAGGTCGCTGGCCTCGATGGCGACATCGGTGCCGGTGCCCATCGACAGGCCCAGATCGGCCTGGGCCAGGGCGGCCGCGTCGTTGACGCCGTCACCGACCATCGCGACGACCTTGCCCTCGGCCTGCAGCCGCTTGACCGTGTCGACCTTGTCCTGCGGCAGCACCTCGGCGATCACCTCGTCGATGCCGACCTCGTCACCGATGGTGCGGGCCGCGCGGGCGTTGTCGCCGGTCAGCAGGATCGGGGTCAGCCCCAGCGCGCGGAACTGCGCGATGGCCTGCGCCGAGGTCGGTTTCACCGCGTCGGCCACGACGAGCACGCCGCGTGCCTTTCCGTCCCAGCCGACCGCCACGGCGGTCTTGCCCGCCGACTCCGCCTCCGTCATCGCGGTTTCCAGCGCCTCGGGCAGCGGCTGCGACCAGTCGGCCAGCAGCCGGGCCCGGCCGACGATCACCGCGGAACCGTTCACCACGCCCTGCACGCCGAGGCCCTCGACATTGGCGAAACCCTCCACCGGCAGCAGCGTGCCGAACTCGTCCTGCGCGGCCTTGGCGATCGCCTGGGCGATCGGGTGCTCCGACGAATGTTCCAGCGCGCCCGCCAGTTCCAGTACCCGGCCGCGCTCCTCGCCCTCGGCGGGCAGCACGTCGAGCAGGGTCATCTTGCCGGTGGTGACGGTGCCGGTCTTGTCCAGCACGATGGTGTCGACCTTGCGGGTCGATTCCAGCACCTCGGGCCCCTTGATCAGGATGCCGAGCTGGGCGCCGCGCCCGGTGCCGACCATCAGCGCGGTCGGGGTGGCCAGGCCGAGGGCGCACGGGCAGGCGATGATCAGCACCGCGACGCCGGCGGTGAAGGCCGCCGCGATCGCGCCGCCGGTGCCGAGCCAGAAGCCGAGGGTGGCCACGGCCAGCGCGATGACGATCGGGACGAAGATGCCGGAGATCTTGTCGGCCAGGCGCTGGGCCTGGGCCTTGCCGGTCTGCGCGTCCTCGACGAGCTGGGCCATCTGGGCGAGCTGGGTGTCGGCGCCGATCCTGGTGGCGCGCACCAGGAGCCGTCCGCCGACATTGACGGTCGCGCCGGTCACCGCGTCGCCCGCGCCGACCTCGACCGGCACGGATTCGCCGGTCAGCATGGAGGCGTCGACCGCCGAACTGCCCTCGGTCACCACACCGTCGGTGGCGATCTTCTCGCCGGGCCGCACGATGAACTCGTCACCGACGGCCAGCCGCTCCACCGGAATCCGGGTCTCCACGCCGTCGCGCAGGACCGCGACGTCCTTGGCGCCCAGCTCCAGCAGCGCCTTCAGCGCGGCTCCCGCCCGTCGCTTGGAACGGGCCTCGAAGTAGCGCCCGGCCAGGATGAACGTGGTGACCCCCGCCGCGGCCTCCAGGTAGATGCTGCCGGTGCCGTCCATCCGCGCGATGGTGAATTCGAACGGGTGCTTCATCCCCGGCGTGCCCGCCGTACCCCAGAACAGGGCGTACAGCGACCAGCCGAAGGCGGCGAGCGTGCCCATCGATACCAGCGTGTCCATGGTGGCGGTGCCGTGCTCGAGGTTGGTCCAGGCCGCCCGGTGGAAGGGCAGCGCGCCCCACACGACGACCGGCGCGGCCAGCGTCAGCGAGAGCCACTGCCAGTTGGTGAACTGCAACGCGGGGATCATCGCCATCGCGATGACCGGGACGGTGAGCACCAGCGAGACCAGCAGGCGGGTTCGCAGTGAGGCGGTCGGGTCGGGCTCGACGGCCGCGTCGTCGGTGGGCTCGGCCTGCTTCGGCGCGGGCAGCGCCGCGGTGTAGCCGGCCTGCTCGACGGTGGCGATCAGCTCCTCGGGGGAGATGTCGCCGGTGACGTCGACCCTGGCCTTCTCGGTCGCGTAGTTGACCGTCGCGGTGACCCCGTCGAGCTTGTTGAGCTTCTTCTCGATCCGGTTCGCGCAGGAAGCGCAGGTCATGCCACCGATCACCAGTTCTACCTGGCCGGTGCCCGGTGGTTGCGTCACGGTGGTCATGGGGTGCTCCGTTTCGTTCCTGGTATCGATTCTTGCTGAGGGTTTGCCGACGGGCTACGTCAGTGCCCGTGGCCGGGTTCGGCCGGTGCGGTCGTCGGCGCCGGATCGCTCGCGCCGGTGGCCGCCGGCTGGGCGACGCGCACCGTGAACTCGGCCGTGCGCACCACGCCCTGGTGCTGGAAGTCGAGGAACAGGCGGTAGTCGCCCGCGCTCGGCGCGTTCACCACGAAGTCGATGCCGGGACCGGCGGGGGTGACTCCGTCGCCGGGGGCACCTTCGGGGTGAACGTGCAGGTAGGCGAGGTCGGCGGCGCGCAGGGCGACCAGGTGGCCGTAGGCGCCGAGGTAGGGCTGTAGGTCGGTGACCGGGGTGCCGTCGCGGCTCACCGACAGCGTCACGTTCGAGGCCGTTCCCGGCGTGACCGTGCCGTCGAGGGTGACGGTGTACTCGCCGACCCGGGCGGTGGTCGCGGGCGCCGGGAGCGCCTGCACGTCGTAGTTGCCCGCCACGCGCAGGTCCGCGCCGAGGGTCAGGTTCGACCCGCCCGCCGGGGTGAAGTCGGCGAACACCCGGTAGTCACCGCCCCGGCTCAGGTTCAGCGGCACCGACCAGGTGCCCGCCGGGTCCAGCACCGGGTGCACGTGCTGGAAGCCCGCCATGTCGCGCCGCACCACGATCAGGTGCAGATCCTTGTCGTGGCTGGTCACGTACTTCGTGACCGGTGCGCCGGTGGCGTCGAGGATGCGGAAGCTCACCGGCGCCTGCGCCGCGGTCGTGGTGTTCGGCTTGTCGATGGCCAGCGTGTAGCCCTGATCGGAGGCGAGGAGGCCGCCGGGCAGGTCGGCCGACGGCGCCGCCGCGGTCGAGTGTTCGCCGTGCCCGGCCGGTTCGGCGGGTTCCGGACCGACCAGGGCGCCGGCGGCCAGAGCGATCCCGAAGACCGCCGCGAGGCCGAGGGTGAAACCGGCGAACTTGCCTGTTGCGTTCATCGGGATGCTCCGTTTCGGGTTCAGTCGGCGAGCTGGAAGCCGGCCGCGGTGACGGCGTCGGCGAGGGCGGTGCGCTCGGGTGCGGTGCCGTCGATCGCCACCGTGCCGGTGGCCAGGTCGACCTCGACGCCCGTGACGCCGGGCAGTGCGCCGACCTTGTCGCGCACCTTGTTGGTGCAGCAGCCGCAGGTCATGCCGGTGACGGTGACGGTGGTGGTGCTCATGGTGGTCTCCTCGTCCGTGATCTCAATCATTACCATACCCCCCTAGGGTACTTTGTCAAACGGTCGCGTCGGCCGTGACCGGGGCGGGGCTGCGCATGACCGCGGCGGTGATGCCCGCACCGGCCAGGGCCAGCAGGCCCGCGCCGAGGAAGGCCGCCGAGTAGCCGTCGGTCAGCGCCGTGGCATCGCCCAGTTCGCCCGCGCCGAACGCGGCGGCGACCGCCGTCATGGCGGCCAGGCCGAGTGCGGAACCCACCTGGTAGCTGACGTTGACGATGCCCGAGGCCAGACCGCCCTCCTCCGGTCGCGCCGCCGAGATGGCGGTGCCGAGCGAGGGGATGAAGGCCAGCGACATCCCGCCGGCGGCCACCAGCGAGGCGGGCAGCACGTCGACCCAGAAGTTGCCGGTCGGCCGCACCAGCGACATGATCCCCAGGCCGAGACCCAGCACGATCAGGCCGGTGACGATCATCGGCTTGGCGCCGAAGCGCTGCATGGCCTTCGGGGCCAGCACCACCATGCCGAGCATGATCAGCGTGGTCATCGGCAGCAGCGCGGCGCCCGACGGGAACGCGCTGTAGCCGAGCACCTGCTGCAGGTACAGGTTCAGGAAGAACCACATCGGCACCCACGCCGCGGCCAGCGCGAACTGGGCGAAGTTGGCGGCGGCCAGATTCGGCGCGCGGAAGATGCTCAGCCGCATCAGCGGTTCGCCGCGGCGGGACTGAATGGCGACGAAGCCGCCCAGCAGCGCGGCGGCCAGCGCCAGCACGCCCAGGGTTTCCGCGGACGCCCAGCCGACCTCGGGAGCCTGCACGATCGCGTACACCGCGGCCGCCAAACCGGCTGTCACCGTGATGGATCCGGCGATGTCGATGGATCCCTTGCGCGCGGGGGCGGCGGGCATCAGCAGCGGAACGGCGATCAGCGCCAGCGCCGCGATCGGGATATTGATGTAGAAGACCCACGGCCAGCTGACGTATTCGGTGATCACACCGCCCAGGAACACGCCCGCGGTGCCACCGGCGGGAGCCGCCGCGCCGTAGACGGCCAGCGCCTTGGTGAGTTCCTGTGGCGAGCCGCCGAACAGCATCATCAGCAGGGTCAGTGCCGAGGGCGCGATCAGCGCCGCGCCCGCGCCCTGGATCGCCCGGCCCGCCAGCTCGATGCCGACGGTGCCCGCGGCGCCGGCGATCACCGAGCCTACGGCCAGCACCAGCCAGCCCGCCCCGAAGATCCGGCGCGCGCCGAGCAGGTCGGAGAGCCGGCCGCCGAGCAGCAGCAGGCCGCCGAAGGCGATCACGTAGGCGTTGAACACCCAGGTCAGATTGCCGGGGGTGAAGCCGAGCTCGGCCTGCATCTTCGGCAGCGCGATCCCGATGATCGAGGTGTCCATGATGACCATGAACTGCGCTGCGGCGATCACCGCCAGCGCCCACCACTTCCGGGTGGATTGCGATTGCGTAGTCACGACTTTCGTCCTTTCGAGCGGAGAGCGTCTCGTGGTCGGTACCATACCCCCCTAGGGTATTAACCTGTCAAGACTCCGGCGGAAAGGATTTCGACAGCGAAAAGCCCGGCCCACACGGCGGTGGACCGGGCATTTCGTGCTGCGCGGATCAGGATTCGGGGCGGTAGGTGATCAGCGCGATCGCCGGCGCCGACACCACCTGCACCCGCTCGCCGCCCTTGACGGAAATCTGCGCGAAGCCGCCCTCGATGGCGACGTGCACATCGCGCACCATCGCGGTCTGCCGCCCGTCGGCATCGGTCAGGGTGTAGCCGGCGACCAGGCTGACGGTGTCGGCGGCGCGCCATCTCATTGTCGTCGCGGGTGCCTTCGGTGGGGTGGGGGCGAGTGGAAAGTCCAGCTCGGGGCGGGCGACATGGTTGAAGTAGTTCGACAGCACGTTCAATGCCACATGGCCGACGGCCTCGGTCAGTTCGGCATCGCTGACGCCGCTGCTCCTGGCCTCGGCCAATCGCTCGTCGTCCACCCGGCCGCCGGTGCGCTGTACCTCGCGGGCGAAGCGCAGCACGGCTTCGGCGTGCGGGTCCTCGGCGCGGGCGGCCCGCGTCGCCGCGATCGCCTCGGGCGTGAAGCCCATCTTCGACGCGCGCATCGTGTGCGCCGAGACGCAGTATTCGCAGCCGTTGTCGGCGGCGATCAGCAGGGCGAGCTGCTCGCGGGTCCGCGCGCCGAGCTTGCCCGCGGTGAGGGCGTCGCGCAAGCGCAGATACCCCCGTAGGGTGGCCGGGCTGTTGGCCATGGCGGCGTACAGATTCGGCACCCGGCCCAGTTGCCGCTGGACTTCGGTGAGCAGTTCGCCCTGCTCGGCATCGGCGGTGTCGGCGGACAGTAGCGGCAGTCGGGACATGGTGCGCTCCAAGGCTTTCGGCAACGGTACTGATCGGTACCGAATGGAGACGGTACCGATCGGTTCCGTCTCGGTCAAGCAATTCGGTACCGATCGTTTCCGTTCTGGTACGGTGGGCGCATGGCGACACAGGCCAAGCAGCGGTTGCTCACCACCGCCGAGGAGCTGTTCTACGCCGAGGGCATTCGCGCCGTCGGCATCGACCGGCTGCTCCAGGAGTCCGGCGTCGGCCGCGCCTCCTTCTACCGCCACTTCGCGAGCAAGGACGACCTGGTCGTCGCCGTGCTGGAAGACCGCGACCGTCGCTGGCTGGACTGGCTACGCACCTCCGTCGAAGCCGTCGACGACCCGGCGGCGCGCCCGCTGGCCGTCTTCGCCGCCCTCGCGCAACGCTTCGCCCGCAACGACTTCCGCGGCTGTGCCTTCATCAACACGATGATCGAAGTCGCCGACCCCACCGCCCCCGCCCACCAAGTGGCCGACCGCCACAAGCGCCGCGTGATCGACTACCTCACCGAACTCCTCACCGCCGCGGGCCATCCCGATCCGGAGGTCCTCGCCCCCGAACTGGCCCTGCTCATCGACGGCGCCATCGTCACCGCCGTGCGCGAGAACTCCCCGGCCGCCGCCGACCGCGCGGCCTCGATCGCCACCAAACTCCTGGCGTGAGCGCGGCCGGACCCGCGGCGTTCGCGGGCGGTGAACACGCTCTGCCGGAGCGCGAATTCGAGCTTCAGCCCGCGTGCAGGTGGCGGGCGGTCGGGGAGGTGGCCACGGTCGCCGGGTCGGGGGCGGTGCCGAGGAGGCGGTCGGCGGTGCCGGAGGTGGTGACGGTGAACCAGTAGTGCTCGTTCTTGTAGTGGTGGTGGCGGTGGTTGCGCCAGATCGCCCGGTAGAGAGCGTGCTTGGGCTTGTAGTCGGTGTGGATGAGGTAGTGCGTCCACTCGTAGAGCAGGCCCAGCGTGGTGATCGTCAGCAGGAAGGTCAGGCCGAGGCCCAGGCGCGGGAACGCCAGCAGGCCGATCGCGACCAGCGCGACGATGGTGAGCGTCAGCGACTTGGGCGGGATGAACACCAGCGGGGTGGCGCGTGGATCGGTGTGGTGCGCACGGTGTTTGCGGGCCAGCTCGCTGTCGATGGTGAGTGGGCCGAGGTGGCGGGGCCGCCAGTGCAGCACCGTCACGTGGATGATCCACTCCGTCAGCGGGAAGGTGCCGATGACGATCAGCGGGACGAGGGCGTCGGTGAACTGCCAGTCCCCGACCGCGATCCGCGCCACCAAGGCGGCGACGAAGACCGTGGCGATCATCCAGGGCGAGGGATGCCGGACGAATTCGCGGGCCATCTCGCTCAGCGAGGCGCTGCGGCGGAGGGCGCGGGGCGCGCCGGATCGGGCGGGGTCGCGGCCCTGCCCGGCCGCGGTGGTGTCGTGCGACGTCGTTGTCGGACGGTCATTCTTCATGGCGATTCCTCGGGTGGATCACGCCCCGTCGAGGGCGTGGATGAGAGCGGTGGTCGCCGGCCCGAGCAGTGCTCGCGCGGATTCGGCGGCCCGTTCCGGCGCGCCCGCGGTGATCGCGGCGGCCAGGTCTCGATACGCGTCACCATTGCCCACCTCGGCGGACATGATCGGCGCGAGCGCCGCCAGCGCGGGTTCGTAGGCGGCGCGAAGCATGGAGTACATCAGCCGGAACGCGATCGAATCGGCCAGCTCGAGGACGTGGTCCCAGAATTCGAGGGCGATGCGCTGCTGTGTGAGCGGGTCCGCCTCGGCGACAAGGGCGTTGACGGATTCGTGGAGCAGGTCGAGCTCGGCGGTGAGCGCGTCGGTGCCGCCCGCGCGGGCTCGCCGGACCCGACCGGCCGCGAGCTCGGCGATCTTCGGACCGTTGTGCAGCCGCGCTTCGAGAA
This sequence comes from Nocardia canadensis, assembly GCF_032656385.1. Taxonomy (NCBI): domain Bacteria; kingdom Bacillati; phylum Actinomycetota; class Actinomycetes; order Mycobacteriales; family Nocardiaceae; genus Nocardia; species Nocardia canadensis. The sequence continues at coordinate 469,931 of NZ_JAVCWB010000001.1, forward strand.
TGCTGCGCGCCACGGCGGGATCGATGGTGTCGCCCCGCAGCAGCAGCCGGGGCAGTACTTCCAGCCCCGCGCTGCGTCGATAGTCGAGCACGGTGGTGGCTTCCCCCTGCCGCACCGACACCAGCCCCGCCGCCGCCAATCGCTGCAACGCCTCGCGCACCGCGGGCCGCGAGACCCCCAGCGCCTCGGCCAGCTGCCGCTCACTGGGCAACGTGCTCCCCGCCGCCAGCTCCCCGCCCAGCACTTCGGCGGCGATCTGCTCGAACACATCACCGGATACCGACCGCTTCACGACAGGAGTCCACGCCATGCCTAGATCCTCCACCCAACAGGTCAAGAGGTCAAGTGGTCAGACCAGTTGAATCACGTTGAGGAAACCGCCCGGTCAGCGCGGGGTGGGCAGGAATCAGCTGGGGTCGGAGCCGCGGATGGCGGAGAACCAGGTGAATGTGGCCGCGGCGGCGAGGGTGGCGCCGGCGAAGGCGGGGATGCCACCGGCCATGACGTAGACCCACAGCAGGCCGACGATCGGGGCGGCGACGGCGGGCTGGACATCGAGGACCAGGCGGCGGGCGATCCCGTAGGCGGGTACCTCGGACGCGCGGCTCGGATTGTCGACGAGCTTGCCCGCGGGCTCGGTGTTGCGGACCCGGCCCGACGGGTAGAAGCGCAGCTCACCGGTGCGGATCCGGCGGCCGGTCAACTCCAGCTCGGTCGGCGTCAGCGTGGACAGGCTCGGCTCGTAGAACACCGGCTGCCACACCATCCGATCCCCACTGGTGATCTCCAGCCACGACCTGCTGACCAGCCGATGCTGCTGCCGCACCCGCCGCCCCCCGACCGTGCCCGTCGCGACGAGCCCGGTCGGCAGCACCCCCAACGCCAACCCCAGCTGATAGGTGGTGACCGCGAGAATCACCAGCACGACCACGGCGAGCGCACTCAGCTGATCGAGATCGGCGAACGGCACCAGCGCGGCGAGAACCGCGACGGTGCCGGACGTGACCAGCAGGGGGTAGACGAGTGCGCGCGCCGGGCCGGACACGGTTACTTCACGAAGCCGATCTTGGTGTAGTCGAGGGAGGCCAGGCCCGCCGCGCCGAAGTTGGCGAGGTTGTCACGCACTCCGACATTGCCCGCGGACTGGAACAGCGGCAGCGAATGGCCCTCTTCGAAGACCTTCCGGTCGACCTGGTTGGCCAGTTCCTTGGCCTTGACCGGATCGAGTTCGGAGATGGTCTGTTCGATCAGGGCGTTGAGCTCGGGCGAGCCGATCCGGCCATAGTTGCCCTGGATGTCGTCCGGGTAGTAGCCGTAGATCTGAGTCAGGCTGCTGAGCGGGAACGGGTCACCGGCCCAGAACCACTGCCCCACATCGAAGTTGCCCGGCTGGAGAACATCCGAGAACAGGCCGGCGCCCGGCTTGGTCTCGATGCTCAGCTTGACGCCGATCTGCGCGAGATTCTGCTGGATGATCTGGCCGATCTGGATGTTGGTCGGGTCGTTGTACATGACATCGCGGATCTCGAGCTTGCGCCCGTCCTTCTCACGCACATCGCCGTTGAGTTTCCAGCCGAGGGCGTCGAGCTCGTTGGCCGCCGCCGTCGGGTCGAAACCGAGACTGTTGTCCTGGTAGCCGTCCTGGCCGCTCAGGTAGACGTGATTGTTCAGCGGCTTCGGATCCTGCACGAGGCCGTTCTGGATGGCGGTCGCGATGCCCTGCCGATCGATCGCCTTCGAAATCGCGACGCGCACGCCCTGGTCGGACAGCAGCGAACCCGGTGCGCCGTTGAATGTGAAGTGGCCCCAGCTGTTGCCGGGTGCGCGACGGACCGCCACGCCGGGCGCGTTGCGCACCGACTTCAGGTTGTCGAGGCTGGCGACGCCGACCGCGTCGATCTCGTTGTTCAGCAACGCGGGAACGAAGGCGGCGCTGTCGAGCACGCTGAAGGTGATCGTGTCCAACTTGGGGGTATCGCCCCACCACTTCGGGTTGCGTCCGAGCACCACACGACCCTGCCCGCGGTCGACGGACTGGACGACGAACGGACCGGCCGACAGCCCGAGCGCGTCGACCTGGCTGTTGTTGAACGCCTCCGGAGTCGCTGTGGCGGACTTGGGGAGCAGGAAGGAGTTACCGGCGAACTGGCCTTTCCAATCGGCGTAGTGCTTGTTGAAGGTGATGACGGCCTGCCGGTCGTCGACGCCGCGCTCGACCTTCTCGATCCGATCGAAGCCACTGCTGTTGGCGATCAGGAAGGACTTGTCCTTGCCGCTGAGCGCGTTGGCCTGGGACTGGAAGTCCTCCCAGGTGATCGGCGAACCGTCCGACCAGACCGCCTTGGGGTTGATCGTGTACGTCACCTGCTGCGGCTCGGTGTTGGTCAGAGCGACATCGGTGAAGAAATCGGTGTTGACCGAGAGTTCCGCCGCGGCATTGGTCTTGAACGCGCGCGGCATCACCGGACGCAGAATCGAACCGGTATCACCGTCGTTGCCATCGGTGTGCAGCGAATTCCAGTTCTCCGGCAGCGAAGTGATGGCCAGCCGCAGGTTGCCCCCGTCGCGCAGCTCGCTGACATCCTTCGGATTGATGTCGTTGGTCGTGCCGAGCGAGGCTTGTCCGTCCGCCGCCGGTTCCTCCGAGCTACACCCGACCGCGAGCACACTGACGATGACCAGAGGTATGGCCAGGCGGGTGGTCAATGAACGAATCCGCATGATCCGCTCCTTTCCATATGTTCGCTGCACGAGTGCGGCACTTCGGTGATTACTTGACGAAGCCGACCTTGGTGTAGTCCTCGGACGCCAGTCCCGGCGCACCGTAATTCGCCAGGTTCTCCCGCACCGCGACCGTACCCGCGGACTGCACGATGGGCAGGGAGAAGCCCTCCTCGAAGATCATCCGATCGGCCTTGTTCGCCAGCTCGATGGCCTTTTCGGGGTCGAGCTCGGCGATCACTTCCTCGATCAGGGCGTTCAGCTCGGGCGAACCGATCCGGCCCTTGTTGCTCAGCGGGTTCGCCGGGTCGTAGGCGTAGATCTGCGGCAGCGCACCGAGCGGGAAGATGCTCTTGGACCAGACGAATTGGGCGATATCGAAATTGCCCGGATCGATGACATCGGTGAACAGGCCATTGCCCGGATAGGTCTCGATCGTGAGCTTCACGCCGATCGCCGCGAGATTCTGCTGCGCGATCTGCGCGATCTGCGTCCAGGTGTCCGACTGGTACATCACGTCGCGGATCTCGAGCTTGCGCCCGTCCTTCTCCCGGACGTCACCGTTGAGCTTCCAGCCCAGCTCGTCCAGCATCCGAGCGGCCTCGGCCGGGTCGTAGGACACCGATTGCGCGTTGTCCTGGTAGCCCTTCTGACCGACCAGGAAGAGATGGTTGTTCAGCGGCTTCGGATCGGTCACGATGCCCTGCTGGGTCGCCGTGGCGATGGCTTGTCGGTCGATGCCCTTGCAAATCGCGATCCGCAGCTTCGGGTCGGACAGCAGCGCGCCGGGCGCTCCGTTGAAGGTGAAGTGCGAGAACCGGTTCGCCGATGCCCGTCGGACTTTGATGCCCGGCGTACCGGTCGCGGTCGTGACCTCCTCGATCCCGCTCAGGCCGGTGGCGTCGAGTTCGTTGTTCTGCAGCGCGGTCAAGCGGGCCTCGTCGGCCAGGACGCTGTAGGTGACCGTGTCCAGCTTGGGGGTGTCGCCCCACCATCTCGGGTTGCGGCTGAGCACGATGCGCTGCTGGGCGCGGTCGATCGAGGTGATGATGAACGGTCCCGAGGACAGCGGCATCTCGTTGCGGTACAGATTGTCGAAGGCCTCGGGGGACGAGGTGAGCTGGCGCGGATACAGCGGATTGAACAGGCCCTTCCATTCCGCGTAGTGCTCGGCGAAGGTCACGATCGCTTGCCGGTCGTCGACGCCACGCTCGACCTTCTCGACGCTGCTGTAACCCTGGTCGTGGCTGATCTTGAACGCCGGATCGCGGCCGCTCATCGCGGCGGCCTGCGAGCGCAGATCCTCCCAGGTGATGGGGGATCCGTCCGACCACACGGCCTTCGGGTTGATCGTGTACACGATCTGCTGCGGATCGGTGTTCGTCAGCTGCACGTCGGTGTAGAAGTTGTGGTCGATCGAGAGTTCGCCAGCGGCATCGGCATTGATCGAGCCGGGGAGCGTCCAGCCGGTGACGTCGCTGACCTCGCCGTCGGCGTCGACATGCAGGCTGTTGAACGTTTCCGGGAAGCCGCTCAGCGCCAAACGGAAATTGCCACCGTCGCGGATCGCGTCACGATCTTGCGGGTTGATGTCGTTGACCGCGCCGATCGAACTCGATCCCGACTCCACCGCGGTGTCGGATCCACAGCCACCCAAAACCAGCGTCAACGCGACAGCGGGTGCCGCGACGCGGAAACCGGCGCGACGCAGCCGGGATGCGTAAGTAGCAGTGGTCATTTCGTGAATCCGATCTTCGTGTAGTCATACGATGCCAAGCCCGGTGAACCGATGTTGGCGAGGGTGGTGCGGGCGCCGAAGCTGCCGTCGGACTGCATGAGGGGCAGGGAGTGGCCTTCCTCGAACACCGCGCGGTCCACCTGGTTGGCCAGGTCGATGGACTTCTGCGGGTCGAGTTCGGTGATGGTGCGTTCGATGAGGGCGTTGAGTTCGGGCGAGCCGATGCGGCCGTAGTTGCCCTGCAGGTCGTTGGGGTCGTAGTAGTAGATCTGGCGGATGCTGGCGAGGGGGAACGGGTCGCCCTGGAAGATGAATTGGGCGGCGTCGAAATCGCCGGGCTGGATGACGTCGGTGAAGTAGCCGGCGGAGGGCTTGGTGTCGATGGTCAGGCCGACGCCGATCGCGGCGAGGTTCTGCTGGATGATCTGGGCGATCTGCACCCAGGTCGGGTCGTTGTACATGACGTCGCGGATGACGAGCTTGCGGCCGTCCTTCTCGCGGCCGTCCCCGGTGCGGACCCAGCCCAGCGCGTCGAGTTCCGCGGCCGCGGCCGCGGGATCGAAGCCGAGGCTGTTGTCCTGGTAGCCCTGCTGGCCCTGCAGGAAGATGTGGTTGTTCAACGGCTTCGGGTCCTCGACCAGGCCGTTCTGCAGCGCGGTGACGATGCCCTGCCGGTCGATCGCCTTCGAGATGGCCACCCGGACGGCCGGATCGGCGAGGATCGAGCCCGGCGCGCCGTTGAAGGTGATGTGGCGCCAGCGGTTGCCGGGCGCGCGGCGGACCACCAGGCCCTCGGTGCCGCGCACGGTCTTCACCTCGTCGATGGTGGTCAGGCGGACCAGGTCGAGTTCGTTGTTCTGCAGCGCCTGCACCCAGGCGGTGTGGTCGAGCACGCTGTAGGTGATGGTGTCGAGCACGGGCCGCTCACCCCACCATTTCGGGTTGCGGCCCAGCGTGATCCGGCCCTGGGCGCGGTCGGTGCCGGTGACGATGAACGGGCCCGCGGTGAGACCGATCGCGTCGACCTGGCTGGTGTTGAACGCCTCGGGGGTGCTGGTCACCGACTTCGGGTACAGCGAGCTGTTGCCCGCGAACTGGCCGCGCCAGTCGGCGAAGGGAGTGTTGAAGGTGAGGATCGCCTGCCGGTCGTCGACGCCGCGCTCGACCTTGTCGACGAACTCGAAACCGTTGGTGATGGCGATCAGGTAGCGCTTGTCCCGGCCGCTGAGCGCGTTCGCCTGGGCGGCGATGTCCTCCCAGGTGATCGGGGAACCGTCCGACCACACCGCCTTCGGGTTGATCGTGTACGTCACCCGCATCGGGTCGGTGCCGGTCAGCGCGATGTCGGTGAAGTAGTCGGTGTCGACGGTGAGCTTGCCCGCCGCGTCGATCGTGAACGAGCGCGGCATCATCGGGCGCAGGATGTCGGCGATCTCGCCGTCGTTGCCGTCGTTGGACAGCGTGTTCCAGTTCGCGGGGTAGCTGGTCGTGGCCAGCCGCAGATTCCCGCCCTCGCGCAGCGCGTCGCGCTCCATCGGGTTGATGTCGCTGGTGGTCCCGAGCGCGTCGGTGAGCCCGGTCGCGGACTCGTCGCCGGACCCACAGCCCGCCACGATCATCCCGGCCGCCACCACGACGGCGGCGCAACGCAGCCGGGCGCGACGACGGGCTTGCATTCCTCGGGATCTCATGGCGGGCCTCCTGGCGTGATCAGCCGCTGACGACGGGTTCCGGAACGGCCGCGATCAGCGAGCGGGTGTACTCGTGCCGAGGATCGGCGAAGATCTGTTCGGCCGGGCCGGATTCGACGATCTTGCCGCGCAGCATGACGGCGATGTCGTGGGCGAGATTGCGCACCACCGACAGGTCGTGCGAGACGAACAGATACGACAGTCCCCGCTCGGCCTGCAGGTCACGCAGCAGATTCAGCACACCGGCCTGGATCGACACGTCCAGCGAGGAGACCGGCTCGTCGAGGACGAGCAGCGAGGGGTCGAGGGCCAGGGCGCGGGCGATGCTGATGCGCTGCTTCTGGCCGCCGGAGAAGTCGGCCGGGTAGCGGTCGGCGTGTTCGGGCCGCAGGCCGACCTGGCGCAGCAGCTCGGGCACCCGGCGGTTGACCTCCTCGCGCGAGCGGCCGTCGATGCGCAGCGGCTCGGCCAGCGCGTCGAAGATCGGCAGGCGCGGGTCGAGCGAGGCGCTGGGGTCCTGGAAGACGATCTGCATCTTGCGGCGGATCTCGCGGGTGCGGGCCTTGGTCAGCGTCGCGACGTCGTTGCCGAGCACCTCGATGCTGCCCGACTGCGGCCGCACCAGGTCCATGATCTGGGACAGGGTGGTCGACTTGCCCGAGCCCGATTCACCGACCAGCGCCAGCGTGCGGCCCGCGCGGACGGTGAAACTGATGCCGTCGACCGCGCGGACCTCGCCGGTCTTGCGGCGCAGCACCACCCCGGAGGTGAGCGGGAAGGTCTTCACCAGGTCGGTGACCCGCAGGACCACATCGGACTCGGTGACATCCTGCTGCGGCGGCTCGGCGATCTCCTGGCGGTAGGCGTCGAACAGCTGCGTCGTGCCGATCTCGGCGGTGCGGATGCAGGCGACCGAGTGCCGGGGCGCGACCTTCTCCAGCGGCGGCTCGGCGGCGGTGCAGTCGTCGATCGAGACCGGGCAGCGCGGCGCGAACGAGCAGCCGCGCGGCAGGTCGTGCATGGCGGGCGGCGCGCCGACGATCGGGATCAGCGGGCGGCGCGGCGGGCCGTCCATGCGCGGGATGGACCCGAGCAGGCCCACCGTGTACGGCATCCGGGGGGCGGTGAAAAGCTCCGCGACCGGCGCGGTTTCGACGACCTTGCCCGCGTACATGACCGCGACCCGGTCGGCGATCGTCGCCGCGATGCCCATGTCGTGGGTGATCATGATGACGCCGGCGCCGGTGATGTCGCGCGCCTTGCGCAGCAGGTCGAGGATCTGCCGCTGCACCGTCACGTCGAGCGCGGTGGTCGGCTCGTCGCAGATGATCAGCGCTGGATCATTGGCGATGGCCATGGCGATCACCACGCGCTGGCGCATGCCGCCGGAGAACTCGTGCGGGAACGCCCGCGCCCGCACCCGCGCGTCGGGGATGCCGACGAGTTCGAGCAGTTCGATCGCGCGCTCGGCGGCTTCCTTGCGCTGCATCGTGCCGTGCGCGAGCAGCGCCTCGGCCACCTGGTCGCCCACCCGGTACACCGGCGTCAGCGCTGAGAGCGGGTCCTGGAAGACCATGCTGATCGCGGAGCCGCGCAGTTTCGACATCTGCTTGTCGCCCAGGCCGAGCAGCTCACGGCCGCGAAACCGGATCGACCCTTGCACCCGCGCCTGTTCGGGCAGCAGACCGATCACGGCCAGCGACGACACCGACTTGCCGGACCCGGACTCGCCGACGATGGCCAGCACTTCGCCGTCGGCGACGGTGTAGTTCACCCCGCGCACCGCGTCGACGCGGCCTTCCTCGCCGGGGAAGGAGACCCGCAGATCGGTGACCTCTAGCAGGGGCGCGGTCGATGTGCTCGCGGTCATCGCTTCTCGGCTTTCTTCAACTCCACCTGCGCCTCGTCCTTCTTCTCGGCGACGTCCTTGCGCGCCTTGCGGGCGCCGCGGGCGCCCGGGTCGAAGGCGTCGCGCAGACCGTCGCCGACGAGGTTGGCGCACAGCACGATCGTGACCAGCAGGCCACCGGCGAACAGGAACAGCCACGGATAGGTCAGTGCCGACTTGGTGCCCGTCGCGATCAGCGAACCCAGCGAGACATCGGGCGGCTGCACACCGAAACCGAGGAAGCTCAGCCCGGTTTCGGCGCTGATCGCCGCGCCGACGGCCAGCGTGGTGTCGATGATCAGGATCGAGGCGATGTTCGGGATGATGTGGCTGATGATCACCTTGTGCGTCGGCGCGCCCATATAGCGTGCGGCGCGGACGAATTCGCGATCACGCAGGCTCATTGTCAGGCCGCGGATGATGCGCGCCGCGATCATCCAGCCGAACACGCTGAGCAGGATGATCAGGATGACGATCGAGCCGGACCCCTTGGTGCGCGGGGCGAAGATCGCGATGATGATGAAGGCCGGGACCACCAGCAGCAGGTCGACCAGCCACATGATGGCCCGGTCGGTCCAGCCGCCGAGCAGCCCGGCCACCGCGCCCGCGGTGGAGGCGATGACGCTGGAGAAGATCGCCACGCAGAACCCGATGACCAGCGACTTCTGCAGCCCGCGCATGGTCTGGGCGAGCACGTCCTGGCCGATCTGGGTGGTGCCGAACGGATGCTCGGGGCTCGGCGGCTTCAACAGCGCCTTGTAGTCCATCTCCTGGTAGTCCCAGGGCAGCAGCGGCGGCAGCGCGAAACTGGCGATCAGCAGCAGGAGCAGGATCACCGCGCCGACCACGGCGGGCTTGTTGCGCAGGAAGCGGCGCCAGACCAGCTTGCGGCGACCGGCCGCGGCGGCCTCGGGCGCGCCGACGGCGATGAGTTCGGTTTCGGTCATGAGACACGCACCCTCGGGTCGAGCAGGGCAAGCACGATGTCGGAGAGCAGGCCCGATACCAGGACGACCAGGCCGGCGAAGGTCGCGACCGTGACGACGATGTAGAGGTCCTGGGCGTTGATCCCGTCGACGAACCATTCGCCGACGCCGTGCCAGCCGAAGATCTTCTCCACGAAGGTGGCGCCGGTGATCAGGCCGCCCAGGCTGTAGGCGAACAGCGTGGCCATCGGGATCAGCGCGGTGCGCAGGCCGTGTTTGTAGAGCGCGCGGTTGCGCGAGAGGCCCTTGGCGCGTGCGGTGCGGATGAAATCGCTCTGCAGCACGTCGAGCATGGCGTTGCGCTGGTAGCGGCTGTATCCGGCGGCGGCGCCGAGCACCAGGGCCAGCGTCGGCAGCACCAGATGCTGTGCGCGGTCGACGAATTGGTTCCACAGGCCGACGACCTGCGTCGCCGAGGTCTCGCCGGTGTAGAGGAACACCTGGGTGCCGGTGGCGGTGTTGATCTGCAGCGCGCCGTATTTCAGCAGGGTCGCGAGCAGGAAGATCGGGGTGGAGATGATCAGCAGCGAGACCACCGTCGCGAAGTAGTCGCTGAACTTGTACTGCCGGATCGCGCTCGCCGCGCCGATCAGCACGCCCAGCACGGTACCGATGACCGAACCCAGGATCAGCAGCCGCAGGCTCACCGCGACCCGCCTGCCCAGCTCCTCGCTCACCGGCTGACCGGCCAGCGTCGTCCCGAAATCCCCTTGCACAACGCCGCCGAGCCAGCTGAGATAGCGCTGGGGGATCGGCTCGTCGAGGTGCAGTTGCTCGGCTTTGGCATCGATCACCGACTGCGGCGGGCGCGGATTACGCTGCTCGAGGCTGTCGAGCGGGTTGAACGTGAGTGATGCCAGGCTGAACGTCAGGAACGAGGCCAGCAACAGGAGCACGATGTAGTTGAGCGTGCGCCGCAACAAGAAGCCGGTCATCAGTCCCCTCTGGATCGGGTAATCAGGCCCTGATCATAAGGACAGTCCGCCGTCCCCGCGTGGCGACGTGCGGCAGGATGGAACGGATGACGCCCCTGCACCCGAAACCGAAGCTGGTGGCCACCGACGTCGACGGCACGCTGATCGACGACGCGGACAAGGTCTCGGCCCGCACCAAGGCCGCCGTCGGCGCGCTCGTCGCCGACGGCGTCACCTTCGTGCTCGCGACCGGCAGGCCGCCGCGCTGGATCGATCCGGTGGTCAGCGAACTGGGGTACGCGCCGCTCACGGTGTGCGGGAACGGCGCGGTCATCTACGACAGCGCCACCGATCGGGTGCTGTCCAGCCACACTCTCGATGTGGACACCCTCGGTTGGCTGGCCGAGCTCGCCGAGCACGCGCTGCCGGGCTGTGGGCTGGCCACCGAGCGGGTCGGGGCCAGCGCGCACGACGCGGCCACCCCGCAGTTCGTCAGCTCGCCGACCTACGAGCACGCCTGGCTCAATCCCGACGACACCGTCGTCTCGCACGCCGAGGTCATCGACTCGCCGGCGATCAAGATGCTGATCCGGCTCAGCTCGGCCCGCAGTTCGGACATGCGCGCCGCGCTGGTCCCGCTGGTCGGCGACCGCGCCGAGATCACCTATTCCACCGAGAACGGCCTGATCGAGATCGCCGTGCCGGGGGTGACCAAGGCGTCGGGGCTGGTCGAGGTGGCGCGGCGGGTCGGTATCGACGAGGGGTCGATCGTCGCGTTCGGCGACATGCCCAACGACGTGCCGATGCTGACCATGGCCGGGCACGGCGTCGCTATGGGCAACGCCCATCCCGAGGCCCGCGCCGCCGCCGACGAGGTCACCGGCAGCAATGTCGACCACGGCGTCGCCATGGTGCTCGAACGCTGGTGGAGCTGAGCCGGAATGGAAACAGCCGGTGCCCTCACTCGGAGGCGCACCGGCTGCTCTTCGCCGTGACCGGGTGTCAGCCGGCCGGGGCGGGTTCGGTGGCGACCGGCGGTGCCGCCGGTGCCGGTTCCACCGGCGCCGCCTGCGGTTCGGCCGGGACCTGCGGGGCGACCGGCTCGGTCGGCGCGGGGGCGCCGGGAGCCGCGGGGACCGTCGAGGTCGGGGCGGTGGTGGCGGGCGCCTGCTCGGGCTTGGTGCCGTTCATGCCCTCCATCTCGGCCTTGTAGGTCTCGTTGTAGGTCTTCCAGAACGTGGTGACGATGCCGGTGAGCTCGTTGAGCACCAGCGATCCGTTCTGGAAGTCCGCACGCAGACCATCCGGCACCAGGTAGGCGCTGCCGGTCGGCAGGCCGAGCACGCCCGAGTCACCGCCCAGGCTGAGGTAGCGGTCCAGGATCGCCCCGACCACCTCGAAGACCGCGCCGTTCTCCCCGGAGAAGACGTAGCCGTTGGCGAACTTCGCGTACTGGCGGCCCTGCGCGCCCGAGAGCAGATCCGACTGCGGCGCGCCGAGCGGACCGTCGACACCGCCGCGGCTGACCCAGTGCCTGGCGATCTCGTTCGAGCCGGACAGACCGAGCAGCTTGTCGACCAGCGCGCCGAGTTCGGCCATATTGCCCTGCTGCTGCGGCGCGCGGGCCTGCTGGCTCGGCGGCCGCTCCGGCGTCGCGGGTGAGGAGTAGGTGCTGCTGTTGCCCGCGGCGATCCCACGGATGCGGTCCATCAGCGCGTAGGCCGCGTCGCCGGGGCAGTCGGTGTTGCCGACGTCGCGGTGCGCGAACACCGTCGGCAGGTCGACCGCCTCGTCCTGGGCGTACGGGGTGAACTCGGTGCCCTCGGAATACATCGTGGTGTGGCCCTCGGGATCGATCCCCGCGATCTTGGACCGCCACCCGATGAACTTGCCGATCGCGTTGATCGACTCGTTGCTCGGTGTCTCGGTCTCGTAGTTGCCCATCAGCGCCACGCCCGCGGTGTTCTCGTTGAACCCGCCCGCGTGCGCGCCCTGCACCGCCCGGTCCAGACCGCCGTAGCGGCCCTCGAAGATCTGGCCGTACTGGTCGACCAGGGCGTTGTAGCCGATGTCGCACCAGCCCAGGGTCTCGGCGTGGTAGGCGTAGATCGCGCGGACGATGCCCGCCGACTCGGCCCGGCTGTAGTCGTTGCGACCGGCCGTGTGGTGCACGGTGATGCCGCCGACGCCGTCGTCGTAGGTGGGTTCCTCGCAGCGGATCGACTCGTCGGCACCCCACTGCGCGCGGGTGATGACCTTCGGGCCGCCGCCGGGCAGCGCCGCGGCGACATCGGTGAGCCCGGCGTCGATGGCGGCGCGGCCCGGGTTGATCAGGATGGCCTTGAGCGCGGCCTCGGTGAGATGGGCCGGGTCGCTGTGATCGGCGCCGGCGACCGGCTTGCGGGTCACCAGCATCTGCACGGCGGTGGTCTCGCCGACGTAGATCGGCTCGGTGCCGGTCGGCGCGTCGGCCGGGGTCTGGTCGGTGGCCCTGGTGTCGACCGGATCGGCGTCGTACCAGGGGCCCCAGTTGCCGTCCAGTTGGCGGGCCCGCAGCTTGGTGGTGGTGTTCACCAGGTCGCGCGCGGTGACCGCGACCATGCTGAACGGGGTCTCCTGGGTGAGCTCCTTGACCTGCGCGCCGACCTGGTCGATCAGGTCGGGTCCGACCGCGCCGGGGGACAGCGCCGGGGTCTCGGGGGTGGTGCCGGGCTCCAGGTTGGCCGGGTCGGCGATGAACTTCATTCCGGTCGGCCGGTTCTGGACGACCGGCGCGCCCGCCGGGGGAGTGGTCGCGGGTGCGGCCGGGGCCGGTGCGGCCGTGGTCGTGGTCGCGGACGGAGCCGGAGCGTCGGGCGCCGGTGCGGCCGGGGCGATCGGGGCCGGAGCCGCCGAGGTCGTGGTCGGCGCGGCGGGCGGTGCCGTCGGGACGGCGGTGCTCGGGACCGGCGGACGCGCGGCGGGCGCGTTGCCCTGCTGCGCGGGCGCGGGGGCGGCCGTCGTCGTGGTGGGCTGCGCCTTCGTCGGGATCGCCGGGAGCGGGATCTCGGTGGGCAGCGCCACGCCCGGCGGAACGGGCAATCCCGGCGGCACCGGGATCGAGGTCGGCAGCGGCAGCATCTGCAGATCCGACAGGCGCAGATCCGGCAGATCGAGGCCGGTCAGGTCACGCAGCGGGACCGTGATGTCGGGGACCGAGGTCAGCGCGACCTCCGCCAGCTGGGTCGGGACCGCCGCGACCTGCGATTCGTTGGTGCTGCGGTAGTCGGTCGAATCGCTCAGCGCGAACGCGCCGACGGGTGCGGCGACGGCGAGCGTTGTGACCACCGGGAGCACGTAGGAACGTTTCGGCTTTCGATATCGCACGTGCCTTCTCCAATCAGGGTCGAGCTCGTAGACCTTGGTGGCATCGAGGCCATCACCGGCAAGTGATGCTTGCTTCCTCTTGTCTCACACACCACACTAGTTAACATACGTCACACATCTAAACCTCAACTTGAGGATTATGTGATTGCTCGAATGTAGCCTTCGGAACCCGCTCGGCCACGACGACATGCCGACGCGAGCTCCGCCGGTCGAATCGCGACACCGTGGGAGCGCAGTATGAGAGCGGACACCAAGATCAACCGCAGTACCCGCCGCGGCACCAGGCGCCGCGCCGTGCCGATGATCAAGACTGCCCCGCTGCCGTTGCTGGTCGGTGGCACCGCGCTGGCGCTGACCGGCGCGTTCGGGCTGTGGCAGATCCTGCCGGGCCAGGTCGCCCCGACCGTGGGCGCGGGCCACGGGCGCGGGATGAGCCAGGTCGGCGCGTTCGACAGCGCCAGGGAGGGCTGGTCCGCCGAGGAGATCCTCGGTCACTACTACCCGGGCGCCGAGCTCGGGCAGGTCGGGCCGACCACGATCGGTGTCCGGCTGCAGGCCCAGGACGACGCCACCCTCGACACCTTCGCCGCCGCGGGCGCGCAGGTCGCGGGCCGGATGATCGGCCCGGGCGAGGCCGCCCACCTCACCCCATTACCCGACGGCGGCGCGAACGTCGTGGTGACCACGGGCTGCGACGGCGAAGTGCTGTGGCAGACCGCGACCGACGACCCGTTCGTCTACCCGCTGGATCCGGGGCCGGGCAGACCCGCCGCCGAACACCTGACGCTGTGCGGCGGCACCGCCTATCGCGGCGCGCTCGGGGTCGCGCTGGAAGGCGGCGCGTACCGGACCGTCAACCAGGTCGACCTCGACGACTACCTCGCCGGCCTGTTACCCGCCGAGATGCAGGCGAACTGGGCCGATCAGGGCGCGTTCGAAGCGCTGCGCGCACAGGCGATCGCGGCCCGTTCCTACGCGCTCGCCGAGAACCGCTACGACTACGCGCAGACCTGCGACACCACCGACTGCCAGGTGTATCCCGGCACCGTGAAAGAGGACGCCCGCACGACCGAGGCCGTCGCGGCGACCGCGGGCACCGTGCTGCTGCGCGACGGACTGATCCTGCGCTCGGAGTACTCCGCCGCGCCCGACGGCGGCCGCCCGGCCGATATCGAGACCTTCGCCGTGGGCCCCGCGCCCGGCGACCTGGTCGAAACCGCGCCCGCGCCGACGGCGCCCACCGCCCCGACCCGCCCCGATCCGACCATCGAGGCGCTCGCGGGCGAGACCGCGATCGACACCGAGTACCGGCGGATCGGCGGTCCGGACAGCACCATCGGGGCGCCGATCGGGCCGGAGATGATGTTGCCGCAGCGGGCAGGCACGTATCGGCTGTACACCAACGGTGTGATCGTGGCGACCAAGACGCTCGGCGCCCAGGTCGTCGACTTCTCGACGCTGTTGCAGCTGGTGCCGGAGGTGGGCGATCAGCTGCCGCCGTCGGCGTCGGGTCAGCCGAAGGTGACGACGCCGGAGGGCACGGCGCCCGGCGGTGTCGCGCCGGGGACTCAGGCGTCCGTACCGGCACAGGCCGCCGCGGGTGGTGACCAGGTCGGACCTGTGCACGGTCCGGTGAATCCCGCTGCCACGCCACACGCACCCGCGAATCCTGTTGCCGCGCCGCGTGGTTCGGTGGATCCCGCTACCGGTCAGCAAGTTCCCGCTGCCGGGCCGCGGAACCCGGCACCCGTGCCCCACGGCCCGGCTACCGCGCCGGGAATCCACGACGGCGAGTAGCGGCCCGGGACGGTCGAGACCGCGTCGATCCGGCGGACGGCCAGGTGCGCCTGGGCTCGGCGAACCGGGCTGCCGGGGCGCGTCGCCGATCCGGCCATGACCGCCGGGTGTCCCACGACGGGTAGCGGCCGGGGTCAGTCGAGGGTGGTGTCGTCCAGGCCGATGGCCAGGGTGCGCAAGAGCCCGGCGAGTTGTTCGCGGTCCTCGGTGCCCAGCGCCGCGAGCAGGCGTTGCTCGTTGTCCATGTGCAGGGGCAGGAGGCGGTCGACCAGTTCCCTGCCCTCGTCGGTGAGCTGGACGAAGACCGAGCGCCGGTCGTCGGCCGAGGGCACCCGGCGGACCAGGTTCTTGGCCGCCATGCGGTCGATGCGGTTGGTGATCGCGCCGGAGGTGACCATCGCGGCCCGGTTCAGCGAGCCCGCGGTCAGGCCGGTGTCGCCGCCGGAGCGGCGCAGCGTGGCGAGCACGTCGAACTCCCAGAATTCCAGTCCGTGACCGGCGAAGAAGCGTTTGAGGTCCTGTTCGAGGACGCGCGAGAGCCGGGTGATCCGGCCGACGATCGCCATCGGTGACACGTCGACATCGGGTCGTTCGACCCCCCAGTGCTCGGTGATCAGATCGACGGCGTCCCGCATGCGTATCCCTCTCTATTGAAAATCTTAACGTTCATCTACTTGACGATGAGGCATCCCGCCGGGTAGATATTTCAATGTTGAGATTATCAATCAGGAGTGAACATGACGACGGCTACTCGCCCGACCGGCTACGCGGGCACCCTCGCGCTCACCGCTCTCACCCCGATCGTCTGGGGTTCCACCTACGCCGTCACCACCGAGTTCCTGCCCCCGGACCGGCCGCTGTTCACCGCGCTGACGCGCGCCCTGCCCGCCGGTCTGGCCCTGCTCGCGCTGACCAGGGTGCTGCCGCACGGCAGGTGGCTCGGTCGCGCCGCGGTGCTCGGCGTTCTCAATATCGGCGCGTTCTTCCCGCTGCTGTTCCTGGCGGCCTACCGGCTGCCGGGCGGCGTGGCCGGGGTACTCGGCGCGGTGGCGCCGATGTTCGCGCTCGGCTTCGCCGCGGTCCTGCTGTCGGAGGCGCCGGCGCGGCGCAAGGTGATCGCCGGGCTGATCGGCGTCGCCGGGGTGTCGCTGGTCGTGCTGCGCGGCGATGCCGAGCTGGACACGATCGGTGTCGTCGCCGGGCTGGCCGGTGCGGCGTCGATGTCGGCGGGCACCGTGCTGACCAAGAAGTGGGGACGTCCCGAGGGCGTCGGTCCGCTCGCGATGACCGGCTGGCAGCTGACCGCGGGCGGCCTGTTCATCCTGCCGCTCGCCGTGCTGATCGAAGGCGCGCCGCCCGCGATGGACGCGCAGGCCGTCGGCGGCTACCTGTACCTCGGCGTCATCGGCACGGCGCTCGCCTACTGGCTGTGGTTCCGGGGGATCTCGCGGGTACCCGCGACGTCGGTGGCCTTCCTCGGTCTGCTGAGCCCGATGTCGGCCGCGGTGATCGGCTGGCTCGCCCTCGGGCAGGCGCTGACTCCGCCGCAGGTCCTCGGCCTGGCGATCGCGCTCGGCGGCACCGTGCTCGGCCAGATTCCGCCGAAGGTCGCGCCGGCGACGGTGGCCGAGCCGGTGCCCGCGCGGGCGACCATCACCAAGATCGCCGTTCTGCCTGCGCCGGAGAAGGTTTCGGTCGCCCGCTGAACCCGGGGCGCACGGTCGGCCGCGCATCGCCTGCATCAACTGGTCCTCGGCGAGGGCCGGGACCGGCAGGGGGTGCGCGGCTTTCGCGCGCAGGCCGCCGAGCGCGACACCGTCGAGATCGGATTCTGACTTTCGGGGTTGACCTTGACGTAGCGTCAACTTGCAGACTGGGAACACCGACGAGAAAGGGGCAGGTCATGGCGGGTGAATGGGCCATCCAGGACCTCGCGAAAGCCGCGGGCACCACCAGCCGCACGCTGCGCCACTACGGCCAGCTCGGGCTGCTGGAACCGAGCCGGATCGGCGCCAACGGCTACCGCTACTACGACCAGAGCTCCCTGATCCGCCTGCAGCGCATCCTGCTGCTGCGCGAACTCGGCCTCGGCCTTCCGGTGATCGCCGAGGTACTCGCCGGGGAACAGGACACCGCGGGCGCACTGCGGACCCACCTGGAACTGCTTCGGCAGCAACAGGATCGGATCGCGCGCCAGATCGAATCGGTGTCGACCACGTTGCGCAAGACCGAAAGAGGTGAACCACTCATGGCCGCAGAGGTTTTCGACGGCTTCGACCACACCCAGTACAAGGACGAGGTCACCGAACGGTGGGGCAAGGAGGCCTACGAGAGCGGCGACCGCTGGTGGCGCTCACTGAGCGATGCCGAGAAGAAGTCGTTCCAGCAGACCCAGCTCGACATCGCCGCCGACTTCGGCAAGGCCCACGCCGCGGGCCTGCCGGTGGCGGGCGAGACCGTCCAGGCGATCGTCGCCAGGCACCGCGCCTGGCTCGGCGACGGCACCCAGGGCCGCCCGGTGACCGACGAATACCTGCTCAACCTGGGCGAGATGTACGTCGCCGACCCGCGGTTCCGGCAGAACTACGACGTGCACGGCGACGGCACCGCGGAGTACATCCGTGAGGCCTTCCGCGCCTACGTCGCGGGCCGAAACGCCTGATCGCGGTTTATCCGGCCCCGCACCGGGAACTAGAGGACAGCCGCGTCCGGACGCCACCCGCCCGGCCGCGGCTTTCGGCGTCGTAGGCTGCCCGGTGCCGGTGCGGTCGCGAAGGGAAGCGATGAACAATCACCATGGCCCGCAGGGGTTTCCGCCGCCATCGGGCAGATGCCGCGACCGCATCCGGGCCGGTCACCCCGACTCGTGGCGGTACGCACCGGTCTCGGCGCTCTCTCCGGCGGGCCGCGCGGGCTCCCCGCAGCGCTGGGTGGACCACGCGAACCACGCCGGATCGGGCGTTTCGCCGTATAACTGACGGCGACGACGACAACGTGCAGGGGACAGTGGTGGATCAGGTGGAGCCCGAGCGGCCTTCTCGCGCGGTGACCGCGCTGGTGGCGGGGTGGCTCGGGGTGCTGGTCGGGGGTGCCGGGATCATCGTGGGCACGGCGACGGCGCTGGTGCGGGCATTCGGGCGCGAGATCGAGCTCGATTACGCGGGTGCGGGGATCGTCGGCGGGCTCGGGGTGCTGTATCTGCTGGGGGCGGTGCTGCTGTTGCGGCGGCGGATGCTCGGCAGGCGGATTCTGGTGGCCATCACGGGCGCGATGAGCGGAGCGACGTTGCTGGTCGTCGTACTCAACGGCGCCGGGCACGGGCTGCGGTTCGGGCCGCTGGACTGGTGGCTCGCGCTCAACGTGGTGATCCTGGTGCTCAGCGTGATCGAGCCGACGCGGCGCTGGACCATCACGCGGTAACGCGGCAGGGGATAGGTTTTGATCATGGTCGTGCGGGAAACGAAGTCGACAGTCGGTGAGGTGGCGGTGATCGTCGCCGTGTGCTGCGCCGGCGTGGCCGCCGTGGCGAATCTGCTCGGGGCCCTGATCCTGGTGCGCGCCTTCCTGGACGCGCCGCAACGGCTCGACGACTCGCTGACGCTGTTCACCACTCTCGGCGCCCTGGTGGCGGCCTTCGCGTTCGGCTACGGGGGCATGCTGCTGGCCCGTCGCGACGAGACCGGCCGGTGGGTGCTGATCGTCGCGGGCGGCGCGCAGATCGGGCTCGGTGCGCTGGGTCTGCTGGCCACCCTGGTGAATTACGACTCCGAGTACGGCATCCACTGGTTCGCCGAGGAGTCGGTCGTTCGTTCGATTCCGATCGGGTTCGGTGGGGTACCCGGTGCCGTGACGGCGATCGTGAACCACAGCTGGGCGGCCGCGCTGGCGGCCGTCGCGCTGGGCGCGCTGGTGCTGGTGCCCGCGGTGCTGCCGTGGACGGCGGCCTACGCTCGGACCGAGCGGGCGGTCGGTTCGGCCGTATAGTTTCGGCAGGTCAGCGGCGCTACGCCGCGCTCGTTTTCGGAGGGGGACACCATGGGATACCCGTATGGTCCGCAGCAGGGCCACGACCCGTACGCGGGTGGTTACGCGCAACCCGGCTACGCGGCCGATCCCTACGCGCAGCAGGGCTACGCCGCGCAGCCGTACGGGTACGGGCAGCAGCCCTATGCCGCGCCCGGCTACGAATACGGTTACGGTGCACCGGCTTACGGCGCCCCGCAGCGGGCGGGCGGCGGCACCGGTATCACCGCGGCCCTGCTCTCCCTGCTGATCTCGCTGGTCGCGCTGATCGGCCTCGGCGTGATCGCGGCCGCCGAGCTGAGCACCGAATCCAGCCGCAGCGACGACGCCCGCGCAGGCACGATCGCCGGCCTCGCGATCGCCGCGGTCCCGGCCCTGCTGTGGCTGCTCGGCTCGATCCTGCTGTTCCGCCGCAAGACCGCCGGCCGGGTCATCCTGATCATCCTGTCCACGATCGGCCTGCTGATCAGCGCGATCTCGGTCGCGGTCTCGGCCAGCGAAGGAGCACCGCCGGGCCTGGTCGCCGGCAGTGTCGTCGCCACCTGCGTCCCACTGCTGATCCTCGTCTGCGCTTCCGCCCCGTCCACGGGCCGCTGGATCCGCGCGGCTCGTCAGCCCGCGTACCCTCCCTACCCGTATTACTGACGCGCGCCCAGGGGGAACACGCATGAGCCATCCGTCCGGCCACGGTCCGAACGAAGGTGTCGCCCAGCAGTTTTCGCCGCTCTCGGCACCGGCGGTGCTGTCCGGCCCTGATCACCGCGCTTCCGGCGCGGGGAACGGGGAGTGGTGGCTCTCGCCTCGGGCCGACCCGTACTCCGTGCCACAGGCGGTCCAGCCGTGGCAGGACGCGGGCCGGGTTCGCCAGGGGGTGGCGCCGGTCCCGCGCCTCGAGCGCCGCCGTCGTCCCGACGCTTCGGGGGTGCCGCTGCACCGGACGATGGGCACGCTGGCGCTGCTCCTCGCCGTCCTGTCGGCGATCGCCGCGATCAACGGATTCCTGTGGGCGGCGGCGCCCCATGCCGGGTCCGGGACGAGTGAGCAGATCTCGAGCGAGGCCGGCGGCAACGTGGTCTTCGTACTGCTCTGGGGGATCGGTGGCTTGCTGCTCGCCCAGCAGATCGGGTACAGCCGGGCACTCGTCTTCGCGCTCGCGGCGATCTACCTGTCGCAGTACGCCGAGGGGATGGACGTACTGACAGCCGACGGGAACCAGCTCGAACCGTGGATCGCCTGGAGCGGGTTGCTCCTCGCCCTACCCCTGACCGCCCTCCTGCCGATCTCGGCGGCGGCGACCTGGACACGACGGCGGAATCATCCCGCCCGGTAGGCCGGTGGCATCACCCCAGCTCAGGGGCAGGTCGGTGACTCCGCCGGGACAATCCGGCGTCTTCCGATACGCTGGGCACCCGTGACCGTCGCATCGTCCCCGGGTAACTCCGATAATTCTGCTTACGACCTGATCGTGGTCGGCTCCGGCTTCTTCGGCCTGACCGTCGCCGAGCGCGCCGCGAACCTGCTGGGCAAGCGGGTGCTGGTGATCGACCGCCGCTACCACCTCGGTGGCAACGCCTACTCCGAGCCGGAGCCCGAAACCGGCATCGAGATCCACAAGTACGGCGCGCATCTGTTCCACACCTCGAACAAGAAGGTGTGGGACTACGTCACCCAGTTCACCGAGTTCACCGGGTACCAGCACCGCGTGTTCGCGCTGCACAAGGGGCAGGCCTACCAGTTCCCGATGGGACTCGGCCTGATCTCGCAGTTCTTCGGCCGGTACTTCACCCCCGAGGAGGCCAAGGCGCTGATCGCCGAGCAGGCCGCCGAGGTGCAGACCGCCGACGCGCAGAACCTCGAGGAGAAGGCGATCTCGCTGATCGGCCGTCCGCTCTACGAGGCGTTCGTGCGCGACTACACCGCCAAGCAGTGGCAGACCGACCCGAAGGAACTGCCCGCGGGCAACATCACCCGCCTGCCGGTGCGCTACACCTTCGACAACCGCTACTTCAACGACACCTACGAGGGCCTGCCCAAGGAGGGGTACACGAAGTGGCTGGAGAACATGGCCGCCTCCGAGCTCATCGACGTGCGGCTCAACACCGACTGGTTCGACGTGCGTGACGAACTGGTCGCGGCCAGCCCGGACGCGCCGATCGTCTACACCGGCCCGCTGGACCACTACTTCGACTACTCCGAAGGCGAGCTGGGCTGGCGCACGATCGACTTCGAGACCGAAGTCCTCGAGATCGGCGACTTCCAGGGCACCTCGGTGATGAACTACAACGACGCCGACGCGCCGTACACCCGCATCATCGAGCCGCGCCACTTCCACCCCGAGCGCGACTACCCGACCGACAAGACGGTCATCATGCGCGAGTTCTCCCGCTTCGCGCAGACCGGCGACGAGCCGTACTACCCGATCAACACTCCCGAGGACCGCGCCAAGCTGCTGGCCTACCGCGAGCTCGCCAAGAAGGAGACCGCCGAGAAGAAGGTGCTCTTCGGCGGCCGTCTCGGCACCTACCAGTACCTGGACATGCACATGGCGATCGGTTCGGCGCTGAGCATGTTCGAGAACGTGCTGCGTCCGCACCTGGAGTCCGGCGCGGCACTGGTGGACCCGGCGTGAGCGAGCCTTGGCGAGTGAACCACAAGCACAGCGCGGCACCGCGCACGACGGAACCGAGCGCCGGCGAGGTGGAGTCGTGAGCGGTCAGCGCCCGGAGGAGGCGGCCCGCGTAACAACGCAGGGCGCCCGAGCACGCCAGAAAGGACGCAGTGTGAGCGCGCAGCCGGTGCTCGACGACGTGACCACCGAGACGCGCGCCAAGGCGCTGCTACAGCGGATCATCCTGCCGCGCCCGGGCGAGCCACTCGACGTGCGGACCCTCTACCTGGAGGAATCCACCACCAACGCGCGCCGCGCGCACGCCACCAGCCGGACCGCGCTCTCGATCGGCGCCGAGTCCGAGGTGTCGTTCTGCACCTACTTCAACGCGCTGCCCGCCAGCTACTGGCGGCGTTGGAGCGTGCTGAACTCGGTGGTGCTGCGGCTGGAGCTGGCCGGGCACGGCCGCGTCGACGTGTACCGCTCCAAGGCCGACGGCTCGCGCATCCACGTGCAGGGCAAGGAGTTCGCCGTCGCGCAGGGCGCGGATTCGGTGTTCGTGGAGTTCGAGACCGATCTGGGCCCGTTCGAGGACGGCGGCTGGATCTGGTTCGACATCACCACCGACACGGCGGTGACGCTGCTGGCCGGCGGCTGGTACGCCCCGCAGGAGGCGCCGGGCACCGGCACCATCGCGGTCGGCATGCCCACCTTCAACCGGCCCACCGACCTGGTCAAGACGCTGGCCGCGCTGGGCTCGGACCCGCTGGTGCTCGGCAATGTCACCGCCGTGATCGTGGCCGACCAGGGCAACCGCAAGGTCGTCGACGAGCCCGGCTTCACCGAGGCCGCCGCGACCCTCGGTGACCGGCTGAGCATCCACGACCAGCCCAACCTGGGCGGGTCCGGCGGCTACAGCCGCGTCATGTACGAGGCGCTCGCGACCGACGCCGAGTTCATCGTCTACATGGACGACGACATCGAGATCGAGCCCGACTCGATCCTGCGCGCGCTGGCGTTCTCCCGGTTCGCCAAGTCGCCGCTGCTGGTCGGCGGGCAGATGCTGAACCTGCAGGAGCGTTCGCACCTGCACAGCATGGGCGAGGTCGTCGACCGCGGGATCTTCATGTGGTCCTCGGCGCCGAACGTCGAGTACGACCACGACTTCTCGAAGTACCCGCTCAAGGATCGCGACAACTCCAAGCTGCTGCACCGGCGCATCGACGTCGACTTCAACGGCTGGTGGACCTGCGTGATCCCGCGGCAGGTGGCCGAGCAGATCGGTCAGCCGCTGCCGCTGTTCCTGAAGTGGGACGACGTCGAATACGGCCTGCGCGCCCGCGAGGCCGGCTACCCGACGATCACCCTGCCGGGTGCGGCCGTATGGCACATGGCCTGGTCGGACAAGGACGACGCGATCGACTGGCAGGCGTACTTCCACCTGCGCAACCGCCTCGTGGTCGCCTCGCTGCACCTGCCCGGCGACGGCAAGCCGATGATCGTGAACACGGTCAAGGCCACTCTCAAGCACCTGCTGTGCCTGGAGTACTCGACGGTCGCCATCCAGAACGAGGCGATCCGCGACTTCCTGGCCGGCCCGGAGGGTCTGTTCGACCTGCTGCCGAGCGCGCTGGGCAAGATCCACGCGATGCGCAAGGAGTACCCGGACGCCGTGGTGCTGCCCTCCTCGACCGAATTGCCGTTGGCCAACCGGCACGGCGTCGGCGCGACCGGCGAGCCGGGCAACCCGATCGCCAAGGTCGCGCGCCTGGCCAAGGGCGTGGTGCACAACTTCCGCAAGGCCGACCCGGCCGCGCACGAGACCCCGCAGCTGAACGTGCCGACGCTGGACGCGCGCTGGTTCCTGCTCTCGCAGGTCGACGGCGTCACCGTGACGACCGCCGACGGCCGTGGCGTCGTCTACCGCAAGCGCGACCCGCGCAAGGCCGCCGAGCTGCTCAAGGAAGCCCTGCGCCTGCGTAAAGAGCTCACCGCTCGCTTCCCGGAGATGCAGCAGCGCTACCGGGCCGCGCACGCCGAGCTGACCAGTACGGCGGCGTGGGAGAAGGTCTTCGGACTCGAAGGCGGCCGCGACGACAACAGCCTGAATGGAACCGCGAAGTGAACGCGATCAACCCGGAACTGCCCGAACTGGAACTGGCCGAAGAGGGCTGCGGCGGCGAGTGCGCCTGCGCCTGCGGTGACGGCGAGTACGTGGAGGTGCCGCTCGAGGTCGGCATCATCAACGTCGTGCAGACCACCATCGGCACCAACCCGGCGGTGGTCTCGGCCGCGCGCGGGATGTCGCATTTCGGTGAGCACGCGCTGGGCTGGGTCGGCATCGCCGCCGCGGGCTGGCTGGTCGACAAGCCGCGGCGCAGGCAGTGGGCCGGGGTCGCGGTCGGCGCGGTCGGCGCGCACGCCGCCTCGATCGTGATCAAGCGGATCGTCCGGCGCCCGCGCCCGAACGACCCGACGGTGCAGGTCAACGTGTCGACGCCGAGCAAGCTGAGCTTCCCGTCCTCGCACGCCACGTCGACCACGGCGGCTGCGGTGTTGCTCGGCAGGCTGACCGGGCTACCCTTGCCAGCGGTGCTCGTGCCGCCGATGCTCCTTTCCCGGGTCGTGCTCGGGGTGCATTACCCTTCCGACGTGCTCGCCGGTTCCGCATTGGGGGCCGCGTCGGCAGCCGCCGTGCTAGCCGCCGAAAAGAGACTCCGACAGTGACCGCAACCGAAAGAACCTTGGCTGAGATGAGCGAAGAACCGTCCGCCGCCGTCCTCGACGAGGCCGTGGTGAAGGGCCCGCCGAAGACTCTGGTCGGCGGTGTCATCAAGGCCATCCGTCCGCGGCAGTGGGTCAAGAACGTCCTCGTGCTCGCCGCGCCGCTGGCCGTCGGGCCGGAGGCGATCAGCGACGCGGGCGTGCTCGTGCACGTCGCCATCGCCTTCGTGGTGTTCTGCATGGCGGCCTCGGGCATCTACCTGGTCAACGATTCGCTCGACGTCGAGGCCGACCGGGCGCATCCGACCAAGCGGTTCCGTCCGATCGCCGCGGGCGTGGTCCCGGTCAACCTGGCGTACGCGCTGGCCGCGGTGCTGCTGGCCGGTTCGATCGCCGGTTCGTTCCTGGCGTCCTGGCACCTGGCCGTGGTGATGGCGATCTACATCGCGATCCAGCTGGCCTACTGCCTGGGCCTCAAGCATCAGGCCGTGCTCGACATCTGCATCGTGTCGTCGGGCTTCCTGCTGCGCGCCGTCGCCGGTGGCGCGGCCGCCGGCATCGCGCTGTCGCAGTGGTTCCTGCTGATCATGGCGTTCGGTTCGCTGTTCATGGCGGCGGGCAAGCGCTACGCGGAACTGCAGATCGCGCTGGAGACCGGCGCGAAGATCCGCAAGTCCCTGCAGTACTACACGCCGACCTACCTGCGCTTCATCTGGACGCTCGCGGCCACCGCCGTCGTGGTGTTCTACGGCCTCTGGGCGTTCCAGCAGGACTCGGCTCGTGACACCCAGTGGTACTCGATCTCCATGATCCCGTTTACCATCGCAATCCTGCGTTACGCGGTCGACGTCGACGGTGGCGAGGCCGGTGAACCCGAAGAGATCGCGCTGGGGGACCGCATCCTGCAGTTCCTCGCTATTGCCTGGATCGGAGCGGTAGGTGTCGCTGTCTATCTCACCTGACGAGATCGTGGTAGCGGAGCAGGAATCAACCGAATACGAGCGGCTACGCGACGACGAGCAGTCGGCGCGTCCGACCGCGCGTTTCGCGACCCTGTCCCGCGCCACCTTCGTCGGTGGGGTGGTCTTCGCCGTGGTCGTGTTCGCGGTGGGTGCCTGGCAGCGGCGCTGGATCGCCGACGACGGCCTCATCGTGTTGCGGACGGTGCGCAACCTGCTCGCGGGCAACGGCCCCGTCTTCAACATGGACGAGCGGGTCGAGGCCAACACCAGTACCGCGTGGACCTACCTGGTCTGGTTCTTCAGCTGGCTGACCCAGGCGCGGCTCGAGTACGTGGTGCTCGGTGTCGCGCTGGCGGTCTCGCTGCTGGCCATCGTGTTCGCCATGCTCGGCACCGCCCGGCTGTGGGGCGGGACGAGCGGCCAGCTGCTCATCCCGGCGGGCGTGCTCGTCTACATCGCGCTGCCGCCCGCCCGTGACTACGCCACCTCCGGCCTGGAGAGCGGTCTGGTGATCTGCTGGGTCGGGCTGCTGTGGTGGCTGATGATCCGGTGGAGCCAGGCCGCGGTCGTGCGCGTGCCGAGCCTGCTCGGGCTGGTCTTCCTGGCCGGTCTCGCGCCGCTGATCCGGCCGGAGGCCACGCTGATCGGCGTGCTCGCGCTCGGCATGATCTTCCTGACCCCGATGCCGGTGTTCCGGTACGGCCCGATCGCGCTGCGCGCGCTGATCGTGTTCGTCGCCGGGATCGTGCCGGTGGCCTACCAGATCTGGCGGATGGGCTACTACGGCCTGCCCTACCCGAACACCGCGGTCGCCAAGGACGCGGGCGGGGCCAAGTGGGGCCAGGGCATGAAGTACCTGTGGGACCTCGTCGGCCCGTACTACCTGTGGATTCCGCTGCTCGTGCTGCTGATCGCCGGGGTGGTCACCGCGGTGGCGCGCGGGATCGAGGTGCGGCCGCGGTGGTCGGTGGCCGCGATCCGGACCTGGCTGCGCTCGCCGAGCGCGGTCGTCACGCTGATGCTGGGCAGCGGCCTGCTGCTCACCGTCTACGCGATCCGCGTCGGCGGCGACTTCATGCACGGCCGGATGCTGCTGACCCAGCTGTTCCTGCTGCTGTTGCCGGTGGCGGTCGTGCCGATCCGGCTGCCTGCCCGCCTCGGTCGGTCAGCGCCGGCGGACGGTAGCTCGCCTGACCACGCGGACAGCGTGGCGCGGGGGTTCACCCCTCGTGACTGGTCCATGGTGGTCGTGCTGGTCGCGCTGCTCGGCACCGCGGGCTGGTCGCTGTACGCGGCGAGCACCACCGCGATCAAGACCGGCACCAAGATCAGTTCGTCGGGCATCGTCGACGAGCGCGTGTACTACGTGCTCAACACCGGCAAGGACCATCCGATCCTGGCCGAGGACTACCTCGACTACCCGCGCATGCGGGCGATGGTCAACGACATCGCGGCCAACCCCAACGGCGGCCTGCTGCTGAACTCGCCGTCGTTCACGTTCTGGTACCTGGATCCGCCGCCGCAGCCGATTCCCGAGGGCGGCGCCGGGCACACGGTCTACTTCCTGAACCTGGGCATGACGAGCATGAACGTGCCGCTGAGCGTGCGCGTCATCGATCCGATGGGCCTGGCCTACCCGCTGGCCGCGCACTCGGACCGGCTCGCCGACGGCCGCATCGGGCACGACAAGAGCCTGTACCCGGACTGGGTGGTCGTCGACTCGGGCATGGTCGACATCCATCCGTGGATGCCCTGGTACATGGACGAGGAGTGGGTCACCCAGGCGCGCGCGGCGATGGCGTGCCCGCAAACGCAGGCGCTGCTGATCTCCACCCGCGACCCGCTCACCTTCGACCGGTTCAAGCACAACCTGCGCAATGCGCTGAGTTTCGCGAAGTACCGGATCGACCGGGTGCCCAAGTACGAGATCCAGCGATGCGGTCTGGTGGATCCATTTCCCGAGCCGCCGCGCTGAAAAGCTCCACATGCGTCACACTGAGCCCACGGGTTACCCGTGGGCTCAGTGGTTACAGCGCTGGCCTGCGGTTTCCCAGTGGCGTTCGCCGCTTAATCACTTTTCGGTAACGCCAGGCTATCGATGTCACGATATGGTCTTCGAGGAACGGCCCGTCGGCGCACTGGTGTGCCGGTAGTAAGTCGGCGGTCATTTGCAACCGCGGTTCCGCGCGAACCGCACGAGGAAAGGCCCAAAACAGAATGCGTGGCGGACGTCTCAGAGCCCGGGGAGCCGGCTGGCTCAAGCGGTCGATGCTTCTCTCCCTGGCTGTTGTCCTACCGCTCGGTGCGGCGGTGGCCGGCCCGACCGGCACCGCTTCGGCGGCGTTCGATCCCAGTGGCTTCGACTTCTGGGTCGACTCCGAGATGGGCCCGATCAAGAACCGGATCTTCCGCGCGGCCGACGGCAACACCGGTCGCGTCGTGTACGCCCTCGACGGCATGCGGGCCCGCGACGACCTCAGCGGCTGGGAGATCGACACCAACGTCGCCCGGGCGCTGACCGCGGCCAACATCAACGTCGTCATGCCGGTGGGTGGCCAGTCCAGCTTCTACGCCGACTGGAACGCCCCGAGCAACTTCTTCGGCCTCGACACCGGTTCGGGCGGCAGCTCGACCGGTTCGGCGGCCACGGGTTCGGCGATGACGGGTTCGTCGATCGCGCCCGCCCAGGTCGCGGGAAAGAAGAACACCTACAAGTGGGAAAGCTACCTGACCGGCAACCTGCGCAACGCGCTGTCGGCTCGGCTGGGCTTCAACCCCAACAACAACGGTGTGTTCGGTCTGTCGATGGGTGGCTCGGCCGCGCTGACGCTGGCCGCCTACCACCCCGACCAGTTCAGCTTCGCCGGCTCGTTCTCCGGCTACCTGAACATCTCGGCGCCGGGTATGCGTGAGGCGATGCGAGTCGCGATGGTCTCGGCCGGTGGCTTCAACATCGACGCCATGGCCCCGCCGTGGGGCCCGCAGTGGCTGCGGATGGACCCGTTCGTCTTCGCGCCGCGGCTGGTGGCCAACGGCACCCGCGTGTGGGTGTCGGCGGCCAGCGGTATCCCGGGCGCGGGTGACGTCTCCAACCCGATGGAGATCGTCCAGGGCGTGCCGCTGGAGCTGCTCGCGATGGTGAACAGCCGTGCCTTCCAGGTGCGGATGGCCACCCTCGGCGGCGGCAACGCGAACTTCGACTTCCCGCTCACCGGCGTGCACAACTGGCGCAACTGGGAGACCGAGGTCAATCGCATGATCCCGGATCTGTCGGCCAATATCGGCTGATTCTTCGGCGGCTGGCGCCGCGGGTTTCGGCCTCGTGACCCCGGCCCCGCGGAGCGATACTGCGCCTTCGGCGTTCCGTCTCGCTCCGCGGGGCCGGGGCGGCCGAAACCGTGGTGGTCGTGAATGGCAATGGCCGTTCGGTGCTCAGGCACCGGGCGGCCATTTGTTCGTTTTCGTCACGATCCGAGTGATAGCCGGTGACGAATCACGTGCGGCAGGTCACCGCGAGTTGTGTTACGGGTCACTTTCCAGCAACATGTAGGCATTCGTCATTGATTCATACACAGTGAGCATGCGTCGAGGTTGATTCGTCCGTTTTGCCCTGGATTGATCGCTTTCGACGCCCGATGAGGGATCCGACCGTGTAGCTCGGGGTTTGCGCCGTCGGTTCAGCTGAGAAAGGTCTAGTCGAATGCGAACACTGCGCTGGAAGCGTCGGCCCGTGAAGACCGCAGCCCCCGGATCGTGGGCGCGGCGCTGGGCCGCCGGCGTATCCATGGCACTGCTGGTGCCGATCGGAACGGTCATCGCGGGTGGCGCCGCCCCCGCCTCCGCCGGATTCAACCCCGCCGCCTTCGACTTCTGGGTCGACTCCGGGATGGGCCCGATCAAGACGCGCATTCTCCCCGCGCGAAACGGCAATACCAATCGCGTCGCCTACGTGCTCGACGGCATGCGCGCGCCGGAGAACCTCAACGGCTGGGAGATCGAAACGGATATCCCGAATGCGCTCGCCGCGGCGGATATCAACGTGGTGATGCCCGTCGGCGGTATGTCGAGCTTCTACGCCGACTGGAACTCGCCCAGCGAATTCTTCGGTATTCCGGGTAACGGCGCGCCGAACTCCGGCTCCGGCGCGGCCAACGCGCTCTCCGGCGGGCCCGGCAAGAGCTACCGGTACCAGTGGGAATCCTTCCTCACCAACGACCTGCCCAACGCGCTCGCCGGCCGGCTGGGCTTCAGCCGCAACCGCAACGGGGTCTTCGGTCTGTCGATGGGTGGCTCGGCGGCGCTGACGCTGGCCGCCTACCACCCGGACCAGTTCTCCTTCGCCGGCGCGTTCTCCGGTTATTTGAACATCTCGGCGCCCGGCATGCGCGAGGCCATCCGCGTCGCCATGCTGGACGCGGGCGGCTACAACGTCGACTCGATGGCCCCGCCGTGGGGTCCGCAGTGGCTGCGGATGGACCCGTTCGTCTTCGCCCCGAATCTAGTCGGCAACAACACCCGGCTGTGGATCGCCGCGGCGTCGGGTCTGCCGACGGGTACCGACGGACCGAACATGAACACCGTCAACGGCATGGCCCTGGAAGCGTTGGCGCTGGCCAACACCCGTGCCTTCGAGGTCAGGATGGCGACCCTCGGGGCGCGCAACGTCACCTACTCCTACCCGGCGTTCGGCATCCACGCCTGGAACAACTGGAACGACGAGGCGCTGCGGATGATCCCGGATATGTCGAACAACATCGGCTGACGCCAGTCGCTCGCGACAACCCGAACGCCCGGTGCATTCGTGCACCGGGCGTTTGTTTTCCGGCCGGAATCGTGCCCGAACCGGATGTTCACGGGTTCTGACCTGCTCGGCTCGACGGACCGGCTCTCCGGTTTAATACGGCCGAGTTCCGTTGCCCTTGCAAGTAATTCGTGGGTCGAATATCCTCCAGCGAGCGAAAGTGTGACCAGATCGTTGTTTCACCTGTCTGATCGGCCGGACTGTCGGGATCCGGGGCGATGTCGGAGACGGGTCTGGCATGCCACAACAGCAGAAAGAGAGCGGAATTCACATGCGTTTCGGCAAGGCCGCCGCGCCGAAGGGTGACCAGCCGGGCACGTCCCGGGGAGTTGCATCTCGCGGTTGGCGTAATCGAATTCTAGCTGTCGGCGCCGCAGCCCTCGTGCTGCCGATCGCCGCAGGGGCGGCCCCGATGGCGTTCGCCGCCCCCGCGTCCGTGCCGGCGCTGCGCGCGCCCGCCGGTGGCTACGAAGAGCTGATGGTGCCGTCGAAGATGGGCCCGGTGAAGGTCCAGGTGCAGTGGGCGCGCAACGGTGGCAACGCCGCGCTCTACCTGCTCGACGGCCTGCGCGCCCGCGACGACAAGAACGCTTGGTCGTTCGAGACCAACGCGATGCAGCAGTTCTCCAACGACAACGTCACCCTGGTGATGCCGGTCGGTGGCCAGTCCAGCTGGTACGCCGACTGGGTTTCGGCCAGCAACACCAACGGCCAGAAGACCACCTACAAGTGGGAGACCTTCCTGACCGAGGAGCTGCCCGCCTTCCTCGAGGGCTACGGCGTCTCCCGTACCAACAACGCGGTGCTCGGCCTGTCGATGAGCGGCCCGGCCGCCCTGCGGCTGGCCGCGCTGCACCGGGACCAGTTCAAGCACGCGTCCTCGCTCTCGGGCCCGCTGAACTGGGGTGCTCCCGGCATGCGTGAGGCCATCCGCGTGATGATGCTCGACGCGGGCCGCTTCAACGTCGACTCCATGGCCGCTCCGTGGAGCCCGGCGTGGCTGCGGATGGACCCGATGGTCTTCGCGCCCGAGCTGCGTGGCCTGCCGATGTTCATCTCCTCGGCCAACGGCCTGCCCGGCCAGCACGATCGTCCGGCCGGCCTGGGCGGGGTCTACAACACCGCCAACGCCATGGGCATCGAGGCCATCTCGTTCGTCAGCACGCTGGCGTTCCAGAGCCGCCTGAAGTCGCTCGGCATCGCCGCCACCTTCGACTTCCCGGCCAACGGCACCCACTCCTGGAAGTACTGGGAGGACCAGCTGTGGAAGGCGCGTCCGCAGATCCTCGGCGCGCTGGGCGCCTGACAGTTTCCGTTCAGCAACGCTGACAAGACCGGCTCACCCGCAGGGTGAGCCGGTCTTTTTGCTGTGTGGGGCGCTCGCGTGTCCTCCCGGGTTATCGGCCGGTACTGCGGTACAACCAACGATGAGGCAGTCCCAGGGTGGGGATGAGGAGGGTCGCGCGTGTTGAAACATCGTGTCCGAGCGCCGATGCGGCGGATCCTCGGCATCGCGGCGATGACCGCGGCGCTGCTCGCGCCGACGGTCGCCATACCCGGCCAGGCGCAGGCGCAGACCGGCGTCGCGGGCGTGCAACGGGTGGAATGGCTCTCCGATCGCCGGGTGGCGATGTGGGTGTACTCGCCCGCGATGAACACCCCGATCCAGGTGCAGATGCTGCTGGCGCGCGACTGGAACGTCCGCCCCGACGCGAAGTTCCCGATGCTGCTGATGCTCGACGGTCTGCGCGCCCAGGACGACGAGAACGGCTGGACCAAGGACGCCGACGCCGAGGGCTTCTACGCCGACAAGAACGTCAACGTGGTGCTGCCGGTCGGCGGGCAGTCCAGCTGGTACTCCGATTGGCTCGCGCCCGACAACGGTCGCACCTACAAGTGGGAGACATTCCTGACCAAGGAACTCCCGCCGCTGCTCGAACGGGATTGGCGCACGACGGATGTGCGTGGCGTACAGGGCCTGTCGATGGGCGGCACGGCCGCGATGAACCTGGCGGGCCGCAATCCCGGCCTGATGAAGTACGTGGCCTCGTACTCGGGCCTGCTGACCACCACGACTCTCGGTATGCCGCAGGCGATCACCTTCGCCAACAAGGACGCCGGCGGCTTCGACGCGATGTCGATGTGGGGCCCGCCCGGTGGGCCGGAGTGGGCGGCGCACGATCCTTATCTGCTCGCCGACAAGCTCAAAGGCGTGAGCATGTACGTCTCCAGCGGTAGCGGCCTCGCGGGCAGTCACGACCAGCTGGGCGAGGTGCCGCTGCTGAGCGAGAACTGGGCAGGCACCGGGCTGGAGATCCTGTCGCGGCTGTCGACCCAGAACTTCGTCGCCAAGCTCGAGAAGCTCGCGATCCCGGTGCAGGCGAACTACCGCCCCGCCGGCACGCATACCTGGCCGTACTGGGATTTCGAGATGCGGCAGTCGTGGTCGCAGGCGGCCGCGGCGCTCGGCACCGATCCCGGCGGCACCGCGTGCGGTACCGGCGGCGCGATCGGCCCGGTCGCCCAGGCCGCGGCGTGGCTGGGGAACTGCCTGACGGCGGAGTACCCGGTGGCGGCGGGCATGGTGCAGGACTTCCAGAACGGTCGGGTGTTCCATTCCGCCGCGACCGGCGCGCACGCGGTGGCGGGCCGTATCGGTGGCACGTACGCCGGTGTCGGCGGGCCGTCGTCGCCGCTGGGCATGCCGACCGGTGACGAGGTGGGCCTGCCGGACGGGCGCGGCCGCATGCAGACCTTCGAGGGCGGCTCGATCTACTGGACGCCGCAGACCGGCGCGCAGGTGATGCGCGGCGCGTTCCTGGAGGAGTGGGGCAAACAGGGCTTCGAGCGCGGGCCCGCCGGGTATCCCGTTGCCGCCGAAGCGCGTACGCCCAGCCGCGACGGCTCGGTGCAGGCCTTCGAGCACGGCCCGATGTTCTACAGCCCGGCCACCGGCGCGCACCGGGTGCAGGGTTTCATCCTGGACAAGTACGCCGCGCTCGGCTTCGAGAACAGCCCGCTGGGCTTCCCGCTCGCCGAGGAGGCGCCGCTGAAGGATCTCGGCCGGTACAGCCGGTTCGAGGGCGGCAACATCTACTGGAGCCCGTTGTCGGGCGCGTGGTCGGTGCGCAACGGCGCGGTCGCCGACGCCTGGGGCGCACAGGGGTTCGAGAACGGCAGGCTGGGGTATCCGGTCAGCGACGAGTTCACCGTCCCCGGTGGGATCCAGCAGAATTTTCAGACCGGGTTCATCGTGGTGCGGGACGGCAAACCCGAAGTTCATGGGGTGTGAGCCCGGGCTGAGAACTCTCTGAGCTTCGCCGCGCGGTACCCGGCGGCCGGTGATGTCCGGCTAGCCTGGTCTGCGACCGCTTCCCTGACGAACGATCGAGGAAAGACATCTTCATGCATCGGATTCCTGGCAAGGCCGCCGGTTCGGTCGCGGCCCTGGCTGCCGTCGCCCTGCTGTCCGCCTGTGGTGGCAACGACTCGACCGCGTCGCAGACGCCCACTCTCTCCTCGAGCGCGAGCGCCGCCGCGTCGGCGACCTCCCAGGCGCCCGCGCCGGGCGGTCACGGTGACCACCCGACGACCTCGAGCGCCGCGCCGGAGTCCTCGGCCGCGCCCGAGCAGCCGCAGGCAGCGCCGGAGACCACGCCCGCGTCCGCGCCCGCCTCCGACAAGGACAAGGCGTTCCTGGCCGAGCTGAGCAAGAACGGGATCAACCCGGCCAGCCCGGACATCGCGCTGACCGCGGCGGGCTACATCTGCTCCAGCCGCGCCACCGGTGCCTCCGATGCCGATATCGCCCCGTACGTGGCGGCGATCGCGGGCACCGACACCGCGTTCGACCAGTCCAAGATGGACGTCAACAAGGCAGCTCAGATCTACATCGCCGCCGCGACCGCCACCTACTGCTAGTGAACCCCCGACCGACGCGACGTACCCGCAGGCTCTGGCCCGCGGGGTGCCTGACCGTGCTGGCCCTGGTCGTCCTGGCGATCATCGTCATCGTGCTGCTCTGGTATCTGCTCGCCGGCCGGTTGCGGGAGCCCGGGCCGACGCCGCCCGGGCCGCCGCCACCGACGTCGCAGTCGGCGGACTGCCCCGATGTGATGCTGCTCTCGATCCCGGGCACCTGGGAGTCGGCCAGCAACGACGATCCGTACAACCCGCAGGCCAACCCGATCTCGCTGATGCTCAGTGTGTCGGGGCCGCTGCGCGCGCAGTTCCCGGACGACCGGCTCGAGGTGTACACGGTGCCCTACGTGGCCCAGTTCTCGAACCCGATCGCCTTCCCGCCGGACGGTCAGGCCTCCTACAACAACAGCCGCACCGAGGGCACCGCGCGGGCCACCGACATCCTGGCCCAGCGGCACCAGCAGTGCCCGCTGACCACCTACGTCATCGCCGGGTTCTCGCAGGGCGCCGTCATCGCCGGTGACGTCGCCGCGCAGATCGGCATGGGCAACGGGCCGGTCCCGGCCGACAAGGTGCTCGGCGTGACGGTGATCGCCGACGGCCGTCGCACCGCCGACACCGGCCCCGGCCAGCCCACCGAGATCGGCGATCCGCCGCCGGCGGGCCAGGGCGCCGAGGTGGCGCTCAAGGGGGTCAACGTGCCCGGCATCAGCATGACCGGCCCGCGCCCCGGTGGGTTCGGCTCGCTGGCGTCGAAGGTGAACTCGATCTGCGCGCCCGGCGACATGATCTGCGACGCGCCGCGCGAGGCCCTCAACCCGGCCAATGCCCTGGGCAGCCTGGGCGCGCTGATCCGCTCGGCGGGCAACCCGGTGCACGCGCTCTACGCCAGCAACACCGTGGACGGACAGGGCACCACCGCGACCCAGTGGACGGTGAACTGGGCGGCCGGACTCATCGAGAACGCGCCGCATCCGCCGCATTCCTGAGTCTTCCCGCCGAACCGGATTGGCGGAGTTGTCACAGTCACAGCGGGTGTGTGATTGCCATGGATCATGCCTCGCTGTGACATCCGCACTCCCATTCGCCCAC
Organism: Nocardia canadensis; assembly: GCF_032656385.1. Lineage (NCBI taxonomy): Bacteria > Bacillati > Actinomycetota > Actinomycetes > Mycobacteriales > Nocardiaceae > Nocardia > Nocardia canadensis. The sequence goes on from NZ_JAVCWB010000001.1 coordinate 505,163, forward strand.
ACGCTGTAAAGTGCGCTGATGATCGCGCCGTCTTCTCTGCTACCGCGGAGTAGCCGGTGGCCCGAATACACCGCCTAGCACGCGCAGCGTGCAACAGCCAGGAGCGATGAGTTCATGACCGAAGCTGCCGCACCCGTCGGTGAGTTGACCGCGCTGGGTACGCCGCTGCGTCCGTTCCGCTTCGCGGCGGCGGGCGAGGGCAACAAGCAGGAGGGCGGCGCACGCAAGTTCGTCCAGACTGCGCAGCAGGCCGAGGAGATGGGGTACGACACCTTCGTCGTCCCCGATCACCTGGGCGACCAGATCGGTCCGATCGCGGCGCTGGGCGCACTCACCCAGGCGACCGACAAGATCCGCCTCGGCACCTCGGTGCTGGCGAACGGCTTCCGGCACCCCGTCGTGCTGGCCAAGGACCTGGCCACCATCGACGTGCTGTCCAAGGGCAGGCTCGAGGTCGGCGTCGGCGCGGGCTGGATCAAGGAAGAGTTCGAGAACGCGGGCATCCCGTACGAGCGCCCCGGCATCCGGCTGGAGAAGCTCGACGAGTCGTTGACCATCCTGGACACGCTGCTGCGTGGCCAGGAGTGCAACTTCGAGGGCAAGCACTACCAGGTGCGTGGCATCAAGGGCACCCCCCGACCGCGGCAGGGCCCTCGTCCCCCGCTGTGTACCGGTGGCGGTGGCCCGAAGATGCTGGCGCTGGCGGCCAAGCACGCCGACATCGTCTCGATCGTCCCGCAGACCACGAAGAACGGTAAGGGTCTGCTGTCCGGCATCACGCTGGAGAAGACGATCGAGAAGGTCAACATCGTCAAGGAGGCTGCCGGCGACCGGTTCGCCGACATCGAACTGAACTGGGCGATCACCGCGATCGTCATCACCGACGACCGGGAGAAGACCGCGGAGATGGCGCTGCGCGCGATCGAACGCGGCCTGCACCCCGATCTCGAGGTCGACGTGGAGCTCACCGCCGAGCAGATCCTGAGTTCGCCCTACATCGCGATCGGCACCTTCGAGGAGATCGCCGAACAGGTCAAGCGTGTGCGCGAACTCACGTCGATGTCCTATGTGGGCATCTTCCCCACCCAGATGGACGCTTTCGCGCCTGTCATTCCGCTGCTGCGGGAGGACTGAGCGGGGGTTCTCTGTAACATGACTCTGGTTTGAGAACATCTAGCCGATAGCGGTCACCGCGCAGACCGCTCGAAAATCCGCAGGTTGTCAGGACGCACGCACGGCGTGTTCCGGGGGCCGGTGGCGATAGCGAGTCGGGGCCTCACGGGTGTCAACGCCGTAATGCGTTGGGAGAATTCACCGGTGTCTGGGCCTCGGAGGAGAAGAAGGAATGGAAGAGACTTTCGACGACTACCTGGACGAGACCGGGAACATTGTGATTCCCGAGGGTCGGACCCTGGTCGATCACGTCGAGAAGCACACCCGTAACGATGCGAACACGCTCGCGTACCGCTACATCGACTACTCGCGGGAACGCGATGGCGAGGTGCACGAGCTGACCTGGCAGGAGTTCGGAGTTCGGCTGCGCGCGGTGGCCGCTCGCCTGCAGCAGGTGACCAACCCGGGCGACCGGGTCGCGATCCTCGCGCCGCAGGGCCTGGACTACGTGATCTCCTTCTTCGCGGCGATCTACGCGGGCACCATCGCCGTGCCGCTGTTCGATCCCGACGAGCCGGGTCACACCGACCGCCTGCACGCCGTGCTCGGCGACTGTGAGCCGTCGGCGATCCTCACCGCGACCTCCTCGGCCGCCGGTGTCCGCCAGTTCTTCCGTTCGCTGCCCGCCGCGCAGCGTCCGCGCATCATCGCCGTCGACGCGATCCCGGACACCCTCGGGGAGTCCTGGGTCCGCCCCGACACCGCGATCGACGACATCGCCTACCTGCAGTACACCTCGGGTTCCACCCGGGTGCCCGCGGGCGTGGAGATCACCCACCGCGCGGTCGGCACCAACCTGCTGCAGATGGTCAAGGCGATCAACCTGGACTGGAACTCGCGCGGCGTCACCTGGCTGCCGCTGTTCCACGACATGGGCCTGCTGACGGTCATCCTGCCCGCGGTCGGCGGCCGCTACATCACCATCATGTCGCCGAGCGCCTTCGTGCGCCGCCCGTCGCGCTGGATCAACGAGCTGGCCGCCGTCTCCGACGGTGCGGGCACCTTCGCGGCCGCGCCGAACTTCGCGTTCGAGCACGCCGCGGCGCGTGGTCTGCCGAAGGCGGGCGAGTCGCTGGACCTGTCGAACGTGATCGGCCTGATCAACGGCTCCGAGCCGGTGACCGTGTCGTCGATGAAGAAGTTCAACGAGGCGTTCGCGCCCTACGGCCTGCCCAAGACCGCGATCAAGCCCTGCTACGGCATGGCGGAGGCGACGCTGTTCGTCTCGGCGACCAAGGCCGAGGACGAGGCCAAGGTCGTCTACGTCGACCGGCACGAGCTGAACGCCGGTCGCATGGTGCGGGTCGAGCAGACCCACGAGAACGCCATCGCGCAGGTCGCGTGCGGTTATGTCGCGCTGTCGCAGTGGGCCACCATCATCGATCCCGAGACGGTGGAGCGCCCCGAGGGCGGCCGCGAGCTGCCCGACGGTCACGTCGGTGAGATCTGGCTGCACGGCAACAACATGGGCATCGGCTACTGGGGTCGCCCGGACGAGTCGACCAAGGCCTTCCGCAACAAGGTCACCGAGCGGGCCGCCGAGGGCAGCCACGCCGAGGGCACCGAGCTCGACGCCGACTGGCTGCGCACCGGCGACTACGGCGTGTACTTCGACGGCGAGCTCTACATCACCGGTCGCGTCAAGGACCTGGTGATCGTCGACGGCCGCAACCACTACCCGCAGGATCTGGAGTTCTCCGCGCAGGAGGCGTCCAAGGCGCTGCGTCCCGGTTTCGTCGCCGCCTTCGCGGTGCCCGCCAACCAGCTGCCCGCCGAGGTCTTCGCCGCCGACAGCCACTCCGGCCTGAAGTTCGACGCCGACGACGCGTCCGAGCAGCTGGTCATCGTGGCCGAGCGTGGTCCCGGCGCGGGCAAGGCCGACCCGGCCCCGATCGCCGACGCGGTGCGCGCGGCGGTCTCGCTGCGGCACGGTGTGACCGCCCGTGACATCCTGCTCGTACCCGCGGGTTCCATCCCGCGTACCTCCAGCGGAAAGATCGCCCGGCGGGCCTGCAAGGCCGCCTACCTCGAGGGAACGCTGCGCGGTGGTTACACCCAGCAGGCTTTCCCCGATGCACCGGAAGAGTAATCGGCCGACCGGATCGGATCGACGCCCGGCGTGAGCGCACGTCGGGCGTCATTCCACGGCGCGCCCTGTACGCAGACAGGTAGCTTGAGGAATTGATGGCTGACAACGAGGGCACGCCCACCCAGAACCCCGAAGTTCCCGCGCAGACCACCCCGGCGGGTGATCTCTCGGTGGCCGAGCTGCGCGAATGGCTGCGCAAATGGGTCGCCGACGCGACCGGGCAGTCGATCGACGCGATCACCGTCGACCGGCCGATGGAGGAGTTCGGGCTGGCCTCGCGCGATGCCCTCGCCCTCGGTGGTGACATCGAGGAACTGACCGGCGTCATCCTCACCCCGACGGTGGTCTATCAGCATCCGACGATCGCCTCGCTGGCCGAGGTCATCGTCAACGGTGAGCCGGAGCTGCCCGCCGAGGAGACCGAGGACTACGCGGCCGCCTACCAGCCCGGCGAGACGCACGACATCGCCGTGGTCGGCCTGTCGACCCGGCTGCCCGGCGCGGGCAGCACCCCGGAGTCGACCTGGGAGTTCATCATCGGTCGCGGTGACGCGATCCGTGAGCTGCCGGAGGGCCGCTGGTCGGAGTTCCTCGGCGATCCCGGGGTGGCGCAGACCGTCCGCGAGTCCAACACCCTCGGCGGCTACCTGGACCAGGACGTGGTCAAGGGCTTCGACGCCGAGTTCTTCGCCATGTCGCCGGTCGAGGTCGAGCGCGTCGACCCGCAGCAGCGGCTGATGATGGAGCTCACCTGGGAGGCGCTCGAGCACGCGCGCATCCCGGCCAGCGAGCTCAAGGGCGAGAAGGTCGGCGTGTTCGTCGGCTCGTCCAGCAGCGATTTCCAGCTGATCGCCTCGCTCGGCCTCGGCGATCGGGACCCGAGCCTGCCGATCTCGGCGGAGGCCTACGCCCTGCTCGGCGCGTCGACCGGCATCATCGCCAACCGCGTCTCCTACTTCTTCGACTTCCGTGGCCCGTCGGTCACCGTCGACACCGCCTGCTCCTCGACCATCGTCGCGGTCCACCAGGCCGTACGCGCGCTGCGCGACGGCGAGGCCGACGTGGCGCTGGCCGGTGGCGTGAACATGATCCTGGCCCCCGTCATCACCCTCGGTTTCGAGAAGAACGGCGCGGTCGCCAAGGACGGTCACATCAAGGCGTTCTCCAACGACGCCGACGGCATGGTCCGCTCCGAGGGCGCGGGTCTGGTCGTGCTCAAGCGCCTGGTCGACGCCGAGCGCGACGGCGACAACATCCTGGGCGTGATCAAGGGTTCCGCGGTGAACTCCGACGGCCGCTCCAACGGCCTGTTCGCGCCGAACCCGGAGGCTCAGGCCGACGTCCTGCGCGCCGCCTACCGCGACGCGGGCATCGCCCCCTCCACCGTCGACTACATCGAGGCGCACGGCACCGGCACCCCGATCGGTGACCCGATCGAGGCCGAGGCGCTGGCCCGCATCGTCGGCCGCGGCCGCGACGCCGACAAGCCCGCGCTGCTCGGCTCCGCCAAGACCAACTTCGGCCACCTGGAATCCGGCGCGGGCGCGGCGAGCCTGGCCAAGGTGCTGATGTCGTTCCAGCACAACGTGATTCCGCCGAACATCAACTACGCGGGCCCGAGCCCGTACATCCCGTTCGAGCAGGCCAACCTCAAGGTCGTCGACGAGCCCACCGAGTACCCGCGCTACAGCGGCGTCGCGACCGTCGGCATCTCCGGCTTCGGCTTCGGCGGCACCAACGCCCACGTCGTGCTCCAGGAGTACGTGCCGTCGCTGCCCGTCGTCGAGGACGTGACGGTCGAGCAGGTCGCGGCCGAGGCGATCGAGGGCGAGGAGACCACCGACGTGGTCGCCGAGGCCACCGCGATCACCGCGGCCGCCGCCGAGCCGGAGCAGCCGGTCGTCGTCGAGTGGGACGGCGAGCGCGCCGAGCCGCTCCCGGTCATCATCGCCGTGTCGGCCTACCTGCCCTCGCGCCGCAAGCGCGCCGCCGCCGAACTGGCCGACTGGCTGGAGGGCCCGGGCAAGGACGTGCCGCTGGTCGATGTCGCCCGCGCGCTGGCCAAGCGCAGCCACCAGCGTTCGCGCGGTGTGGTGCTGGCCAAGACGCACGCCGAGGCCGTCACCGGCTTGCGCGCCATCGCCGAGGGCAAGCCCGGCACCGGCGTGTTCACCGCCGATTCGCCGGCGACCAACGCCCCCGTCTGGGTGATGTGCGGCTTCGGCGCGCAGCACCGCAAGATGTCCAAGCAGCTGTACAACGAGAACTCGATCTTCCGCAAGACCGTCGACGAGGTCGACGAGCTGGTGCAGGACGAGGCGGGTTACTCGATCCGTGAGATGTTCCTTGACGACGAGCAGGACTACGACGTCGGTACCTGCCAGGTCGGCATCTTCACCACCCAGCTGGGTCTGGCCGCGGTGCTGCGCGCCCACGGTGCCGAACCCGCCGCGGTGGTGGGCCATTCGATGGGTGAGGTCGCCGGCGCCTACATCGCGGGCGGTCTGAGCCTGGAAGACGCGGTGCGCGTGATCTGCGCCCGCTCGCGCCTGATGGGCGAGGGCGAGCAGATGATCACCGAGGACGACGTGCGCAATATGGCGCTGGTCGAGCTCAGCGCCCACGATGTGGCCGAGCTGCTGCCGCGCTTCCCCGACGTGGAGTGCGCGGTGTACGCCGCGCCGACCAACACCGTCATCGGCGGCCCGCGCGAGCAGGTCGAGCAGATCGTCGCCGAGGTGGAGGGCATGGGCAAGTTCGCCCGCATCCTGCCCACCCGCGGCGCGGGCCACACCTCGCAGATGGACCCGCTGCTCGGCGAGCTGGCCGCCGAACTGGCAGGCATCGAGCCGACCTCGCTGACAACGGGCCTGTACTCGACCGTGCACGAGGGCCTGTACTTCAAGCCCGGCTCCGAGCCGATCCACGACGAGCCCTACTGGGTGAAGAACATGCGCCACGCGGTGTACTTCACCAACGCGATCAAGGCCGCCGTCGACTCCGGGCACACCACGTTCCTGGAGCTGGCGCCCAATTCCGTCGCGCTGATGCAGGTGCTGGGCACCACCTTCGCCGCGGGCGTGCACGACGCGCAGCTCATCCCCACGCTCAAGCGCAAGGAGGACGAGTCCGCCGGTGTCATCGGCGCGCTCGCCCAGCTCTACGTGCACGGCCACGCCGTGAACCTGAGTTCGCTGCTGCCCGAGGGCGATTACGCCGACGTGCCGCGTACCGCGTTCGTGCGCAAGGAGTACTGGCCCAAGGTCGCCATGTCCTCGGGTCCCGGCAACACCAAGGTGCCCGGCGCGCACGTCGCCATGCCCGACGGCCGCCACGCCTGGGAGGTGCAGGCCGCCTCGGTCACCGATCTGGCCGCGCTGGTGAAAGCCGCTGCCGCGCAGGTGCTCTCCGATGTCGCCGTGTCGGTCTCGCACCCGCATGCCGCGCTGCCGAGCACCGGCACCCTGACCACCACCCTCACCCCGCATCTCGGTGGTGCGTCGGTGCAGGTGCACGCCAAGGACGCCACCGGTTTCACGCTGCTGTTCGACGCGGTCGTCACCTCCGGTGCCGCGCTGCCCGAACCCGTTGTCGCCGAGACCGTCCCGGCCGCCGTCGCCGAGCCGACCGCGGCCGAGGTGGCCGTGGCGACCAGCGACCGCTGGGACCCCAACGGCAGCGAGACCGTCGAACAGCGGCTGTGCGTGATCGTCGCCGAGTCCATGGGCTACGCCGTCGAGGACCTCCCGATGGAGATCCCGCTGATGGAGCTCGGCCTGGACTCGCTGATGGCGATGCGCATCAAGAACCGCGTCGAGTACGAGTTCGACATCCCGCAGCTGCAGGTCTCGGCCGTGCGCGACGCCAGCCTCAACGAGGTCTCCAAGGTCCTGCGCTACGCGATCGAGCACCGCGACGAGGTCGCGGCGATGGCGGAGAAGCAGGCCGCGGCCAAGGCGGCCGGTGAAGACGTCGAGATCGGCGTGGACGCCGGCTTCGTCGAGGCCGCGCGCGCGGCGATCGCGGCCGGTGGGGATCCGCTGGCCGCCGCCAAGGCCGCGGGCGCGGACCTGCCGTCGGAGGCCGCCGGTACCCCGGCTGCGGCCGAATCTGCTTCCGCTGCCTCGGACTCCGTCGCCGTGGCAGCCGATACCGCTGCCGCCGAGCCGGTTTCGACGGACACCGCGCCTGCCGAGGTCGCGGCGGTCGTGCCGGATGTCGACTACTCGGCCCCGGCCGGGGACGAGGACAACGTTCCGCCACGTGACGCTGCCGAGCGACTCGCCTACGCGACCTGGGCCGTGGTCACCGGCACCTCGCCGGGCGGCATCTTCAACACCCTCCCGATTCTGGAGGAGGAGGTCGCCGAGAAGATGGCGGCTCGCCTCACCGAGCGGGTGGGCGCCGAGGTCACCGTCGACGACGTGCTCGACTGCGAGACCATCGAGCAGCTCTCCGAGATCGTGCGCAACCTGCAAGACAGCGGTGCCGACGTGGACGGCTTCATCCGTCCGCTGCGGGCCCGCGTCGAGGGTTCCACCGCCACCCCGGTATTCGTGTTCCACCCGGCCGGCGGCAACACCCTGGTCTACGAGCCGCTGCTCAAGCGGCTGCCCGCCGACACCCCGATGTACGGCATCGAGCGAGTCGACGGCTCGATCGAGGAGCGTGCCCGCCAGTACCTGCCCGAGCTGCGCAAGATCCAGGGCGACGGCCCGTACGTGCTGTACGGCTGGTCGCTGGGCGCGGTGCTGGCGCTGCAGGTGGGTCAGCTGCTGCGGGAGGAAGGCGCCGACGTGCGCTACGTCGGCCTGATCGACCTGGCGATGACCGTCGAGGACGAGGACAACAGCCCCGAGGAACGCGTGCGTCGCCTCGAGCGCTACCAGGCCTTCGCCAAGAAGACCTACAACGTGCCCGCCGAACTCGACCGCGACCAGATCGAGGAACTGGCGGCGGCCTCCGACGCCGAGCAGTTCTCGATGATCAGCGACCTGATCAAGCTGTCGGGCGCGAAGATCCCCGGTGGTGTGCTCGAACACCAGCGCACCTCGTGGATCGAGAACCGCGCGCTGCAGCAGGTGCGCCCCCGCAAGTACGACGGTGACGTGGTGCTCTACCTGGCCGATCGCTACCACGACGGTGCGATCGAGCTCGAGCCCCGCTTCGCCGACCGCAAGCCCAACGGCGGCTGGGACGAATACGTCCCGAACCTGGAGATCGTCCACATCCCGGGCGACCACCTGCAGATCGTCGACGAACCGCGGATCGGCCAGATCGGGGCCGACCTCGCCGCCAAGCTGGCCGCGATTTCCGCCAAGGGAGAGAAGTGAGCACTACCGCCGAAAAGCTTGTCGATCTACAGCAGCGCCTCGAGCTCGCCAAAGAGCCCGCGGGTGCGAAGGGGATCGAGAAGCGCGCGCGGAAGGGCATTCCCAGCGCCAGGGCTCGCATCGACATGTTGATGGACCCGGGCACGTTCGTCGAGATCGGCGCGCTGGTCCGCAAGCCGGGTGACCCGACCGCGCTCTACGGTGACGGTGTCGTCGTCGGGCACGGTCTGGTCGAGGGCCGTCCTGTGGCGGTGTTCTCGCACGACCAGACCGTGTACGGCGGTTCGGTCGGTGAGGCGTTCGGCCGCAAGCTGTGCGGGATCATGCAGTACGCGTCCAAGGTCGGCATCCCGCTGGTCGGTATCAACGATTCCGGTGGCGCGCGCGTGCAGGAGGCGATCAGCTCGCTGGCCTGGTACGCGTGGATGGCGACCAACCTGGAGCCGCTGTCGGGCATGGTGCCGCTGGTCTCGCTGATCCTCGGCAACTGCGCCGGTGGCGCGGTGTACGAGCCGATCTGCACCGATGTGGTGGTGGCGACCGAGTCGGCGCACATGTTCGTGACCGGCCCGAAGATCATCAAAGAGGTCACCGGCGAGGACGTCAGCCTCGAGGAGCTCGGTGGGGCGCGCACGCAGGCCGAGTACGGCAACATCCACCACGTCGCCAAGGACGAGGAGGCGGCGTTCACCTGGGTGCGCGAGTACCTGGGCTACATGCCGAGCAGCTGCCAGGAACTGCCGCCGGTGGTGAATCCCGGCCTGGAGCCGGAGATCACCGACTCCGACCGCGAGCTGAACACGCTCATGCCGGACTCGGACAACGCCGGCTACGACATGCACGACATCCTGCTGCGCATCTTCGACGACGGTGAGTTCAAGGAGATCAGCGCCGAGACCGGCCAGAACATCATCACCGGTTTCTCCCGCGTCGACGGCAACACCGTCGGTGTCGTCGCCAACCAGCCGCTGGCCTCGGCCGGCGCCTTGGACGCGCGCGCGTCCGACAAGGCCTCGCATTTCGTGCGCCTGTGCGACGCGTTCGAGATCCCGCTGATCTTCGTCGTCGACACCCCCGGCTTCCTGCCGGGCGTCGAGCAGGAGAAGGTCGGCGTGATCAAGCGCGGCGGCCGCTTCCTGTTCTCCTACGTGGAGGCCTCGGTCCCCAAGATCACCCTGGTGGTCCGCAAGTCCTACGGCGGCGGCTACGCGGTGATGGGCTCCAAGCAGCTCGGCGCCGACATCAACCTGGCCTGGCCGACGGCCCGCCTCGCGGTCATGGGCGCCGAGGGCGCCGTCAGCCTGCTCGGCGCCGCCCAGATCGCGGCCGCCCCCGAGGACCAGCGCGCCGCCATCCGCCAGAACCTGATCGATTTCTACAACGCCAATATCGCCACCCCCTGGGTAGCCGCCGAACGCGGTTTCATCGACGCGGTCATCGAACCGGCCACCACCCGCCTCGAGATCCGCCGAGCCCTGAAGCTCCTCCAGGACAAGAAGATCCAGCGCAACCCCCGCAAGCACCACGTCCTGCCCCTGTAGTACCTGCCAGCCCGCCGAGCCAGTGGAAGTCGTCGGCCGGACCCGTGCGATCAGATCGCGCCGAGGTCGATCTCCACGGGGAACGGAGCCGAGACCTTGACGACGCCCGTGAACATGTCACCGGTCCGATAGGCCATGGTCGCCGGGTCGAGGACGTAGGTGTAGACCAGCGGGACACCGGTCGCTGCTTGTTCGATCCGCCAGTAGAAGGCGATGCCGGCCCTGGCGTACTGGTCGACCTTCACAATCCGGTCGGTGGTCTCCGAACCGGGCGAGACGACTTCCGCGACGAGCAGCACATGTTCGGGGCGGGTAGGGGTGAGGTCGATGGTGTCCGCGCGATAGACCACGACGTCCGGGCGGCGATTGGTGAGCGGAACATCTTGGAGCCGGACGTCGAAGTCGATGTCGGCGTTCCAGTCCGGTCCGGATGCGGCATCCAGCGCATTCGCCAGCATCCGGGCCAACCGGTTGTGGCGCTTCGACGCGCTCGGGCTCACAACGACCATCCCGTCGACGATCTCGATACCCGCACTCTGCTCCTCGGACCAGGAGTCGTACTCCGCTGCCGTGATCTGCTGATGCATCCACGCGGGCAGCGCTGTCTCGGCAGTCATCACGCGCTCCTCCCGGACACTATCGGTGCGGGCTCGACCCGCTGGACACAGTTTACTCGAGCGCGCTGTTCCTCGATGTAGGTCCGAGTGCTCACTGGCTGCGCCGTCACGGTTGTCATACGGGTCGGGGCCGCCCTCGTCGTTGACGATGACGGCCCGACTCGACGTCGAAAGATCAGGCGACGGTGGCGGATTCGATGATGACGTCGTCGACCGGGACGTCCTGGTGGGGGCCCGCGTTGCCGGTGGAGACGGCGGCGATCTTGTCGACGACCTCGGTGCCCTCGGCGACCTTGCCGAAGACGGCGTAGCCCCAGCCCTGGCCCTGCGGGGCGGTGTGGTTGAGGAAGGCGTTGTCGGAGACGTTGATGAAGAACTGGGCGGTGGCCGAGTGCGGGTCGTTGGTGCGGGCCATCGCGACGGTGTACTTGTCGTTCTTGAGGCCGTTGGTGGCCTCGTTCTGGATCGGCGCCTGCGTGGGCTTCTGCTTCAGGCCGGGCTCGAACCCGCCGCCCTGCACCATGAAACCGGGGATGACGCGGTGGAACACGGTGCCGTTGTAGTGGCCGGCGTTCACATAGTTCACGAAGTTGGCGACCGTGTTCGGCGCGGCCTGGTCGTCCAACTCGAGCACGATCTGTCCGTAGTTGGTTTCGAGATTCACCTTGGTCATGCCGTCGAGTCTAGGGAGGGGAGGGGTCGGGAAGAGACCGGGGTCCGAACCACCGCGGGCCGGTGGCGAAATCGCGGCCGGGTGCCCGGTGGGCGGCACCCGGCGCGAATATTGCCTAGGATGTGTGGGGAACCCGCGTGCGAGTGCGAGACGCACGCGGGTTCCTTTTATACACATCCGGGTAATTCACCGAATTCGAGCCGACCGGCCGGTCGATTCGAATTCACCCCGGAATTATCAGGGGCCGACCGTGATCGGCACCGACGGGGTGGTGGTGTTGGTGACCTTGTAGACACCGGTCACCGACCCCGTTGTCGCGCTGGTCGGGCAGCCGAAGCCACCGGTCACCTTGATGGGGGCCGGGGAATTCGTGGCCTGCACCGTCGACGGGTTGCCGTTGGTCCAGGTGCCCGCGAGCGCGGCGGGCGCGGTGGGCGCGACGACCACCTTGCACGACGCCAGACCGCTGGTCTGGATGACCATGCCACCGGTCGGGACGTTGATCGAGCCCGCGATCGGCGACCCGTTCTGGCCCGTGATCGACCAGCTGCCGCTCGTCGTCACGGTCGCGCTGACGCCCCACATGCTGGTCGAGCAGCCGGTGAAGCTGGGCGCGCTGATCGGCACGGTGACCGGGCCGCTCGGGTTGGTGTTGCCGGGCGCGGCCGGCACGGTGCCGGTCGCGGTCGAGGTCGTACAGGTGATCGTGACGCCACCCGCCACGGCCTTGACCACACCCTGGTTGGTGGCCTGGACCGCGGCGCCGGCCGGGCTGACCGTCGTCGAGGCCTGGGCCGCGGCGGGGCCGATGCCCAGCGACGCGGCCGCGATCGCGCACCCGGCGGTCGCCACTGCGGTGCGTGCGAAGAAGTTGCTGTGGAACATGCGTACTCCTTGGTGAATTCGACATCTCCGGGATGTGAAGATGTCGTGTTCAAGAGTACGAAGGCCGTAATTCTGTAGCGCGCAATTCGGGACTACCATTTCATTCGGGAACCTTCGCGTTTCGGCCTCCGGGAAATCGCCCCGCATTTAAAATGTGGGACCTGTTACCGTCTGTAACAGTTACCCCTTTTCGTAGCTATATGCACCGTGCACACTGGTACCATCGAAAAACTCCTGTGCCGCACCCGCTCGACGGTTGGCCGCCTCGCCCGGACCTGGATCGATAGCGGATTCGCATAGCGGCGAAACCTCCGGCCGGGTGGCGCGAGCCTGTCGGCGCCGGCAGTCGGCGCACGTCGCATGCTTAATGAAACGCTTGAGCTTCACACCATAGCGCGGTCCATGTCCGACGGCATGGCGTGCGACCCCTCACAACCACCCTGGTGCGGATACCATGGCGAACCGTGCCAGACGCCGCAACAGCTGTTCTCACCAAGCCACCTGCCGAACCGGTGGCGTCCCCGAAGGACTTCCGGATCGCGCGATGGATCGCGCTCGTCGCCGGAATCCTCGGCGCCCTCTTCGCGGTGGCGACGCCGTTCCTGCCGGTCACCCAGACGACCGCGCAGCTGAACTGGCCGCAGAACGGCAAGCTCGGCAATATCCAGGCACCGCTGATGTCGCAGGTGCCGATCGACCTGAACGCCACCATCCCGTGCGCGGCGGTCGCGACGCTGCCCGCGCAGGGCGGCATGCTGCTGGCCACCGCGCCGCCGCAGGGCGACCGGGCCGCGCTCGAGGCGCTGTTCGTCCGCGTCTCCGACACCTCCGTCGACGTGGTCGACCGCAACGCGGTGGTCGCCTCGGCGGACCGCGCGGCGATGGACGGCTGCTCGGCGATCGTCATCAGCTCCGATCAGAACCGCACCACGGCCGAGTTCACGGGCCTGACCAAGGAGATCGAGCGGCCGATCCCCGGTCAGCCCGGCGCGGTCGAGACCGTGCAGGTGCCGGTGCAGGGTCAGCTCGCCGGTGATCTGCGGCCGCAGATCGTCGGGGTGTTCTCCGATCTCAAGGGCGAGGTCCCGCCGGGACTGTCGCTGACCTCGACGATCGACTCGCGCTTCTCCTCCAGCCCGTCGGTGATCAAGCTGGTCGCGATCATCGCCGCCGTGCTGTGCACTCTGCTGGCGCTGGGCGCGCTGGCCGCGCTCGACGGCAGCGACGGGCGCGGGCACCGCCGGTTCCTGCCGAAGAACTGGCTCAAGCCGACCTGGGCCGACGGCGCGGTCATCGGCACGCTGCTGGTCTGGCATTTCGTCGGCGCCAACACCTCCGACGACGGCTACATCCTGTCGATGGTGCGAGTGGCCCCCGACGCGGGCTACACGGCCAACTACTTCCGCTGGTACGGCGTCCCCGAGGCGCCGTTCGGCTGGTACTACTACGTCATCCAGGTCTTCGCCGAGATCTCCACGGCGAGCCCGTGGGTGCGTCTGCCCGCGCTGCTGTGCGGAATCCTGTGCTGGATGGTCATCAGCCGCGAGGTGGTGCCCCGCCTCGGCAACGCGGTGAAGCGCTCGCAGGTGGCGCTGTGGACCGGCGGCCTGGTGTTCCTGGCGTTCTGGCTGCCGTTCGACAACGGCCTGCGCTCGGAGCCGATCGTCGCCCTCGGCGCGCTGCTCACCTGGGTCTCCATCGAGCGCGCCATCGCCACCGGCAGGCTGCTGCCCGCCGGGATCGCGGTGCTGATCGCGGCCTTCACCCTGGCCGCGGCCCCGACCGGCCTGATGTGTGTGGCCGCGCTGCTGGCCGGCATCCGGCCGCTGGTGCGGATCATCGTGCGCAGGCACCGGCAGTTCGGCACGCTGCCGCTGCTGGCCCCGATCGCGTCGGCGGGTCTGCTGGTGCTGGTCGTGGTCTACGGCGACCAGACCTTCGCCGGCATCCAGGAGGCCAACCGGGTGCGCCAGGCCACCGGCCCGAACCTGGCCTGGTACGAGGACTACCTGCGCTACTACTACATGTTCGTCGAGACCGTCGACGGCTCGCTGGCCCGGCGCTTCGCCTTCCTGGTGATGCTGCTGTGCCTGTTCACCACGCTGCTGGTGCTGCTGCGCCGCCGTCAGGTGCCCGGTATCGCGTCGGGTCCGACCTGGCGGCTGATGGGGATCGTCTTCGGCACGATCTTCTTCATGATGTTCAACCCGACGAAGTGGACCCACCACTTCGGCGCCTACGCGGGCATCGCGGGTTCGCTGGCCGCGGTCACGGCGGTGGCCGTCTCGCAGAGCGCGCTGCGCTCACGCAAGAACCGGGCGATCTTCCTGGCCGGGTTGCTGTTCGTGCTCGCGCTGTCGTTCTCGGGCATCAACGGCTACTGGTATGTCTCCAGCTACGGCGTGCCGTGGTTCGACAAGACCATCTCGCTGCGCGGGATCAACTCCAACACGGTGATGCTGATCCTGTTCGGCGTGGCCTTGGCGCTGGTCGGCTGGTACGCCCTGCGCGAGGACTACGTGAAACCGCAGCCGTCGGCGAAGACCGTGCGGGGCAGGCGGATCCGCAAGTTCGCCGCCATCCCGCTGACCGTCGTGGTCGGGCTGATGGTGCTGTTCGAGGTGCTGTCGCTGGTCAAGGGCGCCACCCAGCAGTACCCGGCGTACTCGCTGGCCCGCTCCAACATCGACGCGCTGGGCGGCAACGCCTGCGGCCTGGCCAACGATGTGCTCGTCGAGTCCGACCCGAACAGCGGCAGACTCGATCCGATCGTCGATCCGGCCACGCCGCTCACCGACCCGAACGATCCGCTGGCCGGAACCGGCTCGGTCGGCTTCACGCCCAACGGCGTGCCGAGCGATCTGTCCGCGGACGCGGTCGAGGTGAAGCCGGGCACCGGCAACACCAGCAACCAGTCGGTCGGCGCGGCCTTCGCCGAAGGCGAGAGCGCGGGCACCGGCGGCGGTGAGGGCGCGCGGGGCGTCAACGGGTCGACCGTGGCCCTGCCGTTCGGGCTCGACCCGGCGCGGACCCCGATCCTCGGCTCCTACCAGGAGGGCGTGCAGCAGCCCGCGCACCTGGAGTCGTCCTGGTACGGGCTGCCGGCCCGGTCCGACGACTCGCCGCTGGTCGTGATCTCCGCGGCGGGCCGCATCGCCTCCAAGGACGACACCGGCGCCGACAAGTACGGTCAGTCGCTGCTCGTGGAGTACGGCACCCGCAACCCGGACGGCAGCGTCACCACGCTGGGCACCTACCTGCCCCGCGATATCGGCCCGTTCCCGTCCTGGCGCAACCTGCGCGTCCCGCTGGCCGACCTGCCCGCCGAGGCGAACGCGGTCCGCATCATGGCCAACGACCCGATCCTGATCGGTGACCAGTGGCTGGCGTTCACCCCGCCGCGGGTGCCCAAGCTGCAGACCCTGGACACCTTCATCGGCCGCACCCAACCGGTGCTGCTGGACTGGGCCGTCGGCCTGCAGTTCCCGTGCCAGCGGCCGTTCGCGCACAAGAACGGCGTCGCCGAGGTGCCGAACTACCGCATCCTGCCGGATCGCCCGCTGGCGATCTCCTCCACCGATACCTGGCAGGCCGAGGAGTTCGGTGGCCCGCTCGGCTTCTCGCAGATGCTGGCGAGCCGGGTGACCATCCCGACCTACCTGAAGGACGACTGGGCGCGGGACTGGGGCTCGCTGGAGCGTTACGACCAGTACCTCAAGGCCGAGCCCGCGCAGCTGAAGACGGGCACCGAGACCCGCGACGGCCTGTGGACGCCGGGACCGCTGCGCGTGTTCTGATCGACGCCGGACAGTAGGAAGGCGCGGACCCACTCGGTGGGGCCGCGCCTTCTGTCGTTGGCGGGGTAGCAGGAGTCAGACGTTGAGCATGCGACGGTTGAGGTCGCGACGTAATACCTCTTGCGAAGGCAATCTATCCAGCACCCGCATCACAGCCGGTCGTAGTTCCTTTTTCTCGTCATCGCTGAGCAGCTCGACGAGATCTCGCAGATCCATGTCATCGAAGGCTCCTGTCATACCCAACAGGGTACGTGCTCAAACCAGGGGACGGAGGGCATTCGGCAGGCATTTACAGGCGTTTCACGTACACGAAACGCTAACGGCCGCTACGATTTTCGCGCCGTACATGCGTATACGCCCGGTCACTGCCCTTCCGCTGGCACAGTCACACTCGCCCGTCCGCGTGGCCCCTACTGCGCGCGGATCGCCGGCTCCTTCGCCCGTCCCGACTGGTTCACGACCGTCACCGAGATCTCGGCGGGCGGCGCGGGCTGGTAGGGGGTGAAGCGCTCCAGTGCGCCCCAGTCCCGGCCGAGGTCGTGGTCGAGATAGGTGGGGACAGTCTCGGCCTTCAGCAGCAATCCTGTCCACCCGAGCGGGCCGCCGCCGATGTCGTCCTGCCAGGCGTTGGAGGCGTCGGAGCCGACCCGGTCGGGCAGGATCCGCCACTGCGGTGCCTCGGCGACGCCGTCGTGGTGATCGAAGGGCCGCTGGCAGGGGAAGGCCAGGCCGACGTGCCAGTCCAGCAGCACCGGGTCGGTCTCGCCGACCACCGATTGCAGCGTCGCCAGCTTCGGCAGCCGGGGCGGCGTCACGGCCAGCCACTGCTTCTGGGTGATGTCGTTGTCGGCGGCGACCAAGCGCACCGCGTTCACGCCGGCGGGCAGCTGATCCAGCGGCACGCGCAGGTTGCGCCAGGACGGCGCGGGGCCGATGTCCATCGGCGCGACCGAGCCGGTCATCGTGACACTGCCGTCGGCGGCGCGCGTGCCGTATTCCAGGCGCAGGTCCTGGCCGTAGTGCACGACGCCGTCGGTGTCGACGTAGCGGATGCGCCCGGCCGCGGTGACGACGAGCGCCTGGTAGGCCGGGTCGTCGCGGACGGTGTCGAGGTCGAGGCGGTACCACTGCGAGGTCAGCTTGGCCTGCTGCTGCACGCCGTCCTGATAGGAGCCGAGGACGGGCGTGCGCGCGGGGTCGAGGCCGAACGGCAGCGCGACGGTGCTGCCGTTGATGCCCGATTCGGTGCTCGTCCCGCCGCCGGTGCCCGCGCCGGTGGTGTTGGTGGTCTTGTTCGCGGAGTCCTTGTCGACCGAGTTCGCCCCGCCGACCACGGTCTCGTCGGCGTCGGCGGTGAGGTCGGCGGCGACGCCGTTGGGGGTGAAGCCGGTGGATTCGGCGCTCAGGCCGTCGGCGGGGGCGCCGGTGTAGGGGGTGAGCAGCGAATCGGCGGTATTCGTCTCCACCAGGACGTCGTTGGCGAGTCCGCAGGTGTCCCCGGCCAGCGACTCGATGTTCGACTTGGCGATCGAGTAGGCGGGGTACTGGGTGAGCGCGCCCTTGGCCATCGAGGCCACCTCGAACAGCACCAGCAGCGCGGCCGCGATGGTCAGCGGCATGGTGGCCAACCGGTCGAAGCGGTTCGGCGCCGACGGCGTGCGGTAGGGATCGCGCAGATGGAAGTAGAGCGCGACCAGCAGCGCCAGCACGGCGAGTCCGAGGAACAGCGTCGAGATGCCCTTGCCCGCCACCAGCGGCGCCTTGTCCCAGAACGGCACGCCGTAGCTGGAGACGTACCACCAGCCGTTGGACCCGGTGAAGGTCATCGCGAGCAGGAACAGCACCGCCGCGGTGAACAGCGCGCGATTGCGTGGCGCGCGGATGCCGTTGGCGCCCACCGCGACCGCGGCCAGCGCGGCCAGCGACCCGGCCAGCCCGGCGTACACGCCGAAGTGGTGGGTCCACTTGGTCGGCGTCCACATCATCAGCAGCAGCGCGCCGAAGACGATGCCGAGGATGCGCACCGACGGCCCGCGCGAGGTGCCGGGGATGCGGCCCTTGCGCAGCACCTGCAGGACGCACACGAGCAGGCACAGCAGCAGCACCAGCACGCCGAAACGGCGCGCCAGCGAGCCGTCGGGGGAGAGCATGAACAGCGAGTCCCAGCGGGTGCGCTCGTCGAACCAGGCCACGTTGGGGCCGACGAGCGTGCGGACCCGGGTGGCCTCCATGACGGTGGCGAGGGTCTGGTCGGCGAAGACCACGATCAGGACCAGCGTGCCCGCCGCCAGTCCCGGCGCGAGCAGGGCGGCGTAGCGGAAGAACGTGGTCGCCGGCGACAGTCGAGGACGCTCGCTGTTCGTGGTGCTCGCGTCGGCGGGATCGGCGTCCGCCGCGTGCGCGTCGGCGGCGATCCGGCGCGGGCGCACGCCCTGGGCGCGCTTGATGATGATCTGCATGACCGGCCTGGTCCCCGCGATGAGCGCGGCGATGCAGATCAACCCGGTCGGCCCGGCGGCCAGCGAGAACGCGGCGACCAGGATCGCCAGCGCCGCGGGCAGCAGCCGGGCGGTGGCGATGGCGCGTTCGATCAGGCACCAGGTGAGCAGCGCGCCCGCCGCGATCAGCGGCTCGGGGCGCAGTCCGTTGTCGTAGGGCAGCCAGAACGCCAGGAACACCAGCCCGGCCGTCCACAGCGCCACCTTGTCGCGGCGCACCCGGGCGCCCAGGCGCGGCAGTACTTCCCGGCTGATCACCGCCCAGCACACCAGGCCGGCGGCGAGGGCGGGCAGGCGCATCCAGGGGCTGGCGTCGGAGACCTTGGTCATCCAGGCCAGCAACTCGTAGGACCAGCCGAACGGGGCCTCGGGGACGCCGAACCAGCGGTAGTAGTTGGCCATGTAGCCCGACGGGCCCGACGCACGGGCCATGTTCAGGATGTAGCCGTCGTCGGAGGTGTTGGCGCCGATGACATGCCAGCCCAGCAGCGTCACGACCACGACGACGTCGGTCGGCGTGATCCGCCACCAGTGCCGCGGCAGGAACCGGCGCGCGCGCCTGCCGTCGGTGGTGTCGAGCAGATGCAGCGCGATCAGCGCGAGGACGGTGAGGACCGCGGCGGCGATCATCGTCACCAGCTTGAGCGTGGTCGGCGTGGAGGTGAAGCGGGAATCGATGTCGGCGTGCACGCGGGCGCCGCTGAGCGCGGCGGCGTCGAGATCGGTGAAGACGCCGACGATCTGGGGCCGCTTGTCGACGGTGACGGTGTTGCGGAACGGGCTGCCGTCCTGGCGCGTCACCCCGGTGAACTCGACCGTGGTGGCCGCGATGGTGGAGGTGATGGTGATCCGGTCGCAGTTCGCGAGCTCGGTGACCGGCGCCGAGAGCATCGGCACGTCGCGCGCCTGCACCCCGAGCACCCCGTCGCGCACGGCGACGGTGAGGCCACGCGAGGTCTGGCCGGAGGCCGCCGGGATGGTGCCGACCAGCGTCGTGGTCCCGGTCTCGGGCAGGTCGCGCAACATCGTGCACGGCAGCTGCGCGTCGAGCTGCTGCGGCACATACGACACCAGCGGTGCCTCGACACTGGTCGCGCCGGGTTGCGGCCAGTCCAGGCTCGCGCGGTCCTGGCGCACCGGCAGCAGCGGCGTCAGCAGGGCAAGCACGAAACCGAGGAGCCCGCAGACGAGGGCGACCATGCGGTATCGGGTGAACGCTCGTTCAGATCGCAGCACGGGGGTTGATGCTAGCCATCGAACCTGTGCGCGACTCGGCGCCGCGGCACAACGGGGCTCAGCCCGTCCGGCGGTCGCTCCAATCGAGCTGCGTGCGGGCCCAATCGGGGATCTCGGCGGCGGGGCGCGGGAAAGCGTCGAACTCGTGCCGCAGGTCCTCCTCGGAGACCTCCGGCATCCAGTCCGCGACGGTGCCGGTGGCGAAGGTGGCCTTGTAGCGGGTGGGCCCGGCGATGAAGATCTCGGCGCTGAGCCAGGTGCCGACGCTCGGGTCGTAGGACATGCGCTTGTGATCGATCAGGTACTCGAGCACCTCGGCGGGCGGCACCATGTTGGTGACCGATCCGTCGCGCTCCTTGACCTGCACGCCCGCCACGGCCTGCTCGCCGACCTGCAACGACCACAGCAGCGCGAACTTCTGGCCCGGCGCGAGCATCGCGATCGCGGCGTCGACGACCGTCTGTTCGATCTCGCCGAGCGTGGCCAGCTGTTCGCGGGGCGCCGGCTCGGGTTCTTGACGGTGCGGACGTGTCAGCAAGAGATCGATCCGCTCGGGTCTGCTGAGCGTCATAGCTATACCTCTGCATCCGTACCGATCAGCACTACCAAAACTGATTTCGGTCGGCCGAACTTCCAACATTTCGCAGCGTACCCGCCCCGCGACACGAACCGTGCGGTTTGTTGACACTGACCGGACATATTGTGGTCTATCGCGTTCCCGCATACCAGTAGCTACCGGGTGTCGATCAACACAACAGCCGGTTGTGTGCTTCTGACCAGCGCGTTCAGGCCGCGGAAGCGCGCAGCGCGAACCAACCGTCCAGTGGGTCCGCGAATCCGTGATAGACGAGCGGGATGCGTTGATCGATCCCGAAGTACCGATAGACCGCCGCCATCGCCTGGCGCACCGAATGCGCCTGGAAATCATCGATGCGGCGCGGGCCGATGCGGTGCTCGGGCAGCAGATCCAGCCGGACCAGCTCCGCCGGATCGTCCACGTCCAGACCCCACGGTTGCGGTTCCTCGATGAGATGGTCGTGCAGGACGGTGCGCGCGGTCGGCGGATCGTGGCGCGGGCCCGCGAAGGCGACGCGCTCGAGGTGGGCGAGGCCGCGGGTGCTCAGCGGCGTGCGGACGGCTTCGATCAGCTCGATCAGTTCGGTGTCGGGTTTCGGCTCGGGTATTCGTCCCGCGACCGGGGCCTGTTCGAGCAGGTGCAGCATCTGCCCGCCGCGGACCAGGGGCTCGGGCACCACGAAGAAGCTGATGCTCGGGCAGGAGCAGTTCAGGCCGGTGAGGCACACCCTCGTGTGCAACGGATCGGACATACGTCCTCCTCCGGTAGCGGGTCGCCGAGACCCGTGACGTGCAGGATCGAAGATTCCAACGCCATCCGCCGTGGTGCTCGCCCGCCGGCGGCGACCGTGCCGCACCAGTCAGTGTAGTGCTGTCGAGCGGCCTCGACACCGGGTTGCGGCAGAACGGAAACGATCCGTCCGGCCGGTCACGGCGGCGTGGACTCGGTATAGCGGCGGGCCAGGGTGCGCAGGTGCGCGACCAGTTCGGGTGGACCGTCGACGCGGAAATCCATCATCAGCATGCTCAGGTAGATCGCGATCGTCTCCATCGCGTCGGCGCCGGTGTGCAGCAGGCAGGTGCGCGCGTCGATCGGTTCCACCACCCCGACCGCGGGATTGATCCGGGCGATGACGGTCTCGGCGGGCGCGAGGACCGTCACGCGCGCGTGCACCCGCCAGCCGGTGGTCGCGATGTGGCGCATGACGAAGGCGACCAGGTCGTCATCGGGCAGCCTGCGAGGGGCGAACACCCGGCTACCCAGGCTCGCACGGGTGATCCGGGCGGCCGGAATCGCCTCCCAGGCATGGGTTCTCATGCTGTAGGCGACCAGGTACCAGCGGCGTTGCCAGTTGATCAGGCGATACGGCTCCAGTTCGACGCCGTCGTCGACGGTGACCGCGGTGGTGCGGCGCACGGCGTCGGCCAGGGTGGTGAGGATGCCCGCCGCGACCGGGGCGTCGGGCTCGCGGGAGCCGGTGGTGGCCGGGCCGATCTCGGTGGCCTCGTGCAGTGCGGAGACCTTGCGCTGCAAGCGTTTCGGCAGGATCTGCTCGATCTTGCGCAGGGCCCTGGCGAGCTGGTCGCCCAGATCGGAGACGGCGAGCGCGCCGTCGGCGGCCACGGCGATCGACAGGGCGACGGCGACCGCTTCCTCGTCGTCGAGCAGCAGCGGCGGCATGGTGGCGCCGCGGCCCAGCCGGTAGCCGCCGATCGCGCCGCGTTCGGCGTGCACGGGGTAGCCGAGCTCGCGCAGTCGGGCGATGTCGTTGCGGACGGTGCGTTCGGTGATGTCGAGGCGTTCGGCGAGTTCGCGCCCGGTGTAGGCGCGGTCCTGGAGCAGGGCGAGCAGACGCAGGACGCGGGGTGTCGTCGCGGCCATTCCCACCTCGTCGGAAGTCGTGGAGAAATTAGGAAAGAAACGAGCCTAATAGGTTTCTAGGCTGGAGTCATCACCGACAAGGAAGGCTTCATCATGAACAGCACCGCAGCCCTCGAGACCGTCTGGCGCGACGTGGTCGCCACCTCCTACCAGGCCCTCAGCGACGTCGTCGCCGGCGTGGGCGCCGACCAGTGGGACCTGCCGACCCCGTGCTCGGAATGGACCGTCGCCCAGGTCGTCCAGCACGCGGCGGGCGACCAGCTCGCCTACGCCGCCGCCCTCGGCGTCGGTCCCGGCCCGAGCTACAACCCCTTCGACCCGTCCGGCACCATCGACGGTTCCGCCATCGAGCTGGTCCGCGCGGCCGTCGACGAGACCGCCGCCGCCTGGGCCACCGTCGCCGACGACACCGCGACCGTCCCCACCCCGCTCCCGCACGGCGAGCTGCCCACCCCGGTCGCCGCCACCCTGGCCGCCCTCGACGCCGCCGTGCACGCCTGGGACATCGCCGTGGCCACCGGCCGGCCGTCCCCGCTCACCGCCGACCTGGCCACCCACCTGCTGACCGCGGCCCGCACCGTCCACGCGGCTCCCGGCAGCGGCGACGACGCCGAGATCATCGAACCCCTGCGCCAGTGGGGCGCCTACGCCCCCATCGTCGAGACCACTTCCACAGGCCCGATCGACGACCTGCTGCACTACCTCGGCCGCCCCACCGCCTGAGCGACGAGCGGTGTGCGTGCTGCAGAGTGTGTACCGCGTGCCCCGCCCGCAGGTAGCCGCGCTGACCCGTGCGGCGGATCGAGCCAGGGATCAGCGGCGGACGGTGATCAGGGTGAAGGGGCCGATGTCGGTGGTGGTGAAGGCGGGGTCGGTGAAGAGGGTCTTCGGGAAGGCGACCGTGTAGCGCTTGACGTTCGGGTCGTTGGGGTAGACGTCCTCGGCGAGGCGCAGGGTGTAGGTGTCGCCGTCGCGGCGGAAGAGGAAGGCGTCGGGGGCGCGCCAGGGTGCGGTGGCCATGGCGTCGAGGAGGGCGGGGGACGAGTCGAGTTTGCTCCAGGCGGCGATGGTGGCGGCGCGGGCCTTGAAGTCCGACAGCGGGTTCGCGTAGTGCGAGGTGAGGGCCTGGAAGCCGAAGTAGGGGTAGAAGGCGAGGAAGCTGGTGTCGGCGGTGAGGACGACGGATTCGTCACGGGGACGGCCGGTCCGAGCCAACAGGGCTTCGTCCACGGCGTGGTAGTAGGCCACGGCCGAGGGCTTGCGCTTGTCGGCCCGCTCGCCGAAAGTGCCGTCGGCGGTGGGGGTATCGGTGGGCACGGTATCGGTGTAGGCGGTGTCGATCTCGTGGGTGAGCACGGTCGGGATGTGCTGGGCGAAGGCCAGCGTGCCCAGCACGGCGAGCACACCGGCCGCGATCCGCGCCGGCGCCGGCTCGTGCAGCGCCCGGTAGATCACCCCGGCGAGCTCGACGAACCCGAAGACGCCCGCCGCGGCGAGGACCGCGAGCAGCACCGGCTCCAGCCGGAACGAGAGCAGCGTCGTCCCCGCCGCGGTCGCCGCCATCGACAGCAGGGTCCACAGATAGATCGCCAGCACGCCGAGCCCCAGCGCCTGCGCCCGTCGCGACGAACCGGCCCGCAGCACCAGCCACAGCGTCCCGAGCAGGCACAGCGCACCTCGCAGCGAGAACTCCAGCATGGGGAACGCCAGCTCGGCGCCCGACTGCGGCAGATAGTGGAAGGCGTTGCCGGACGGCAGCTTCGCGCCCGACAGCATTTTCAGCAGGTAGGGCGCCCACACCACCAGCGCGAGCACCACGGCGATCGCGCCCATGGCGACCAGCTTGGTCAGCGGCGCGATCGCCGCCCGCCATGGCGCCGGGCCGCCGACCGCGCGCGGACCGCCGACCCTGGGACGCAGGTCTTCGCGCCGCGTGTACACCGCGACACCCGCCGCCACCACGGCCATCAGCACCACGGTGAACGCCGCGATCGCCAGGTACAGCGTGTAGAAACAGGCGGCGACGCCGAGGAACAGCCCCGTGCCGAGCACCGCGCCCCAGCCACCCGAGGATCGGTGCAGCGCACCCCAGGCCAGCACCAGCACGGGCGGAAGGAACACCACCAGTACCGCCCCGTACGCCTCGGGCGAGGCGTACGCCAGCGTCATCGCGGTCACGGCCGCCGCGGCGCCCACCGCGAGATCGGCGCGCACCAACTGGGTCCACAGCACCAGCGCCACCGCCGCGGCGATCGCGAGCAGCCCGATCGCGTACGGTTTGAACACTTCCCAGCCGTCCATACCGAGCACGTTGCCCACCCGGCCACCGATCCAGAACCACCCGGCCGGATAGAAGGGCGGGATGTCCACATAGGTCATATCCCGCAGCGCGGCGCTGTCGGTGAGCCGGGTCAGGTACTCGGTGCGGAACTCCTGATCCACCGAGACACCGAACAGGTAGAGCTTGGTCGCTGCCAGCGGCATCCCGAGCGTCACCGTCACGAAGCTCGAGATACCCACCCAGGAAGCCAGTTTCGCGACCACCGGCCACTTGCGCAGCCGGATCAGCAGCACCGAGACGACGAGCAGCGCGACCGCGACGACCTGCCCGACGGTCGTCAGCGCCCGAGTCACGTTGGAGGAGTTGAACGCAGGCCACTGCACCGCCGAGAAGGCGTACAGGCCGACCGCCGCGACGACGAGCGCCACCAGCGCCGCCGTCGCGCCCTCGGCGAGCCCTGACCCGATCCTGCGCCCCGTCCGCACCTCATCGTTGGTCGTCATCGGCGCGCAATCCTCCGGCTCCACTGGGCTCCACGGTCCGGGCCAGCCTAGTGGAGTCGGCCCGGTCGGTCGGCTCGGCCGACGACGGATCCGAGCCGGGCACGGCGTAGTCGGTGAACGAGAACTGCCGCACCCTCGGAGAGGATGCGGCAGTTCAGGACGAGCGGTGGATCAGATCGGCAGCTTGCGGAAGATCGGGCGCGGCACGTGGCGCAGCGCCGACATCAGGAAGCGGGCCTCGCCGGGCGCCCAGACGATCTCGGTGCCCTTCTCGGAGGCGGCGACGGCGAGCCGGGCCACGTCCTCGGGATCGACCGTGAGCGGGGCTTCCTTGGAGCCGGTGGCCTCCCAGTGCGCCTTCGTCGCCGAGGTGCGCACCTGCATCGGCCGCACCACGGTGACGCGCGGACCGTGCGGGCGCAGCGCCTCGCCGAGGCCGAGGTAGAAGCCGTCCAGGCCGGCCTTGGTCGAGCCGTAGACGAAGTTGGAGCGACGGACGCGCTCACCGGCCACCGAGGACATCACGATGAACCGGCCGTGGCCCTGCGCCTTGAACTTGTCGCCGACCAGCACACCCACCGAGACGCCGGCGGTGTAGTTGATGCCGACGGTCATGACCGCCTTGCGCTGGTTCTGCCACAGCTCCTCGGCGTCGCCGAGCACCCCGAACGCCACGATGGCGACGTCGACGTCACCCGCGGCGAACGCCTGGTCGACGACCTTCGGGTGCGACTCGGTGTCGAGCGCGTCGAAGTCGATGACGTCGACCTGGGTCGCGCCCGCCGCCTTCAGCGTGGCGACCGCGCCCTCGAGCAGCGGATCGCCGGGCAGGTTGGCCAGCACGACCCGGGCCGGGCCCTTGCGCAGGTACTC
Organism: Nocardia canadensis; assembly: GCF_032656385.1. NCBI lineage: Bacteria > Bacillati > Actinomycetota > Actinomycetes > Mycobacteriales > Nocardiaceae > Nocardia > Nocardia canadensis. The sequence goes on from NZ_JAVCWB010000001.1 coordinate 531,120, forward strand.
GGCGCAGATCGCGAGACCGATCTCGGAGGTGCCGCCGAACAGCAGGATGGTCTGCGGGTTGCCAACTGCGTTGATCACTGGAGCTCCAGCCTCCTGGCCATATCGGACATGAACACGCCGGTCGGGTCGACGCTGCGGCGGACCTTGATCCACTCGTCGATCCGCGGGTACATCTTGTGGAACGACTCGGCGCTGGTCCGCGAGTCCTTGGCGGTGTAGAGCCGGCCGCCGAACTCGAGCACCCGCCGGTCCAGATCGCTGACGAACTCGTTGAGCCCGCGCGAGATCGGGAAGTCGACGCAGATGTTCCAGCCCTCCATGGGGAAGCTCAACGGCGCCTGGTTGCCCGGGCCGAACAGCTTGAACACATTGAGGAAGGAGTAGAAGCCGGAGCCCTGGATGTCGATGATGATCCGCTTGAACTCCTCGACCGACTCCGGCGGCACCACGAACTGGTACTGCAGGAAGCCGTTGGAGCCGTAGCCACGGTTCCACTCACCCAGCATGTCGAGCGGGTGGTAGAACTGCGTCAGATTCTGGACCTTGCCGCGGTAGGTGCCCGACTTGCGGTACCAGACCTCGCCGATCGGGCCGAAGGTGTACTTGTTGGCCAGCCCGTTCGGGAACACGTCGGGCAGGGTGAAGAAGGTCTTGCCGTTGAACCGCAGCGGGTCCTTCTGCAGCTTCGCGGGCAGCTGGTCGAGCTTGGCCAGGTTGCCGCGCGAGATGGCGGCGCGGCCCAGCTTCGGCAGCGGGCTGATCGCGTCGAACCAGGCCGAGCTGTACTCGTAGTTGCCCTCGGAGCCGTCGCTGTGGAAGGCGATGGTCTCGTCGAGGGTGGCGGTGACGTCGCCGTCGGCGATGAAGTACGCCGTCTCGGTCGGCGTCATCTCGATGGTCGCGCGCAGGATGATGCCGGTCAGGCCGCAGCCGCCGATGGTCGCCCAGAACAGCTCGGGGTCGGACTCGGCGGTGATCGTGCGGACCACGCCGTCGGCGGTCAGCAGGTCCATCGAGCGGACGTGGTTGCCGAAGCTGCCCGCGCTGTGATGGTTCTTGCCGTGGATATCGGAGCCGATCGCGCCGCCGATGGTGACCTGCCTGGTCCCGGGTAGGACGGGCACCCAGAGGCCGAACGGCAGCGCCGCCTTCATCAGCTGATCCAGATCGACACCGCCGTCGACGTCGACCAGGCGGGTCGCGGCGTCGATGCGGTGGATCTTGTTCAGCGCGGGCATGTCGATCACGAGGCCGCCCGCGTTCTGCGAGTTGTCCCCGTAGGAGCGGCCGAGGCCACGCGCGATCACGCCGCGTCGCAGGTGCGCCGGCTTGGAGTCGTTGTCCTCGGCGACCATGCTCACGGCCTTGACGATCAACTCGGGATCGCTGGTCGAGAGCACTTCGGCGGAGGTGGGTGCGGTGCGACCCCATCCGGTGAGCTTGCGCGTACGCGTATTCAGCGCAAACGCCTCGCCGGTGGCGGTCGGAATGTTCTCGGACATCGGCTAAGAGGCTACATGCATGGCGGGACACGCGGCCGGTCTCGTAGTCTTCCTCACGTGCAAGCCCAACCGCATCTGCCGCTTCCCGCCGAGATTCCGCTGGTCGACGAGCCCGGTGGAACCGACGTAGACCTGAAGACGCAGATCGTGCGGTTCACGCTGACCGGCGGTCTCTCGGCGATCGTCGACTACGGCATCTACAGCCTGCTGCTGAACCTGCTCGGCCTGCCGGTGAGCCTCGCCAAGGCGATCAGCTTCGTCTGCGGGACGACGACCGCGTACCTGATCAACCGGCGCTGGACGTTCAAGGCCGAGCCGAGCAGGGCGCGGTTCATCGCCGTCGTCGTGCTCTACGCGGTCACCTTCGCCGTGCAGGTCGGCATCAACGCGGCGCTGTACTTCGCGCTGCCCGGCGAGTGGTGGCGGCAGCCGCTGGCGTTCGTGATCGCGCAGGGCACCGCCACCGTCATCAACTTCGTCGTGCAGCGTGCGGTGATCTTCAAGATCAAGTAGGTCAGCTGGCCTTGGCGGGTGCGGGCTGCTTGCCCGCCTTGACGCCGAAGTAGTCGCCGCCCTTGGCCCTGACGTTGTCGGTGCCCCACTCGCGCCGATCCCGCGCGACGGGCACCATCTGCGGAATGTGCTTGCGGCAGTGGATGTAAGCCTCTTCCACGTCGACGACGACCCATACCTGCGAGGTCTTGCCGCGTTCGGCGGCGGGCAGATCGCCGACGGTCTCCCGTAGCTCACTGTCGGCAACCATGCGAGCCTTGCCGTTGATGTGCAGACCGATCAGATCGCGCACGAAGTCGATCATCAGGATTCCGACATGGGGGTTCTCGAGGATGTTGCCGAGGCTGGCCATCACCCCGTTACCTCGATATTCGGGGTACGCAATCGTGCGTTCGTCGATCACGTGCAGGAATCCCGGTGTGCCCGCCCGGAAACTGGCGTCGCATTCGCCGTGCGCGTCGGCGGTGGAGATGAAGGCCATGTCCATCCGCCCGACGAATTCGACCATCGACGGGTTCAGGTAGTCGATCACTTGGTCGTCGTAGAAGCGTCCAGCCCTTTCGGTCGTGCCCAACGTGTCCTGAAGCTCGTGCTCTCCGTCGCTGCCGACGTGTTTCTCGGGCATCGGGGCCCCCTCTGCTAGCCGAACCGGGTGATGCGGGTTTCGCGCTGAAACCCCCGCTTGTGACCGCAATCTCACCCAGTGTAGGGGACTGTCACAAGCCGTGGGGCGAGTCCATTGTTGCGAATGGTACGAAAGTCCGGTTTGCGCAAGGGTTTCCCGAGGTAGACCGATCAGGCCGGTTCTACCTTCACCGGTACTCCGTTGAAGACCGCGGTGCCGGAGATCGCGTCGACCACCGAATCGTCGGTCAGCACATTGGCGTTCACGCCGGCGTGCGCGCTGGCTACCGATTGCGTGGTGCTCGCGCCGTGTCCCCAGCCGTGCGGCAAACTCACCACGCCGGGCATGATCGTCGGCGTCTGCTCGACCTGGACGGTCAGCGAGCCCGCCGCCGAGCTGATCGCGGCCTGCTCGCCGAGGCCGAGTCTGGTCGCGTCGTCGGGGTGGATCTGGAGGGTGCAGCGGTTCGATCCGCCGACCAGACCGGCGATGTTGTGCATCCAGCTGTTGTTGGAGCGCAGCTGCCTGCGCCCGATCAGCACCATCTCCGGTGCGCTCGCCGCCAGCCTGCCGCGCAGCCTGCCGACATCGTCGAGCAGCAGGCGCGGGGCCAGGTCGACCCGGCCGGTTGCGGTGCGCAGGACGCCGGGCAGGCGCGGCCGCAACGGGCCAAGGTCGAGGCCGTGCGGATTGTCGAGCAGGGTGCGCAGGCTCAGTTCGCCGCCGTTCCACGCGCCGTAGGGGCCGAGCTTGAGCATCAGGTCGATGCGCTGTTCGGTGGTGTCGACGCCGTCCAGCTCGTCGCGCCGGTCGCTCATCCCCGCCTTGTGCAGCATGCCGGCGATGACCAGCTCGTCGACCACGGCGATCGGGCTCGCGGCGCCGGTGCCGTCGTGCGGCTGCCCGCTGACGGCGGCGGCGAGCCGCGCGATGACCGCCGACTCGGACGGCCGCCCGTCGAGCGGGACCAGCGGCGGCGAGTAGCGCGCGTAGTTGCGCACCGCGAACTGCAACAGCGCGAAGTCGTAGTGCGGTGACTGCACCGAGCGCGGGGGCGGCAGGATCACCTTCGCGTGCCGGGTCGTCTCGTTGACGTACCGATCCACGCTGACCATGAAGTCCAGCTCGGCCAGCCCCCGGTCCAGCCGGGCGCCGCTGGGCGCGGACAGCACCGGATTGCCCGCGACCGTGACCAGCGCCCGGATCTGGCCCTGACCGGGGGTCTCGATCTCGTCGGCGAGGGTCGCCACCGGCAGTTCGCCCATCGCCTCGGGCAGCCCGCGCACCCGGCTGGTCCAGCGGCCCGGCCGGAACGGCTTGCTGCGCGCGATGCCGCCCGCCGCGGCGGTGGCGAACATGGCGCCGCCGGGGGCGTCGAGATTGCCGGTCAGCGCGTTGATCGCGTCGACCAGCCACTGGGTGACGGTGCCGAACTCGGCGGTGCAGGTGCCGATCCTGGCGTAGACGGCCGCCGTCGGCGCGGCGGCGAGGTCGCGGGCCAGGGCGCGGATGGCGTCGGCGGGAATGCCGGTGCGCTCGACCACCGCGTCCGGGGCGAACTCCTGGGACGCGGCGCGCAGCTCGTCGAGGCCGTCGACCTCGATCCGCAGGTCGACCAAGTTCTCGGCGAAGAGCGTGTGGATCACCGCGAACAGCAGGTACGCGTCAGCGCCCGGCCGGATGAACAGATGCTCGTCGGCGAGGTCGGCGGTCCTGGTCGCCCTCGGGTCGACGACGACGAGCTTGCCGCCGCGCGCCCGCAGCGCCTTGAGCCTGCCGGGAAAGTCCGGCGCGGTGCACAGCGAGCCGTTGGATTCGAGCGGGTTCGCGCCGAGCATCAGCAGGAAGTCGGTGCGGTCCAGGTCGGGGACCGGCACCGTCAGCGGGTCGCCGAACATGAGCCCGGCGGCGACCTGCTTGGGCATCTGGTCGGCGGTGCTGGCGGTGTAGATGTGCCGGGTGCTCAGCGCGCGGATCAGCGCGGGCAGATACAGCGCCCCCGCGACGGTGTGCGCGTTGGGATTGCCGAGGTAGATCGCGGTCGCGCCGCTGCCGTGCGCCGCGTTGACCGCGGCGAACCCGGCCGCGATCAGGTCGAAGGCCTCGTCCCAGCTCGCGGGGCGGAACGTGTCGCCCTCGCGGATGAGCGGGGTGGTGACCAGGTCGGGGTCGTCGTCGAGCTTGCCGAAGCTCGCGCCCTTCGGGCAGAGGAAGCCCTTGCTGAACGGGTCGTCGCGATCGCCGCGGACCGAGAGCACCCGGTCGGCCTCGTCGAGGGTGATGGTCAGGCCGCAGACGGCCTCACACAGCGGACAGGTGCGTAGCAGCGTTCGCGGAGCCATGTCCCCATCCTTACGCCGCGCGCGGTGCCCGGGTTCGAAAACGCCGAAAACCCTCGACCGCGACGTCGGGGAGGCGTCGCGGTCGAGGGTTCGGGCTGTTGGTTACCTCAGCTGGCCAGGGTCAGCGTGGGGGTCAGGGTGGCGCGCTTGCGGCTCGCGGCGGCGCGGACGGCGGCACCGAGGGCGACGACCGGCGGGACCCAGCGGGCCTCGGACGGGGCGACGCTCCAGGCGGCGGAGCCGGCGGCGAGCTGGGTCGGGGGCAGCGGGATGCTGGCACCGTCGGTGTGTACGACGACACCGGCCTCGCGCATGGCCTCGATCGCCATGGCGGCCTTGCGGACGCCGGTGACCAGGTGGATCTCGCGACGCTCCTGGCCCGGGATCTCGATCACGGGGCCGGACAGGTTGTTGGCGCGCAGGAATCGGCGGACCTCGCCCGCCATCTCACCGGTGACCTCGATAGCCGAGATGTCATCGTCGGTGATCAGGCACAGGCCGTTGGCCGTTTCGGCAACCGTCCAGCCCCGCGCGGCGTACTCCTGCGCGGCGGCACCCTTCTCGGTGCCCGTGGTGGTGGTCGGAAACGTCGTGCGCACTGTGTTCTCCATTCCCCGAAGAGCTCTGTTCCTGCGTTCATGGGTCGTATCGGCTGGGGGTGGCCGTCTTGTTACGCCGTTACCGAAAAATATTCGAGAGTGTCTGCTTCGTCTCAGTTCGCTCACCTTCGCTATCGGAGGATCGAGCCGATCCGGCTTGGCGTGCGGGCCGAAAACGGGCAGGATTCGGACCATGACCGATGCGCCGGGTACGTCCTCGTCTCCCGACGGAGATCCCGAGGAGTTCGAAGCCGAATCACGCTGGCTCTCTTGGAAAGAGACCGATGTGAAGCGCGCGGGCACGCGGTCGGGGCAGGCCGCCGAAGGCGAGGAATTCCCGGACGATTCGGACATACCGCGCGACGCGGGCTTCGATGACCCGTTCCGCAGTACCGGATCCGCCAAGCAGTGGGCCGCCGAAGTGCTGCGTTCACTGCTCGATGTCCAGTTCCGCAGGCCCGCGACCAGGACCTTGCTGCCGCTGGCCTACATCCTCGGCGTCGTCTCCTTCGGTATCGGCGTCCCGGTGGCGCTCACGGTGCTGATGTGGAAGGCCTCGGTTCTGCTGGGCATCCTCGCCGCACTGGTCGCCGTTCCGCTCGGCCTGACCATCGCGGCCTCGGTGCGCCTGATGCTGGAGTTCGCCGACAACGCCGCCCGGCTCGCGGGCCGGGTCGAGCACATCAGTGAGCTGGCCGATGGACTCTTCCAGGCGCTCTCCGATGTCGCCGAACCGGTGAACCAGCTCTCCGAGGACGTGCGGGCCGTGCAGTTCTGGCGGTTCCGGAAGAAGAAGTAGCGATCGCGCCTGGAGCAGGCCCCAAAACTATGTGGTGCGCGTTGTCCGATTCATTGTGAAACAATCCGTACGCAGATCCGACGCCTATTGTCGGCTGCGTAGGGCGGTCTCCGAAAGAGAATGGGGGAGACCGGATTTGGATACAGGGGGGCAGTATGGCTTCACCACAGGGCGTCACCGGTTCGACGATGCCGCGCAGGCAGCTGGGCAGGCACTTACGTGACCTGCGCAATCAGGCGCGGATGACGACCAGGACCGCGGCGGCGCAACTCGAGTGGTCGGAAGCGAAGATCTGGCGAATCGAGACGGGGCAGACGTCGTTGCGCAGCCTCGACGTCGAGGCCATGTGCAAGGTGTACGGCGCGCCGGCGGAACTCGTCGAGCCGCTGGCCGCGCTGGCGCGCGAAACCAAGGCCAGGGGATGGTGGACGAGCTACGGCGATGTGATCCCGGAGGGCTTCGAGGTCTACATCGGCCTCGAGGAGGCCGCGACCTGCCTGTCGATCTACGAGGACGGGCTGGTCCCGGCGCTGCTGCAGACCGAGGACTACACCAGGGCGCTGCTCGAGCAGACCGTCCCCGGCCTGACCGAGGAGGATCTCGAGCGCAGGCTGCGGGTCCGGGCGGCCAGGCAGGCGCTGATCACCCGTGCGCAGTCGCCGCTGCGATTGCGGGTGGTGCTCGCCGAAGCGGTGCTGACCAGGCGCATCGGTGACGATCGGGTGCTCGCCGGCCAGCGCGCGCGACTGCGCGAGCTGGCCGAGCTGGACACGGTGCGAATCCAGGTGGTCCCCGGTGATACCGGGTATCACGCGGGGCTGGAGTCGGGCCGGTTCGTGATCCTCGACTTCGGTATCGACGGTTCGCTGGACCGGCCGGAGCCGCCGGTGGTCTTCGTGGAGACCTTCGCCGGCTCGGCCTACCTGGACAAGCCGAACGACTACGACCGCTATCGCGGCGCGTTCACCGACATCAGCGCGGCGGCTTCCGGCGAGCTGTGACCCCGGCTCCTACCAGGAGTCGGCGAGCACCGAACGGTGTGTGGGCAGGGCCCGGTCGTAGACCGCCCTGCCCTTTTCCGTGACCCGGACGAAGATGGCGCGGCGGTCCTCGGCGCACATGGTGCGCTCGACCAGGCCGTCGCGTTCCAGTCTGGCCACCGCGCGCGAGAGCGCGCTCTGACTCAGGTAGATGTCACCCGCCAGCTCGGTCATCCGGTACTTCTGACAGTCCGCGTCGACCAGTCGATCGAGGGTCTCGAACTCGCTGAGACCGATGCGGTGTTCGTGCTGAAGCGCCTTCTCCAGTGCGCAACTCACGGCGGCGTGCCGTCCGAGCAGTTCGCGCCACTGGCCGACCAGCTCGGTGGGCGCTCCATTGCGCCGAGCTGATGCTGTGGCCGGGTTCGACATGGCCCCATCTTAGTGGTCCGGGCATCTCCATGCAACGGCATTTTATGTGTTGGCATTTAATGCGCACGCATGTAATGTTCGCCGCATGACTTCGCCAGCAACGCTCTCGGCCGCAGATCAGGCGACCGATCCGACCACATGGTCCGCCCGGCTCTGGGGCATGCTGATCACCCTGTGCATCGTCCTGTTCCTCGACGGGCTCGACGTCTCGATGATCGGCGTCGCGCTGCCGTCCATCGGCGCCGAGCTCGATCTGTCCACCTCCACCCTGCAGTGGCTCGTCAGCGGGTACGTCCTCGGTTACGGCGGCCTGCTGCTGCTCGGCGGCCGCACGGCCGACCTGCTCGGGCGCCGCAAGGTCTTCCTCATCGCCCTGGCCGTGTTCGCGATCGCCTCCCTGGTCGGCGGCCTGGTCAGCGATCCGGCCCTGCTGATCGTCACCCGCTTCATCAAGGGCCTGGCCGCCGCGTTCACCGCCCCCACCGGCCTGTCGATCATCACCACGACCTTCGCCGAAGGGAAAGCGCGCAACAAGGCGCTGTCCATCTACACCGTATTCGGTGCGGGCGGCTACTCGATGGGCCTGCTGTTCGGCGGCCTGATGACCGGCGTCGGCTGGCGCTGGACCTTCCTGCTCCCGGTCCCGATCGCCCTGGCCGCGCTGGCCGCCGCCTTCGTGCTGGTGCCCAAGGACGGTAAGGCCGAGGAAGGCGGACATGACCTGCTCGGCGCCCTGCTGTCCACCGCGGGCATGCTGCTGCTGGTCTACACCGTGGTCACCGCGCCGGAGGTCGGCTGGACCTCGATCCGCACGGTCGCTTCGTTCCTCGCTGTGATCGCCCTGTTCGCCGCGTTCGTGATCACCGAGCAGCGGGTGCGGCACCCGCTGGTGCGGCTGGGCATCCTGCGCAAGGTGTCGCTGGTGCGGGCCAGCCTGGCCATCATCGCGGTCGCCGGTTCGTACTTCAGCTGGCAGTTCATCGTCACCCTGTACCTGCAGGACACGCTGGAGTGGTCGGCGCTGAAGCTGGCGATGGCCCTGCTGCCGGTCGGCATCCTGGTCGTCGGGTCGGCGTTCTTCTCCGAGAAGCTGATCGATCGTTTCGGCACCGGACCGGTCATCGCCGTCACCATGTCCGTGATGGCCGTGGGCTACCTGCTGTTCCTGCGGGTCGACACCGCGCCGGACTACCTGACCGTGCTGCTGCCCGCCATCCTGCTGATCGGCATCGGTTGGGTCGGCTTCCCGGCGATCAACGTGCAGGCCACCAGCGGTATCGACGACGACGAACAGGGTCTGGCGGCCGGCGTGCTGCAGACCTCCATGCAGGTCGGCGCGGCCATCGTGCTCGCGGTGACCACCGCGATCGTCACCTCCGGCACCCACGGTGCCGGCGCGACGCCGCAGCAGATGCTCGACACCTACCGGCCGGGCCTCGAGTTCGCCGCGGGCGTCACCATCGTCGGCGCGCTGGTCGCCCTGACGGTCTTCCTGCCGCGCCGCAGGCAGCGGGTCGTCGCGGCGCCCGCCGCGGAGGAGAAGCTGCTGGAGACTGTGTAGACGGCGGCTGGCGCCGCGGCCGAAACCGTGGTGCGGGTTGTTCGCTGACAGCGTCCCCGAGTTGAAGCTCGGGGGCGCTGTTTCACGTGGATCAGGAAAAAGGCGGAGCCGCTTCGTCTTTGGCCGAGCGGATATAGGTGAGCCGACTACCGTCGCGGGCCTCGGTCGGCCAGTCGATGCCGAGGCGGGCGTCGAAGGCGTCCATATCCCGGTCGAACTCGGGGGTGTACTCGAGCGAGCACAGGTAGGTGACCGTCGAGCCGTCCTCGAGCGAGAGGATGGCGTGGCCGAGGCCCTCGGACAGGAACACCGAGCGCCGGTGCACGTCGTCGAGCAGCACGCTGTCCCAGCGGCCGTAGGTCGGCGAGCCGGGGCGCAGGTCCACCACCACGTCCAGGAACGCGCCGCGCACGCAGGTGACGTACTTGGCCTGACCCGGCGGGTCCTCGGTGTAGTGGATGCCGCGCAGCACGCCGGCGGCCGAGACCGAAGTGTTCACCTGGTGCAGCTCGAACGGGCGCCCGGTGGCCTTCTCGAACTCCGAGGCCTTGAACGACTCACAGAACATCCCGCGGTCGTCGCCGAGCAGGCGTGGAGTCACCTCCCACGCGCCGGGGATGGCCAGTTCACGGATCTGCATGCCTGTAGTTACCAGTCTTTCCCACGGTCGATCAGATCGAGCAGATAGCGGCCGTAGCCGGAGCGCACCATCGGTTCGGCCAGTTCACAGAGCTGGTCGTCGGTGATCAGCCCGCGCCGCCAGGCCACCTCCTCGGGCACGCCGATCTTGAGGCCCTGCCGTTCCTCGATGGTGCGCACGTAGTTGGCGGCGTCGAGCAGCGAGTCGAAGGTACCGGTGTCGAGCCAGGCGGTGCCGCGGGCCAGCACGTCGACGCTGAGCTTGCCCTGTTCCAGGTAGGCGCGGTTGATGTCGGTGATCTCGTACTCTCCGCGCGCGGACGGCCGCAGCTCGCGGGCGATCTGCACCACGTCGTTGTCGTAGAAGTAGAGGCCGGGGATGGCGTAGTTGGAGCGCGGGCGCTTCGGCTTCTCCTCGATGGAGACCGCGCGGCCCTGCTCGAACTCCACCACGCCGTAGGCGGTCGGGTCCTTGACCCAGTAGGCGAAGACCGCGCCGCCGTCGATGTCGTGGAAGCGTTCCAGGCTGGCGCCGAGGCCGGGGCCGTGGAAGATGTTGTCGCCGAGCACCAGGGCCGCGGGCTCGCCGCCGATGTGGTCGGCGCCCAGCACGAACGCGCGCGCGAGTCCGTCGGGTTCGGGCTGGACCACGTAGCTGATGGCGACGCCGAACTGACTGCCGTCGCCGAGCAGCCGGGCGAACGCGTCGGCATCCTCCGGCGTGGTGATCACCAGAATGTCGTCGATCCCTGCCAACATGAGGGTGGACAACGGGTAGTAGACCATGGGCTTGTCGTAGACCGGGACGAGCTGCTTGCTCACCCCGCGCGTGATGGGGTGCAGCCGCGAACCGGTGCCGCCCGCCAGGATGATTCCGCGCATGGGGGAAGTCTGCCAGCTCCTCCTGCCGCGGAGTCGGGGAGGTTCCGACACGTCGACGAATTGGTCACGAACGTTTGTCTCCGGGTGTGTCGGGCGATAACTGGGACACGCAAGGCGCTCATCTGATTATGTGAGCGTCGATGTGTGAAACATCACTATGTTAGATGTCAGCGTGGACATCCATACCGGGCCCGCCTGGTGGGGGGTCGACGCGCCAGCTGTGAGGTAGGTGCGCGATGGGATCGTCGAAGATCGCCGGGCCGGGTGTGGTGGGCGGAATCGCCGCCGCTGTCGTGGGTAAGAAGGCAGCGCGCGTGCCCGAGCAGGGCATCATCGTCAACTCCGGGCGAACGAGTACCTCGTCACGAGTGCTGATGGGCGCGTGCGTCGGCGTCATCGGGCCGCTGCTGCGGACCGTGCCGATCAACCGGGCGACCATCCCGCTCGGCGCCGTCGCCGTCGACCTGCTGTCTCGGCTGCGGCCGGAACCGCACGGCATCGAGCGCGAGCAGATCCAGCTGGACGGCTTCAGGATGGAGATGGTCCGGCCCGCCGGCGGGTCGCGCGCGCTGCGGCACGGCGCGGTGCTGTACATGCACGGTGGCGGCTTCGCCGTCGGCGGCCTGCAATCGCATCGGGCGATCGTCGCCGGGATCGCGCGGCGCACCGGACTGGCCGTGCTCAATGTCGAGTACCGGCAGCTGCCCGGCCGCGTGATCACCGAGTCGATCGACGACTGTGTGCTCGCCTACCGCTGGCTGCTGCGCCACGGCGCCGACCCGGCCAAGATCGTCTTCGCGGGCGACTCCGCCGGTGGCTACCTCGCCTTCGCCACCGCGCTGCGCTCCCGGGAGATCGGCCTGCCGCTGCCCGCGGCGCTGGTCGGGCTGAGCCCGCTGCTCGATCTCGACTACCGGGCCAAGCAGGGCTACGTCAACGTCACCCGCGATGCCTACATTCCGCTGTCGGGCCTGGAGGCCGTCATCCGGCTGGGCGCCGAAGCGACCGGTCCGCTCGACCCGGCCATGTCGCCGGTCAACGCCGAGCTCACCGGATTCCCCCCGGTGCTGCTCATCGCCGCCGAGGACGAACTGCTGCGCTACGACTGCGAACTCATGGCCCACCGGCTGACCGCCGCGGGCGTGCCGGTCACCCTCGAGCTGTGGCGCGGTCAGGTACACGCGTTCATGAGCATCCTGCCGAGCATGCCGGAGAGCCGGTCGGCGCTCGGCCGGGTCGCCAAGTTCGTGCGGGTGGCGCTGGAACCCGCACAGCGGGCCAGGACGGCCTGAGTACGGCTCGGGCGGTCTTCCACCACGGTCGGTAGGCCGGCCGAGTCTCACTCCGGGACATCGAAAGGCCCCAGCCGGACCGGCTGGGGCCTTTCGACTTCGGTCCTACGGCGTGTTACTTGGCCGGCGGGGTGAACGGCTGGTTGATCGTGGTGAAGTACTGGATCGCGGCGGCGATCGCGACCGGGGCGGTCACGAAGATCTGGCCGCCGATGACGCCAAGGGCACCAAGCGCGGTGGCGCCGACGAGGCAGCCGCCGATGCCGCCGGGAACCGTGCCGACGAGGAAGCCGAGGATGCCACCGGCAACCGCGCCACTGGCAGCACCGGCGAGGCAACCGATGGTCGCGCCGCCGAGGCCGCCGACCAGGGTGCCGATGGTGGCGCCCATGGAGATGGTCGAGGTCAGACGGCTCCAGGCGGCCTGCTCACGCTCGTACTCGGTCTTCCAGGGAGCCTTGTCCTCGTAAGGAAGGGCGACAGGCTTGTAGACAGCCTTGGCCACGTCCAGACCCGGGGTCAGGGTCGCGGTGTTGCCCGAGATCTCGGCGGCGATCGGGAACTCGAACTCGTCGATCCGGAACGTCAGCGGGACGCCGGCGACTGTGGTGCCGTTGGCGGCCTTGATCTTGAAGACGCCGTCTTCAGTCACCAGCGAACCGGCATCGGTGGTGATGACAGCCTTGGAGTCTTCGACGACCTCGGCGGTGTAGTTGATCGGAGCGGCCTCTTCGACCGGCGCGGCGTTGACGGTGCCGGCGGTGACGCCCATGGCAGCGATCAGCAGCGCCGAGGTGGCGGCGAATTTCCTCATCAGCATTTTCGTTGAACCTCGATGTTGGAGCGTTCGGAGGGGACCCGATGATCAAAAGCCCTCGCAGCTAACGAGCGGTGAACCTCGCGTGACCGTCTATTCAAATTCTGTTCACCGTTGATACCCCGGTACTGGTGCGGTGCTCGAAACCTGAGCGGTGACCGGGCTTTTTCTCAGGAAACCAGACCCGAAGTCGTAACCTGGTGGGGTCTATAGTGATGGACGTCACAGCAAATATATCTGGGACGTCACAGATCGGACGCTGTACAGCATCGCATTTTCGGCCGCCTCGAGTCCGGAACGGCATCGGCGAGCACGTATCGTTGGCCGGGTGCGAGTTCTCGTAACCGGCGGGGCCGGGTTCATCGGTGCGAATTTCGTCCAGCAGACCGTGGCCACGCGCCCGGATGTGCACGTGACCGTCCTCGACGCGCTCACCTACGCGGGCAACCGGGCGTCGCTGGATTCGGTCGCCGACCGGATCGAATTCGTGCACGGCGACATCGCCGATCTGGACCTGGTCGACAATCTGGTCAGCGGCGTCGACGCGGTGGTGCATTTCGCGGCCGAATCGCACAACGACAACTCGCTGGCCGAGCCGTGGCCGTTCGTGCAGACCAATATCGTCGGCACCTACTCGCTGCTGCAGGCCGTGCGCCGCCACGACGTGCGCTACCACCACGTCTCCACCGACGAGGTGTACGGCGATCTCACCCCCGAGGACCCGGCCTTCACCGAATCCACGGCCTACAACCCGTCCAGTCCGTATTCGGCGACGAAAGCGGGCAGCGATCTGTTGGTGCGCGCCTGGACCCGCTCGTTCGGCGTCCGCGCGACCCTGTCGAACTGCTCCAACAATTACGGCCCGTATCAGCACGTCGAGAAATTCATCCCGCGCCAGATCACCAATCTCATCGACGGTGTGCGGCCGCGCCTGTACGGCGCCGGTCATCAGGTGCGCGACTGGATCCACGTCGACGACCACAATCGCGCGGTCTGGGACATTCTCGACCGCGGCCGGATCGGCCAGACCTACCTCATCGGCGCCGAGGGCGAACTCGACAATCTCAGCGTCGTCCAGCTCATCCTGCGGGCCTTCGACCGCGATCCCGCCGACTTCGACCATGTGACGGACCGGCCGGGTCACGACCAGCGCTACGCCATCGACGCGAGCCTGCTGCGCGAGGAACTGGGCTGGTCACCGCGGTACGCGGACTTCCGGGCCGGTCTCGCCGACACCATCACCTGGTACCGCGAGAACGAGGACTGGTGGCGGCCCAAGAAGGCCGCCACCGAACGCGCCTACGCGGCCGCGGGCGAAAAGACGCTCTGAGTCCCGCACCGTCGTCCGGGGAGTTATCCCCAGACGACGGTGTAATACGTCGCGGCCGCGCCGATCAGCGCGAAAACCGAGGCGCAGGTGACGGTGATCGCCGTCGCGCGGGTGGGAATCACGCCGTCGGAATCGGTGAGCCGCAAGGGAACCCAGCGGGCCACCACGGCCAGCCCCATGATCGCCAACGGCACGAAATACCGGCCCTGGACACCGTCGATGATGTAGAAATCGACCGGCGTGAACGACATGTACAACGTCACGTAGATCATCGCGACGCTCGCCAGCACGGTCAGCGCCACGATCAGCGTGCGCCGGAAAGTGGCTGTCGTGGTGTTCATCCGGTCGGCGATACCGAAACTCACCGCGAAGGCGATCAGGCACGCCAGCATCGATACGGCGGGCACATCGACGTAGGCGAAGCCGAGTTCACCGAAGAACTGGTTGAACCAGCGGTGATCGCGCAGGGCGATGCTCTCGCCGAAAGTGTGCACGAATTGCACGGGGTCGCTGAGGATTCCCTTCAGCTGGTCGGCGGGGCGCACCTGACCCCACTGGTGCGGCGGGCGCATCAGGCTCATTCCGTCGCCGGTCGGTGCCGCGATTTTGGTCCACGCGAGGAAAAGCGCGCCACCGGTCGCGGCGAAAGCCCACGGAATCAGCTTCAGTTTTCCGGTGAAGCCGAGGCGGTCGGCGGGCACGACGACAACCAGCATCGCCAGCAGCACATAGGTCGGCTTGCTCAACGGCAACGCGATCGTCGCGGCGAGCAGCGCGCCGGTTTCCACCGGCCGCAACCGGTCACCGACGAACAGGGCCTTCAGCAACAGCGCCGACACCATGATCGCGAGCGCATTGGTGAGCGTATCCGCGGTGACGGTGCCCGCCTGGAACAGCGCGATCGGCAGCACCGCGACGGTGAACACCAGCCACTGACTGCGCCGCTCCCGCAGCGCGTACAGCGCGAAACCGACTACGGCCAGGTAGGCCGCCAGCCCGGCCAGCCTGGTCAGCAGGTACATCCCACCGACATTCAGGCCGAGCGCCTCACCGAGCCGGATACCGACGGCGGCGGGCACGTACGGGACCGGCGAGTAGGCGGCGGTGTTCGTGAACCACATCGTCTTGGTGGCCGAGCTGATCTCGGCGTCGCCGAGCCGGTCGTAGACGGCGGGGTCGGCCACCATCGCGTCGGGCTCGTCCGGGTTGTCGTTGTAGTCGCGGAAGGCGTAGCCCATCAGCGCGTCGACGCTGACCGGGATCTGGCCGCCGTAGGCGACGCCGCGATCGTCGGCGATGCGCTGCGGGAACACCCCGCCGTGCGCCACCTGGTAGGCCCGGCCGAACTGGGTCAGCTCGTCATGGCCCCAGAACGGCGGGGTGAGCACGGCGAACAGGGCGCCGAACACGGTGGCGATCACCGCGAAGGCGACAGTGGCCGCGCCCAGCCTGTGGGTCAGCGACCGGATCGGCGCGAGGAGCCGGTCCTTGGTGCTCGGTGCCTGCGGTGCGGTCTTGCTGAGCTCGACGGTGGTGTCCGGCTCGGTGGAAGTCGTCACCGACGGTCTCCGGCAGTGACGTCCTCGTGCGCCCCCGCGGCCGAATAGCGCAGGTAGACCAGGCGCGCCGCCTCGTGCCGGGACCGGCGGATGCCGTCGAGGATCATGCCCGCGGTCCACGCGAGACTGCCCAGCAGCATCAGGGTGAACGCGAAGAACAGCGTCGGGAACCGCGCCACCTCGTGGGTGTCGTAGAACTCGATCACGATCGGGACGGTCAGGATGAGCGAGACCAGCCAGGCCAGCGTGCCGAACAGGCCGTAGAACGCCACCGGGCGCTCGTGCCTGGCCAGGCCGAGGATCAGCGCGAGGATCTTGGTGCCGTCGCGGTAGGTGCGCAGCTTGGATTCGCTGCCCGCCGGGCGGTCACGGAAACCGACCTGCACCGCGGTCTGCGGCACCCGCAGGTGCAGCGAGTGCACGGTCAGTTCGGTCTCGATCTCGAACTCGCGCGATACGGCCGGGAAGCTCTTGACGAAGCGACGCGAGAACACCCGGAAGCCGCTCAGCATGTCCTCGACGTTCTCGCCGAAGACCTTGCCGACGACGCCGTTGAGCACCTTGTTGCCGGTCTCGTGGCCGGAGCGGTAGGCGCTGCCGTCGCTGTCGTCCTGCTTGCGCACGCCGAGCACGTGATCGTAGGGGCCGTCGAGCAGCGTCTTGATCATCAGCGGCGCCGCGGACGCCTCGTAGGTGTCGTCGCCGTCGATCATCAGATAGACGTCGGCCTCGATGTCGGCGAAGGCACGGCGCACCACGTTGCCCTTGCCCTTGGTGTTCTCGTAGCGCACGATCGCCCCGGCCTCGCGGGCGCATTCGGCGGTGCGGTCGGTGCTCAGGTTGTCGTAGACGTAGACGACGATCCCCGGCACGGCGGCCTTCAGGTCGGCGACGACCTTGGCGACCGCGGCCTCTTCGTTGTGGCAGGGGACCACGGCGGCAATGCGAAGCTCGGTGGAGTCCACCCGGGTCAATCCTCGATGTAGGCAGCAGTGGGACACCGGGAGGGTACACAGCGCACGTCTGATCCGCTCACCCGGTTCAGCGAGCTTAACGCGGGACCGAACGGGCCATCGGTGTACGGTCGGCCCGTGTCCCACCCCGAGTTGTCCGAGCCGGTCCCCGCGTCGTTGATGTCGAAGGTGGTGACGGCACTGCGGCAGGGCGCCGCGTTCCTCGTCGTCGGCGCGATCGGCTTCCTGGTCGACGCGGGCACTTACAACCTGCTGGTCTTCTGGGGTGGCGGATTCACCTTCACCGAGGGTGTGCTGTATCACTCGCCGCTGGTCGCCAAGATCATCGCGATCGCGGTGGCGACGGTGGTCACCTACTTCGGCAACAAGTGGTGGACCTTCTCCCACAAGAAGACCGACAACCCGGGCCGCGAATACGTTTTGTACGCGGTCTTCAACGTCGTCGCGATCGCGCTGCAACTCGGCTGCCTCGGCTTTTCCCGCTATGTGCTCGACCTGTCCTCGCCACTGTCGGACAACATTTCCGGCACGCTGATCGGCCAGATCGTCGCGGTCGTATTCCGCTATTGGGCCTACGACAAATTCGTCTTCACCGGCTCTTCGGCAACCGAAGAGCAACACGCGCGGGGTGCGGCGACCCCTCACTGACAGCGCGACGAGGCCGGGCGATTGATATCCTCACCCCCGCCTGCCGCGCCGCCCCTTCTTTACGTGACTGCTTGCGTCGGCGCAGTCGATACCGAGAATTTCGAGGACTTCATGGAACAGTCGGCTACGGGAGCCGTGACCGAATCGAACGATCGGCGCGAGGCCGCGCCGGAATCGCTGCGCGGTGAACACGCGGCACCGGAGCGGCTGGTGCTGGCCAGGGGCATATTCACCGGCCCGTCGGCTCGGGTGAGCGACGAGCTCTACGCCGTCGTCAAGGGTGGTGCCGCGGTCCGTGAGCGCCTGGCGCTGCACCTGCCCAAGGGCGCCACCGCGCACACCAACACCTACTTCGGCCGCTTCGCCGCCAGCTACTGGCAGCGCTGGACCACCGTCACCGAGGTGACGGCCAGCGCGACCCTCGAGGTCGGGGACAAGGCGAACGTGCGCCTGGTCGCCTCCGACATCGCCGGCCACCGCCGCATCATCGCCTCGCTCGTGGCGACCAGCGGCGGCCGGGTCAGCCTGACCGCCCCGCTCGACCAGTACGTCGACGGCGGCGCGCTGTGGCTCGAGTTCGACGCCATCGGCGGCAGCCTCGACATCACCGACCTCGCCTGGACCGCGCAGGCGCCGGAGAAGGTCCGCCCGGTCGCGATCGCGATCTGTACCTTCAACCGGGCCGAGGACTGCGCGCACACGGTGGCCGCGCTGGCCTCCGACGCGACCGTGCTGGCCGCGATCGACGCCGTCTACGTCGTCGACCAGGGCACCGACCTGGTCGAGAACCGCCCGCTGTTCCAGCAGGTGCGCCCCGACTTCGGCGACAAGCTGCGCTACATCCGCCAGCCCAACCTCGGCGGCGCGGGTGGCTTCACCCGCGGCCTCTACGAGGTGTCGGCGGCCAACGAGCATGCCGACGTCATCTTGATGGACGACGACATCCTCTGCGAGCCCGAGACCGTGCTGCGGTTGCAGGCCTTCGCCAACCTGACCGTCGAGCCGACCCTGGTCGGCGCGCAGATGCTGTTCCTGCTCAATCCCGACTACCTCAACGTCGGCGCGGAGGAGGTGCACCTGCACGAGCTCAAGCACGGGCAGAAGGTGCCCAAGGCACTGCGCAACACCTCCATGCTCAAGAAGAACCAGGAGCGCCGCGTCGACGCCGGCTACAACGCCTGGTGGACCTGCCTGATCCCGGCCGAGGTGGTCGCCAAGATCGGCCTGCCGGTGCCGATCTTCTTCCAGTGGGACGACGTCGAGTACGGCATCCGCGCGCGTGAGCACGGTTTCGTCACCGTCACCCTGCCCAACGCCGCCGTCTGGCACGCCGACTTCTACTGGAAGGACTACGACGACTGGGCGCGCTACTTCTCCACCCGTAACTCGCTCATCGTCGGCGCCCTGCACACCGATCTCGACGCCAAGGCGATCACCAGGGACTTCTTCCGCTATATCGCCGAGCATCTGGTCGGCATGCAGTACGGCCTGGTGCACACCACGCTGCAGGGCATCGAGGACTTCATGAAGGGCCCGAAGGTGCTGCGCGACGGCGGTATCGACGCCCTCGCCGCCGCCCGGGGCACCCGCGGCGACTACCCGGAGACCATCAAGCACCCCGCCGCGACCCCGCCGGTGAACTCCGCCGACATCCAGGTCCGCCGGGCCGGTGGCGAGCCGAGCCGGGTCACGTTGGTGCTGATCAAGCGCGCGATCACCCAGTGGACCGGACGCACCCAGCACGGCCTGATCGGCGTCACCCGCGAGGACGCGCACTGGTGGCACGTCGGCTTGTTCGACCACGTGGTCGTCACCGACGCCTCCCAGTCCGGCGTGCGCGTGCGCCGCCGCGACAAGGCCCGCGCCCGCGCCCTGCTCATCCGCACCTACCGCACCCTGCGCAAGCTCCGCAAGGAACTGCCCGCGCTGCAGGCTGCCTACCGCGACGCGGTGCCCGAGCTGACCAGCCGCGAGAACTGGGCCCGGCTCTACGGGATCGACCCCAGCTGAGTTCGCGCTGATCGTTCGAACGCCGCGCCGGAATTCGTTCCGGCGCGGCGTTTCTCGTCGCCGGGCTCGAGGTCGCCGCGCCGCGACGGCGGGGTCGCGTTTCCGCCGAGACGGGAACAGCCCCGGCGCGATGCCGGGGCTGCCGCGTGCCTGGAGTCGGTCAGCCGAGCAGGATCAGCAACAACGTCAGCAGGAAGAACACCCCGAGCACCGCGAACGGCAACCACAGGAAGATCACCCCCGGCGTCTTCTGCGGCTCCGACCCGATCGCCCCCTTGAAGAAGACCGCGGCGGGCGACCGGTAGTACACCTTGCTTCCCGGCCCCGGTGTGACGGGAACCTGGATCTCCGCGGGCCCCATATCGAACAGCCACGGCGTCACCACCCGCACGTGGTACTGCCCCGGCCCCACCGGCACATGCGTCTGCCCCCACCGCGCATCCGGTACCGGCTGCCCGTTGACGAAGATCTTCGGCTTCACCAGCGCCAACATGAACGAAGCCCACACATACGACGAATCCACCGTCAATCCAGGCGGATTCGGCCCCGAAGCTCCACCGGCCACCGACTGTCCGGCCCCGCCGCGCGGTGCGTGCCCACCCGACCCGAACTGGCCAGGCGCATGCGGCGGCGGTCCACCGAGTTGCCCTGGTGCCCCTGCGAGCGAGTGGTCGCCGGTGCCGAATCGGCCGGGTTCGCCGTGTGGCGGCTGGCCGAACTGGCCAGGCGCACCGTGTGGTTGGCCGCCCGGACTGAACTGGCCGGGGCCGACCTGGCCGAGCGCATGCGGTGGTGGACCACCGAGATGTCCTGGTGTGCCTGCGAGCGGCTGGTCACCGGTGCCGATTCGGCTGGGTTCGCCGTGTGGTGGTTGGCCGAAGTGGCCGGGCGCACCAGGGGGTTGGCCGCCGGGACCTGGTTGGCCCGGTGCGGCGTGCGGGGGTTGGGCACCCGGACCGAACTGACCGGGCCCGAACTGGCCCGGGCCGCTGTGCGGGGGCGTACCGCCTGGACCGAACTGGCCCGGTGCCCCCTGGGGTTGGGCGCCGGGGCCGAACGGGGCAGGTCCGCCCAGGGGCGGCCGGGGACCGAGTTGACCCGGTGCACCCGGTGGTTGATTGCTGCCCGGGCGCCGGGGCGGGGCGACCAGTGGCCTGCTCTCCTGGCCGGCCGGTGACTGATCGTCGGACGGGCTGGAGAAGCCGTCGAAAGAGACTGTGGCCGAAGGGCGGTGCGGCGGTGGAAATTCGGACTCCGCGGCGCCTCCGGGGGTGCGGCTCGGCAGTGCGTCGAGCCGACCGAAGCCGGGTGGCGTGTGCGGTTGTCCGAAGTCGGCATCCTGCGGACGCCCGTGACCTGGTTGTTCACCGAATCCGGGCGGCGGTGGTACCAGCGGATGGCTGGGTGCCGAAACGCCGGGACCTGCGGGCGGTTGGCCGAATCCGGGGCCGCCGGGGCCTATGGGTGGCCGGCCGGAGCCGGGGACGCCGGGAGGGGGACCGAAGCCAGGGCCGCCGGTACCGGCGGCAGGCCGACCGAAACCAGGTGCCCCACCCGGCTGCCCGAATCCCGGTGGCGGAGCGCCCGGTCCACCGAATCCCGGTGGGGGAGGGCTCGGCCGCGCGTGACCCGGTTGGGGAGTCTCCGGCCCGTTCGCCGACCACTGGTCGCCGGTCGACGGGCGACCCGGATCGGGTCGGGGTGTGCCGCTTCCCGATTCGCTGGAATCCGCGGGTCCCGGCTCGTCGGGGCGGTGTGGTGGTGGAAAATCGCCGGGGCTACTCATTCATCCCTCCCGGATAGCGAACCGTGCGCCTGAACCCTACCCCGCTCCTGGACCGCCGTCCGGGCGAGCAGCGACCGGCCGGAACGGACAAGATCACCACGCTCCGGTGCAGGTCGGCACTGGGCAGGCCCGCACACCGGAGCGTGGTGATCATTTGTCCAGGTAGGTCAGCGGCGGCCGCGTTCGCGGTACCGGCGGCGCTGCTCCTTGACGATGGTGCGCCACGCCTGGGCACGTTCTGCGGCCAGGCGTTTGTCGGTGCGGGCCGCCATCCACTCGTTCTCCTTGGCGAGTTTGCGGTAACTCGCCAAGCGGCGTTCGGGCAGCGAACCGTCGGCGAGCGCGGCCAGTACCGCGCACCCCGGCTCGGTCTCGTGCACGCAATCGGCGAAACGGCATTCGGCGGCCAAGGATTCGATATCGCTGAACGTCTTGCCGATGCCCTCGGCCGCGTCGTACAAGCCGATCCCACGCAGACCGGGCGTGTCGATGAGAGTGCCGCCGCCGGGCAACGGCCGCAACTCCCGGTGCACCGTGGTGTGGCGCCCCTTGCCATCGACCGCGCGAACGGCGTTGGTGGCGAACACCTCCGCGCCGAGCAGGGCGTTGGCGAGGGTCGACTTGCCCGCGCCGGACGGTCCGATCAGCGCCACCGTGCCCGCGAGCAGCGCGGTGAGCACATCGAGCCCCACCTCGGCGGTGGAGCTCACCGCGAGCACCGTCGCACCAGGGGCGACCGCGCGCACCTCGTCGAGCGGGATATCGACCGCCGCATCGGCTTTGGTGAGCACGACGATCGGCTGGGCATTGCTCTCCCAGGCCAGCGCGAGCATGCGCTCGATCCGGCCCAGGTCGACGTCACCATCGGCGGCCGTGCAGATCAGCACGGTATCGACATTGGCCGCCAGCACCTGGGCGACCGAACGCCCCGACACCGACGATCGCGTGATCGCCGAACGCCGCGGCAACAGCTGCCGCACCGTTGGCTCGGCGTCGAGTCCGACCCAGTCGCCGGTGCACAGACCGGTGATGTCGCGCGGGCAGGCGGCACGCGCGGGCCCGGACGGCGTCACCACATCGCATTCGCTGCGGTCCATCCGGACGATGCGCGCGGGTACGAGTTCGCCGAGCAGCGGCAGGTATTCGGAGGCTACGGCTTCGGTCCAGCCGTAAGGGACGAGACGGTCGTAATCGACCATGGGGGAAAGTCCTTCGTCGGGGCCGAGCCCGACGGCGGGCTCAGCGAGAAGAGTTCGGGGTGGAGTCCACGTCGGCGGTGTGCGCACGCACAGCTCGCCGGGGCACGGCAATCCTCACCACGGACATCCACCTCCTCGTCTCTTCTCGCTGGTCCCCAGACAATGACACATCGCCGCGAACCGCGGCAACCGATTATTTCGGGTCGGGTTTCCCGAACTGCTCGTTGCGTCCGAGCGAGCGCAGCCGGAACCATTCGCGCAGGCCGGCCGGGTCGCGCCGGGTCACCAGGAAGAACCAGGAGAACCGGATCCACTCCTGCGGCAGCAGCTTGCGCATGCCCGGCTGCGACATCAGATAGCCGCGGTTGCGGTAGGTGAAGTAGCGCTTGACCGGGTCGTCCGGGTACTGGGTGTGCATCCGGCCGCCGAGGATCGGCTTGAACTCCTCGGCGCCGTTGGGGTGCAGGTACGCCGTCTGCAGACAGGTGCCGAACGGCAGCCCGGAGCGGACCAGGCGGCGATGCACCTCCACCTCGTCACCGCGCACGAACAGGCGAAGATCCGGCACCCCGATCAGGTCGACGGCCTTGGCCGAGATCAGCGCGCCGTTGAACAGCGAGGCGATGCCGGGCAGGAAGTCCTCGTCACCGAGCTCCGAGCGCAGCCGCCGCCACACCACACCGCGGCGCAGCGGGAAGGCCAGCCGGTCGGGTTCGTCGATATCGCACACCACCGGCGACACCTCGACGAGGTTGTGCCTGCGCGCGCAATCGAGCAGGGTCGCCAGCACTTCGGGACCGTCCGGGCGGCCGTCGTCGTCGGCCAGCCACACCCAGTCCGCGCCCATGGTGAGCGCGTGCAGCATGCCGAGCGCGAAACCGCCCGCGCCGCCGAGGTTGTGCCGCGACCCCAGGTAGGTGGCCTCGATCGGCTGCTGGGCGACCAGCTCGGCCACCTCGTCCTCGTTGGCGTTGTCGACGACGATCAGGTGATCGATCGGGCGCGACTGCGAGGCCAGCACCTTCAGCGATTCGGCGAGCAGCTCCCGGCGCTTGTGCGTGACGACCACGCCGATGATCCGCGCCCGCGGCCCGGTCTCGGTGTGCAGGTCGGCCGGTTCGGCACCGGCGGGCAGTTCGGCGTCGTCGGGCAGCGCGATCGGTTCGGCGGGCGCCTCGGCCGCTTCGAGACGGTCGGTCACGCTGAACCCACCGGGCACGACCGCCCGATCGCCTTCCTCCTCCGGCCGCTGACCGCTCATGCTGTGCCCGTTCGGCATGCTCGGGCGGCCTGCGTGGTCACGCTCCGCTTCCTCCTCCGGCCGCTGACCGCTCATGCCTTGTTCTGCTCCAGTTCCTTCTCGCCCGTCGCGCCGGATGCGCCCTCGGTCTCCAGCTCACGCAGCACCTGTGCCACGTGGTTACCCGCGTCGGGACCCTCGTACGCTCGCACGACTTCCTCGATGCCGCCGTGCAGGCGGATCTGGCCGTGGTCGACCCACATCGCGGTGTCGCACAGCTGGGCCAGGAACTCGTTGGAATGGCTGGCGAAGACGAGAATGCCCGAGCGCGCGACCAGCGACTGCAGCCGCGTGCGCGCCTTCTTCATGAACTCCGCGTCGACCGCGCCGATGCCTTCGTCCAGCAGCAGGATCTCGGGGTCGATGGACGTCACCACACCCATCGCCAGCCGGACCCGCATGCCGGTGGAGTAGGTGCGCAGCGGCATCGACAGGTACTCGCCGAGCTCGGTGAAATCGGCGATCTCGTCGATCTTGGACATCATCTGCTTGCGGGTCTGCCCGAGGAACAGGCCGCGGATGATGATGTTCTCGTAGCCGGAGATCTCCGGATCCATGCCGACGCCGAGGTCGAACACCGGCGCCACCCGGCCGCGGATGCGCGCGCTGCCGCGCGAGGGCTCGTAGATCCCCGACAGCAGCCGCAGCAGCGTCGACTTGCCCGCGCCGTTGTGGCCGACCAGCCCGACCCGGTCGCCTTCCTTGAGCGAGAGGTTGATGTCGCGCAGTGCCTCGACGACCACCACATCGGAACTGTTGCGCCCGATCGCGCCGCCCGCCTTACCGAGGAACGCCTTCTTCAGCGACCGCGACTTGGCGTCGAAGATGGGGAACTCGACCCACGCCTGCTGGGTTTCGATACTCACACGGCTCATCGGGGACTGCTCCTAAACCCAGTACGGGACGCGGGCACGGTACTGCTTGAGCGCCAGGATCGCGACGATCCAGCCGACCACCGTGATCGCGCCGACGATCGCCCAGTGGTGCCATTCCGACGGCTCGCCCAGCAGCGGTGCGCGCACGATCTCCAGGTAGTGGAAGGTGGGCACGATCTCGATCAGCTTGGCCCGGTCGCTCATCCCGCCGACCGAGTTCTCCAGCGCCTTGGTCGACCACATGACCGGGGTCAGCACGAACAGCATCAGCGTCATCGAGCCCAGGATCGGGGCGATGTCGCGGTAGCGGGTGGAGAAGATGCCGAACACGATCGACACCCACATGGCGTTGAGGAACAGCAGCAGGATCGCGGGCACGGCCAGCAGCACCGACCAGTTCAGGTCACGCCAGAGCGAGAACGCGACCAACAGCACCGCGTAGATCGCGGCGTTGTGGATGAAGAACAGGAACTGCCGCCAGACCAGCCGGTACACGTGCACGCTCAGCGCCGACGGCAGCTGTTTGATCAGGCCCTCGTTGGCGATGAAGACATCCGAGCCCTCGAGGATCGAGGCGCTGATGACGTTCCAGACGATCAGGCCGATCGTCACGTACGGCAGATACTGGCTGATCGGCTGATCGAGCAGCGTCGAATACAGCAGACCCATCGCCAGCGCCTGCAGGCCGGTCGCGATGGTGATCCAGAACGGGCCGAGCACCGATCGCCGGTACCGCTGCTTGATGTCCTGCCAGCCCAGCGACAGCCATAGCTCGCGCTGATGGAAGCCGTCTCGCATGTCCTTGAAGGCGCGCTGGAAGGTCTGTGAGTCCGACACCATCGGCTCCGCGACCAGCAGGGGCGAATCCGTGGTGTGCTCGGCTTCGGCGATCTCGGCCAGTTCGGCCTCGGTCACCGGGGAATCGTCGTCGGAATGCACGGGGCTCTCTTCGGTACGCGCGTCACTCTGGTCGGAGACCGAATCGGGACGAGCGGCAGCTGCGGGCACGGTCCCCGACCTTACAGTGTTGTTTCCCGGCTGGCGCCGGGTGTTCTCGGCCTCTCGGCCTCGATTCTTCCCTCCTCCGCTCAGTCGCTGCGCTCCTTCGCTCCGTCAGTCCGGAATCGAGGCGGCCGAGAAGGGGAGTGACTTCAACGGTCTACAGGTACTGCCCGCCGCCCACGTGGCCACCGGCCTTCGGATCACCCGCGTGCATGCCCGGCGGCAAGGCGCCCTGACGCATCTGTTCCAGCTGGGCGCGGGCGGCCATCTGCTGGGCGAACAGCGCGGTCTGGATGCCGTGGAACAGGCCCTCGAGCCAGCCGACCAGCTGGGCCTGGGCGATCCGCAGCTCGGCGTCGGAGGGCACCGACTCGTCGGTGAACGGCAGGGTCAGCCGCTCCAGTTCCTCGCGCAGTTCGGGCGCGAGGCCCTGCTCGAGCTCGCGGACCGAGGACTTGTGGATCTCCTTGAGGCGCGACCGGCTGGCGTCGTCGAGCGGAGCCGCCCGCACCTCCTCGAGCAGCTGTTTGATCATGGTGCCGATGCGCATCACCTTGGCGGGCTGCTCGACCATGTCGGCCAGCGACTCACCCGAATCGGCGTCGTCGGTGGCGCTCTGCTCGTCGTCGGGGACGACCTGCCCGGTGAACGTGGCGCCACCGTTCTGGTCGGCGGGCACGGTGAGCGGACGGCCGTCGGGGCCGATCACGACGATGGATTCCGGTACATCCTCCGAGTGCGTCATATCCCCATCATTGCGTGTGTGGCAGGTTCGCGCTAAAACCCCGACGCGGTTACACCGGACCGCCCGCTGCCCTTAAAGTGGCGGGCATGACTTATGACGTCGCGAGGGTTCGGGGCCTGATACCGTCCCTGGGCGACGGCTGGATCCACTTGGACCCGCAGGCGGGGATGCTCGTTCCGGATTCGGTATCGCGTGCCGTGTCAACGGGTTTCCGCACCTCCTCGTTTTCCCATATCGGCCGCCACGGTGCGGCGACCCGCAGCGGTGCGATCCTCGACGCCGCGCGTGAGGCGGTCGCCGATCTGGTCGGGGGAGATCCGGCCGGCGTCGTGCTCGGACCCGATCGCGCGGTGCTGCTGGCCTGGCTGGCGGAATCGCTGAGTTCCCGGCTCGGTCTCGGCACCGGCATCGTGCTGTCCCGGCTCGACGACGAGGCCAATGTGGCCCCGTGGCTGCGCATCGCCAACCGCTACGGCGCGCACGTGCGCTGGGCCGAGGTCGAGATCGAGACCTGCGAGATGCCGTCGTGGCAGTTCGAGGAGCTGATCGGCCCGACCGCGCGGCTGGTCGCGCTCACCGCCGCGTCCCCGATCGTTGGCTCGGCGCCCGCGGTCCGGGTGGCCGCCGACCGGGTGCACGACGTGGGTGGCCTGCTGGTCGCCGACGCGTTCGGCGCGGCTCCGTACGCCCTGATCGATATCGACGAACTCAATGCCGACGTGGTCGCGCTGAGCGCGCCGTCGTGGGGCGGCCCGCAGGTGGGCGCGCTGGTGTTCCGCGATCCGGCCTTCCTCGATCGCATCCCGTCGATGTCGCTCAACCCCTATGCCAAGGGTGCTGAACGGCTCGAGGTCGGCGGCCACCAGTACGCGCTGCTGGCCGGGCTCACCGAGTCGATCGACTTCCTCGCCGGACTCGACGAGCGGGCGCGCGGCACCCGGCGCGAACGGCTCGAGATGTCGATCACCTCGCTGCAGGACTATCACGACCAGCTCTTCGATCACCTCATGCAGGTGCTCGACAAGGTGGACAACCTCACCGTGATCGGCCGTGCCTCCACCCGCATCCCCACCGTCAGTTTCACCATGGCGGGGATGCAGGCGGAGAAGGTGGCGGCCAAGCTGGCCGACAACCGGATCGGCACGGTCAGCGGCGTGCACGGCGGCAGCCGGTTGCTCGACGCGCTGGGGGTCAACGACGAGGGCGGCGCCGTCACCATCGGCTTGGCGCCCTACACGACCCGCTACGAGATCGACCAGCTCGGCCGCGCGCTCAGCGCGCTCGAATAGTCCTCAGTCGCGCACGCGCAGCACGATCTTGCCGAAGGTCTCCGGCGAATCGAGCAGCTCGTGCGCGCGGCCCGCCTCGGTGATCGGCAGCTCGGCGGAGATCACCGGCACCACCTCGCCCGCGGCGATCAGCGGCCACAGCCGCTCGCGCACCGCCGCGACGACCTCGGCCTTGCTGCCCGCGCCGACGCGTGGCCGGTTGCGCACGTTCGTCGCGTGCACCGTGCCCCACTTGCCCAGCAGCGTGGCCAGATTCAGCTTCCCGGCCACGCCGCCCTGCATCCCGATGACCACCAGCTGACCGTGCGCCGCCAGCGCCTCCACATTGCGTTCCAGGTACAGCGCGCCCATGTTGTCGAGGATGATGTCGGCGCCGGAACCACCGGCCTGCGACGGCTCGGCCGCGACCACCGCGACGAAGTCCTGCGTCTTGTAATCGATCAGCAGCTCGGCCCCCAGCTCGGCGCACTTGGCCAGCTTCTCGGCCGAGCCCGCCGTCACCGCCACCCGCGCCCCGAGGCTGCGGGCCACCTGGATCGCGTGCGTCCCGATCCCGCCGCCGCCACCGTGGATCAGCACCAGCTGCCCGGACCGCAGCCCGGCCGTCATCACCAGGTTCGACCACACCGTCGTCGCCACCTCGGGCAACCCCGCCGCCGCCACCGGATCGAGCCCGTCCGGAATCGGCAACAGCTGGGTGGCAGGCACCGCGACCAGTTCGGCATAGCCGCCACCGGACAGCAGCGCGCACACCCGATCCCCGATCCGCCACTCCCGCACGCCCTCCCCGAGCGCGACGATCGTCCCCGAACACTCCAGCCCCGGCACCGAACTCGCGTCGGCGGGCGGCGGATAGAACCCCCGCCGCTGCAACACATCGGCCCGATTCACCCCGGCCGCGATGACCTCGATCAACACCTCGCCGGGCCCCGGCTCCGGATCGACCGTGACGGTCCACTCCAGCACCTCCGGCCCGCCGAACCCGTTCAACTCGATTGCCTGCATGGGGTGGTTCCACCTCTCCGCGACCTCGGCCGGACACCGGACGCGCGCCGCGCGTCCGCTACGATCTCACTCTAGGGAGACGTGGCAGAGCGGCCGAATGCACTCGCCTTGAAAGCGAGCGTCGCGAGAGCGACCGGGGGTTCAAATCCCTCCGTCTCCGCCAATCCGGTTGGTGGGCACCGCCTGTTCTTCTCGCTGACGCCGCCGATCCGGTCGCACAGGACGTGGAACCGCATCGGCCCATCCCTACTGTCGGGCGCACGGTCGACAACAGCACAGTCCTGGTGATCGGGGCGATCGGTCACGTCACGGTCGGCCGATGCTCTCGGCGGCGACCGCGGAGTTCGTCGTCGCCAGGATCGCCGAACGCGCGCGCGGGACCGTGCTGCTGTCCACGGCCGCGATCCGCGACGACGTGGACGAGCAGCTCATCCGATCGGCGCCGCGCACGCGATCGTCGAACGGCCGATCCTCGAATCGGGTCGTCGACGACCCGGGCCGAATTCAGCCGGCCTCGTCCCAGGCCTGGATGGACGTCTGGTCGACGATGCGGCCGTCGCGGATGTCGGCCATCGAGTGGACCAGGACCCGGGTTCCGTCGGGGTAGCGGCAGGATTCGACGAAGGCGACGTGGTCGCCGTCCATCAGAACGCTTTCCAGTTTGTGGGTCATCTCCCGCGAGCACACGTCGGCGAACATCTCGCTGATCGCCGAACGTCCGTGCAGCACACGGGGATGGCTGGGCTGGTCGTTGTGGTCGACCATCCGGATCTCGGCGTCGTCGCCGTACAGTGCCAGCAATGTGGTCGCGTCGCGGCCTTCGATGCCACGGCGCAGTGCTTCGGCATCGAATCCCGAACTGGATGCGGTGCTCATCTCGGTCTCCCTCGCTCGTCGCCCAACGAGCCGGACCAGGGCGATTCGGCCCGTAATCCAGCACATTACGCCCGCGGACCGGCCTGCGGAACGCCCCGAGATCAGCCGACCGGAGCGGCCCGTTTGGCGATGGCCGTGATCGGCACCGGCTCGACGCGTTCGATCCCGTCGAGCGCGCCGAGCCGCTCGGTGAGGTAGTCGAACAGGGTGTCGGCGTCGCGGCACACCACGATCGCGATCAGGTTCGCGGTCCCGGTGGTCCCGCCCACGAACGCGGCCTCCGGATGTGCCGACAGGGCCCGCGCGACGGCCACGAGCCGGGCGGGCGCGACCGTCAGCCACAGTGCCGTCTGCACCGGGAAACCGAGCACCGCCGCATCGATCTCCACATCGAAGCGCAGCACGCGCTGCCTGCGCAGCTCGTCCACCCGGCGCCGGACCGCGGACTCCGACCAGTCGACCGCGCGCGCCAGCCGCGCGTAGTCGGCGCGGCCGTCGACGGCGAGGGCGGGCAGCAAGCGCCGATCGAGTTCGGTCATCGTGATCGTGTCCGGCCGCTCGGCCAGCGCCGGTGCTAGCGCGCTGACCTGCTCGGATGTCAGCGTCGACGTCCGGCCCTGCCAGCGCCGATCGGTCAGATGCCGCAGCAGCCGCTGCACCTGGACCGACTCGACTTGCGGATGCCTGGCCAGCGCGTCCAGCGGCACCGTGGCGTCGGCGCCGACATGGAAGAAGCTGCTGATCTCGGCACCGCCGGCGAGCACGCTCACCCACGAGGTGTCCGGCCTGCGGGCGAGTGCTCGCGCCAGCGCGTCCGCGCCGCCGGGCCGCACCCGGATCCGGACCAGCCACTCGGCGTGGCCGACCAGGCCGGTGGCGGCGATGCCGGTGACCCGCGCCAGCCCGTGGGCGCGCAGCCGCGCGAACCGCCGCGCCACCGTCCGGTCGGCGACATCGAGCACCTCGCCGATCCGGCGGAACGAAGCCCGGCCGTCGACCTGCAAGGCGTGCAGCAGCCCCAGATCGACCGCGTCGAGCCTGACCGAATCCACCAGATCAGCGTAGGTCGTGTCGGATTCCGGCGCAGCGGGCGCGGATCGGCGACATCGCCCCCGGCCGGACCCACGATCGACGCATGACAGCAGACATCGACGGCATCCACCACGTCGGCATCCTCACCCGCGATCTCGACGGCCTCGAGCGCCGCTACCGTTCCCTCGGCTTCACCCTCACCCCGCGCTCGCGCCACCTGCTCGCCGCCGGGCCGGGGGAGCCGCCGGTCGCCGGCTGCACCGCGAACCTGTGCGCGGTCTTCGAGGACTCCTATCTCGAGCTGCTCGGCATCGTCGACGAATCCGCGCCCGACCCGTGGCACACCAGGGCGATGGCCGACGAGTACGAGGGGCTGCGCCTGCTCAACCTGGAGACCTCGGACGCCGAGAAGGCCGACCGTCGCCTGACCGAGGCCGGGTTACGCACGTCCGGGGTCCTCGACCTCGAACGCCCGGTCGACACCGTGGACGGCCCACGCACCCTGCGGGCCCGCGCCGTCCACGTCGACCCGCGCGCGACCCCCGAGACCTACCTCGGCGTCGCCCAGCACCTGACCCGCGACTACGTCCACCAACCGCGCTATCTGCGGCACCCGAACGGCGCCCGCGGCCTCGGCTCGGCGCTGTATGTCGTCGACGACGCCGCCTTCGCCACCGTCGTCGACCGCTATCGGCGCGTCCTGGACCGCGTGCCCGACCAGGAGGGCCCGCTGACCATGTTCGCCGTCGGGCCCGCGCGGCTCGAATTCGTCCGGGCGAGCGACGCGGACGAACTCCTGCCCGGCGAACCGGCGCCCGCCGCCTCCTACCCGGCCGCCCTGACCATCCGCGTCGACGACGTCGTCGCGGCCCGCGACCTCGTCGACGACGCGGGCACCCCGACCACCCCGACCGCCGACGGCTTCGTCGTCTCCGCCACGGACGCCTACGGCGCCTGCACCTTCTTCACCGCCTGAGGAGCCACCCTCTGCTGTTGAGCTCGTCTTCCACACGGACCAGCGGGGCGGGCGACGAAGTCGTGGCCGAGTCGGTGCGGAACAGCCCGGTGAACGACTCGCGGCCGCCCACCGGAGCGGGCGGCCGCGAGCTGGTTGGCACCCAGGTCAGCGCGCGGTGCGCGGCGGATCGTCGTCGAAGCCCTCGGTGTCCACGCGTTCCTTGCGAACGGTGCCGGACACGGTCTGCTCGTCCTCGACCTCGTCGACCGCCAGCCGGACTCGTTCCACCGGGACGGCCTCGGTCTCCACCCGCACCCGGTCGGCGTGCAGGGTCACCTCACGCTCGTCGTCACCGATCTCGACCCCGCGCTCGCCCCGATCGGTGATCGGTTCGCGCTCGACGCGGACTTCCTCGTGACTCGTCGGGACGCGCACGTTCTGTTCCTCGGTGACCACGTACTTGCGCAGCCGGGCGGTGCCGACGGTCTCGCGCTCGGTATCCACCCGGAGCTGTTCCTCCGAGCGGATCATCGACTCACCGCCGATCCCGGGGTTGCCGTGGGTCAGCGGCTCCTCGTCGCCCGCACGAATCTGCTGGCGGCCGTAGGTATCCCAGGCCGCCGCCCGCGGGTCGACGTGGTAGTGCCGGAACAGTTCCTGCTCGGACTCGGCGCTGATCCGGCCGTCGTCGTCGAGGTGCGGCGCGGATCTCACCGCTTCCTTGTCGACGTGCAGGCGCAGGGTGTCCTCGTCTGCCCGGTGCTCGGCACCGGCCAGCGGGACCAGCGAGTCGCCGTGGAACAGACCGGTGGACACGGCGGCCCAGGTCGGCGCCCCGGTGGTGTTCTCGAGGTAGATCTGCTTGACCTTGCCGATCTTCTCGCCCCGCTCGTCGTACGCGGTGGCGCCGATCAACGAATCCAATGTCGCTCTGCTCATGATGATCCTCCTACCTGACGCGGAGGTCGCCCGATTCCGGCCGCATCGGGTCGGCGGGCGGCTCCGCTGGGTTGTCGTGATCGCTCTTTCGCAGCATCCGGCGTAGCCAGATCAGCTACTTCGAAGCAAATACCCGAGTCGATCTTCGGCAAACAACCCCCGGTCGAGGCGGCATCGGCGATCGGCGCACAAGCGTCGCTAGCGTTCGCCCGGCCGCTCCCGCTTGACGAAGTTGGGACGGATGTCCATGTCGGGTTCGTCGTAATAGCGATGGAAGGTGGGGGTCAGGCCCGAGGAGATCGGCGGGTTGATCCAGCTCCAGTCGGTGGGGCAGCGTCGGCCCGCCGCCTCCTCGCGCTGGACGTGATCACAGAACTGTTTGGCGACGGTGTGGTGGTCGACCAGGTGCACGCCCGAGGTCCGGAAGCTGTGCAGTACCGCGTGATTCAGCTCGATCAGCGCCTTGTCGCGCCACAGCGTGCGCACCGAGGAGGTGTCGAGCTCCATCATGTCGGCGATCAGCGGCAACATGTTGTAGCGATCGGTGTCGCTGAGGTTGCGCGCGCCGATCTCGGTGCCGACGTACCAGCCGTTGAACGGGGCGAACGGGTAGGTGATGCCGCCTACCTCGAGGTCCATGTTCGACACCGCCGGTAGCGCATGCCATTTCAGCCCGAGGGTGGCGAACCACGGGTAGTCGGGGTGAACCAGATCGACCTCGCGGACCAGCTCGCGCGGCACATCGAAGTACTGCAGGTCCTCGTCGGGCGTGCTGATGAGCACGGGCAGCACGTCGAACGGGGTGCGCGCGCCGCGCCAGCCCAGCGCCATCGCCTGCTCGGTGGCGGCGATGTTGGCCGGATCGCCGGTGACGGTGCCGTCGCCGTTGGGATAGCCCGCGTAACGGATCAGCTGCGAGCTCACGATGCGGTACTCCCCACCGCCGGGCTCGAGCTGCGGGCCGACTGTGATCATCGACTGGATCGCACCGCCGTTGGTGGCCAGGCGCAGATGCTGCCAGCAAGCCTCGGAAAGCTCTCGCGCGGAAGTAACTCGGCGCGCGTCCAGCAGTTTGAGCGACCGCCAATGCTTGCGCCCGACACAGCGCGCGTGATTGCGCCACGCCAGTTTGGCGCCGATCAGGATCTCCTCGGCGGTCTGCCGATAGGTGCCGGTTTCGCGCAGTTCGGCGAGCGCGCCGAGCCGGCGCTGGGTGGGTAGATGACCAAGTTCGGGATTGCGGAAGAACTCGTCGCATTCGCGTAGCCGACGCTCGAGGTCGGTGGCAGGCGGTGCGGCGACGACGGTGTCACCGGCCGAAGTGACTGGGGTGGAGCCTTTTTCGCAGACAGCAGGGCGAGAACGTTGGTTCACGGTACATCTCCGGTCGGGCAGCAGGGTGCAGGGCCGTGCGGGCGTACCCGGGATGCGGGGTATTCGCCCGCCGAGAACACGCTGCTCGACCGGTGGCGCGCGCCGACCAGGTAATCGGTCGAGCGTCGCCGCATGCATAGTCGTCCTGTTCGAACACCGAGATTCGCTGCGAGCCAGCCTACGACCGGTGTGCTGGCGGTGTGCTCGAAATCGCGGTAATCCCACCACGACTGGCGTCAAGGCATGCTGACGGTGTGCTGACCTAACGGAATCGGGCGGCGGTCTCCGGTGCGGTGGCGAACGCGAGGAATTGCTCGTTCTCGTGCGGGTCGCCGATCGTGACCCGCACGCCGTCCCCGGCGAACGGCCGCACCAGCACGCCGACGGCCGCGCTGGCCTCGGCGAAAGCGGTGGTGCGCTCGCCCAGCGGCAGCCACACGAAGTTGGCCTCGCTCGACGGCACCTGGTAGCCGGCCGCCAGCAGCGCGTCGCGCACCTGGTGGCGCTGGGCGACCAGCACGTCGGTCCGGTCGAGCAACTCGCCACGGGCTTCCAGCGAGGCGATCGCGGCCGCCTGCGCCACCCGGTTCACGCTGAACGGGATGTGCACCTTCAGCAGGGCGGTGATCACCTCGGGATCACCGACGGCGTAGCCGACCCGCAGGCCCGCCAGGCCGTAGGCCTTCGAGAAGGTGCGCAGCACCACGACATTCGGTCGGGTGCGGCCGATCTCGACGCCGTCGGGACGGGTCTCGGGGGTCAGCCGGAGGTACTCGTAGTAGGCCTCGTCCAGCACGACGAGCACGTGCGCGGGCACCCGGTCCAGGAACCGCTCCAGCTCGGCGCGTCCGTGCGCGGTGCCGGTGGGGTTGTTCGGGTTGCAGACGAAGATCAGCTTGGTGCGCTCGGTGACCGCGTCGGCCATCGCGTCCAGGTCGTGCAGGTGGCCCTCGGCCAGCGGCACCGGCACCGCGGTGGCGTTGCCCACCTGGGTGACGATCGGGTACGCCTCGAACGAGCGCCAGGCGAAGACCACCTCGTCGGTCGGCGCGTCACAGGTGATCTGCACGAGCTCCTGGCACAGCGCGACGCTGCCGCAGCCGACCGCCACATTCGCGACCGTGACGCCGAGGAAGTCCGCCAGGGCGGCTCGCAGCTCGGTGACCTGGTTGTCCGGGTACCGGTTGGCCTGCTCGGCCGATTCCGCGATCGCCTTCGCCGCGCTCGGCAACGGCCCGAAGGTCGTCTCGTTCGACGCGAGCTTCACCGCATCGGGGTGGTTACGGCCGGGAACGTAGGCCGGGATGGTGGCGAGGTCGGGCCGGATGTGCGCTGTCACGCCTCCACCCTACGGTGACGCGTCATATCGGTGCGCGCCGCCGCCGATCAGCTCTACCCAACCGCTGTTTCGCCGCCTACGCTGGGTTTATGTCGGGGACCTACGACGATGTCGCCCCACTCAGGTCGGTGGAGCTCACCGCCGTGGCGGGTGGCGCCGAAACGGCAGCCGTCGCCACGCGGACGGCTGTGCCCATCACCGTGGTCGAGCCCGAGCGAGTCGCCCGCGGCGGCATCGTGGTCCTGCACGAATCCCGGGAGTTCTCGCCCCAGCTGCTGGACCTGATGCGGTCGCTGGCCTTCGATGGCTGGATCGTCGTCGCGCCGCACCTTTTCGACCGGATCGCCGACGACCAGGTCACCGAGGTCTTCGGCGACGAGCTCTTCGACGACTTCGACGCCGGCTTCGACTGGCTCACTCGCCGCGGCGTCTTCCCCGACACCATCGGCGTGCTGGGCTTCGACACCGCGGGCACCGCCGCCTTCCTCGTCGCCACCAACCGTCCGATCGGCGCCGCGGTGAGCGTGGGTGCCCCCGGCATCACCGAGCCGCTCCCGGATCAGGACACCGCCCTGGTCGACATCGCCGCCGCGTTGCAGGCGCCGTGGCTCGGCCTGTTCGGCGCCGACGATCCGGCCACCCCGCCCGACGCCGTCGAGCGGCTCCGCGACGAGGCCGCCCGAGCGAATGTGGCCAGTCTCACCATCACCTATCCCGGCCTCAGTCACCGCGCCGACCGCCCCGATCCGGACGACGACGCGGCCAACGCCATTCGGATCGATTCCCAGACCCGGATCTACGACTGGTTCGACAGCAACTTACGGTAGTTGACCAGGCGTTTTGGACTACATGAACTGCTCGTGTAATCTTCATTCCCGGCGGTTCGACAAGGACCGGTGCCCTCGAAAGAGAAGGCTCCAGGAGGCGTGCCAGAGCGGCCGAATGGGACTCACTGCTAATGAGTTGTCCCTTCACGGGGACCGGAGGTTCAAATCCTCTCGCCTCCGCCACACCCGGTTCGCCGGGTACAACTGAAGACCATGCGCCCGTAGCTCAACGGATAGAGCACTTGACTACGGATCAAGAGGTTAGGGGTTCGAATCCCTTCGGGCGCACCAAGAAAAGGCTCTCAGCATTCGCTGGGGGCCTTTTCTCATGCTCGGCCGGGTCGGCTACTTCCACGCGGGCAGCGGGGGCAGCGGGCCGGTGAGGTCGTGGCCGGGGGAGCGGCCGAGGAGCCAGGCGAGCAGGGCCGAGGATGGGCCGAGGACGGTGTGGTGCGGGCGGCCGGGGCCGACGGTGGCGATGAAGTCGGTGTCGGTGGCCTGGATGTCGAAGGTGGGGGTTGCCTCCGGGCGCAGGTTGGCGGAGACGTCGGCGATGGCTTCCGGGAGCAGGCGGGCCACGAAGGACGCGGGCCAGTCGGCGGGGGTGTAGTCGACGCCGAGGTCGACGTGATGGATCTCGGTCTCGCGCAGGCGCATCCACGGAATCTGGGCGGCGGTGAGCGAGCCGCCCTGCCGGTTGCGCACGACCGCCTGCCAGTCCGCGGCGGGCATCGTGGTGGCCACCGCTTGCCAGCGGTGCGCCGAGGCGGTGAAGTCGGCGTGCTGGACGGCCAGGTGGCGCGGTGCGCCCGCCTCGATGTCGGCGTCGCGGAGCGCGGCGCTGGCGTACTGGGGGATCTCGATGCCGGTGCGTGCCCACAGCAGCAGGTTCAGCAGGCTGTCGGCATTGCGCGCCATGTGCGCGACGACGTGCCCGCGCGTCCAGCCCGGCAGCCGGGACGGTTCGCTCAGCTGGGTATCGGTGAGCGCGCCGATCGCCGCGTCGAAGCGGGCGGTGGAGGCGGCGACCTGGGTGAGCAGGTCGGTGGGAGTAGCCGTTTCGCTGGTCACCCGGTCGAGCGTAGTTGCCCTGGTCCGTGCGCACCGCCGTTCACCGCGGTGTCGGCGCCCCCTGTGGATAACCGTGAACCTGTGGACAACTGGGGAGTTTTCGGGCTCGACGGCGACGGCGGAGCAGCGGCGCGTGTGACGATTCAGCCGGCAACGATCGCGTCGGCCTCGATCTCTACCAGGAGCTCGGGAGCGATCAAGCCGGTCACCTGGTACATCGAGGCGGCGGGGCGGATGGTGTCGAAGACGGCCGAGTGCGCGGCGGCGACTTCGGACCAGCGGGAGATGTCGGTGACGAAGATGCGGGTGCGCACCACATCCCGCAAACTCGCGCCCGCCTGTTCCAGCGCGGTGGCGATACGGGCGAGGACCTCGGTGGTCTGCGCGCCGATGTCGTCGCCGCCGACGGCGCCACCACCGGGGACGGCGGCGGTCGTTCCGCTCACCACCACATGGTCACCGACACGCACGGCCCGCGAGTACCCCACGACATCTTCGAAATCGGAGGCGGAAGCGATGTTCACCCGAGTTGTGGTCATGGCAGCCAGAATGATCCACCGCAGGGTGGATCACAATTCATTTGTCGGTCGGCTGCCGGTCGGCTCGACGCGGTACGCATGGCAGATGAACGCGCGTCCAGTTTTCCGCCTCCTCCCGCTCACCGCCGCGCTGTGCGCCGCCGCCGTCGCCACGGGCTGCTCGACGCCCGGCGCCGACGCCGACTTCTCCGTGGACCGGGACCAGACGCTGGTCATCTCGCTCGACGAGTTGGTCGCCAAGTCGGGCAAGAGCGCGGTCCTCGGCGTCGACCTGGAGCCCGAGCACGGCAGCCTGACCCGCCGCACCGACGGGTCCTACGTCTACACCCCGGTCGCCGGCTACCGCGGACTCGACCAGTTCAAGGTCACCACCAGCGACGCGGTGCGGCTGTACACCACCGACATCCCGGTGCTCGGCGAGTTCGGCGGCACCACGGTGCAGGGCAGCGGATTCGGTTCGGCGTGGACTCCGGTGCCGGGCAGCGCCGACGAGTTCTACGGCCTGACCGACCGCGGTCCCAATGTGGACGGCCCGGCCAAGAACGAAAAGCTCTCGCCCACCCCGGCATTCGTGCCCAAGATCGGCCGGTTCAAGCTGGTCGACAACCGGGCGGTGCTCCAGTCGAGCATCGAGCTGCGCAGCAAGTCGGGCGCGCCGTTCAACGGTCAGGTCGACACCTCGGCCACAACCGGCGAGACCATCAAGGATCTCCAGGGCACCGTCCTGCCTCCCACCGATCACGGCCTCGACCCCGAGGGCCTGGTCGCACTGGCCGACGGCACCTTCTGGGTGTCCGACGAGTACGGCCCGTTCCTGGTGCATTTCGATGCCGAGGGCACCGAGATCGAGCGGCTCGCGCCCGGGAGCGGGCTTCCCGAGGAGATCGCCTTGCGCACGCCCAACCAGGGCATGGAGGGCCTGACCATCACGCCCGACGGCAGCACCCTCGTCGGCGTCGTGCAGAGCGCGCTCAACACCCCGGGTCTGAGCGGTTCGGCCAAGGAGGTGCCGTTTGCGCGGATCGTCACCGTCGACCTGAAGACCAAGGCGCAGAAGGAATTCCTGTACCCGCTGGAGAACCCGAAGCAGAACAAGGTCGCGGTCTCGGAGATCACCGCGCTGAGCGCGACCACCTTCCTCGTCGACGAGCGTGACGGCAACCTCGCGCCCCAGTCGAACAAGAAGATCTGGACCATCGATATCGCCGGTGCCACCGATGTCGGCCCGCAGTCGAGCGTGCCCGGCGCGACCTACGACGCGGCCAAGGGCGGCCTGCTGGTCGACGGCAAGCCGTTGGAGACGCTCGTCGGCGTCGTACCGACCACGGACGCGGTGGCCGCGCTGACCAAGGCGGGCATCACCCCGGTCGCCAAGCAGCGCAACCTGGACCTGTCGGCGCTGGTCGCCGGACTCGACGAGCGGGGCCGGTTCTTCGGCCACGACAAGATCGAGGGCATCGCCACCACCGACGGCGGCAAGACGATCTACATCGCCAACGACAGCGATTTCGGGTTGGCCGCGAGCCAGGGCGAGCAGCCGCCGTTCGGGCTGAAGCCCAAGACGTTGCCCAACGGGCTGCAGGACACCGGCGAGGTGCTCGCGGTCGACACCACCAAGCTGCCCGCCGACGTGGGCGGCTACACGGTGCGGATCTCGGTCAACTAGTCCACTCGCGCCCCTCCACGAGCACGGCGGCGGCCAGCGCTAGCAGCCACAGCGACATCGATCCGACCTGGATGCGCTGGGCGATGCCGAGAGCGTAGGAGCCGGACAGGTTGTCGGCGATCAACATCCAGACGGTCGCCGCCGACCCCACGACGAGCACGACCACACCGAACTCGCGCAGGATCCGCCAGCGGTGATAGCGGTAGGCGGCGGCGCTGAAGGCGAACGCCGCCACCGCGATCGAGGTGACCGCCAGGGAACTGGTCAGCGCGTGCGGCTGGTGCAGCTGTGGGAACAGCTCGCTGTTGCCGCCGCACGTGCTGACCGACGGGTCGCAATCGCGCAGCGGGAGCATGGCGTCGGCGATGGTCGACGCGCCGAAGCACAGCAGGGCCACCCACCCGACGGTGGTGAGCGTGCGTCGGCGAAAGACCAGCAGGCCGCCGATCGCGGCCGGGATCAGCAGCAGGCCGACCAGCTTGTCCGCGGTGGCGAACACCTCCCGGTAGGGCTTGCCCTCCGCGTCGAGTTCGCTGAGGAAGGAGTTGACCGAATCGGCCTCGATCGGCAGGACGAACTCCAGCACCCAGGACGAATAGCAGAGGCCGGCGACCGCGATCGCGAGGGCGATCAGCAGGGGGTAGCCGCGGGGTATCCGGGTGGATTCGGGCACATCGACCATTGTGCTGCCCCCGGCGGAGCGTCCGGTTCATCCACCCGATCGGGCGCGTCGCCCGCCGCGCACGTGGTTTCATCACAGCGCGCACAGGTTGTTGTCAGGTTCACCGGGCAGGGTGGGTGGCGTAACCAACCAGGAGGATTTCGATGAGCTACGTGATAGCGCTGGCAGGTTTTGCCATGGTCCTGGCGATGGCTGTCTCCGGTTTCGCCGCCGCCAACGCGCCGCGATCGCTGGTCCGGGTGCGCGTGCACAGCGACCCGCGCCGCCGCTGACCCGGTCGCGTCTACCGCTGCGAGCGAGGTGATCGCTCGCGTATCAGGGCAAAGATCTGCTGGGCGGCGAGATGCGGATCCTCGTGTTCCCACACCCGCACGACCTGCCAGCCCGCTGCCCGCAGCGCGGCGTCGGTGGCCCGGTCACGCGCCACATTGCCCGCCAATTTGTCGGCCCACCACTGGGCGTTGTTCTTCGGATCGGTCGCGTGCACCGGACATCGATGCCAGAAGCAGCCGTCCACGTAGACGGCGACTCGCAGGCGCGGGAACACCACATCGGCGCGCCGGCGCTGGCCTTTGATGGGCGCGCGGTCGACGAAATAGCGCAGGCCCGCGCGATGCAGTTCACGACGGAGGGCCAGTTCCGGTGCGGTATTCGCACGTCGCTGGCGAGACATGCGGGCGCTGGTCGCCGCGTCGGTGACCGGTTTCGCGGCAGGCGGCGGCGCGGCGGGCACGTCCCCACGTCGCGCGTGCCGCCCGGTCATGCCGCCCAGCCGCCCATGCGGTCGAGGTGATCGCGCACATCGTCGAGGAAACCCGGCGGGAAGCGCAGATTGCCCATCTCGGTACGGCGCAGGAAACCGGCCGTGGCGCGTGGCGACAACAGCCGGGGTTCGGCGAGGAAATTCTTCAGGTCCTCGTACGGTTCGTGCACCGGCCACGTCGACAGCGGAACCCGGTGCACGACGCCGGCGCGGCCCCACGCCGCGGTCGGCCACGGTGAGCCCGGCCGCAGCGGTTCCCCCACGGTCAGCGGCTCCGACGGCGCGGCCAACCGCTCACCGACCCAGTTGGCCATCCGCACGCTGACCGCGTTGCCCACCAGCTTCCAGCGATGCCCCTGCCGCACCCCGGGCACGTCGAGCGCGGGCGCGGTCCAGTCGGCGTCGAAACCCTGCAACCGCTCGCCGTCGACGATGCCCGGCGTGACGATCTCGCCTGCGGGCAGCCGCACCGCGGGCGGACTCGCGATCCCCAGACCCGACCCGCCCTTGAGCGTCGGCACGGCGTTCACCGCCCAGCCGAGGCCGCGCACGCCCTCGGTCCAGTAGAAGCCGCACGGATCGCGCTCGGGGTCGCCGTACTCGCGCGGGCCCGCGTCGTCGCCGAACAGCACCTCGCGCGGGTCCTCGGTGCGCGAAGCCAGCATCAGCACCCGCTGGCGCCGCTGCGGCAGCCCGAAGGCACGGCCGTCGACGACGCGATAGGCCCACGCGTAGCCGAGTTCCTCCAGTGCGCCTGTGATGTGCCGCATCGCCGCGCCCCGGCCGAGTTGCAGCATGAACGGGACGTTCTCGATCAGCAGCCAGCGCGGTCCGCGTTGCCGCCGGACCAGCCGGAACACCTCGTCGACCAGCCCGGATCGGCGACCGGTGATGCCCGCGGTGCGACCGGCCTGGGACAGGTCCTGACACGGGAAGCCCGCGGCGACCAGTTCGGTTCGGGCGGGCAGGGAGCGCAGCCGGGTGATGTCGCCGTGCAGGGGAGTGTCGGGGAAGCGAGCCGCGAGCACGCCCTGCGCGCCGGGATCGATCTCACAGAGCAACTCGGTCGACCAGCCGTTGCTGCCGAGGCCGAGTTCGAGCCCGCCGATCCCGGCGAACAGCCCGACCATCCGCGTCAACGACCCTCCTGTGTCTGGCGGGCTCGCCGTCCAACGACCCGTCACTCGCGCCTGCGGCGCATTGTATCGGGCGGCCGAACCCCGAGCTCCAGCGGAAAATCAGTGGCTCGCGACGGTGCTGCGGTGCCACTCTGGAGAGGCCGACTTGTCGGACCCCGGTGCGAACATCACCAGGCGTCCGTTCCGGAAACCAACCATCCAACCGGACACCAAGGGGGAGAGTCTTGTCTGTCACTGTGGAGCTGGCGGCCACCGATGCGGAGGCCGACAGATCGGGGCGGCCGTCGCCGCGGCCGAGCGGTAGATCGCGGTCGCTGCGCCGATTTCTGCCGTACCTGCGGCCCTACCGGATGCCGCTGATCGGGGCCAATGTGCTCGCGATCGTCACCGCCAGTACCGCCATCGTCATCCCGCTGGTGATCGCCAGGGTCATCGACGGGCCGATCGCGCGGCGGGACTTCGTCGGGCTGCTGCTGCCGGTCGCGCTGATCTTCGTTCTCGGCGGGCTCGAATCCTTCGGCATGTGGGGGCGGCGCTGGCTGGTGTCCAAGCCGTCCACCCTGTTCGAGATCCGGATGCGGGCAAAGCTTTTCGCCCAGCTTCAGGCGCTGTCGATCGGACGCCACGACGGCTGGCAATCGGGTCAGCTGCTGTCGCGCGCCATCGACGATCTCTCGGTGCTGCGGCGGTTCGTCGCGTTCGCCGGACCGTTCCTGATCGTCAACAGCATCGTGCTGCCGATCGGCCTGATCGCGCTGTTCGCGATGAACTGGCAAGTGGGACTGATCTTCACGGTGATCTCGCTGCCGCTGACCC
This sequence comes from Nocardia canadensis, assembly GCF_032656385.1. Taxonomy (NCBI): domain Bacteria; kingdom Bacillati; phylum Actinomycetota; class Actinomycetes; order Mycobacteriales; family Nocardiaceae; genus Nocardia; species Nocardia canadensis. The sequence continues at coordinate 573,846 of NZ_JAVCWB010000001.1, forward strand.
TGTTCTGCGTGCGCTTCGTGCGCCGGTTCGAGGTGGCCTCGCGGCGCTCGCAGGACCAGTCCGGTGACCTGGCGACCATCGCCCAGGAATCCGCGCAGGGCGTGCGCGTGCTCAAGGCCCTCGGCCGCGGCCGGTTCTTCGGCGCGCGCTTCACCGCGCTCTCACGCGAACTGCAGAAGACCGAGCTGGAGAAGGTGCGCCTGGACGCGACCCTGTGGGCCGCGCTGGTGACGTTCCCGACGATCGCGATCGCGGTGTCGCTCGGCGTCGGCGGGTACTCGGTGGTGCACGGAACGATGACGATCGGCACGCTGGTCGCGAGCGTCACGCTGGCGACCTTCCTGCAGTGGCCGATCATCTGGCTGGGCTTTCTGCTCTCGGAACTGTTCGAGGCGCGCACCGCCGCCGACCGGTTCTGGGAGATCATCGACACCCCGCTCGACATCACCGACCCGGCGCAGCCGGCGAGCCTGCCCACCGGTCTGCGCGGTGAGCTGGTCATCGACCATGTGCGCTTCGCCTATCCGACCGGGGAGGACCGCTCGGACAAGGCCGTGCTGGAAGACATCTCGCTGCGGGTCCGGCCGGGGGAGACGGTCGCGCTCGTCGGCGCGACGGGCAGCGGCAAGACCGCGCTGCTGGAACTGATTCCCCGGCTCTACGACGTCGACGGCGGCAGCATCACCATCGACGGCGTCGACATCGCGACCCTGCGCCTGGCCGACCTGCGCCGAGTGGTGACGGTGGCCTTCGAGGAGCCGGTGCTGTTTTCGGCCAGCGTGCGCGAGAACGTAGCACTGGGCGACCCGCGCGCCACCGACGCCGATGTACGTCAGGCGCTCGACATCGCCCAGGCGAGCGAGTTCGTCGACGCGCTGCCGTGGGGCCTGGACACCAGGATCGGTGAGCAGGGCATGAGCCTGTCCGGCGGCCAGCGCCAGCGGCTCGCTCTGGCCAGGGCCGTGCTCATCGGCGAGGCGTCGGCCGAGCACGGCCGGATCATGGTGCTCGACGATCCGCTCTCGGCGCTGGACGTGGAAACCGAAGAGCGCGTGCAGGATCGGCTGCGCACGGTGCTCGCCGGCGCTACCACGCTGCTGGTCGCGCACCGCCCGTCGACGGCGGCGCTGGCCGATCGGGTCGCCCTGCTGGCCGACGGCCGGATCGTCGCCGAGGGCAGCCACGAGAAGCTGCTGCGCACCAACAGCCGCTACCGCGAACTGATGGGAGGTGAATCATGACCACCGACACCGATATCCAGACGCCGACCGAGCAGACCGACCTGGCGGCGGACTGGCGCGGCATCGCCAAGGAGGACGACGCCGTCACCGGCACCGGAAACCTGGTGCTGGCCGGGCGATCCCGGCGCCTGCTGCTCGATCTGGTGCGCCCCTACCGCAAGCAGGCGGTGCTCACCTTCGTGCTGATCCTGCTCGACAACGCGGCCAAGGTGTCGATGCCGCTGTTCATCGCCTACGGCCTCGATCACGGCATCAGCCAGGGCAGACAGGGCAATTGGACGCCGATGCTCGCCACGGTGGCCGGGTTCGTGTCGGTCACCGTGCTGGCGGGGTTGACCACGTACTTCTTCCTGCGGGCCTCCGGTTCGCTGAGTCAGCGGGTGCTGTTCGATCTGCGGGTGCGCGCGTTCCGGCACACCCAGCGGCTGAGCGTGTCGTTCCACGAGAAGTACACCTCGGGCAAGGTCGTCACCCGGCTCACCAGCGATATCGAGACCCTGCAGGAACTGCTGGAAGGCGCGCTGAATCAGGCGTTCAGCGCGGTCCTTTCGGTGGTCACCATCGCGGTGCTGCTGGTCTGGCTGGATCCGATGCTGGCCTCGATCGTGCTGCTCGGATTCGTGCCGCTGGTGCTGGTGACCCGGTGGGCGCAGCGGCGTCAGCGGGCCGGTTACCGGCGCACGCGCGGCGCGATCGCCCGCGTCGTCGTGCAGTTCGTCGAGTCGATGAGCGGCATGCGCGCGGTGCAGGCGTTCCGCCGGGAAGACCGCAACCAGGAGGTTCTGGGCAGCGAGGACGACGAGTACCAGCGGGCGACCACCACCGCGATCCGCGGGATGGGCGACTACGTCGGCCTGTCGAATTTCATCGGCAAGGTGACCACGGTGATCGTGCTGCTGGTCGGCGCCTGGCAGGTGATGGAGGGCAATCTCGCGATCGGCGTGCTCGCCGCGTACCTGCTCTACCTCGACCAGTTCTACGGTCCGCTCGACGAACTCGCCCAGGTGTTCAACTCCTACCAGTCCGCCGCGGCGGCGCTGGAGAAGATCTCGGGCGTGCTCGAGGAGGAGCCCGCGGTCGCCGAACCCGCGGATCCGATCGCGCTGGACCGGGCGACCGGTGCGGTACGGATGGACCGGGTCTGGTTCGGGTACACGGCCGAGTCGCCGGTGCTGCCGGAATTCGACCTGGCCATCCCGGCCGGGCAGGTGGTGGCGCTGGTCGGTGCCACCGGCGCGGGCAAGTCGACGCTGGCCAAGCTGCTCACCCGGTTCTACGACCCGAGCGGCGGCGCGATCACCCTGGACGGCGTCGATCTGCGCAAGCTGGCCGACGCCGAACTGCGCAGGCACTTCGTCATGGTCACCCAGGAGGCGTACCTGTTCTCCGGAACCATCGCCGACAACATCCGCCTCGGCAGGCCGGACGCGACCGATGCCGAGGTCACGGCGGCCGCGCGGGCGGTCGGCCTGGACGCGTTCGTGCGATCCCTGCCCGAGGGGTACGCGACCGATGTGCGCACCAGGGGCGGCAGGCTCTCGGCCGGGCAGCGTCAGCTGGTCGCGTTCGCGCGGGTGTTCCTGGCCGACCCCGCGGTGATCGTGCTGGACGAGGCGACCTCGAGCCTCGACATCCCCGGCGAGCGGCTGGTCCAGCACGCGCTGGAGACGCTGTTGCGCGAGCGTACGGCGGTGATCATCGCGCACCGGCTGTCCACGGTCGCCATTGCCGACCGGGTGCTGGTGCTCGACGCGGGCCGGATCGTGGAGGACGGCTCTCCCGCCGAGCTCATCGCCGGGCGGGGCCGCTTCGCCGGACTGCACGCCGCCTGGCGGGATTCGCTGGTCTGATGCCACCGTGTTGTACAGCAGCGGGGCTGGTGTCGCTTACCGTAGAGAGGTGACGACCCCAGCCCCGGGCCCGGCCGCAGGCCCCACCGAGAACAGACCGGCCTCCCGGTGGCCCGCGGTGCTCACCTGGCGGGCCCACGACAACACGCGGATGGAATCGGTGCGCGTGACGCTCAACGGCAACCGGATCCGGGCGGCGGGCCGGATGATCGGCAGCGCCTGCGGCGAGCACCCGGCCTTCAGCGCGTCCTATGACCTGGTCACCGACGAGGCGGGCGCTACGCGACGGCTGTCGCTGCGTACCACCACCGCCGCGGGCGAACGGCACGCCTCCATCTCCCGGGACGAGGAGGACTACTGGCTCGTCGACGCGGGCGGCAGCCATGTGCGCTCCACCTTCGCCGGCGCGCTGGATGTCGACGTGGTGCTGAGCCCGTTCTTCAACACGCTGCCGATCCGCCGGTTCGGGCTGCAGAACGCGGTCGGCGACGTGCAGGTCCCGGTGGTCTACGTGCGGCTGCCCGATCTGCTGGTGCAGGAGGCCGAGCTCACCTACTCGAGCGCCGCCGACGGCATCAACGTGCTGTCCCCGGTCTCCAGCGCGACGCTGACGGTCGATCCGGAAGGATTCGTCCTGGACTACCCCGGACTCGCCGAACGGGCGTGACGCCGAATCGGCCGGTGTGGGACCGGCTTCCACCGCCCGGCGCGGGCGATCGCGCGCTCGCCGGGTTCACAGTGCGCGCAGCACCCCGCCACGCTGTCCGGCTCGGTGTAGCTCGGTGAGCCAGTCGGCCGCACCCGGGACGATCCCGGTGATCTCCCAGCGCGTGCGCTGCTCGTACGCGGTACGGCCGCGGTAACCCGCCTCGACAACCTCGCCGAGGCTGCCGTCCGCGCGCAGCGCGTCCCTGGCGGTGACCAGCGCGGCGATGGTCTCGTCGAGCACCTGGCCGAGCGCGGTGGCGTTCGGTTCGCAGATGGCGCGCACGAGATCGGGCGCGGTACCGGCGACGCGGGTGCCGTCGCGGAACGAACCGGCGGCCAGGCCGAGCGCGAGCGCCCCGCCCTCGGCGCCCGCCGCGGCCAGCGCCTCGGCCAGCACGTGCGGCAGGTGCGAGATGCGCGCGACGGCCTGATCGTGTTCGTCGGCGACCACCGGAACCACCACCGACCCGCAGTCCAGCGCCAGCCGCACGACCCGTTCCCACGGCTCGACCCGCGTGCCCTCGTCCACGCCGACCGCCCACACCGCGTCGCGGAACAGTTCGGGATCGGTTGCCGCCCAGCCGGATTCGGAGGTGCCGGTCATGGGGTGCCCGCCGACGAAATTCGCCGCCAGCCCGTGCTTGCGGACCGCGTCGACGACCGGGCGCTTGATGCTCACCACGTCGGTCACCGGGCAGTTGGGGGCGATCTCGGCGATCTCGGCCAGCAGCTGTTCGACCGCGGGCATCGGCACCGCGACCACCAGCAGCGCGCCCTCGCCGGCGGCTCGGCGCAGCACCGCGGACAGGTCGGTCGACACGTCGAAACCATCGCGACGCGCCGCGTCGGCACCCGAGTCCGAGCGGTTGTAGCCGTACGCCGGGTACCCCGCCGCGACCGCGGCGCGCAGCAGTGAGCCGCCGATCAAACCGGTTCCGAGGACGCAGACAGCGGCACGCTGGTCGAGGGTCATCGGAACAGATTGGCACACGAGTTCATCATTACGGGCGGGACAGACTACCGTTTGGTCCATGGCAGCACAGCGCTCGGGCACGAACAGGGCGACGTCGGACGACGACTTCGACGTCGAAGGGTTCGCAGTGGCGGTGGTCCGCGAAGAAGGCACGTGGCGGTGCAGTCCGCTCAGCCACGATGCGCTCCTCGACCTGTCGGTCGCGGAGACGGAGCTGAAGGCATTGCGCAGCTCGGGGGCGGTATTCGGGCTGCTCGACGTCGATGACGAGTTCTTCATCGTGTTGCGTCCGGCACCGAGCGGCACCCGCCTGCTCGTCTCGGACGCGACCGCGGCGATCGACTACGACATCGCCGCCGACGTCCTCGACGCACTCAATGTGGAAATCCCCGACATCGACCCCGACGACCTCGACGACGTCGAGCCGTGGGAAGAGGGCGACCTGGGCGTGCTGGCCGACCTCGGCCTGCCCGAGCCGGTGCTCAGCGTGATCCTGGCCGAGACCGACCTCTACCCCGACGAGCAGCTCGGCATGATCGCCCAGCGGCTCGGTTTCGCCACCGAATTCGCGGCGGTCCTGGACAAACTGCCTCGGTGACCGACGAGGACATGGTGCGCGCCGCGATCGCGGCCGCCGCCGACGCCGACCCGCGTGATGTGCCGGTCGGCGCCGTCGTCTTCGACGCCGAGGGGCGCGAGCTCGCGCGCGCGAGCAACGCCAGGGAGGCCCTCGGCGATCCGACCGCGCACGCCGAGGTGCTCGCGTTGCGGGCCGCGGCCGCCGTGCACGGCGACGGCTGGCGGTTGGCGGGCGCGACGCTGGCGGTCACCCTGGAGCCGTGCACGATGTGCGCGGGCGCGCTGGTGTTGGCTCGGGTGGGCAAGGTCGTGTTCGGCGCCTGGGAGCCCAAGACCGGCGCCGTCGGCTCGCTCTGGGACGTCGTGCGCGACCGCAGGCTCAACCATCGTCCCGAGGTGCGGGGCGGGATCCTCGAAGCGGAGTGCGTCGCCCTCCTGGACGATTTCTTCCGAACTCAGCGCTGACCAGCCGATTTAACGATCCGGCACCCCCTCCGGTATCGTAGTCGGCGGTGGCGTGTCCGAGCGGCCTAAGGAGCACGCCTCGAAAGCGTGTGACGGGTAACCCCCGTCCGAGGGTTCAAATCCCTCCGCCACCGCCACAGAGCCCCTCACCTGATATGCCAGGTGAGGGGCTCTTTTTCGTCGGCTGTTCACGCGGTACGGCCCCGCCCGCCGGGGCTGTACGTAATAGACTGGTAGTACCGAAATCCGGGAAGGAACGATGTCTTATGCGCGGGCGACAGCCGCCACCCGCGAAGTCCGGGATCGGGCTCGGGGGGAAGCTCATGGTTCTGGTCGTGCTGGGCTGGGTAGCCGTCGGGCTGCTCGCCGCGGGCCAGCGACACTACTTCGCCCACCTGCCCAAGGAGTGCTCCGACTGGGCGACGATCGCGGTGACCGCCGCCGCGGGTCCGGCCAACTATGTCGGCCTGAACCCGCGGGTCAGCCAGTGCGAGGTACCCCAACCGAGCCAGTGATATAGGCGGCTGGCGCCGCGGGGGTTTCCGGCCCTTGGTGCCTCGAATCCGAGGGGCGATACTGCGCCTTCGGCGGTACGTCTCGCCCCTCGGATTCGAGGCGGCCGGAAACCCCGGGTGGTCAGGTGCGGGCGGGGACGGGGGTCTTTTCCTGCTCTTGTAGTTCCCGCAGGCGAGCGCCCTCGACGTCGATGTCGGGGACGATCTTGTCCAGCCACTTCGGCATCCACCATGCCCATTTGCCGAGCAGCACCAGCAGCGCGGGGATGAGCACCATGCGGACGACGAAGGCGTCGAGGGCGACACCGGCGGCGAGCGCGAAGCCCATGGACTTGGCGGTGACGTCGGACTCCAGCAGGAACGAGCCGAAGACCGAGATCATGATGATCGCCGCCGAGGTCACCACGCGCGCGCCGTGGTGATAGCCCTTGACCACGGCCTCGGTGGGATCGGCGCCGTGCACGTACTCCTCGCGCATGCGGGTCACCAGGAACACCTGGTAGTCCATGGCCAGGCCGAATACCAAGCCGATCAACATGATCGGCAGGAAGCTGACCAGCGGATGCGGGTCCTCGATGAGACCGAGCTCGCCCTCCTGGAAGATCAGCACGGTCGCGCCGAAGGTGGCCGCCATGGACAGCAGGAAACCGAGCGCGGCCGTCAGCGGGACCAGGATCGAGCGGAACACCAGGATCAGCAGGACGAACGCCGCGCCCGCCACGATCGCCATGTACGGGACGATCTTGCTGAGCAGGACGTGGTCGATATCGGCGTAGATGGCGGTGCTGCCGGTGATGCCGTAGGACATCTTGTACTGCTCGTTCAGCGCGGGTTCGGCATCGCGCGCCGACTGCACCAGGTCCTTGGTCGACTGCGCGTTGGGCCCGGCGTTGGGGATGCCGTTGATCAGCGCGCCCGCGCCGTCCTGGCTGAGCTGCGGCTCGGTGACCAGCTCCATGTCCGGATAGGACTGTAGCTTCTCGCGCAACGCGAGCAGCGCGGCTTCGCGCTGGTCGACGGGGGTGTCGCTGAGGTCGACAGCGATCTGCAGGATGCCGTTGCTGCCCTCGCCGAAGCCCTCGGTGCGCAGGTCGTAGGCCTTGCGGACGGTGGTCGACTTGGGCAGGCTGTCCTCGCCGGGCAGGCCGAGGTTCAGGTTGATCGCCGGCGCGGCCAGCAAGCCGAGCACCACGATGGCCAGCCCCATCGTCACGGCGGGCCATCTGGCGATGACCTTGGCCACCCGGGTGCCGTTGGTGACGACGCTGTCGTCCTCAGGATCGTGCTGGGCGATCAGCGGCAGCTTCGGTGTGAACAGGAACTTGCCGAACGCGCCGAGCAGCGCCGGCATCAGCGTGATCGCGGTGAGCACCGCGAACGCGGCCGCGATCGCGCCGCCCAGACCCATGAAGGTCAGGAACCGCACGCCGACGATGCTCAGCCCGACCAGCGCGATGATGACCGTCAGCCCGGCGAACACCACCGCCGATCCGGCCGTGCCCAGCGCCGTGCCCGCCGCCTCCTCGGCCGAATCCTGCACCGCCAGTTCGTGCTTGTACCTCGACACGATGAACAGCGCGTAGTCGATCGAGAGCGCGATGCCGATCATCGAGGCCAGGAACGTGGTGAAGCTGGGGATCGAGAGCACCGAGGTGGACAGGAAGATCAGCGAGGTGGCCGCGCCGAGGCCGACGATCGCGGTGATGATCGGCACGAACGCGGCGACGATCGCGCCGAACGCGACGACCATGACCACCAGCGCCACCAGCATGCCGATCATCTCGGACTTGCCGCTGGGCATCTCCTGTTCCATCGCGATGGTGCCGCTGATCTCGACCGTCAGCCCGGCCGCGCGGGCGGCGTCACCGACGGCGTAGGCGGCGTCGCGGTCCTCGGCCGTGATATCGGCGAATTCCTTGATCGTGAACGGCACGCTGAAGTACGCGACGGTGTCGGGGTCGGTCTTGTTCAGCACGTTCAGCGGTGCGCCGCTGCAGGTCGACGGGTCGCGCTCGGCCCCGAGACAGCCCATCTCCTCGGTCATCGCGATCGGATTCGGGATCGGCTTGCTGTGATCGACGATGTCGAGCTGATCGAGCCGGGCGATCATCGCGTCGAGCGCCTGCTTGTTCGCCGGGTCGGTGAGCTTCTGCCCGGCCGGCGCGCCGACGACGTAGGTGCCGGTCACGGCGTCGAAGGCGAAGGCCTCCGACATGCCGGGGAAGTGTTTGTCGAGGATCTCGGTCGCCCGTTCCGACGGCAGGTTGGGCATGCTGAAGTCGTCGGTCATCGGTTTCTGGAGCTGCGCGCCGAGGGCGCCGAGCACCAGGAAACAGATCAACCAGACGGGTAGCACGATCCATTTGCGGCGAAAGGCCAGCTTGCCCCACCGGTACAGATAGACGGACACGGTTTTTCTCCTCGCGGTGATCGGTGCGGAGCGGGAGGTAGAGCCGGGTCTAACCAGTCCGAGTCTGGTGCCAGGCCACCGCGATATCAAGCAACCTGCCAGGTGCGACGGGCGAAAAAGCAGGACGACCCCGCGATCCTGAGGGATCGCGGGGTCGTCCGGTTCGAGTGGGTCAGGAGACCGGAAGCGGCTGCTTCACCGTCTCGGCGCCCTGGTTACGCAGCTGTTCGAGCTTGGAACCCTCGACGTCGATATCGGGCAGGATGCGGTCGAGCCACTTCGGGATCCACCACGACCACTTGCCCATGATGACCAGCAGCGCGGGCACCACGACCATGCGGACGATGAAGGCGTCGATCGCCACACCGGCGGCCAGCGCGAAGCCGAAGGACTTCGCGGTGACGTCGGTCTCCAGGATGAACGAGCCGAACACCGAGATCATGATGATCGCCGCCGAGGTCACGACGCGGGCGCCGTGGTGGTAGCCGGAGACCATCGCGTCCTTGGGCGACTTGCCGTGCACGAATTCCTCGCGCATGCGGGTCACCAGGAACACCTGGTAGTCCATGGCCAGGCCGAATACCAAGCCGATCAACATGATCGGCAGGAAGCTGACCAGCGGCTGCGGGTCCTCGATCAGGCCGAGCTTGCCCTGCTGGAAGATCAGCACGGTGGCGCCGAAGGTGGCCGCCATCGAGAGCAGGAAGCCCAGGGCCGCGGTGAGCGGGACCAGGATCGAGCGGAACACCAGGATCAGCAGGATGAACGCGGCACCGGCCACGATCGCCAGGTACGGCACGATCTTGCTGAGCAGGACGTGGTCGACATCGGCGTAGATGGCGGTGGTGCCGGTGATGCCGTACTCCATGCCGAACTGCGCCTCGAGGTCGGCTTCGGCGCCGCGCGCCTCGGCGACCAGATCCTTGGTGGCCTGGTTGTTCGGGCCCGACTTCGGCACGCCGTTGAGCATGGCGCCCTGCTTGTTCTCGCTCCACTGCGGCTCGGTCACGTAGTCCATGCCGTCGTAGGAGGCGAGCTTGTCGCGCAGCGCGCCGACCGCGGCCTCACGCTGGCTTTCCGGCACCGCGCTCAGGTCGGTGACGACCATCAGCACGCCGTTGCTGCCCTCGCCGAAGCCCTCGGTGCGCAGCTCGTAGGCCTTGCGGACGGTGGAGGTCTTCGGGGCCGAGTCCTCGCCGGGCAGACCAAGGTTCAGGCCCGCGGCGGGTGCGGCGAGCGCGCCGAGCACGACGACCGACAGGATCAGCGCGACCCACGGGGCCTTGCCGATCAGGCGGGCGAAACGCTGGCCGTTGGTGACCGAGCTCTCGTCCTCGGGATCGTGCTGGGCGACCAGCGGCAGCTTCGGCTTGAACAGGTACTTGCCGAAGGCGCCCATCAGCGCGGGCATCAGGGTGATCGCGGTGAGCACCGCGAAGCCGGCCGCGATGGCGCCGCCCAGACCCATGAAGGTCAGGAACTGCACGCCGACGATGCTGAGCGCGCCGAGCGCGATGATGACGGTCAGACCGGCGAACACGACGGCCGAACCGGCGGTGCCGAGCGCGGTACCCGCGGCTTCCTCGGCCGAGTCACGCACGGCCAGTTCGTGTTTGTACCTGGACACGATGAACAGCGCGTAGTCGATCGACAGCGCGATACCGATCATCGAGGCGAGGAAGGTGGTGAAGCTGGGGACCTCGATCACCGAGGTGCCGAGCATGATCAGCGAGGTCGCGGCGCCGAGGCCGACGATCGCGGTGACGATCGGGACGACGGCGGCGACGATGGCGCCGAAGGCGACCACCATCACGATCAGGGCCACGCCCATGCCGATCAGCTCGGACTTGCCGCTCGGCTGCTCCTGCTCCATCGCGATCGAGCCGCTGAGCTCGACGGTCAGGCCGGCGTTGCGCGCTTCGGCGGCGACCTCGTAGGCGGCGTCGCGCTCGACGTCGGTGACATCGGTGACGCCCTCGATACTGAACGGCACGTTCAGCACCGCGACGCTGTCCGGCGCGGTCGAGCTCAGCACGTTGAGCGGTGCGCCCGAGCACTTCGACGGGTCGGGGTTGGCGAGACAGCCCATCTTGTCGGTCATCTCGATGGGGCTCATCAGCGGCTTCGAGTGATCGACGATCGGCAGCTCACCGAGCTTGGTGATGAGCGCGTCGACGGCGGCGCGGTTGGCCGGATCGGTGAGCTTCTGGCCCTCCGGGGCGCCGATCACGTAGGTGCCGGACACGGCGTCGAACTTGAACTGCTCGGACATGCCCGGGAAGTGCTTGTCGAGGATCTCGTTCGCACGGGCCGACGGCAGCGACGGCATGCTGAAGTCGTTGGTCATCGGCTTGCTCAGGGTGGCGCCGACGCCGCCGAGCAGCAGGAACAGCAACAACCAGACCGGTAGCACGATCCATTTGCGGCGGAAAGCGAACTTTCCCCATCTGTACAGGTATACGGACACGAGGGTGCTCCTAGCGCGAAGAACTCGGGTGGGATCAGGCTCGTAGACAGCACTTGCGGGTCTCCCCTGACGACCCGCCTCCACATCGTCGTTTTCTGCCTACCGTGCGGTAGGTAGACTACCGATTCAGTAAGTGGAGAGGCAACCTCAATTTCGGGGGCGCCGCGTAAGTCACACGCAGTGATGGGAGGATTGAATACATGGCTCCCCGAGACACCGTCGACGCCGTTTCCGCAGGTGGAGGCACTAAGCAGGCTATCCGCGACGCCGCGGTACAGCTTTTCGGCGCCAAGGGTTTCGAGCAGACGAGCCTGCGCGAGGTCGCCGATATGGTGGGGATCACAAAGGCTTCGCTCTACTACCACTACGCGTCGAAGCTGGATCTGCTCCTCGCGATCATCGATCCGATCATCGATCACATGCGCGACATCGTCACCGACATCGACGCGGTCCCCTACGACGACGAGGGCATCCGCGCGGTGCTGCGGACGTACCTGCGCGGGATGATCCGGCACCGCGCGGCGGGCGCGCTGTGCGTGCGCGACACCGCGGCGATCGTCAACGCCATCGCCGATCGCTACCCCGATCTGATGGAGCCGACCAGGGAACTGCGCACCTGGCTGGCCGGTCCCGACCCGGATCAGGAAGCCATGCTGCGCGCGGCCGCGGCCATCGAGGTGCTCGGGGTCGCGCTGCTGTCATCGGAGCTGGCGCCCGGCGCGACCGATGAGATGGTGGAGAAGACCCTGCTCGACGCGGCGACCTGCGTGCTGACCGCCTGCGGACGGTCGGCATGATCGGGCGGCTCGCCGCTCCCGCCCGGCCGACCGCGTAAGTTCGACTCGTGCATATCACCGCCAGGGTCGATTACGCGGTGCGAACGCTGCTGGAGCTCGCCGCGGCCGACGGCGTCGTCAAGGCCGAGGCGATCGCCGCCGCCGCGCAGATCCCGCCGAAGGTACTCGAGACCGTGCTGGCCGAGCTGCGCCGCGCCGACCTCGTGCTGAGCAGGCGCGGTCCCGACGGCGGCTACCGCCTCGGCAGGCCCGCCCCGGAGATCTCGGTGGCCGACGTGATCCGCGCCGTCGAATCGCCGCTGGCCTCGGTGCGCGGGCAGCGCCCCGAGGACGTGCGCTATCCCGGCGCCGCCGAACCGTTGCAGCAGGTATGGATCGCGCTGCGGGTCAACATCAGGGCCGTGCTGGAGAACGTCTCCATCGCCGATATCGCCACCGACCGGCTGCCGGGTTTCATCGGCGAGCTGATCGCCGACCCCGGCGCCTGGGTGCGGCGCGAGCCGCGCACGCCCGCCGGCGCGTAATTCGTCCACAGGCCGGACTTGTCCACAGGGCGGTAAAAGTCGGCGGCGACGCTCACCCGCACGCGGTAGCCTGCGACCACCATGTTGATCACCCTGCTGCGGACCTACCTGGCCCCGTACCGCGCTCAGCTGGCCGGTGTCCTCGTGCTCCAGCTGATCTCGGTCATCGCGATGCTCTACCTGCCCAGCCTCAACGCCGACCTCATCGACAACGGCGTGACCAAGGGCGATATCGGCTACATCTGGTCCACCGGCCTGTTCATGCTCGCGGTCAGCTGCGTGCAGATCGTGGCCTCGTCGGCGTCGGTGTACCTCGGCGCCCAGGCGGCCATGGGAGCGGGCCGCGATATGCGCGGTGGTGTGCTGCACCGGGTCGAGACCTTCTCGGCCAGGGAGGTCGGCATGTTCGGCGCGCCCTCGCTGATCACCCGCTCGACCAACGACATCCAGCAGGTGCAACTGCTCATCGTCATGTCGGTGACGATTCTGGTGATGGCGCCGATCATGTGCGTCGGCGGCATCATCATGGCGCTGCGCGAGGATCTGGGCCTGTCCTGGCTGCTGCTGATCGCGGTCCCCGCGCTGGCGTTGGCCATGGGCACGATCGTGGCCCGCATGGTGCCCGGCTTCCGGCAGATGCAGGCGCGCATCGATGAGGTGAACCGAGTGCTGCGCGAGCAGATCACCGGCATCAGGGTGGTGCGGGCGTTCGTGCGCGAACGCCAGGAGATCTGGCGCTTCGGGATGGCCAACACCGCGCTCACCGACGCCTCGCTGCGCGTCGGCAAGCTGATGGCGCTGATGTTCCCGACGGTCATGCTGATCAGCAACGTCACCGCCGTCGCGGTGATCTGGTTCGGCGGTCACCACGTCGACAACGGCACCATGCAGATCGGCTCGCTCACCGCGATGCTGTCCTACATCATGCAGATCCTGATGGCCGTCATGATGGCCTCGTTCCTGGCGATGATGGCGCCGCGCGCCGCCGTCTCGGCAGACCGGATCGGCGGGGTACTCGAGACCGAGTCCTCGGTCCGGCCGCCGCGGCTGCCACAGCCCTTCGCCGCCGACCCGGCCGCGGTCGATGTCCAGTTCGCCGAGTTCGCCTTCCCCGGTGCGGAGAAGCCGGTGCTGCGCGGCATCCGGTTCCAGGTCGCCCCCGGCACGACGACCGCGATCGTCGGCGCCACCGGCTCCGGCAAGACCACCCTGATCAACCTGATCCCGCGGCTGATCGACGTCACCGCCGGCGCGGTCTACCTCGGCGGCACCGACGTGCGCCACCTCGATCTCGAACTCCTGCGCGGCGGCATCGGACTGGTCCCGCAGAAGGCGTACCTGTTCTCCGGCACCATCGCGAGCAACCTGCGCTACGGCAAGCCCGAGGCCACCGACGCGGAACTGTGGCACGCGCTCGAGGTGGCCCAGGCGGCCGACTTCGTGCGCGAGATGCCGCAGGGGCTCGACACCCCGGTCGCCCAGGGCGGCACCACCGTCTCGGGCGGGCAGCGGCAGCGCCTGTGCATCGCCCGCGCGCTGGTGCGCAGGCCGCGCGTCTACCTGTTCGACGACTCGTTCTCGGCGCTCGACGTCGCCACCGACGCCAGGCTGCGTGCCGCGCTCAAGCCCGAGACCGCCGACGCGTCGGTGCTCATCGTCGCCCAGCGGATCGCGACCGTTCGCGACGCCGACCAGATCGTCGTCCTGGAGGACGGCGCGATGGCGGGCATCGGCACGCACGACCAGTTGATGCAGCGATGTCCCGAATACCGCGAGATCGTCGAGTCCCAGCTCAGTGTGGAGGAGGCTCGATGAGGCCCGGTGCTCCGGTACCCGGCGCGCCGGGTACGAAGGCCAAGTCGTTCGGACCGTCGCTCAAGCGCCTGCTGCGCAGGCTCGCGCCGGAACGCCTCGCCGTCGGCGTGATCGTCGCGCTGGTGATCACCTCGGTGGTGCTCAACACGCTCGGCCCCTACCTCCTCGGCAAGGCCACCAACCTGGTCTTCGACGGTTTCGTCGGCAAGCAGCTCGACCCGCGGTTCAGCAAAGAGCAGACCATCCAGATGCTGCGCGACCGCGGCGAGAACACCCGCGCCGACATGCTCTCGGCGATGAACGTCATCCCCGGCACTGGCATCGACTTCGACGCCGTCGCCCGGGTCCTGCTGATCGTGCTCACCCTGTACGTGGCGGCCTCGGTGTTCGGCTGGCTGCAGGGTTACCTGCTCAACATCGTCATCAACCGGACCGTGAAGCGGCTGCGCGACGACGTCGAGGACAAGCTGCACCGGCTGCCGCTGCGCTACTTCGACTCCGCCCCGCGCGGTGACGTGCTCAGCCGCGTCACCAACGACGTCGACAACGTCTCGCAGAGCCTGCAGCAGACGATGAGCCAGCTGCTGGTCTCGCTGTTCACCGTGGTCGGCATCCTGATCATGATGTTCTGGATCTCGCCGCTGCTGGCGCTGATCGCGCTGCTCACCGTGCCCGCGGCCATCGTCGTGACGGCGCAGATCGCCAAGCGGTCCAAGCCGCACTTCGTCGACCAGTGGAAGTTCACCGGCGCGGTGAACGCCTCGGTCGAGGAGGCCTACACCGGCCACGAGATCATCACCGCCTTCGGCCGCAGCCGCGAGGTCGGCAAGGAATTCGACGAGCGCAACCAGCAGCTCTACGACGCGAGCTTCAAGGCGCAGTTCATCTCCGGCCTGATCATGCCGGCCATCATGTTCCTGGGGAACGTGAACTTCGTGTTCATCGCGCTGGTCGGCGGCCTGCGGGTGGCCACGGGCAACCTGTCGCTGGGTGACGTCCAGGCCTTCATCCAGTACTCGCGCCAGTTCAGCCAGCCGCTCACCCAGATCGGCGCGATGGCCAACCTGCTGCAGTCCGGCGTCGCCTCGGCCGAGCGGATCTTCGAGATCCTCGACGCCGAGGAGCAGAGCCCCGACCCGGTGGTGGAGAACCAGCGCCCGGTCGATCGCGGGCGGGTCGAGTTCGAGGCGGTCTCCTTCGGCTACGACCCCGAGGTGCCGATCATCGAGCGGCTGTCGCTGGTCGCCGACCCGGGGCACGTCGTCGCCATCGTCGGCCCGACCGGCGCGGGCAAGACCACGCTGGTCAACCTGCTCATGCGCTTCTACGAGCTCGACGCGGGCACCATCTCGATCGACGACGTCGACATCACCACCATCACCCGCGACCACCTGCGCTCGCGGATCGGCATGGTGCTGCAGGACACCTGGCTGTTCAAGGGCACCATCCGGGAGAACATCGCCTACGGCAATCCGAACGCCTCCGAGCACGACATCCTGGCGGCGGCCCGCGCCGCCTACGTCGACCGGTTCGTGCACGCGCTGCCGCACGGCTACGACACGGTGATCGACGAGGAGGGCGGCGGTGTCAGCGCGGGCGAGAAGCAGCTGATCACCATCGCCCGCGCGTTCCTGGCCAAGCCGTCGATCCTGATCCTCGACGAGGCGACCAGCTCGGTCGACACCCGCACCGAACTGCTGGTCCAGCACGCGACCGCGGCCCTGCGCCGCGACCGCACCAGCTTCGTCATCGCGCATCGCCTCTCCACCATCCGCGACGCCGACCTGATCGTGGTGATGGAGAAGGGCCGCATCGTCGAGCACGGCTCGCACGAGCGGCTGCTCGAGGAGCGCGGCGCGTACTACCGCCTCTACAACGCGCAGTTCGCGGCGGCGGAACTGTAGGAGACCGGCGCGTCACCCGGGCGGGTGACGCGCCGGGCAGTCCTGGCACGATGGGCAGGTGGCCGATCCCAGCGAGTTCTCCTTCTCCGTAGGCACCCGTCTCGACCGCGGGCGCCACGGCCGTACCGGCGTCATCGGTACCCCGCACGGCGAGATCGCCACGCCCGCGTTCATCCCGGTGGGCACCAAGGCGTCGGTGAAGGCGGTGCTGCCGGAGACGATGAAGGACCTCGGCGCGCAGGCACTGCTGGCCAACGCCTATCACCTGTACCTGCAGCCGGGCGCCGACATCGTCGACGAGGCGGGCGGTCTCGGTACCTTCATGAACTGGTCCGGCCCGACCTTCACCGACAGCGGCGGCTTCCAGGTGATGTCGCTGGGCGTCGGGTTCAAGAAGGTGCTCGCGATGGAAGCGGTCGACATCCGCTCCGACGAGGTGATCGCCGAGGGCAAGGAGCGCCTGGCCACCGTCGACGACGACGGCGTCACCTTCCGCTCGCACCTGGACGGTTCCAAGCACCGCTTCACCCCCGAGGTGTCGATGGGCATCCAGCATCAGCTCGGCGCCGACATCATGTTCGCCTTCGACGAGCTGACCACCCTGCTGAACACTCGCGGCTACCAGGAGAAATCGCTGCAGCGCACGCACGAGTGGGCGCAGCGCTGCATCGACGAGCACGAGAAGCTCACCGGCGAGCGCGGGCACCGTCCCTACCAGGCGCTGTTCGCGGTGATCCAGGGCGCCCAGTACGAAGACTTGCGGCGCAAGGCCTGTCGCGAGCTCGAGGAGATCCGGGGTGCCGGCGGAACGGAGTTCGACGGCTACGGCATCGGCGGCGCGCTGGAGAAGCACAATCTCGGCACCATCGTCGGCTGGTGCTGTGACGAGCTGCCCGAACACAAGCCGCGCCATATGCTCGGCATCAGCGAGCCCGAGGACATGTTCGTCGCCATCGAGAACGGTGCCGACACCTTCGACTGCGTGAATCCGTCCCGGGTGGCGCGCAACGCGGCGATCTACGTGGACCAGGGCCGGTTCAACATCAACACCAGCCGCTTCCGCCGTGATTTCACCCCGATCGACGAGAACTGCGACTGCTACACCTGCGCGCACTACACCCGCGCCTACCTGCATCACCTGTTCAAGGCCAAGGAGATGCTCTCGGCCACGCTCTGCACGATCCACAACGAGCGGTTCACCGTGCGGCTGGTCGACCGGATCCGCGCCAGCATCGAGGGCGGCTACTTCGACGAGTTCAAGACCGAATTCCTCGGCCAGTGGCAAGGCCGGATCAAGGCCCCGGGGGCGTAGCGGCGGACCGGAGGCCGGTCCGCCGCGGGCCGCCTAATCGTGCAGGGCGTCGACCTCGGCCGGGCCGTAGGTCGGTTCGGTCTTCTTGAGGAGCGCGATCACGCGGTAGGTGATCGGCATGACGATGATCTCGCACAGCGTCTTCCACACGAAGCCGACGATGACGTAGTTGACGAACGACTGCCAGGTGTTGATGCCGATGGCGGTGGCGGCGATCGAGCAGAAGATCAGCGTGTCGGCGAACTCGCCGATCACCGTGGAGCCGAGCAGCCTGGCCCACAGATGCTTCTCCTTGGTGCGTTCCTTGATCAGCACCAGGGTGGCCGAGTTCAGCAGCTGGCCGACGAAGTAGCCGGCCAGGCCGGCGAGCACCAGCTGCGGGGTGGTGCCGAGGACCGTCCGGAACGCTTCCTGGTTCTCGTAGAAGCCGGCGGCGGGCAGCCGGATCGCGATCGCGAAGCACGCGACGGTCAGCAGCAGCGCGCCGAAACCGGTGTAGATGGCGTGGCGGGTGGCACGGAAGCCGTACACCTCGCTGAGCACGTCACCGAGGATGTAGGCGAGCGGGAACAGGAAGAAGGCGCCGTCGGTCGCGATCGGCAGGATCTGCAGCGGGCCCAGCATCACCGATTGGTCGGCGAAGAACTCGACGCCCTTGGTGGCGCAGATGTTGGAGATGATCAGCGTCGCCGTGAACACGGCGACGATTACCGGGTAGAACCCCCGCGCAACCTGGGCGAATGCCGCATGGTCCGGCGCGGGGCGCCCAGATTCGGCAGGTTGGTCGAGCGTGTTTGCATCAGTCACGGCTCCTATCCAACCAAGGTCGCGGTGCCTCACGGGCGCCGGTTGTGGAATACGCTGTACCAATGACGAATCCCGGCGATTCCGACGAGTGGTGGAAGCAGTACGGCGGCTCCGGCGTGTCGCCGGAGTCCGGCGCGCCGGGCTCGGTGCCGCAGTACCCGTCCGCGCAGCCGTCGCAGCCTCCCAGCTACCCGTCGACGCCGCAGTACCCGCAGCAGCCTGCCCCTCCGCCGTCGCAGCCGCAGTACCCCAGCTACCAGCAGCCCTCGGCGCCGCAGTACCCGCAGCAGCCACCGCAGCCCGCCTACGGCGCCTACCCCGCCGGGGGCGGTTACCAGCCCTACGGCGGGTTCCCGCAGCCGCAGGGCACCAACGGCCTGGCGATCGGCGCGCTGGTCTCCTCGCTGGTCGGCCTGTGCACCTGCATCGGGTCGATCGTGGGCATCGTGCTCGGTGTGATGGCGCTCAACCAGATCAAGGAGCGCGGCGGTGAAGGCCGCGGTATGGCGCTGGCCGGCATCTGGATCGGCGCGATCACCCTGGTGCTGGGTCTGCTGTACGTGGTCTTCGTCATCGTGCTCGGGGTAGCGGGCGGGCTGGATTCCTCCACCTCGTACTGACTTTCCGGAAAACGAACAGGGGCGCTTCCGTATCCGGAAGCGCCCCTGACGTTTTCGTCAGCCGGGAATCAGCCCTTGACGACCTGCGTGCCGCCGGCGAACTTGTCGTGCCAGCCCTGCTTGTTCGGGTCCTGGGAGATGGTGATCATGATGTAGATCGCCAGACCCAGGCTGATCAGGCCACCGACGCACGGGATCAGGCCGACGATCTGGAACAGGTTGCGCTTGGCCGACTGCTCCGGGGTCAGGTTCGGCGCGCCACCGGGGGCGACGACCCGCAGGCCCAGCATCTTCTTGCCGAGCGAGGTGCCCTGGGTGACTTCCATGGCGATGAAGTAGCCGTAGACCGCCAGCGAAACGACAGCGCCGCTGACGAACTGGTAGGTGTTACCGCTGAACACCAGCGCCAGCACGATCGCGAGCGGGAGGCTGACGATCAGGTTGTCGATGACGCGCGCGCCGATCCGGATGCCCAGATCGGCAGGCTGCACGCCGCCGTAACCCTGCTGGCCGTAGCCGCCCTGGCCGCCCGGGTAGGCCTGCTGGCCGTACTGGTCCTGGCCGTAGGCCGGCTGCTGCTGCTGCTGGCCGTAGGGGTCCTGGTTGTAACCGGGCTGGGGCTGCCCGTACGGCTGCTGCTGCCCGTATCCCGGCTGCTGCTGGCCGTAACCCGGCTGCTGCTGGCCGTAGGGGTCCTGGCCGTAGCCGCCGGGCTGACCGCCCTGCGGGTACTGGTTGGGGTCGTAACCACCGCTGGTCATAAATTCGTCCTCGTCGTGATCAGGAGATCGGTCGATGCGTACGTTACGGACATCCCTCTGGTCGGAACAACCCGATAGGCTCGAGTATCCATGGTTTTCCCGGTATCCGCGCCGGGTCGAAAACTTCACGGAGCTCGGCTGTTGTCCGCGCGGTGTAGCCGAGGGAGCCGGCGAGGGCCGCCACTACATCCTCGGGCGTGTTGCCCAGGGCGCGCTGATCCGAAAGACTCACGGCACCGTCGCGTTTGGCCAGTCGCTTGCCCTCCTGGTTGAGCACCAGCGGGACGTGCGCGTAGCTCGGCGTGGCCAGGCCGAGCAGTTCGGCGAGGTAGGCCTGGCGCGGGGTCGACGGCAACAGGTCGTCGCCGCGGACCACCTGGTCGACGCCCTGCGCCGCGTCGTCGACGACGACCGTCAGGTTGTAGGCGGGGATTCCGTCGCCCCGCCGCAGCACCAGATCGTCGACGGCGCCACGGTATTCGCCGTGCAGGAGATCGGTGATCGTGTAGTCGTCGACGTCGGCGCGTAATCGGAGTGCGCCCCGCCGTCCTTCGGCGCGCTTGGCCGCGCGCTCGGCGGCGGTGAGGTGGCGGCAGGTGCCCGGGTAGGCGCCCATCGGTCCGTGCGGCGCGGTCGCGGCCTGCTGGATCTCGCGGCGGGTGCAGAAACACTCGTAGGTGCGTCCCGCGGCGGTGAGCTCGGCGATGGCGGCGTCGTAGCGCGCGAGCCGCGCGGACTGGCGCACCACGGGGCCGTCCCAATCGATACCGATGGCGGCGAGGTCGTCGAGCTGGCGTTCGGCGGCGCCGGGGCGGACCCGATCGAGATCGTCGATCCGGAGCAGGAAGTCGCGTCCGGTCGTGCGGGCGAACAGCCACGCCAGGATCGCGGTGCGCAGATTGCCCAGGTGCAGTTCACCCGAGGGGCTCGGGGCGTACCGGCCCGCGCCGGTGGAGCGGGTGGTTGGCACCGGACCATTCTATGCGGCGGACGGGTGGCACAGCCGCGGCCGCAACTGCTCCTCGGCGATGGGGCTGCCTGTGTCCAGCGCGGCGAGCAGGACGGCGGCGTGGGCGATCAACCCGGCCCGGTCGACGTCGTGCTGCTGCGCATTCGCCGGGTAGGTCCCGAGCCGCTCGCTCGCGCGGCGCAGCAGAGTACCCGCGCCCTTGGCGTTCCCACGCTGGATGTGGGTGATGCCGACGGCGTATTGCGCCAGCCCCTGCCAGAGCATCCGCTCGGCTACCGGCCCGTTCTTCCATGCCGCCTCCAATACCTCATGGGCATTGAAAGCCAAACCGTCGTCCAGCAGTTGCTGAGCGAAGGTGAGAGTTTGCTGGGGTGCCAGCTCCAGGTCGTCCGGAATTCGGGCGACTCCGGCACTGCCGGGAGGTAGCGGCCTGCCGAGTCGGTCCCTGGGGCGGTCGTTGCGGGCACGACCTGCGGCGTCGCGATCACGGGAGATCATTCCCCCATGATCCACGGCCGCCGTTCGTGGTGCCCGAGGGGCGGCTGGGACAGTCGAGAAATTGACGTATCACGGACTAATCACATGGAAGTAAAAGTTGATGTGTCAGCCGGTTCGGGAATGGGTACAGGGGTCCGGCAATGCTCCCGCAAACGTGAAGCTTCGCAAGCTTGGCAAACCCATATGAGAAAGCAAATTCTCATCCGCAAACTTGCGGAAGACCTGCTAGTGTTTCTTCCGCGGGGGCAGCCCCCGGAGGCGGAAACGCCTCGATGCGCTGGTTCGTGCCGGTCGGTTGCGCGCACCGTGTGGCAGTGCTCTGTGTGCCACGAAGTAACTCGTCGATCGCGCCGGATATCGGAATGTTGCAACGATTCCTGGAGTAATCCCGTTCTCGATCATGCAAAGGAGTAAGTGCCGTGGAGGTTGATGTGACGGACGCTGTGTGGCGGAAGAGCACCTACAGCGGACCCGATGGGAACTGCGTGGAAGTGGCCTTTCTCGCCGGCGGCGATGTCGCGGTCCGCGACACCAAGGATCGCGGTCGCGGTCCCGTGCTGGCCTTCGGACCGGGAGAGTGGCGCGCGTTCCTAGCCGACGTCACCGCGGGAGAGTTCGCGCGCGGCTGAGCCGCACCATGCGCCTCGAGAAGGCAGCACGGGCCCCGGGTCGGTAGGACTCGGGGCCTTCTCTGTGGCGTGGCCTATCGTGGCCGGATGACCACGATGGCCGCGCGCGACGCGACGATGTTCTGGCTGTCGCGCCGCGGCGCCAATGACGTGTTCCTGCTCTACTGCTTCGCCGAAACCGGCAGCACCACAGACGAACTCCGCGCTTTCCTCGCCGCACGTTCGGCGCGTATTCCGGATCTGCGGATCCGGATTCGGGAGATTCCGGGCAACCTCGACTATCCGCGGTGGGAACCCGCCGAATTCACCGCCCAGCAATTCGTCACGCATCGTCCCAGCGGGCTCGGCTGGCCCGCGCTGCTCGACCGTGTCGGCGAACTGCTGGGTACCGGTGTGGACGGCACCGAAAGTCCTTGGCGTGTCCATGTTTTCCGCGATGTGCGCGACGCGCCCGCGTCGGCGGGGCCCGTGCTGGTCGTCGTGCTACAGATATCGCACGCCCTGGCCGACGGCACCAGAGCCGCCGCTGTCGCGCGTTCGCTGTTCGCTCCGGCGCCGGTGGGCGAAGTTATCCCCAGCTCTCCCGGTGCACCTGTGGACAACTCGGAAGATCCCCCGGTCGAGCCTGTGAAAACTCCTGCACGGCCTGTGGATTACTGGGGACAAATCTGTGCATGGGGTACCGACGCGAGAGTC
The DNA here is from genome assembly GCF_032656385.1 of Nocardia canadensis. NCBI lineage: Bacteria > Bacillati > Actinomycetota > Actinomycetes > Mycobacteriales > Nocardiaceae > Nocardia > Nocardia canadensis. The sequence continues at coordinate 596,387 of NZ_JAVCWB010000001.1, forward strand.
GCTGGGGTGCTGAGGTTTCCCCGGCAGCTGGTGACCACCGCGCGCCGGGGACGTGCGGCGCACCGGGCCCAGCGCGAGCTCGCGGACCGCACCGCGGCGGGGAAGGTGCCCGCGCCGACCAAGGGTTTCGCGCCGAACGCGCTCAATCCGAGCGCTCCAGTAGGGGTCTTCGACCATCGGGTCCGCATGCTCGTCGTCGACGCCGAACGCATCCGCGTGCCCGGCCGCACCGTGACAGTCGTTGCCCTGACAGCGATTTCCCGCGCGATCACCACCTACCTGGCCGAGACCGGCGACCGCCCCTACCGGCTCGGCACCGCCCTGCCGATGGCATTGCCCGGCACGGCCGCGGCGCACAACCACTACCGCGGCCTGTCGATCGATCTGCACATCGACGAACCCGACCTCGCCCTCCGCGCCGGGCTGATCGCCGCCGACCTCGCGACCCGCCGCGAGCGCGCGCTGAATCCACTGCTCGCCGTGCAGGACCGGGTCGGCGCGACGGTCCCGGCGGTCTTCGCCGCCCGCGACGTGGCCAGGGCCGACCTGGACGGCGTGCCCGCCGCGCTGGACGGCAACACCGTGGTCTCCAGCGTGTACCGCGGCGCCGCCGATCTCGCGTTCGCCGGTGCTCCTGTCCTGTTCACCGGCGGTTTCCCCGCGCTCGGCACCGTCATGCATCTGACCCACGGCGTGCACGGCATCGGTGAAACCATCGCGCTGTCGGTGCATGCGGACGCCCGGGTCCTGCCCGATCCGGATCGCTATCTCGCCCTGCTCGCCGATTCGCTGGACGCGGTGGTGGCGTCGCACCGCGAGGCGAGCGGGGTCTAGTCGCGCTTCCTGGTCAGTTCGACGCCGACAGCGCGCAAGGCCGAGCGCAGCGCGGTGGCGGCGTCGGTGCCCGCGGCCTCGCCTTCCATCAGGCCGTCGATGCGGAACGGGCAGAAGTAGCCGGTTCCGTTGTCGCCCTGGTGTGGTCGGTCGATCTCGATGAGCGGCCGGGTCGCGCCGTTTCTCGTCGCTATCGCGTCGGCGAGGGCGGCGTCGGCCGCGCGTGGATCACGGCGCCGGGTGCCGGGGAGCGCGGAGGCCGACTGGGCGTGCACCCGCTCATACCAGTCGATCACTTCGGATGGCGCTGCGCGCGTGCCGGTTTCGTAGTGGCCGAGGGCCGCGCGACTGTACGGGACGCGGGTGGCCAGCGCGGTCAGGGATAGTCCGGCTTCCTCGCGGAGCTGTCGTAACCGTGCCCCGACGACGGTGGTCTCGCCGTTCCCCTGCTCGCCCCGACTGGACATGGACACACCGTAGCGAACTGTAGACGTTTGTAGACGCTTTTTGCTGTCCAAAAGGTCTTGACGACGACCATACTTTGCTGCGGTGGCTTCGACACCACCATACCGCGCCACCCGTGCAGCACCGACTGGTTCGGAGGGGACAGATGGACATCTACCTGTGGATTGCTGTGGGACTGTTCGTATTCGGAGCGCTGACCCGCTACCTGTTCCTGCTACCGCCCGTGGAGCCGGGGCGGCCGACCGTCGGCGACATCCGCCGCCGGCTTCAGGCCGAGCGCGAACTCCCCGGCCACGACTCGACGGTGCCGTCGGTGCGGACCAGTTCCGACAGGAGCTTCTCGGCGTCGGACTTCTCCCTGGCCAGCGCGCTCCAGCCGCGGACCACACCGTCGGGGCCGGACTTCGTCGTCCACGAGCCGACCGCATGAGCGCCCTGGGGGTGCAGCGAGTAGTAGATGGTGCCGATCGGCCGCGCGACATCCATGCCGCGCACCCAGCCGGTGAGCGCGTCGCCGTCCCACACCCGCATCTCGCCGCGCATCTGCGCGGCCGGGTCATCCTGCGCCGCAGCGGATTCGGCGGCCGAGTCGATGAGCAGGTGGTCGCCCTCGTGCCGGATCGTCACCGGCGTTACCTCGACCTCGTCGCCGTGGTTCGCCGCTTTCTGCCAGGCTGCCCACCAGCGGCCCGCCAGATCGATCCGGTTGTCGACGATGCCCGCCAGCTCCGCGAGCGAGATCTGCAGCGCGTCGGCCAGCCGGATCGCCACCGGCAGCGTCGGCGACTGTTCCTCCGATTCGTACCGGGTGATCTGCCGCGAGCTCACCCCGATCGCGGTCGCGAGCGCGGGCTGCGAGAGCCCGAGCAACCGCCGCCGCTCCTGGATCACCTTCCCCGTCCCGGTGTTCATACAGTCATCGCCTCCATCGCCGGCCCCTACCGTCACACCCTGCTGGACACATCCGCACCAGACCCGCCCACATCGCGGGCCGCCACCCGTGGTCGCGAAGACCGCTGGCGCGCCGCGCATGCCGACTGCGTGGCCGATTCTCCCATCTTCTCGCTTCAGCAGGCTCGTTTCGTGCTGACTCAGCACGACGGCTGCGGTCCGCGCTGCCTGCAGCACCTGGCGGCCACGGCCTACAGCACCGGACTGATCGAGGACATCTGAGACCGACCGCGACATGACGAGCGACACGTTGACGAACACGTTGCGAGACGGCGAACCCGCCTCGAACGCCGTTACCGTCGAAGGTATGAGTGCGGAACCGGCATCGGAAGGCGACGGCGACACGATCACCGAACGCCCAGCTCTGCGCTCGCGCTGGCGGCTGCGCCGCCCGTTCGTCCTGCCCTCACAGCGTGCGACGGCCGACAACATCACCATGGCCCCCACCCCGCTGCAGCCGATCGACCTCACCGACGACGCCGAGGTGTCGCAGGTGCTCGATCTGGCCGTGCGGGTGGGGGAGGTGGTGCTGGCCGCCGGTACCGGTGTCATCGATACCTCGGCCCAGGTCCGCTTCATCGCCTCCACCTACGGCCTGGACAAGTGCGATATCGACGTCACCTTCGACGCGATCCGTATCTGGGCCGATCGCGGCCCGCGGCTGCCCCCGGCCAGCGATATGCGGGTGGTGAAGTACCGCTCGCTCGACTTCACCCGGCTGGCCGCGGTCGACCGGCTGACCCGGCGGATCCGCAGCCAGGTCGTCCCCGTCGACCAGGCGCACGCCGCGCTGGACGAGATCGTCTCCGGGGCGCACCCGTATCCGCGCTGGGTGTCGACCATGGGCTGGTCGCTGCTGGCGGCGGCGATCGCGGTGCTGCTCGGTGGCGGCGCGCTGCTGGCCGTCATCAGTTTCGCGACCACGGCGCTGATCGACGTCGTCAACCGGGCGCTGCACCAGCTCGGTCTGCCGATCTTCTTCCAGCATCTGGTCGGTGGTGTCATCGCCGCCACGCCCGCCATCGCGCTGGCGGCGGTCAGCGATCACTGGCGGGCCGACGCCGCGCTGATCGTCGCCGCGGGCATCACGGTGCTGTTGTCGGGGCAGCAGTTGGTCGGTTCGGTGCAGGACGCCATCACCGGCGCGCCGATCACGGCGGCGGCGCGCATGCTCGAGGTGGTGATGATGACCGGCGGCATCGTCGCCGGTATCGGCCTGGCGCTGCGAATCTCGACGATGCTCGGGATCGCGGTGCCCGAGATCGCCGCGAGCGCGGGCCGTGACACCGAGTATCTGGCGATCAAACTGAGCGCCGGTGCGGTGGCCGCGATCGCCTTCGCGATGGCCTGTTACGCCGAACGCCGGGCGTTGTTCGCGGCCGGGTTGAGCGGCGCGGCGGGCACGGTGGCCTACCTGGTCGCCCAGGACATCGGGTTCGGGCCGGTGGTCGCGTCCGGGATGGCGGCCACGCTGATCGGCCTGGCTGGTGGTCTGATGGCGCGCCGGGCACTCACCCCGCCGCTGGTCGTCGCGGTCGCGGGCATCACGCCGCTGCTGCCGGGTCTGAAGGTGTACCGCGGCCTGTACGCCCTGCTCGAGGACGAGACCCTGCTCGGTTTCGGGCAGATCCTCGGCGCGTTCGGTGTCGGGTGCGCCCTGGCGGCCGGCGTCATCCTGGGTGAATGGTTCGACCGCTTGCTCAGCCGCCGTGGCGCGCCGCGCGACTTCGACCCGACCTACACCAGCGATCGCTGAACTACGTCTGGACGAGGGTGCGCGGCCCGTCGGCCGCCGTCTCGGCGGGCGCGGGGTCCTGCACCCGCGGTTTGCCCGCGGCCCAGCGCATCTGGCTGCGCGCCGCGGGGGCCTCGGTCGAGGCGGGGATCACGAGCAGCGCCAGGTCGGCGCCGTTGCTGCCGACCAGGTGCATGATGCGCGAGGCAGGCTCGGCCGACGTCGCGGATTCGGTGGCATGCCAATCGAATCCGAGCCGGGCCAGCTTGCCGATCCGCGGCGAGACGGCCTGCACCAGCTGGTGCAGTTCGGTCATCGGCTGGTCGGTACGGGGCCACCAGGCGCCGTCGATCGGGCCGGTGATGGCATGGCGCTCACGCAGCATCAGCCGGATCGGCCCGGCCGCGTCGCGGCCGATGCTCGTGGTCTGAGGTGAGGTATTCACTACGAGTTGTCTTCCTGAGTCTGGGGGCGCGGTCGAAGAACAATCGACCGGCGCACGCCGTCCGTTTACGGACCGGCACTGGGGTTGGGTACCCACTCCGCTGTGTCGGCACGCACACATCTGGGACGGCGGCGACACCGGCGGGTGGGTGGTGGGGGTTTCCCGCACCATCGGGGCTTCACTCTACGGAAGCCCACCGACAGATCCACCGATTAAACGAACAGGGCCCCGACCGGCGAACCGATCAGGGCCCTGCTGTGGCGGAGGATAGGGGATTTGAACCCCTGAGGGCGTTAACCCAACCCGCGTTCCAGGCGAGCGCCATAGGCCACTAGGCGAATCCTCCGTGGAGCAGCATAGCGGTCCCGGTGCCCCGGTGTAAAAACGGGTCGGGTCGGTCAGGGCGGTTGGGGAGACTATACGGCTCCGTACACTGAGTGCTCGGGCCGCTCATCCGCTGGTCCGGTCGAGCCGATATGAGGTGGAACACGTCGTGGGTACCGCGCGCACACCCCGGGAGCGCTGGGTGGAGGAAGGCCTGCTGGTGCTGGCCGCCGCCGGTGTGGACGCGGTGCGGGTCGAGGCGCTGGCCAAGCGCATCGGCGTCACCAAGGGCGGATTCTACGGCTATTTCGCCGACCGGGAGGCGCTGCTCGTCGCGATGCTCGAGCAGTGGGAGCGGGAGGCGGTCGACCAGGTGCTCGAACAGGTCGCGCACGCGGATGACCCGAAAGCGCGGGCCCGGCTGGCGGGCGTGCTCACGTTCTCCAGCGACCGGCTGCTGCCCATCGACCTCGCGATCCGCGACTGGGCCCGCCGCGACGCAGACGTGGCCGAGCGGCTACGGCGGGTCGACAATCGCCGAATGGCGCTGTTGCGCGAGACGATCGGCGCCTTCTGCGCCGACCCCGATGAGGTCGAAGCCCGCAGCCTGCTCGCCTTCTGCGCGGTGATCGGCAAGCACTTCCTCGCCGCCGACCACGAGGGCCGCACCCGCAACCAGGTGCTGGCCCGCGCCGCGGACCTGCTGTTCGAGCGGCGCTGAGCTACTTCTTCAGTCCCGTGAGCGCCTTCTGCGCCTGGGCTTTCGCGACCGTGGCGACCTCGTCGGTGTTGATGGTCTCGCCTTCGGCCCGTGACAGGGTGATCTGGACCTTGACCGAGACATTGCTGTCGGCGACGCCGACGGTGTAGGTCAGCCGCGGCCCGACGACATCGCGGGTCTCGGATTTCCAGTAGCCCTGCGAGCCGATCCCGCTGACCTCACCCGACGCCAGACCCGAACCCGAAGTGCCGGTGTCGTATTCCTTCCATCGGGTGTAGGAGGGGTCGCCGTAGGCGTCGTTGAATTCGACGTCCAGCTCGATCCCGGCGTCGTTGGTCTGGTACTTGCTGCGGGCCGACTTGCTCGAGTAATCGGCGGTGCACGACAGCCTGCCGCCGGTGGAGCTGGTCGGCTGGGTTTCCTTGTGCTCCGGGCTGCCCTTGGGGTCCGAGGACCACTTCTTCAGCACCGTCGGGTCGATGAGCGAGCACGCGTTGGAGACCGAGGCCATCGTGTAGTCGCCCTCCATCTTCTTCTTGCGGTCGTTCTCCATCGACGTCAGCGGGTCGGACGGGTCGTCGCGGGTGGCGACCGCGACCCCGACCACCCCGATGCTGACCACCGCGAGCAGGCCGACGACACCGGCGATGATCAGCCCGTTCTTGTTGCCGGGCGGTCGGGGCGGCATCGCGTAGGCGGGCTGCTGATAGCCGGGCGCGTTGTACGGGGGAGTGGGCTGCGGCGGATAACCGGCCTGCGGCATCGACGGAGCGGACGGATAGGGCCCGTAGCCGGGCTGACCCTGCGCCGGAAACCCGAATCCCGGTTGCGGCTGCTCGGGCCCCGCCGCCGGATTGAACACCGTGGGATCGGCGCCCGCGTTCGTCGGCGTCGACCACCAGTGCACGGTCGGATCGGACTGTCCAGGCTGATCGCCGGATCCCTGCTGGGAATTCGTCATCTTCGGCCCCCTCCGGTTTTCGATACGGGTTCGCCCCGTCGATTCGTCGCGATCGTATCGACCCCCCGCTGCGGAGGGCACATCGAACCGCTACACTGGCCGACGGATCCCGCGCGGCGCGCATCCTGTGAACTCCCCCAGGGCCGGAAGGCAGCAAGGGTCAACGGGCTCTGCCGGGTGCGCGGGGTCCCCTTTATTCTCGGGGACCTCCGCCTGATCGATCCGCCTACGCACCTTCGCAGCGTGCGAGCCTGATCCGGCTCCGGATACCCCACCGATTCCGAGCAACCGCCGGGTAACGTTGCGAGTGTCGGCACGCGCAGCGTGCACCACCCACCTTGCTGCTTCGAAAGGCTGCCCAGGATGCCCCGGCAAACGCAGATCGGTTTGATGAGCCACGCGGAACTCGTGTCCGAGCACGAGTCCCAGACCGCGAATTACGCGACGCTCCAGACCGAGAAGCTCACCCTGGATCTGACCCGAGGTAAGCCATCGCCGGAACAACTCGACCTATCCGCGTCGCTGCTCTCCCTCCCGGGCGACGGCGACTTCCGCGACGGGTCGGGTGTCGACTGCCGCAACTACGGCGGCCTCAACGGTCTGCCCGAACTGCGTGCGATCTTCGGTGAACTGCTCGGCATCCCGGTCGAGCAACTGATCGCGGGCAACAACGCCAGCCTCGAGCTCATGCACGACAACATCGTCTTCGCGATGCTCTACGGCACCCCGGACTCCCCGCGCCGCTGGGCGTCGGAGGAGACGATCAAGTGGCTGTGCCCGGCCCCCGGCTACGACCGGCACTTCGCGATCACCGAGGCGCTCGGCATCGAGATGATCGCCGTCCCGATGAACAACGACGGCCCCGACACCAGGGCCATCGCGGCGCTGCTGGCCGACGACCCGCAGATCAAGGGCCTGTGGGCGGTGCCCAACTACGCCAACCCGACCGGCGCCGTCTTCTCCGAAGAGGTTGTCCGCGAGCTGGTTTCGATGAAGGCCGCCGCGCCGGACTTCCGGCTGTTCTGGGACAACGCCTACGCGGTGCACCCGCTCACCGACACCGCCGCGCCGGTGCTCGACGTGCTCGGCATGGCCGCGGCGGCGGGCAACCCGAACCGGCCGCTGGTCTTCGCCTCGACCTCCAAGATCACCTTCGCCGGCGCCGGCGTGAGCTTCTTCGGCGCGTCCAAGGCCAACCTCGACTGGTACCTGGCGCACGCGGCGAAGAAGAGCATCGGCCCGGACAAGCTCAACCAGCTGCGGCATCTGCGGTTCTTCACCGACGCCGAGGGCGTGCGCGAGCACATGCAGAAGCACCGCAGGCTGCTCGAGCCGAAGTTCGCGCTGGTGCGCCGCATCCTCGAAGACCGGCTCGGCGCGTCGAAGGTCGCGTCCTGGACCGAGCCCAAGGGCGGCTACTTCATCAGCCTCGACGTGCTCGACGGCACGGCCGCCCGGGTGATCGCGCTGGCCAAGGACGCGGGCATCGCCCTCACCGCCGCCGGTTCGGCGTTCCCGTACGGCAAGGACCCCGACGACAAGAACATCCGCATCGCCCCCTCCTTCCCGCAGTTGCCGGAACTGGAGAAGGCGATGGACGGGCTGGCGACCTGCGTGCTGCTCGCCGCCACGGAGAAGCTGCTCGAGGAGCACTGAGCGAGCGGGCCGGGCGCGCGTTGGCGCGCCCGGCCTCGGCTCAGCTCGGCTTGTGCACCAGCACGCCGAACATCGTCACCGAGACGTGCACGTCACCGCGATCGGCGCCGGCCTGTAGGTCGGCGATCAGTCGCGCGTGCTCGTCCTCGGTGATCACCCCGCGCAGCACCGCCAGCCCGGCGATCCGGCTGACCAGCGCGCCGGCGCCGACGCTGCGGTCCTGCACCAGCGCGTGCGAGCCGATCTCGTCGACGACCAGCCCCGCACCGCTGAGCAGCCCGGCCAGCCTGCGCCCGGACAGCGGGTTGGTGGTCGAGGAGATCAGGGTGTCGATCACCGCGCCGACCACCCTCGGATCGCCCGGATGCACGATCGAGGTGGCCCAGTCGCTGTCGACGACCACCGCGCGGCCACCGGGCCGCAGGACCCGCGCGATCTCGGCCGCGGCCCGCGCGGGCGCGGTCAGGTGCTGGAACACGCGTTCGCAGAGCACCGCGTCGAAGCTCTCGTTGCCGAACGGCAGGCCGTAGGCGTCGCCGGTGGCGAAGGTCGCCGTCGAGTCGCGCTCGGCGGCGCGGCGCTGGGCCGAGGCGAGCAGGTTCGGATCGGGTTCCACGCCGACGGCGGTGCCGGTCGGGCCGACGGCGTCGGCGAAGACGAACACCTCCGAGCCGGTGCCGGAGCCGATGTCGAGGGCGCGCTCGCCCGGTCGCAGGGCCAGCGCGGCGTGACTCCAGGCGCGTAGCCTGCGCATCCCGGGCTGGGTGACCTCCAGGTCGTGGGCGTCGATCAGTTGGTCCTGGCCCGCTTGATCGAAGCGGTCAGGGCGAGGGGTGTAGTCGGTCATACTTACCGCCATCGTGGAAGCTGCAGTCCTCGGGAGCATGGACCCAGAGGCTACTAGTGAAATGTGTCACGATGAATGTATGACTCGAACGCTGTGTCTCGCGCAGGAGGCCGAAGCCGACGAACTCCTCAGCACCGATGATTTCGCGTTGCTGCTCGGCATGCTGCTGGATCAGCAGTATCCGATGGAACACGCGTTTCGCGGGCCACGCAAAATCGCCGACCGGATGGGTGGATTCGATCTGCGCCGGATCGCCGAGGCCGATCCGGCCGAATTCGAGGAACTCGCCGCCACGCCACCGGCCATCCATCGCTACGGCCGCTCCATGGCCCGCCGGGCCCAGGCACTGGCCCAGTACGTCATCGAGCACTACGACGGCGTGCCCGCCAACCTCTGGACCAGCGGCGACCCCGATGGCAAGGAAGTGCTGCGCAGGCTGCAGGACCTGCCCGGGTTCGGCGCGCAGAAGGCCAAGATCTTCCTGGCACTGCTCGGCAAGCAACGTGACGTACATCCCACCGGCTGGCGAAAGGCCGCGGGGTCCTACGGCGACGAGGGTTCGCGCCGCTCGGTCGCCGATGTGGTCGACGCCGAAACTCTCGCCGAAGTAAGGGAATTCAAGAAGCAGGCGAAGGCCGCCGCGAAATCCGCCGGGTGAATTCTCGGTTACGATCTGCCTGCTTTTTTCCCTCGTCATCGGTGGTGATCTGCTCGAAGCTGGCTTCTCGAACAGCTCAACGACTGATGAGGGATTGGCAGTTTTATGAAGATGAGGAAGCTCGCCGTGGTTGCGGCGCTCGTGACCATGGCAACCGGTGTTGCTGCGGGCACCTCCTACGCGGCTCCGGCGCCGGTCGAAGAGGCCGCACCGATCAACTACTCCGCCGAGGTCGTCGAGGACTCGAAGGCTGTCATCACCACCGATGCGGGCTCGCTCGTCGTCGAGGACGGTGCCTTCAAGGTCAAGGCCGCCAACGGCACGACCGTCGCCGGCACCCCGCTGACCTTCCGCCTCGACGAGTTCGAGCTGCCCATCGCGGCCGAGATCTCGGGCAACAAGGCCACCCTGACCCCGGTCTACGACGCCGCCAAGGCCGTCTACAAGCCCGTCGCCCTGCCGTTCGAGAACCAGGCCCCCTGGAAGAACGAGTACGAGCGTGAGCAGGCCGCCTGGTCGCGTCTGACCTCCACCATCTCCATGGGCGCCACCATCGGCACCCTGGTCGGCGGCCTCGGCGGCGCGGCGGTGGGCTGCATCGCCGGTGCCGGTGCCGGCCTCGTCGCGACCGGTGTCCTGCTGGCCCTCTTCGGCGCCGGTCCCATCGCGGGTTGCGTCGTCGGCGCCACCACCATCGGCGCGCTCGGTGTGATCGCCGGCCAGATCTTCGTGACCGCCCCGGTCGCGATCGGTGCCGCGATCCAGTACTTCATCACCATCACCCAGCCGGTCCCCACCCCGGCTCCCTCGCCGGCCAAGTAGTCACCCGGCTCGGCGAACCCCTCCGGAAGCTCGTTTTCCGGAGGGGTTCGTCGTCTCCCCGGGGAGACCCCGATCGCCATTGCGCGCCCCACCCGACGCTCTGAGCTGCGGAAACGTTGTGCGGCGCGACACAATCCGCCGGTTCGGGTTGGACGGGCCAGGATTCGGTGTTAGCTTGATTGTTATGTCCGGCAACCATCTCCTCGCCAAGCGGGTCACCTACGTGACCGCCGCTATCGGCTTGCGGTTGCCGTTGACGCGTGAACTTTGTCGTTCCTGATGCTGCAGCTGAGCCTTCTGCGGCTCGCGAGCTGCCACGCCCTACGTGTCGGCAATTCCGTTGGGACAACGGGATTTCAGCAAGGAACTTCATATGTCTACTCCCATCATCGATCGTCCCGCCGCTCGGACGGGCGCCGGTCGCTCTCGGGTATCCCGTCACGTCGTCGCCCCCGAACTGCGCCGTAGCGACAACCCCGCCGCCGCTGTCCTGCGGACCGCCGCCTCCGGGCCGGTGTCACGCGACAACGCCGCGCGGGCAACGGGTCTGAGCATCGCCACGGTGAACCGGCAAGTTGCCTCGCTGCTTTCGGCCGGTCTGTTGCGCGAGCGGCCCGATCTGACCGCTGCCGGCGCGGTCGGCAGGCCCCGCGTGCCGTTCGAGATCGACCACGACGCCTACCTGACCCTGGGCATCCACATCGGCGCCGCCGCGACCAAGATCGTCGCCGCCGATCTGCGCGGCCGGATCCTGGGCGGCCTCGCCATCGCGACCCCGCAGACCGGTCAGGAATTCGCGGTCACCACGGTCGCGCGCAGCGCCAAGGCGTTCCTGCAGCGGTGGCACCGGCGCACCCCGCTGTGGGCGGGCGTCGCCATCGGCGGCCGGGTGGACCCGCATACCGGCGTGGTCGACCACCCCAAGCTGGAATGGAAGGGCGCCCCGATCGGGCAGGTCCTCGGCGACGTGCTGGAGCTGCCGGTCTCGGTCGCGCCGCACGTGGAGGCCATGGCCGCGTCGGAACTGCTGCTGCCGACCTTCGACGCGCGCAGGCCCGAGCCCGACACCGAACTGCCCACCGCCCAGAACGGCAGCAGCCTCTACTTCTACGTCCGTGAGACCGCGGGCATCGCCGTCACCCTCGACGGTCGCGTGCACACCCCGAACAACGGTCCCGGTTCCATCGCGCACCTGCCCACCGGCTCGGACGTGCAGTGCACCTGCGGCCGTCGCGGCTGCTTGGAAGTGACTGTCGGCGATCGCGCGCTGCAGGCCAGGGCCGTCGGCCGCGGCATCATCCCGGCGCACAACGGCACCGCGGGCACCACCATCGCCGACCTCTACCGGGCCGCGGAGTCCGGCTCCGAGGGCGCGCGGGAACTGCTCGCCGAGCGGGCCACGATGCTCGGGCAGACCGTCGCGCTGGTGCGCGACATGCTCAACCCCGACCGCGTCGTCCTCGGCGGCCAGGCGTTCACCGGCTATCGCCCCGCGCTGCCGCACGTGGCCAGGGCGTTCACCCAGAGCACCCAGCTCCCGCCCACCGACATCCGGATCAGCGGATTCGGCGGCAAGGTGCAGGAATTCGCCGCCGTGGTCACCTCGCTCAGCGCGCTCTACGCCGACCCGCTGGCGGCCATCCGCCGGATCTGAGCGGCGCCCCGGACACGCCGACGGCCGCTTCGGCACTACCGAAGCGGCCGTTCGGCATTTGTCAGCGGGGGTTGAACGCGCCTTCCAGCGCGGTGATGAAGTATGGGAACTGCGCGGCGAAGCGGTGCAGGTTCCGGTCCCGGTCGTAGCCGGCGAACCAGTAGAGGCCGGGCTGGGAATCGGCCGACGGATCCATGTCGCGGAAGGCGCGGATCCAGTTGTCGGCCCGGCCGCTGATCACCGTGTACGGCAGCGCGCGCGAGAACACCGTCTCCTGATCGATCGGCGGGATCTGTTCGCGAGCAACGGTATCCAGACCGCGCTGCATGGCGCGCACCCGGCCCGCGACGGTGTCGCCGAGGGTGGTCCTGGTCGGCAGGTAGTTCGGCAGCAGGACCGCGGCCACACCGGCCAGCGCGATCGCGACGCCGACCAGCGCGTGACCGGCGGTCAGCGCGAGCACTACGGTGGCGATCACGCCGAGGACGATCAGCGCGCCGCCGAGCCAGCGGGGCAGCGCGCGCTGCTTCGGGTCGGCGAAGGCGCCGGTGGCGACCGCGTCGGCGCGCATGGCGGCACGGACCGGGTCGAGCTGCATCCGGCCCGGCGCGCGGAGCTCACGCACGGCGACGGTGTCGGTGCCCTCGGGCAGCAGCATGTCGTAGACGGTGCGCTCGTAGTCGCGCAGCTGGTCGTCGGGGGCGTTGACCCGGCTGATGCGCCAGTCGTCCTCGCCGCGCGCGTTCACCGGAGTGATCCAGATGTAGCGCCGGACCGCGAGATCGACCACGGTGGCGGCGATGTCGACCGGATCGACGTGCTCGTCGAGCAGCAGACCGGCCTCGCCGGGCAGCACGCCGTCGGGGGAGACGAAGTCCACCCGGCCGCCCTGCTGGACGATCGGCTGGAAGGTGTCGCTGCCCGCCAGCGCGGCCGCGGCGCGCTTCCTGGCGGTCAGGACGTAGGCGACCATCGCCGCCAGCGCCAGCAGCAGCGCGCCGAACGCGGCGAGGACCGGGGTGGTGAAGGCGAAGAAGTTCTCCGAGTCGCCGCCGCGCACATCGGCGTTGGCGGGCACGGTGCCGGGCGGCAGCTGCAGGGTGAGGTCGATCGCATCGCCCTTACGCAGATCGCGCTGGCTCAGGTACAGCACGCCGTCGGGTTCGGTGTGCACATCGGCGCACGGCTTGGGATTGCCCGCCGGGCCGAGTTTGCAGTCGACGATGCCCATTTGATAGCTGGGGCTGATCACCGAGACGTCGAGCGCGGCGATATCGGCGTTCATCACGCCGAGCCAGTGGAACACCTGGGTGCCCGGTGCGTCGGAAACGGTGTTGTGCAGCGAGTAGGTGAACTTGGATTCACCAGGCTTCGACTCGACGACGAACTGGTCGTCGACCGTGGTCGCGGTGCCTGCGCCGCTCGCGGTGACGTCGGTGACTTTGAAGATCCGCTCGACATCGTCGCCGACCTTCAGGCGCAGCGGCAGTGACATCGTGAAGTTTCCATCGGCGGGCACCCCGACGGTCTCGGTGACCTGGAGCACGCCGTCCTCGGTCAGTGTGAGATCGGCGGTGATCGTGACGCCGGCCGGCGCGGGCTCCGTGTGGGCTACCGGCGCGGCCGCGAGCAATCCCGCCGAAGCGAGCAGCAGCGCGCCTGCGGCGCCCCCCCGAAAAGTCAGCATGGCTGCTTACTCTAGACAGCTTGCTATTCTGCGTCAGCGGCTGTCGGCGACTCACGAGACGAGGGGGTACGGGGGACGTGACCCAACCACCGTACGGTTATGGCCCGGTCGGTCCAGGTGGACGACCGGTTCCGCCGCCCCCTGGCTATGGACCGCCCCCGGGATATCGACCGCAACCAGGCTATGGTCCACCTGGTTATCAACAGCCGCAAGGTTATCCACAGGGTTACGGGCCCAGGCAAGGCTACGGCCCGCCCTCGGGATACCGGCCACCGCCGATGCCCTATGGTCCGCCCGGCAGGCCCACCCCGCCGCCGCGCAAACGCCGCGGCGGTCTGACCTCGCTGTTCCTGGTGATCGTCTTCCTCGTGGTCGGCGGCCTGGTGAAGTTCGCCGTCAGCACCGGCATCGACGCAGGCATCGGCGCGATCGGCCCGAAGCCGAGCACCACCTACACCCCGCAGCCCGGCACCGCACCGGCGGCCACCGGCGACAACCCGCTGCTCACCGACTCCGACGGCACCCTGGTGCCCGCGTCCTGCGACTACGCGCCCTGGAGCACCCAGGTCGAGAAGGCGCGTGCCTTCTTCGAATCGGCCGCGACCTGCCTGGAGGCGGCCTGGAAGCCGTTGCTGGCGGCCAACAACCTGCCGTTCGAGTCGCCGACGCTGAGCGTCACCGCGACCACCGCGGGCATCACCACGCCGTGCACCGGCTCGACGAGCAACTTCGCCGCCTTCTACTGCGCGGCGAACAAGACCATCTACATGCCGATCAGCCAGCTGCAGACCGATCAGTTCCGCGACAACTGGGTCGTCTACCTGTCGGTGTTCGCGCACGAGTACGGCCACCACGTGCAGGCCCAGTCGGGCATCCTGCGCAAGGCCAACTCCGAACGCGTCGACGCGGGCGCCCGCTCGCCCAAGGGCCTCGAGCTCTCGCGCCGGGTCGAATTGCAGGCCAACTGCTTCGACGGCATGTTCATCGCGTCGTCGAAGGGCGGCGGCTCGCTGAGCGCCGCGCAGGTCACCGTCGCCACCAAGGACTCCTACGGCCGCGGCGACGGACCGGGCGACATGCGCGATCACGGCACCTCCGAGCACGGTGGGCAGTGGTTCGAGGCCGGGCTGCAGCGCAACCTGACCGCCCAGTGCAACACCTTCACCGCCGCGGCGAGCGAAGTGAGCTAGCGGTTTCCATCTTTCCGCGATTTCCGGCCGGACTCGGGCGAGATCAGTTGCCAGTTGCCGAACCTCGATGAACTGCTGGAGTGAGTGACGTGTATCCGCCGCAGCCGCCCTACGGCCGACCGGTTCCGCCCGCGTACGGCAGGCCGATGCCGCCGGGGTACCCCCGCCCGCTGCCGCCGCCGTACGGCTATGCGCCGCCGGGGTATCCGCCGCCGCGCCGGGGTGGCGGCGGGTGGTTCGGTTCGCTGCTGACCGTGCTGACGGTGTGTGGGATCGTCGGTGCGCTGCTGGTCGCGGCGGTCTCGCTGTCGGAGGACTCCTCGAAGCGCGACGTCGCCACGACGACGCCGCCGAGTTTCACCTACAGCAGTTCGGCCACGCCCGCGCCGACCACGACGAGCCAGACCACCGTGCGCACCTCGGCCCGCACCACCGCGCCGACGACGACGAAACCCGCTGGGCCGCAACCGGTGATCGCGCTGGGCCAGCATCCGCTGTTCCGCGACAACAGCGCCTTCCTGCCGAACATGGACTGCGATCTGCCGCGCTGGTCGACCGACGCGGCGACGGCCAAGGCCTTCTTCGCCGCCGCGCAGGGCTGCCTGGATCAGATGTGGCGGACCAACCTCGCCGCGGCGAACCTGCCGTTCCGCAGCCCCGGACTCGAGGTCGCGGTGAATCCGTCCGAGCTGTCCTCGCCGTGCGGCGGCGCCACCAGCGACGCGTTCTACTGCAGCGCGTCGAGCACGATCTACATGTCCACGGCCGGGCTGGTCCTGCACAACACGCCGTATCCGCCGATGGAGGCGCTGTCGGTGTACGCGCACGAGTACGGCCACCACGTGCAGGGACTGACCGGACTGCTGCAGGCCTCGTCGAACCAGCGCCGCGAGCAGGGCGCCACCTCGGTCGGCGGGCTGGAGACCTCACGCCGAATGGAATTGCAGGCCAGCTGCTTCGGCGGCATGTACATCGGTTCGGCCGAGGCGGGCGGTTCGTGGACCTCGCAGGAGGGCTACGCCGCGGTCAAGCACAACTACAACCGCGGTGACGGCAACGGCCGCCACCGCGATCACGGAACGCCTGAGCACAACGGCAACTGGTACAACCAGGGTTACTCGAAGAACCGCAACTTCGAATGCAACACCTGGTTGTCCCCGGCCGACGAGGTCAGCTAGGGGGTCAGTGACCCCCGTAGTGCCCCTCGCCGAAGCGGCGCGGCGAACTGCCGTGCACGCCTTCGGCATACGCGGTCTCGGCGTGCAGGGCGAAGTCGATGCCCGCGGTCTCGTCTTCCTTGCTCACACGGAACCCGATGACCTTGTCGATCAGCTTGCCGATCACGAACGACACCCCGAACGCGTACGCCGCGACCACCAGCACGCCGACCAGCTGCTTGCCGAGCTGGGCGAAGCCGCCGCCGTAGAACAGGCCGTTCACGCCGCCGGTCATCACCTCGGTGGCGAGCAGGCCGATCAGGACCGTGCCGACGATGCCGCCGACGAAGTGCACGCCGACCACGTCGAGCGAATCGTCGTAGCCCGCCTTGTGCTTCCAGCCGACGGCGAACGAACACACCACACCGGCGGCCAGGCCGACGATCACCGCACCGAGGGTGTTGATCACGCCGCAGGACGGGGTGATCGCGACCAGGCCGGCCACCGCGCCCGAGGCCGCGCCGAAGGTGGTCGGCCTGCCGTCGCGGATCTGCTCGACGATCAGCCAGCCGAGCATGCCGAGGCTGCCCGCGACCAGCGTGTTCAGGAAGACCGCCGCCGCGGTGCCGGTGGCGCCGAGCGCGGAACCGGCGTTGAAGCCGAACCAGCCGAACCACAGCAGGCCGGCGCCGAGCAGCACGAACGGCAGGTTGTGCGGACGCATCGCGTCGATGTTGAAGCCGATGCGCGGGCCGAGTACCAAAGCCAGGGCCAGCGCCGAGGCACCCGAGGCGATCTCCACCACGAGGCCGCCCGCGTAGTCGAGCGTGCCGAAACCGAGCAGCCAGCCGTCGGGACCCCACACCCAGTGCGCGATCGGGGCGTACACGGCCAGCGTCCACAGCGGCACGAAGACCATCCAGCCGGAGAACTTCGCGCGGTCGGCGATCGCGCCGGAGACCAGGGCGGCGGTGAGGATCGCGAAGGTCAGCTGGAAGGTGACGAACAGCAGCTCCGGAATCGTGCCGCGCACCGAGTCGGGGTTGATTCCGGCCAGGCCGACGTGCTCGAGATCGCCGATCAGGCCGCCGCCCGCGTCGTCCCCGAAGGCCAGGCTGTACCCGGCCACCAGCCACACCACCGTGACCAGCGGAATCGCGATGAAGCTCATCATGAGCATGTTCAGTACGCCGGTGGAGCGCACCATCCCGCCGTAGAAAACAGCCAGCGCCGGCGTCATCAACAGCACCATGGCGGTAGCCGCGAGAAGCCAGGCGGTGGCCGCAGGATCGATCGTTGCGGGCACGGTAACTCCTTTCACGCGTGATTGCGTTGCAAGGAAATTACCGAATGCTCACCATCCGTGCTGGTGTCGGCCGGGTTCTAGCCGCGGTTTTCCTTCGCCAGTGCCCTGGTGCCGCGCTTACCGGGAACGGGCAGGTCATCACCGTCGGCGAGCCATTCGGCGGTGATCAGCCAGCGCCGCTGGGCGTGCGCATCGGCCACATCGAAGAAGACCCGCCTGCCGCGATCGTCGCGTGCGTCCCTGGCCAGCGCCGCCCAGCTCGGGGGCCTGCCGCGCTCGGCGGTGTGCTCGACGACGAAGCCGGCGACGAGCTTGCCGATCATGTTGACCGGCTTCTGCGACACCCGGTTGCCGTACTTGGTGGTGTGCCAGCGGCGGGCCGGGCACAGCGAACCCGGATTCGCGTTCGAGGCGATCCAGCCCGCGCGCTGCGCACGCTCGATCAGCCACAGATGCTTGACCGCCGACGGCGCGATCTCGCCGACCCGCTCGGCGATGAGTTCGGTGATCTCGGCATCGGCGAGGATGTCGCGGCGGGTGGGGCCGATGCCGTGTTCGGACCAGTGCGCGGCGGCGAGCCGGGCCAGGATGCGGCCGAACTCGTCGATGCTGCGCTGGGCGCGCCTGCCGAGCCGCTCGATCCGCTCGGCCTCCCGGCGCATCTCGTTCTGCGCTGTGAGGGTACGGATGGCCGCCATCGTCGGCACCTGCCCGCGTTCGAGCAGTTGCAGGATGGCGGCTGCGGTCGCCGGGTCCGCCGCGGCGGCGACGGGCAGCGAATCGCGTTTGATGTCGAAGTCCTGGGGGCTGATCGCCCGGCTCAGCAGTCCGACCGCGGCGTGGTCGCCGGCGAAGTCGGTGTGGGCGAGCCAGGCGGCTGCGATGTCATCACACGACAGCACGGTGAAACGTTCCTCCGGTCGGCGGTGGGGGAGCGATACGGTGCGCGAAGGTTGTGCCCCGGTCGGGATGAGGGACCGGCCGGGGTCACCAACCTGATGAAGGTTTGGCCACCGAAGTTGCCGAGATCCACGGTAGCCAGGGGCTTGCGCCGCTGTCACGACGATTGATTGTTTCGTTACATCCAGAAAGGGACCGTCAATCGGGGAACCGGTACGCATTTCCACGACAACCAGGATTGATTGCTGTTCTTCTGGCGATTCGCCGCGCGCGATGCAGTCGTTAGCTCCGTCGTAACGCTTCACTGACCGGGTTTGCCCACCCGCTCCGAACCCGCACCCGATCTGTGATCTGCATCACGTTTGTGCGGCGGGGTTCGGACGGCCCGGCAACGCGTCGGCCGCTCATCCACCTGTCACAGTGCGGCGGTAGCCTGTGGGCCGTGGCTCTGTACCGGAAGTATCGACCGGCGACGTTCGCTGAGGTAGTGGGTCAGGAGCATGTCACCGACCCGCTGAGTACGGCGCTGGATACCGGGCGGATCAGTCACGCGTATCTGTTCTCCGGTCCCCGTGGCTGTGGCAAGACCTCGTCGGCGCGCATCCTCGCGCGCTCGCTCAACTGTGCGGAGGGGCCGACCTCCACGCCGTGTGGGGTCTGCGCGTCCTGTGTGGCGCTCGGGCCGGGCGGTGCGGGCAATCTCGACGTCATCGAGCTCGACGCGGCCAGTCACGGTGGTGTCGACGACACCCGTGAGCTGCGCGATCGCGCGTTCTACGCGCCCGCCGAGTCGCGCTATCGCGTGTTCATCGTCGACGAGGCGCACATGGTCACCACGGCCGGGTTCAACGCGCTGCTCAAGATCGTCGAGGAGCCGCCCGCCCACCTGATCTTCATCTTCGCCACCACCGAACCGGACAAGGTGCTGCCGACGATCCGCTCGCGCACCCACCACTACCCGTTCCGGCTGCTGCCGCCCGCGACCATGCGCGGCCTGCTCGGCAAGATCTGCGAGCAGGAGCACGTGCCGGTCGAGGAAGCGGTGTATCCGCTGGTCATCCGGGCGGGCGGGGGATCTCCGCGTGACAGTCTGAGCGTGCTCGACCAGCTGCTGGCCGGTGCCGGGCCCGAGGGCGTCACCTACCCGCGCGCGGTCTCGCTGCTCGGCGTCACCGACGTCGCGCTGATCGACGACGCGATCGACGCGCTCGCCGCCGTCGACGGCGCCGCGCTGTTCGGCACCATCGACAGCGTGATGGAGGCGGGCCACGACCCGCGCCGCTTCGCCGTCGACCTGCTCGAGCGCCTGCGCGATCTGATCCTGCTGCGCGCGGTGCCCGACGCCGCCGAGCGCGGTCTGGTCTCCGGCCCCGGCGACGTCCTGGAACGCATGCGTGACCAGGCCGAACGCCTCGGCCCAGCCACCCTCACCCGCTACGCCGAACTCCTGCACGAGGGCCTCGGCGAAATGCGCGGCGCGACCGCCCCCCGCCTCCTGCTCGAGGTCATCTGCGCCCGCATGCTCCTGCCGTCGGTCGCCGACGCCGAATCCGCCACCCTCCAGCGCCTGGAACGCCTGGAGCGGGGATTCGCCGGCGGCGCAGTGCCTTCCGCCCCCGCCCGCCCCGGCCCCGCGGCCGGCGAACCATCCCCCGAGCACGCCGCTCCGTCCGAGCGCCCGGCTCCCCGCCCCGCGGGCGGCGAGAGCCGTCGCCGAGGCGCCGAGCTCCTGGCCGCCGCCCGCGCCGAAAAGGAAGCGGCCGCAGGCGGTTCGGCCACGCCCCACCGTGAGCGCCCCGCCGCGGGCGGCCCAGTCGCGTTCGAGTCCACGGCCCAGGCTCCTGCGCAGCAGAATGTGGCGCCCGCACCGGCTGGGCAGCAGAGTGCGGCACCCGCGTCGGCTGACCGGCAGAACGTGGCAGCCGCGTCGGCTGACCGGCAGAGTGCGGCAGCCGCGTCGGCTGACCGGCAGAGTGCGGAATCCGCGTCGGCTGGGCGGCAGAGTGTGGCGGCCGCACCGGTCGAGCCGCAGGCAGCGGCTGCCGGGGCATCGGTGGGTGAACGTGCAGACTCGTCTGCTGGGCAGCGGAATTCGCAGGCCGCACCGTCGAGCTCGGACGAGGAGCAGGGTTCTGCCGCAGGTCAGCCGGGTCCGGCGATCGGTGGCGCCGCTGTGGAAGGTTCTGCCGCGCAGTCGCATTCGGGTGCGGCTTTGGTTGCTGACGGCGGGGCAGTCGTGTTGACGCAGGGCGAGGCGCCCATCCCTGGCGTAGAAGGTGAGGCGGCACAGGCTGTTTCGCGCTCGGGCGCGGCCGCTCCCGCAGGCGCGTCACCGTCGCGCGACATCGAGCAGGTCGCTGACGATACGCAGCGTCCGGCGGCTGCGCGCGAACAGGCCGCTCCGCAACAGGTGGCTCCGCACCAGGTCACGGCCCCGCAGTCGGCGGTTTCTCCCGCATCGGTCGCTGGTACGGAACCGGCTGGCCAAGCGCCCGCGGTGATGCCGGAAGTGCCGCCGCGTCAGGCGCCCGCGCAGAGCGTCGTGTCTCCGCACGAATCCACAGGACCGCAGACTGCGGCGCCGCGCCAGGAGCCCGCCTCCGCTTCGCAGCAACCCGCCGCCTCTGCTTCGCAGCAGCCGGCCGCATCGCAGCAGCCCTCCGCATCGGCGGAGGATCTTGTCGCGCTGGTCGACGGAGCCTGGGCGGAGATCAAGGGGAAGGTGCGGGAATTCGGGCCGACCTTGCAGGCCCTGTTGTCGGGGGCGGCGGTGTCGCGGGCCGAGGGCGACGTGATCGTGTTCGCGCATCAGAGCCCGCCGTTGGCGCAGCGGCTGTCGGATCCGCGCAATATCGACGCGGTGCGGTCGGCGGTGCGCGCGGTGCTCGGTCGCGAGCTGGATGTGCGCTGGGAGACGGGTGCGCCCGCGCCGCGTCCGGCGGCGAAGTCGGCGAGCGCGGCGCGCGGTACCGGTCAGGGCGAGGCGAAACCGGCGGGCCGTCCCAAGTTCTCCCGGCCGAGCCAGGCCGGGGGCGGTCAGCAGGCGGGCGCGTCGGGTCAGGCCAAGTCGGCCGCCGACGACGACATCCCGCCGCCCGACTTCCCCGACCTACCCGACGACCCCGGTCCCGACGAGGGGTATGGGGCCGAGTCGAGCCGGTCCGGTGGCGATTCCGGGCGCGGTGCCAGGCCGGGTGACGCGGTGCTGGCGCCCCCGACGCCGGAAGAGGAGCAGGAGATGCTGGCCGCCGCCGCGGAGCCGGTGGCGCCCGGAGATCGGCAGGACCCGGACGAGGTCGCTCTGGCGTTGCTGCGAGACGAGCTCGGAGCGAAGAGTCTGGATGGTTGACAGCCACCGGCTGGACCACGTTAAGTTAACCGGAGTTCGCACACCACGGTAGTATGAACGGGTGGCCGGAATCGCCGGATGGAGCATGGCTCTATGCTCCGCTGGTGCTGCCGGATTTGTACGGCGTCGAGACAGTTGGTCGTGGCGTTCGTGCGGCCACCGCACCCCAAGGAAGGAAACACTCCGATATGACCACAGAGGCCTACATCTACGAGGCCATCCGCACTCCGCGCGGCCGCGGCAAGAAGAACGGCTCGCTGCACTCGGTCAAGCCGATCGATCTGACTGTTGGTCTGATCCAGGAGCTGCGTGGCCGCTTCCCCAACCTCGACGAGGACCAGATCTCGGACCTCATCCTCGGTGTCGTCACCCCCGTCGGTGACCAGGGCATGGACATCGCCCGCACCGCGGTCACCATCGCGGGTCTGCCCGACACCGTCGGTGGCTTCCAGCTCAACCGCTTCTGTGCTTCCGGCCTCGAGGCCGTGAACCTGGCTGCGCAGAAGGTTCGCTCCGGCTTCGACGACCTCGTCCTCGCCGGTGGTGTCGAGTCCATGTCGCGCGTGCCGATGGGCTCCGACGGCGGCGCCTGGGCGCTGGACCCGGCCACCAACTACGACGGCTACTTCGTGCCGCAGGGCATCTCGGCCGACCTGATCGCCACCATCGAGGGCTTCTCCCGCGATGACGTCGACGCCTACGCGGTGCGTTCGCAGGAGCTGGCCGCCAAGGCCACCACCGGCGGCTACTTCGCCAAGTCGATCGTTCCGGTCAAGGACCAGAACGGCCTCGTCGTGCTCGACAACGACGAGCACATGCGTCCCGGCACCACCGCCGCCGACCTGGGCAAGCTGAACCCCTCCTTCGCCGGCATCGGTGAGATGGGTGGCTTCGACGCCGTCGCGCTGCAGAAGTACACCTACATCGAGAAGATCAACCACGTCCACCACGGTGGCAACAGCTCGGGCATCGTCGACGGCGCCGCCCTGGTGCTGATCGGTTCCGAGGAGGCGGGCAAGAACTCGGGTCTGACCCCGCGTGCCCGCGTCGTCGCGACCGCCACCTCCGGTGCCGACTCCACCATCATGCTGACCGGCCCCACCCCGGCCGCGAAGAAGGCACTGGCCAAGGCCGGCCTGACGATCGAGGACATGGACCTCGTCGAGATCAACGAGGCGTTCGCCTCCGTGGTGCTGAAGTTCCAGAAGGACCTCAACGTCCCGGACGAGAAGCTGAACGTCAACGGCGGCGCGATCGCCATGGGCCACCCGCTGGGTGCCACCGGCGCGATGATCACCGGCACCGTGGTCGACGAGCTGGAGCGCCGCAACGCGCGCTACGGCCTCGTCACCCTGTGCATCGGTGGCGGCATGGGTGTCGCCACCATCATCGAGCGCGTCTGATCCCCAGCCGACTTCACTTCTCATAGGAGAGAACGAAAAACTATGACTGACAACATCATCGGCTGGGAGAAGGACGCCGACGGCGTGGTCGTCCTCACCATCGACGACCCCAGCCAGGGCGCCAACACCATGAACGACGCGTACATCACCTCGATGGCCGCGACCGTTGATCGCCTGGAGGCGGAGAAGGACGACATCACCGGTGTCGTCATCACCTCCGGCAAGAAGACCTTCTTCGCCGGCGGCGACCTGAAGAACATGATGCAGGTCGGCCCGGACAACGCGGCCGAGGTCGTGGCGATGCTCGAGGGCGTGAAGGCCCCGCTGCGCCGCCTGGAGCAGCTCGGCAAGCCGGTCGTGGCCGCGATCAACGGCGCCGCCCTCGGCGGTGGCCTGGAGATCGCGCTGGCGACCCACTACCGCGTCGCGGCCGACGTCAAGGGTTCGGCCATCGGCCTGCCCGAGGTCTCCCTGGGCCTGCTGCCCGGTGGCGGCGGCGTGACCCGCACCGTGCGCATGCTCGGCCTGCAGAACGCGCTGATGCAGGTGCTGCTGCAGGGTCAGCGGCACCGGGTGACCAAGGCCAAGGAAATCGGCCTGATCGACGAGGTCGTGTCCTCGGTCGAGGAGCTGCTGCCCGCCGCCAAGGCGTGGATCGCGGCCAACCCCGACGCTGCCCAGCCGTGGGACAAGAAGGGCTTCAAGATCCCCGGTGGCACCCCGTCCACCCCGGCCTTCGCGGCGAACCTGCCCGCGTTCCCGGCCAACCTGCGCAAGCAGATCAAGGGCACCAACATGCCCGCCCCGCGCGCCATCATGGCCGCGGCGGTCGAGGGCGCGCAGGTCGACATCGACAACGCGCTGACCATCGAGGGCCGTTACTTCACGAGCCTGCTGACCGGTCCGGTCGCGAAGAACATGATCCAGGCGTTCTTCTTCGACCTGAACCACATCAACGGTGGCGGCTCGCGTCCGAAGGACGTGCCCAAGCGTGAGATCAAGAAGATCGGTGTCATCGGCGCCGGCATGATGGGCGCGGGCATCGCCTACGTTTCCGCCAAGGCCGGTTACGAGGTCGTCCTCAAGGACGTGCAGCTCGAGGCCGCTCAGAAGGGCAAGGCGTACTCGGAGGCCATCGAGGCCAAGGCTCTCTCGCGTGGCAAGACCACCCAGGAGAAGTCCGACGCGCTGCTGGCTCGCATCCACCCGACCGCGGACGCCGCCGACTTCGCCGGTGTCGACTTCGTGATCGAGGCCGTGTTCGAGAACCCCGAGCTCAAGAACAAGGTCTTCCAGGAGATCGAGGATATCGTCGACGCCGACGCGCTGCTCGGCTCGAACACCTCCACCCTGCCGATCACCCTGCTGGCCGACGGTGTGAAGCGCTCCGAGGACTTCATCGGTATCCACTTCTTCTCCCCCGTGGACAAGATGCCGCTGGTGGAGATCATCAAGGGCGAGAAGACCTCCGACGAGGCGCTGGCCCGGGTGTACGACTACACCCTCGCCATCAAGAAGACCCCGATCGTCGTCAACGACAGCCGTGGCTTCTTCACCTCGCGCGTGATCGGTACCTTCATCAACGAGGCCATCTCCATGGTCGCCGAGGGTGTCGACCCGGCCACCGTCGAGCAGGCCGGTCTGCAGGCGGGCTACCCGGCCGCGCCGCTGAAGCTCAGCGACGAGCTGAACTTCACCACCATGCAGAAGATCTACAAGGAGACCGCCGAGGCCATCCTCGCGGCCGGTGGCGAGCTCAACGCCGCGTCCGCGAAGACCGCCGAGGTGCTCGACACCCTGGTCGGCAAGTACGACCGCAAGGGCAAGGCGGGCGGCGCCGGCTTCTACGACTACGTCGACGGCAAGGCCACCGGCCTGTGGGACGAGCTGCGCTCGCTCTACAACTCCAGCCGTGAGCTCCCGGAGGGCGTCACCTTCCAGGACCTCAAGGACCGGATGATGTTCGCCGAGGCCATCGAGACCCAGAAGTGCTTCGACGAAGGCGTGCTCACCAGCACCGCCGACGCGAACATCGGCTCGATCTTCGGCATCGGCTTCCCGGCCTGGTCGGGCGGCTCGCACCAGTTCATCGTGGGCTACCCCGGTGGCCAGGAGGCCTTCGTGGCCCGCGCCGACGAGCTGGCGAAGAAGTTCGGCCCGCGTTTCGAGGTCCCGGCCTCGCTGCGCAAGTAAGCAGTACCCCCCGGCTTCGGCTGGTCCGGAAGCCCGTCACCGTTCGCGGTGGCGGGCTTCCCGCATGAGGCCGACTCGCGCCGAATCACCCGTAGGTCACCACGAGCGGCGCGTGGTCGGAGAGCCGCTCGTCGGGTGCGGATTCCTTGTCCGCGACGACGGCCGTGGCCAGCCGGGCGAGTTTCGGTGTCGCGAGCTGGTGATCCACCCGCCAGCCCACGTCCTTGACGAAGGACTGGCCCGCCCAACTCCACCAGGTGAGCGGGCCCGGCCGCTCGCCGTGCACCTGCCGCACCACGTCGACGAGCCTGCGGGTGCCCAGCACCGTGCTGAACCAGTCGCGGTCGGCGGGCAGGAAGCCGTCCATCGTGCGCGCGGCACGCCAGTTGGTCACGTCGTGCTGGGTATGGGCGATGTTCAGGTCTCCGACGAGGAGGAACTCGCGTCCCGCCGCGCGTGCCGCGAGCCGGTTCCGATGCAGTTCGCGGGCGAACGCCGCGAGAAACCGGTGCTTGCGCTCGTATTTGAGACCGCCATCGGGCTGTTCACGCATCGATCCCGGACGCTGCAGCTGCGCGGGCAGCCCGCCCTTGGGGAGATAGAGACAGGCCACCGTCACCGCGCGGTCAGCCAGATCGACCTCGAGGTAGCGACCTTGCGTGGCGAACTCGCCGAGTCCGCGGGCCTTGGGGGGATGGGTCACCCACGTCCGCACCGCGGCGGCGGGAACTCTCGTCAGCACAGCCACCCCGTTCCGACCGGCCACGGAACCGACGTCGACAGCTGCCGAGTAGCCCGGAAAGGATCCCACTTCCGAGGCGGGACAACGCAGTTCCTGCAGCGCGACGACATCGGCCGACCGAGCCTGCAGCCAGGTGTCGAACCCGCGACGCCGCGCCGCGCGAATCCCATTGACATTGAACGTGGCGACAGTGAACGAATCGACGACCGACGAACTCATGCGCAACACTGTGCCCGAACCGCGCACCTCCCGCGCTCGCGGCTGCGCCGAACTCCGGTGTCGGCCAACCGTGGCCGCCACAGCATCGAATCTCCACCCGATGGATGCGATATCGCGCTAGCTTGGATATGTGCGGATATTCGGGCGCGCGCCCGATAGGTCCCACGCCGACCGATACGCCGGTGACGCCGATTCGATGTGTGAGGTGGTCACATGGATCCGCAGCAGTCGCGCATAGCGAACACGCAGCGCCAGCAGGCTCCCGGCGAGGTCGACGAGACCGTTATCGCCGAGCTCGACGCCATGGGCCTCACCGGGGCCAAGGAGATCGGGCGCGGCGGATTCGGCGTGGTCTACCGGTGTCTGCAACCCGCGCTGGACCGGGTGGTCGCGGTGAAGGTGCTGTCCTCGGAGATCGACGAGGAGAGCCGGGAGCGGTTCCTGCGCGAGGAACAGGCGATGGGCAGGCTCTCCGGCCATCCGAACATCGTCGACATCCTGCAGGTCGACGTGACCGCGACCGGGCTGCCGCTGATCGTGATGCCGTACTGCTCGCGGGGGTCGCTCGAACGTCTCATCCATGATCGCGGCCCGCTGACCTGGGCCGATACCTTGCGTGCCGGGGTAAAACTGGCCGCGGCGATCGAATCCGCACACCGGGCGGGGATTCTGCACCGGGACGTGAAGCCGGCGAACGTGCTGATCAGTGGGTACGGCGAACCGCAGCTCACCGACTTCGGCATCGCCCGCATCCCCGGCGGCTTCCAGACCTCGAGCAGCCTGATCACCGGCTCGCCCGCGTTCACCGCGCCCGAGGTGCTCAGGGGACAAGAACCGACCGTGCAGTCCGATATCTACGGGCTCGGCGCGACCCTGTTCGCCCTGCTGACCGGCCATGCCGCCTTCGAACGGCAGGCCGGCGAGAAGGTCGTCGCGCAGTTCCTGCGGATCACCACCCAGCCGGTGCCCGACCTGCGTGCCCAGGACATTCCTGACGACGTGGCCGCGGTGATCGAGTCGGCGATGTCGCCGGAGCCGGGGGATCGGCCCGCCTCGGCCTACGAGTTCGGCGAGATGCTGCGCGAGGTGCAGCGCGCGCACGGCCAGATGCCCGACGAGATGGCCCTGCTCGATACCCAGCCCGTCGAGATCGACGCGGGCAGCCCGGAAGCGCTCAAGGCGGTGACCGCCCGGCGCAGCTGGCCGTTGAGCCTGCAACCCGCGGGTGCCTCGGTCCCGCTGCGCAGCGGTGGCACCGGGCCCACCGGCACACTGCCGCCCACCGCGGCCACCAAGTTCCGGCCGCCGACACCGGCCCGCGAGCCGTTTCCACGCCAGCGGCTGCTCGACGTGCTGCGCGCGGGCGGCAATCGCCGGCTGGCGTTGGTGCACGCGCCCGCCGGATTCGGCAAGAGCACGGTGGCCGCCCAGTGGCGGGCCGACCTGGTCGCCAGGGACATCCCGGTGGCCTGGCTCGGCATCGACCAGGACGACGACAGCGAGATCTGGTTCCTGGCCCACCTGATCGAGGCCATTCGCCGGGTGCGTCCCGATGTCGGTGCCGGTCTGGAGCAGGTGCTCGAAGAGCGTCCGGCCGACGCGGCCGCCTTCGTGATCGCGACCCTGATCGATGAGATCCACGCCAGCGATCGCAGCGTGGTCGTCGTCGTCGACGACTGGCACCGCGTCCGCGACCCCGGGGTGCACCGGGCGATGGCCGCGTTGCTCGACAACGGCTGCCACCACGTACGTTTCGTGGTGACCAGCCGCGATCAGTCCGGGCTGCCGATCAGCAGGCTGCGGGTGCGTGACGAACTGGTGGAACTGGGTGCGGCGGAGCTGCGGCTCACCGAGGCCGAGACGCGGCAGATCCTGGTGGAGCGCAACGGCTTCGCGCTCACCGACGAGCAGGTCGAGCAGATCCACACCGCCACCGAGGGCTGGCCCGCCGCGATCCAGCTGGTGAGCCTGACCCTGCGCGGCAAGGCCGACCCGACCCAGCTGCTGAGCTCGCTGGCCGAGGGCGGCCACGGCATGCGGGAGTACCTGGCCGAGAACGTCCTCGACAGCATCGCGCCGGAACTGCTGGAGTTCCTGATGGCGATCTCGGTGGTCGAGCGGGTCAGCGGTTCGCTGGCCACCGTCCTCGCCGACGTGCCCGACGGCGCGGCCATGCTCGAACAGGCCGAACAGCGCGAACTGTTCCTGCACCGGATCGAGCACGACCCGGAGTGGTACCGGATGCAGCCGCTGTTCGCCGAGCACCTGCGGGCCCGGCTCGAGCGCGAACACCCCGGACGCGCGAAGGTGCTGCACCGCAAGGCGGCTCGCTGGTACGCCGAGCACCAGCTGCTGCGCAAGTCGGTCGACCACGCGCTGGCCGCCACCGACCTCAAGCTGGCCGCCGATCTGCTGGAGAGCGGCGGCATGGACCTGATCGACCGGTCCCGGCTGGCGACGCTGCTCGGCAGCGTCTCGAAACTGCCGGTGCAGCAGGTGACTTCCCGCTCCAAGCTGCTGATGGCGGTGGCGCGGGCGAACATGAACCTGCAGGAGACCAGCACCGCGCGGTCGGCACTGGGCCGGCTGTCGAATCTGCTGGCCCGCGGTGCCGGCGGCGAACCGGAACTGGCCGAACAGCGCTGCGCGGCAACAGTGCTCGAGGCCGCCGACCAGGTTGCCCACGACGACCTCGACGGCGTGGCCGACAAACTCGCCGCCTGCCTGGCAACCCCCGACGAGCTGCCCGCGTGGACGGTCTCGACCGCGGCCAACCTGGTGTCGTTCGTCCGGCTGTGCGAGTTCGACTTCGCCGGCGCGACCGAGATGCAGGACTGGGCGGCCGAGTATCACGCGCGGTCCAAGGACCCACTCGGCCCGGTCTTCGGCCTGTGCGCGCGCGGTGACGCCGCCTACGAACAACTCGACATCGCCACCGCCACCGCGTGTTTCGAGCTGGCCTACGACACCGCGCGGGACCGGGCCGGGCCGCGCTCGGACGCCGTGCGGGTGGCCGCGGCGCTCCTGGGCGAGGTCGCTTACCGGCGCGGCGACCTGGACCTGGCCGACCGGCTGCTCGACGAGAGCCATGAGCTGGTCACCCGGGTCGGGCCGGTCGACTTCCTGGTCGCGACCTTCGTGACCGGCGCGCGGGTGAAGGCCGCGCTCGGCGACCAGTACACGGCGTCGGCGCGGCTGGACGAGGGTGCGCGGGTGGCCGCGACGAACGGGCTGGCCCGGCTCGACGCGCAGGTCCGCGCCGAGCGGTCGCGGCTGGGCCTGCCCGCCGGTGACGCAGTCGACCGATTCGCCGCCGACCCGTCGGGCAACGGCAAGCGGAGCAAGTCGGGTGCGGCGGTGCTCATCGCCGAGGCCCGCGAATTCGCCGAGATCAGGGCGCTGCTGGCCGAACAACGCCTGCGCGCCGACGACCGGGCCGCCCGGCACGCCCGGGTGCTCTACGCGCGGCTGCTCGATCAGTCCCGGCCCCGGGCCGAACTGGACGCCACGCTGCTGCTCGCCGAGTGTCTGGCGTCGGCGGGCTGGGTCGGCGAGGCGACCGGGCTGGTCCTGCCGGTGCTGCGCACCTGCGCCGACCTCGGCTGGACCAGGCCACTGCTCGACGCGGGGCCCGGTGTCGTCGGCTTGCTGCACGTGCTGCGCACGCAATCGCACGAGGGACAGCCGCATCCCCTGCTCGCCGAGGTGCCCGGTCACTTCCTCGACGAACTGCTGGTCTGAGCCGAAGCTCGGGTGCGCGCCCGCGCACCCGAGCTCAGGACCGGATTACGGCTGCCACCACGGACGCAGCGGGACGTCCCAGGTGCCGTTCTTGTCGAGCTTCACGCCCAGCACGTGATGCAGCTGCACCACATTGCGCTGGAAGCCGAGCCGGCAGCCCGCCATGTACAGGCCCCACACCTTCGCGGTGCCCTCGCCGACCTCGGCGACGCAGGCGTCCCAGTTCTCCACCAGGTTCTTGCACCATTCGTGCAGGGTGAGCGCGTAGTGCTCGCGCAGGTTCTCCTCGTGCAGCACCTCGAGGCCGATGTTCTGGACCTCGGAGATGATCCGGCCCGAGCCGATCAGCTCGCCGTCCGGGAACACATAGCGGTCGATGAAATCGCCCGCCTTGGTGGTGCGGGTGTTGTCCGGCCGGGTGATGCAGTGGTTGAGGAACAGGCCGCCGTCGCGCAGCTTGTCCTTGATGTAGCCGAAGTAGAACGGGTAGTTGTGCACCCCGATGTGCTCGGTGAGACCGATCGAGGAGACCGCGTCGAACTCGCCTTCGGGGATGTCGCGGTAGTCGCTGTGCCTGACCTCGGCGAACTCGCCCAGGCCCTCGTCCTCGATCTTCTGCTGCGCCCAGGCGGCCTGCTCGGCCGAGAGGGTGGCGCCGATGACCTTGACCCCGCGCCGGGCCGCGTAACGGACCATGCCGCCCCAGCCGCAGCCGATGTCGAGCAGCCGGTCGCCTTCCTTCAGCCGCAGCTTCTCGAAGATCAGCCGGTACTTGTTCTCCTGGGCCTGCTCGAGGGTCCAGTCCGGTTCGCCGTAGACCGCGCAGGTGTAGGTCATGGAGGGACCGAGGACGTACTCGTAGAACTTGTTCGAGACGTCGTAGTGGTGGTGGATCGCCTCGGCGTCGCGGGTCTTGGAGTGACGTAGGCCCTCCAGCGCGATCCGGCGCCAGCGGGGCAGGGTCTCCTGCGGCGGCGGCGCGATCGGCTTGAGCCGCTCCCAGCCGAGCGAGCGGGCGATGGTGACCAGCGACAACGCCGAGGGGCGATGGAACTTCATCGCCTGCATGGCCTGGAGGATGTTGTACGGATCGCCGGGGTGCACGCCCTCGGCGACCATGTCACCGGCGATATAGGCCCGGGCCATGCCGAGATCGCCGGGTGCCGAGGCCAGGTAGTTGATGCCACGCGGTGTCTTGATGTCGAGGGTGTAGGGCGAGTCCGCCGGCCCGGTCGCGCTGCCGTCGTAGGCGGTCAGCCGGATCGGGATCTCGCCGTCGATGAGCGTCTCGAAGACCTCGGCGATCGTGAGCCGGGTTCCCAGCTCGGCGAATACCTCGGATCGGTCCTTGAATGTCGTCACTTGCGTTGCACCGCCTTCGAATACAGATTCAGCAGTCGTTGGTCCGGGTCGTAACGGTTCTTCAGTTCGGTATAGGTCTCGCCGCCGTACAGCTCGGCGAACTCGTCCTCGGCGTAGTAGGAATCCGAGTACAGCGACTTGTGCCCGTCGAATTCGGACACGATCTTCTCGATCGCGCGGTTGGCCGCCCCCTCCGACTGACCGGGCTTGCTCGGGACAGCCGACCAGAAGCCGACATTGACATAGGTGCGCCGCGGTTCGAGCGGGTACAGCGGCCACGGACGGTCGCCCGCCGGGTCGCCGGCGGTCTCGCGCAACCGCAACGGGCACAACCAGATCGGCTCGATCGGTATTTCCTTCAGGAACCATTCGACGAAATCGGCGGTGCGGTGCACCGGTACCTCGATGTCCTGGACCACCCGCTCCTGCGGTGGATTGCCCTTGCGGGCCTCCAAGCGGTCACCGATGTGGTACTTGCGGTCGAGGGCGACCAGCTTCCAGTAGAAACTGCTGCGTCGGTAGGCCTTCGGCCAGAACCGGCGGATCTTCGGGTTCTGGGTGCCGAAGGCGCGTGAGCACCAGAACCAGTCGGTGTCCCAGCGCCAGAGGTAGTCGTGGATGGTCAGCCGGTCCCGCTTGACGCCGTCGGCGTGCTGTAGCGAGCGGTAGTAGATGTCCATCCCGGTGTAGTCGCTGACCGGGCCCGGCTCGTCGGTCTGCCTGCCCAGGGTGAGATAGCTCTCGGTCGCGGTGAACACGACGCCGTCGAGGTAGTCGACCCGTTCGCCCTGGTAACTGCGCTCGGTGACGATGCGCTCGAGCTCGGCTTCGAGTTCGCGCAGGTCGTGGAAGCGCACGTGGCGCAGCGCGACATACGGCTCGACGGGTTCGAGCTCGATCTTCAGCCGGACCGTGTAGCCCAGCGTGCCGTAGGAGTTGGGGAACCCGCGGAACAGATCGGCGGTCTCGCCCTCGGGTTTCACCGTGACGATCTCACCGGAACCGGTCAGCACGTCCATTTCCAGCACGGATTCGTGCGGAAGGCCGTTGCGGAACGAGGTGGACTCGATCCCGAGGCCGGTGACGGCACCGCCCAGGGTGATGGTCTTGAGCTGCGGCACGACCAGCGGCGCGAGACCGTACGGCAGCGTGGCCGCCACCAGGTCTTCGTAGGTGGTCATGCCCGCGACATCGGCGGTTCTCGCTTCCGGGTCCACCGCGATCACCCGCCCGAGGCCCGACACATCGAGGCCGGGCGCGGTGCTGGCCGCCCTGGCCCGGAACAAGTTGGACGTCTTCTTCGCCAAGCGGACGACGGCGCCGGGTGGAATGGCGCGATAGCTTGCCAGCAGTCGCTCCACACCCTCCCGGTGCGCGGCATATCCAGACTCGCGTGCGGCCGGTTCGTGGCCGGCCCTACCCAAAAGACTCACTGCCACGCATTCGACGCTAGTACGACCGTGTCCGTCGGGCTACCGAATACCACCCCGCCACGTCGAAATGTCACGCACATGTTTCCCTTTCGCCCAACCTGGTCGGGCGATCCGGTGAGGCGCAGGGCAGGATGTAACCCGGTCGAGATATCGCACCCCGACAAGGAGTCAACAGTGGGACAGGTCAGCGCCAGCAGTTCGATCGTCGTCGCCGCGGATCCGCAGCGCACGCTCGAAGCGATCGGCGACTACGAGACGATCCGTCCGCGCATCCTCTCCTCGCACTACCGCGACTACAAGGTCGTCGAGGGCGGCAAGGGCGCGGGCACCGTGGTGGAGTGGACGCTGCAGGCGACCGAGAAGCGTTCGCGCAACGTGCGCGCGAACGTCACCGTGTCGGACTCGATCCTCACCGAGCGCGACGCCAACTCCTCGATGGTCAACACCTGGACCGTCACCCCGGACGGCGCCGGTTCGCAGGTCACCCTGCGCACCACCTGGACCGGCGCGGGCGGCGTGTCGGGCATCTTCGAGGGCATCTTCGCGCCCCTGGGCCTGAAGAAGATCCAGGCCGAGGTGCTGGGCAATCTCCAGCGTGAGCTGGCCTGATCCAGCCGGGCGAACGTCGAGGAGGGCCGTACCGCGTCGATCGCGGTGCGGCCCTCCCGGCGTTCACTCCTTGCCGATGTCGAAGAGGTTTCCTTCGGGGTCGGCGAGGGTGACCCACTGCTGGCCGTACTCGTCGAAGTCGCCGATATGCTTGGCGCCCAAGCTGATCGCGCGCTCGACGTAGTCGCGCCATTGGACGGCGTGGAAGTCCAGGTGCACCACGTTCTTGCCGGGCGTCTTGTCCGGCACCTGGATGAACATCAGCACGGGCGAGGTGCCCGAGGTCTGGCCGACGGTGGCGAAGAACGGGGAGGCCTCCGGGTCGACGGGACGGTCCAGCAGCTGGGCGTAGAACTCGGCCAGCGCGTTCGCGTTGTTGCAGTCGAACGTGACATTGCCAAGGGCGAGGGTCATCGGATCTCTCCTTCGGTGATCGGCCAGCACACCTCGGTGCGGTAGTCGGCCGGGTTATCGGTGATGTCCGGTCCGACGAGATAGCGCTCGCGGACCGGTTCGTCGGGAAGAACGGTGTCGTGCTCGGCGACGTGGCTGCCCAGCGCGCCGTAGGTGCGGTCGAAGTCCTCGAACGCGCCCGTGTGCACGGCGATGGCGAAGCGGCGGGCCGCGAACTCGGTGATCGCGAGTCCCTTCGGCGGGGTCGGGTCCGCGCCGGGCGGCAGCGGCACGTACGCCGTGACCGCGCCGGTGGCCTCGGTGAAGAACTCGGTCGAATAGGTCGCGCCCGCGACCCCACCCGGCGTCACGCCCGCGGCGAGCAGGCTCGTGTAGAGCTGCTCGAACGCGGTGCCACACCATGTCCCGATCGCGTCGCGGTCGACCGATTCGGTCAGGGTGAGCGCGGTGAACGCGGGCTCGATCCGGTAGTCCACCCGCAAGGGCGGCGCGGGTACGGTGAGCAGCGCGCGCAGCGAGGCGACCACGTCGCGGGTCCGCTGCAATTCGGCTTCCATCCTGGTCAGATGGGCGCGCAGGGTGGCGTCGCGGTCGGCCGGTTCGGCGGCGGCGAGCACGGTGCGGATGTCGGGCAGCGGCATGTCCAGATCGCGCAGCCTGCGGATCAGATGCGCCGTGTCCACCTGCTCGGTGGAATACCGTCGATAACCCGTGCCCGCGTCCACCGCGACCGGCTCGAGCAACTCGATCTCGTGGTAGTAGCGCAGGGTCTTGACGCTCAAATGGGTGAGGCGGGCGAACTCGCCGATCGCCACGGTGGCTGTCATGAGATCAGCCAACACCCTCCAGCGGGGGGAGGGTCAACAACGACTCACGCGGGGGCGAGCACGAAGGCCGCGAGCAGCGGCCAGTCGCCTTCGCGCCACCACGAGTAGCCGAACCAGACGCCCGGGCTGATCTCGCGGATCTCGTCGTAGACCTGCGGTGTCGGCGACGGCGCGTAGTTCAGGGCCCAGGCCGGGCCGCCGTCGAGGATGGACGGCGCCCGGTAGACATCGGCCGGGAAGGCCTCGATGCCCGCGCCGGTCACCCGGTTGGTCAGGGAGCCGCCGTCGGGTCCGGTGCGGAACACCTTGCCGATCCACAGCGCCGCCGCCATCGGTGCGAATTGGGGTGGCCGGGCCAGCCAGCCGTTGGTGACGCCGGTCGGCACGGCGCCTGCCCGCGCGTCGCGGTAGATCTGATCCTGCTGGGTGACGTTGCAGCGAAAGCGCAGCGAATCCAGGGTCGCCGCGGAGTTGCCGGGGTCGACGACGCAGCCGCCGCCGTAGTCGGCGACCGCCGCGCCCGAGTCCGCCGACGCGGTCGAGGTGGGCAGAACGAGCAGGCCGACGGCGGTGAACACCGTGGCGATCAGGGACGTGCGCATGACACTCATCAGTTCTCCCTCGGATTGCCGAACCCTGTCCCGAACCACGTTCGATCCTAGGCAAACGATCTGGAGCGGGTTCGCTTGCGACCAGGCAGCAATCAACCTGTTACCCGGCAGGTCACGGGTAACGGCACGGTCGGTATGCGCCATCTCCGGGGCGGGTGTGGGAGTATCCCGGCGGCGCGTGAGGACTACGCTTGACGCGGACGAAACTTCTGGAGAGGACGTGCTGTGCAACCCGATGGTGGTCAGTTCGATATGCAGGCCCTGCTCGCCCAAGCCCAGCAGATGCAGCAGGCGGTGATGCAGGCGCAGGCAGAGCTCGCCGAATCCGAGGTGCAGGGTCAGGCCGGTGGCGGTCTGGTCGCGGCGACCATCAAGGTGAGCGGTGAGGTCGTCGCGCTGACGATCGACCCGAAGATCGTCGACCCGTCCGATGTCGACGGCCTGCAGGACCTGGTCATCGGCGCGATCAACGACGCCATGGCCAACGCGCAGAAGCTGGCCGCCGAGCGTCTCGGCCCGCTCTCGCAGGGGCTCGGTGGCGGTTCGCTGCCCGGTCTGCCCGACTTCTGATGTATGAGGGGCCGGTTCAGGATCTGATCGACGAACTGGGCAAGCTGCCCGGCGTCGGTCCGAAGAGCGCACAGCGCATCGCTTTCCATCTGTTGCAGGTGGAGCCGCCGGAGATCGACCGGTTGCAGGCCGCGTTGCAGAAGGTGCGCGACGGCGTGCAGTTCTGCGTGTCGTGCGGCACCGTCGCCGACGGAGAGCTGTGCCGGATCTGTGCCGACCCGCGCCGCGACCGCACGATGATCTGTGTGGTCGAGGAACCCAAGGACGTACAGGCGATCGAGCGCACCCGTGAGTTCCGTGGTCGCTACCACGTGCTCGGCGGTGCGCTCGATCCGCTCAGTGGCGTCGGACCCGATCAGCTGCGGATCAGGGAACTGCTGACCCGCATCGGCAATCAGGACGACGGCGTCGACGTGAGCGAGGTGATCATCGCGACGGACCCGAACACCGAGGGCGAGGCGACGGCCACCTACCTGGTGCGCATGCTGCGCGATTTCCCCGGGCTCACCGTCACCCGGCTGGCTTCGGGCCTGCCGATGGGCGGTGACCTCGAATTCGCCGACGAGCTGACCCTGGGCCGCGCCCTGTCGGGCCGGCGGGCGCTCTAGCGCTCAGAACTCGACGCGGGTCCAGTCCACGCCCTTGCCCGCGGCGGGGTCCTCGGTGGTCCAGGCCCAGATGATGTCGGCGACCTGCGCCGGATCGTCGAGCGTGGCGCCGAAGTGCTGGTCCGGGGAGCCGTCGCGGTATTCCAGGGTGTACGGCCCGCTCGGGTCACGGTAGGTCTGGATGTAGCGCTGCTCGCCGCGCTCGACGATGAGATACGGGTTCGGGTCGGCCAGCCCGGCGACCCAGCGCCGCGCCAATTCCTCGGTGAGATACGGGAATTCGCCCGCGCCGCCGTGAGTGACGGCGATCGGCACGTGCCCGGCGGGGTCGATCAGCCAGGTCAGCTGTGGGTCGTAGACCGCGTAGCCGCGCGGGGTGGCCAGGTCGAAGAGCAGGTGGCGGACGAAGCCGATCGCGTCGTACGGCGAGGGGACGTAGAGCGTCGTCCCGTTCGCGCCGCCCACCGATTCGACGCTCAGGAACGAGTCGTCCACCGGTAGTTCGGCGTTGCGGGCGTTGAGTTCGGTCGCGATCTCGACGATCTCCGCGGACTCGGGCCGACCTTCCTGGGTAGCCAGATACGCGTCCACTTCGTCGACGGAGGTGGCGACGCCGGACGGCAGGAGGATGTGGTCGTAGCTCACCCGGTCAGCCTACGGGTCGGTCGGTTCGTGCTGGTTCGGCAGCCTTTGGTGCGGCAGTGTTGCCTGCGGGTTTCGACCTGATGCCCGTCGGGAAACTCCGGTTTCGTCACGCCACGCCGCGCCGGTGGTGTGTGGTCAACTGGGGGCATGGGCATCAAGGTGTCACTCGAACACCGGACCGCATACTCCTTCGATCGTCTCGTCGAGGTGCATCCGCACGAGGTGCGGCTGCGGCCGGCGCCGCATTCGCGGACGCCGATCGAGGCGTATTCGCTACAGGTGTCGCCGGCCGCGCACTACATCAACTGGCAGCAGGACGCGTTCGGCAATTTCGTTGCGCGGCTGGTGTTTCCGGAACCGACCAAGGAATTGTCGATCACCGTGGGGTTGATCGCCGATCTCGAGGTGGTCAATCCGTTCGACTTCTTCGTCGAGGACTACGCCGAGTACTTCCCGTTCACCTATCCGGCGGCGCTGGCCGCCGACCTGGAGCCGTACCTGCGCCCGGTCGACGAGGGGGAGCCGGGTTCGGGGCCGGGGGAGCTGCTCGACGACTGGGTGCGGGTGCACCGCCCGCAGGGCCGGATCCGCTCGATCGACTACCTGGTCGAGCTGAACTACGCGCTGCGCAACACCGTCGACTACACGGTGCGGATGGAGCCGGGCGTGCAGTCGCCCGATCACACGCTGCGCACCCAGCTGGGGTCCTGCCGGGACTCGGCCTGGCTGCTCGTCGGCATCCTGCGCGAGCTCGGGCTGGCGGCCCGGTTCGTCTCGGGCTACCTGGTGCAGTTGACCTCGGATACGCCGTCGCTGGACGGGCCATCGGGGCCCAGCGCCGACTTCACCGACCTGCACGCCTGGACCGAGGTGTATCTGCCGGGCGCGGGCTGGATCGGCATGGACCCCACCTCCGGGCTGTTCGCGGGAGAGGGGCACATCCCGCTCGCGGCCACCCCGCATCCCGGTGCCGCCGCCCCGATCACCGGCGCGACCGGGATCACCGAGGCCACTCTCGAATTCAGCAATGTGGTGCGTCGGGTGCACGAGGACCCACGAGTCACCTTGCCCTACACCGATTCCCAGTGGGAACGGATCACCGCTTCCGGCGCGGCCATCGACAAGCGGATGGCCGCCGCCGACGTCGGCCTGACCATGGGCGGCGAACCCACCTTCGTCTCCATCGACGATCAGATGAGCGCCCAGTGGACCACCGACGCCGACGGTCCACACAAACGCGAGCGCGCCGTCGACCTGGCCGACCGCCTGCGCTCGATCTACGCGCCCACCGGCATCGTCCAGTACCGCCAGGGCAAGTGGTATCCCGGCGAACCGTTGCCGCGCTGGGAGATCGCCATCGCCTGGCGCGCCGACGGCGAACCGATCTGGCACCGCCAGGACCTCCTCACCAACCCCTGGACCCCGATCTCCCAGCGCGCGATCCCGGTCGGGCCCGCGCGCACCGACGCCCCCGCCGAACCGGCCGAGCTCACACCAGAGGCTGAGGCTGCGGGGTTGGCTGAGGCCGCTGAACTGGCCGAGTCCGGGGGTCTGGGCGAGGCTGCTGGAGTGACCGAGTCGGTCGGGTCGGATGAGGCGCCGGCGGCGAAGGGGAAGAAGCAGAAGGACAAGAAGAAGGGAAAGCGGGCGCGGAAGAAGGCGGGGGTCCGGCCTGCCGAGACGCAGCCGCTGAATGCGGCCGGGGTGGTGGCGGATCGGCAACCGGCCGCCGATATCGATGCGGCGCGGGAGCTGGTCGCGCGGATCGCCGACACGCTCGGGTTGCCCGCCGGGCAGGTCCGCCCCGCCTTCGAGGACCCACTGGCCCGCCTGGCCGCGACCGTGTCCGCGCCGTACGGTGATCCGCCGCCCGCCGACATCGATCCCGAGCAGGATTCACCGCAGGTCCGGCAGCGGCTGGTGGAGAGCCTGGATCAGGCCGTCAACGAACCGGCCGCCTTCGTGCTGCCGATTCATCGCCGGGCCGACGGCGCGGGCTGGGCGAGTGCCGATTGGCAGTTGCGGCGGGGACGCAACGAGGACGGCCCCGGCCGGATCGTGCTCGCCGACGGTGATTCGCCCGCGGGCCTGCGGCTGCCGATCGGGTCGGTGTCGTGGCTGTCGCCGCCGGTGCTGCCCGAGGCCGATCCGCTGTATCAGCGGCCGCTGGACCCGGAGCGCGACGAACCAGCCGCGACCGTGGAGCCCGCGCATTTCACGCCGACGACCGCGCTGGTCGCCGAGGTGCGCGAGGGTCGGTTGCATGTGTTCCTGCCGCCGGTCAGCGAGCTGGCGGACTTCCTCGACCTGATCGCCCGGGTCGAATCGGCCGCCGTGGCGATCGGGCAGCCCGTGGTCCTCGAGGGCTATGCCCCGCCGAACGACCCACTGTTGCAGACGTTCTCGGTCACCCCTGACCCCGGCGTGATCGAGGTGAACATCATGCCGACCAGTTCCTTCGCCGAGCAGGCCGAGGTGCTCGACACGCTCTACGAGCAGGCCAGGCTGGCCAGGCTGAGCACCGAGTCGTTCGACGTGGACGGCACCCACGGTGGCACCGGCGGCGGCAATCACATCACCCTGGGCGGGGTGACGCCCGCGCGCTCGCCACTGCTGCGCAGGCCCGATCTGCTGGTGTCGATGTTGACCTACTGGCAGCGGCATCCGGCCTTGTCGTACCTGTTCGCGGGCCGTTTCGTCGGGCCGACCTCGCAGGCGCCGCGCGCCGACGAAGGCCGCGAGGACGCGCTCTACGAACTGGAGATCGCCTTCGCCGAGATCGCCCGGCTCACCGCCGAACAGGCGATCGGCGACGCCACCCCGGCCGAGATCCAATCCGCTCCTTGGCATATCGACCGCGCGCTGCGCCACCTGCTGACCGATCTCACCGGCAACACCCACCGCGCCGAGTTCTGCATCGACAAGCTCTACAGTCCCGATTCCGCGCGCGGCAGGCTCGGCCTGCTGGAACTGCGCGGCTTCGAGATGCCGCCGCACTTCCAGATGGCGATGGTGCAGTCGCTGCTGGTGCGTGGCCTGGTCGTGATGTTCTGGGACCAGCCCTACCGGGCGCCGTTGCTGCGCCACGGCGCCAACCTGCACGGCCGCTATCTGCTGCCGCACTTCCTGATGAGCGATATCGCCGAGGTGGCCGCCGACCTGCGCGCGCACGGCATCGACTTCGACACCAGCTGGCTCGACCCGTTCACCGAGTTCCGGTTCCCGCGGATCGGGACCGCGGTGATCGGCGATGTCGAACTGGAACTGCGCGGCGCGATCGAACCGTGGCTGACCCTCGGTGAGCAGACCACCGGTCAGGGCACCGCCCGCTACGTCGACTCCTCGGTGGAGCGGTTGCAGGTGCGGGTGGTCGGCGCCGATCGCGGCCGATACGTGGTGACCTGCAACGGCATGCCGGTGCCCCTGCTGACCACCGACAAGGCGGACGTGCAGGTCGCCGGCGTGCGCTATCGCGCCTGGCAGCCGCCGAACTCTCTGCACCCGTCCATCACCGTGGACGCGCCGCTGGTGTTCGACCTGGTCGACGCGGCGACCGGGCTCTCGCACGGCGGCTGCACCTATCACGTCGTGCACCCCGGCGGCCGCGCGTTCGACGACGTCCCGGTGAACGCGGTGGCGGCTCAGTCGCGGCGCAACCGCCGCTTCGAGGCGGCGGGACACACCGTGAATCCGATCGACCCGGCCGAACTCCGTGCGAAGATCGCGGCGCAGTCGACCGATGTCGGTGCACCGGGCATCCTGGATCTACGTCGCGCGCGAACCGTGTGGGGCGCGACCGGCGGCCGGTAGGCAACAACAGGAAGCGAGGTCGGCTCGGTGACACAGCGCGACGAGGCGCTACGGGACGGGAACCGGACGGCACCGGGCGTGCGCGCGCAGGTGGCCGAGCAGTTCGCGCGGTATCGGGCCGAGAGCAAGGCGGGATCGCGCTTCGACGAGTGCGGCCGGCCGACGCAGGGCTATTACGACGAATTGGTCGACGGGCGCGGCCGCGTGCGGTCGATGTGGTCGGAGCTCTCGGCCGACTTCGTCGACCAGGGCACCGGCGGGCTCGGCCGGATCGATCACCGGGTGCGCAGGCAGATCGAGGACGACGGCGTCACCTACACCGAGGTCGGCCTCGGTGACGACACGGCGACCCCGATGCCCTGGCGGCTCGATCCGATCCCGCTGCTGGTCTCCGCCGACGACTGGACCCGGCTGGAGACAGGTCTGGTCCAGCGCTCGCTCGTGCTCGACGAGGTGCTCACCGATGTCTACGGCCCACGCAGGCTGCTGAGCTCGGGCCTGCTGCCACCGGAGATCGTCTTCGGCAGTACGGGTTACGTGCGGGCGGCGCACGGCATCACCATTCCCGGCACGCACCAGCTGTTCCTGCACGCCTGCGACATCAGCCGCTGGAGCGACGGCCAGTTCCGGGTGCTGGCCGACTGGGCGCAGGCGCCCTCCGGCGCCGGGTACGCGCTGGCCGATCGACGCGTGGTGGCCTCGGCCATTCCCGAGGCGTTCGAGCACGCCGGACCGCGCCCGCTCACCCCGTTCGCGCGGGCCATGCGGTTGATGCTGGCGGAGGCCGCGCCGGAACTGGCCGACGGCGAGGAGCCGGTGGTCGTGGTGCTGAGCCCCGGCTCGCACTCCGAAACCGCTTTCGACCAG
Organism: Nocardia canadensis; assembly: GCF_032656385.1. Classification (NCBI taxonomy): domain Bacteria; kingdom Bacillati; phylum Actinomycetota; class Actinomycetes; order Mycobacteriales; family Nocardiaceae; genus Nocardia; species Nocardia canadensis. The sequence goes on from NZ_JAVCWB010000001.1 coordinate 638,103, forward strand.
GCCTATCTCGCGCAGATGCTCGGTTTCCCGCTGGTCGAGAGCGCCGACCTGGTAGTTCGCGACGGCGCGCTGTGGATGCGCTCGCTCGGCAGTCTGGAACGGGTCGACGTGGTGCTGCGCCGCGTGGACGCGGAGTTCTCCGATCCGCTGGATCTGCGGCCGGATTCGCGCCTCGGCGTGGTCGGTCTGGTCGAGGTGTTGCGCCGGGGCGCGGTCACGGTGGTCAACACGCTAGGCTCCGGCTTGCTGGAATCGCCTGCGCTGAGCGCGTTCCTGCCCCGGATCGCCCGCTCCGTCCTCGGCGCCGACCTGCTGCTCGACGGGACACCCGCCTATTGGGGCGGCGACGACGCCGAACGCTCGCATCTCCTCGCCCATATCGGTGATCTGGTGATTCGCTCGGCGGTCGACGGGTCGACCATCTTCGGGCCGAGCCTGGCCGCTGCCGAGCGCGCCGAACTCGCCGCCCGGATCGAGGCCGAGCGGTGGAAGTGGGTCGGCCAGGAACCCGCGGAGTTCTCCGTGGCGCCCGCCGTGGAAGGCGAGGCGGGTCTCAAGCCCGCGCCGGTCGGGATGCGGTTGTTCTCGCTGGCTCGTCGTGGCGGGTACACCGCGATGTCGGGTGGGCTCGGCCAGCAGCGGATGCGGCTCGAGCCGACGCGCAGCGTGATCAAGGTGGCGGCCAAGGATGTCTGGGTGCGGGCCGCGCCCGCGACCGCGCCCGCGGTCGGCGCCGAGGCGCCGCACGAGGAGCGGCTGCGTCGCGCCGTGCCGGTCGTCGAGGCGGTCAGCTCGCCGCGTGTGCTCAACGACCTGTTCTGGATGGGCCGCTACAGCGAACGCGCCGAATCGGTGGTCCGCCTGCTCGCCGCGACCCACGACGTCTACCAGGACTACCGCTACCGGCCCTGGCTGGACGGCGCCGAGGCACTGCCGATCCTGATGCGCGCCCTGTCGGTGACCACCGGGACGAACGCGCCGGAATCCGTGCTGCCCAGTGGAACCGGTGCCGTCGGAGCCCTGGTCCGGGTGGCGCAGGAGGCGGACTCCGGTGCGGAGTCGCCGACCTCCCCCACCACAGCCGGCAGGTCACCCGCCACGACCTCGGGAAGCGACCCGTCCGCCGACGGCACCCGATCCGCTGACGGTGCCACCGCGCCGCCGGACGCGGGCGAGGCGGAAGCCGATACGGCTGCGGTGGAACAGGATTCCGACGACTCGGCCGCCCCCTGGGAGCGCGCGGGCACGAGCGCGCTCGCGCGAGCGCTGCGCACCACCGGCACCGCCGCCGATCGCACGGCGGAACCACCGCCGGACAGGGAATCCGAGGTGCCACGCACGCGGCAGAAGCAGGGGCAGTTCACGAACCGCCCGATGGACGGCGGGTCCACCGCGGCCCGGCGCACCGTCGCGGGCGCCTCCGCCGACGGCTTCGCCTACCTGTCCGCCCTCACCGGCGACCGGAACCTGGCGGGATCGCTGTCCTACGCGGTCGACCACTACGGCTCGGCCGCCCGGGCCGTGCGTGACCAGCTCTCCGGGGACACCTGGATGATCATCGGCGCCCTCGACCGCGCGCTGGCCGAGTTCCGCGGCGCCGATACCGAACAGGAGACCGCGCTGTCCTCGGTGCATTCGCTGGCGCTGGCCGCGCTGCTGTCGCTGTCGGGGATCGGCGCGGAATCGATGGTGCGCGACACCGGCTGGTACGTCATGGACATCGGCAAGCGGATCGAGCGCGGGCTCGCGCTGACCTCGCTGCTCAATGCCGCGCTGGCACAGGCCAGCCCGGCCGAGGTGGAGCGGGTGGTCACCGATTCGGTGCTCGTCGCGACCGAGTCGGCGGTGAGTTACCGCCGCCGCCACCGTGGTTCGGCCCATGTCGCCGCGCTGGCCGGGTTGCTGCTGTTCGACGCGGGCAATCCGCGCTCGCTGGTGTATCAGCTCGACCGGCTCGAGGCCGACTTCCAGGCGCTGCCCGGCGGCTCCGGCGCGTCGCGTTCGCAGCGGCTGCTCGCCGACGCCCAGCGAATGCTGCGCCGGGTCGACCCGGCCGATCTCGAACACACCGACGCCGCGGGTGTGCGCACGGAGCTGGTGGAACTGCTGGAGGGGGTGCACTTGCGGCTGCGCAAGCTGTCGGAGTCGTTCGAGACCACCAAACTCGCTGTGCCGCTGGGTATCCAGCCGCTGTGGGGCAATACCAGGATGGTCGGATGAGCAGGCGTTACCGGGTGGTGCACCGGACCACCTACAGCTACTCCGACGAGGTCACCAGCTCCTACGGCCGCGCGTATCTGACCCCGCGCGAGTTCCCCGGTCAGCGGCTGCTCGAGCACGACATCTATATCGACCCGGTGCCTTCGGACCGCTCGATCGGCACCGATGTCTACGGCAACACGACCACGTATTTCCATGTGACATCGGAACATCGGAGACTCGAGGTCACCGGCGAATCCCTCGTCGACGTCGACGGCGAGCACCCGGCGACGATGGCGGGCGCCGACGTCGGGTGGGAGGCGGCCCGGCCGGTCACCGCCACCGGCCCGCTCGCGGTCGAGTTCACCCTCGATCTGCTGCCGCCGGAGATCACCCCGGAGGTCGCCGAGTACGCCGCGCGGAGCTTCCCGGCGGGCAGGCCGCTGCTCGAGGCGGTCACCGAGCTGAACACCCGGATCAACCAGGACTTCCGGTATCGCTCCGGCTCGACCACGGTGAGTACCAGCGTCGCCGACGTGTTCGCCGCGCGCGAGGGCGTCTGCCAGGATTTCGCCCGGATCGGCGCGGCCTGCCTGCGGTCGCGGGGGCTGGCCGCCCGCTACGTCTCGGGCTACCTCGCGACCGATCCGCCGCCGGGTAAGGAACGCATGGTCGGGGTGGACGCCACCCACGCGTGGGCGGCGGTCTGGCTGCCCGGCACCGACCCCACCGACCGCACCGGCCGCTGGATCGCCTTCGACCCCACCAACGACCAATTCGCCGACGAGCGCTATGTCACCGTGGCGTGGGGGCGTGACTACCAGGATGTTCCGCCGCTGCGTGGCATCATCTACACCGACGCCAAACAGTCCACGATCACGGTCTCGGTCGATGTTGCCCCGGTGGAGGTGTAGTCCCTTGCGCGATTTCGTCTGCCCCAACTGCGGGCAGCAGCTGGCTTTCGAGAACTCGGTCTGCCTGTCGTGCTCGAGCAGGCTCGGCTTCAGCCTGGACGAGCGCGCGCTGGTGGTGATCGGCGATCCGCCCGGTGACGCGGCGATCGATCACGCGGGCGGCGTCGTCGACGGCGACCGGTTCCGGCTGTGCGACAACCTGCATGTGGCGCAGTGCAATTGGCTCGTCTCGACGACCGGCCACACCTCGGGGCCGATGCTGTGCGCGTCGTGCGCGCTCACCCGGACCAGGCCCAACGACGCCGACGCCGACGGGCTGGCGGCCTTCGCCGAGGCCGAGGCGGCCAAGCGCCGCCTGATCTTCGAACTGGTCGAACTCGGGCTGCCGATCGTCGGCCGCGAGGCCGACCCCGCCCATGGCCTGGCCTTCGACCTGCTCTCCAGCCGGACCGACGACGTGCTGACCGGTCACATGGACGGTGTCGTCACCCTCGATCTGGCCGAGGCGAACGACCCGCACCGCGAGCAGCTGCGGATCGAGATGGCCGAGCCGTACCGCACCCTGCTCGGCCATTTCCGGCACGAGATCGGGCACTACTACTTCACCGTGCTGGTTGCCGGAGACGAAGCGCTGCAACGGTTCCGGGAGCTCTTCGGCGACCCGTACGCCGACTACCAGGAGGCGCTGAACCGGCATTACTCCCAGGGCGCGCCGTCCGGCTGGGAGAGCGACTACGTCTCGTCCTACGCGACCATGCACGCCGCGGAGGACTGGGCCGAGACGTTCGCGCACTATCTGCACATCCGCGACACCCTCGACACCGCCGCCGCCTTCGGCTTCGCGCCTGCGGGCGCCACCCTGGATCGTCCGCAGGTCGGACGGGCGGGGTACGACAAGATCATCGAACTGTGGCTGCCGCTGGCCTGGTCGCTGAACATGGTCAACCGGTCGATGGGCCACGATGACCTCTATCCCTTCGTGCTGCCCGACCGAGTCCTGGAGAAGATGCGCTTCGTCCACGAGCTGTGCGAGCGCAGCGACTCCACCGCCGTGGTCGCGTAATTCCGGCAGTTTCACTGCGACCTGGATCACAGCTGGCTATCCTCTCTCATTGAGACGCATGAGTCTCAAACCCGGTGCGCCCGGGCCGCTCGATGAGGATTGCTATGAACTCACCCCTGGTTTCCGTCGGACTGCCGCTGGCCTTGGCCGTGATCATGTTCGGTCTGGGACTCTCGCTCACCGTCGCCGACTTCACCCGGATCGCCAAGAGCCCGCGCATCGTCGCGATCGCGCTGCTGTGCCAGGTGATCGCTTTGCCCGTGGTCGCCTTCGGGCTGGTCCTGCTGTTCGATCTGCCCGCGATCCTGGCGGTCGGGGTGATGCTGCTGGCGTCCTCGCCGGGCGGGACGACGGCGAATCTGTTCAGCCATCTGTTCCGCGGCGATGTGGCGCTGAACGTGTCGCTGACCGCGGTCAACTCGATCATCGCCGTCGCCACCGTGCCGCTGGTGACCAACTTCGCGATCGGCTACTTCGACCCGGCCGAGGGCGGCTCGCTCGGGTTGCAGTTCGGCAAGGTGGTGCAGGTGTTCGCGATCGTGCTGGTCCCGGTGGCGATCGGCATGCTGGTGCGCCGCTCCTCGGCGGCGTTCGCCGACCGGATGGACCGCCCGGTGCGGATCGGCTCGGCGGTGACCCTGCTCCTGGTGATCCTCGGGACGGTCGCCACCGAATCCGACACCCTCACCGAGTCGTTCGCGCAGGTCGGCGGCATCACCGTGCTGTTCTGCCTGATCAGCCTGACCGTCGGATACTTCCTGCCGCGCCTGCTCGGGGTGCCGGACCGGCAGGCCATCGCCTGCTCGATGGAGGTCGGCATCCACAACAGCACGATCGCGATCACCATCGCGGTGAGCGTCCTGGACAGCACCGAGATGGCGGTGCCCGCCGCGATCTACGGCATCCTGATGTTCCCGCTCGCCGCCGCGTTCGGTTACCTCATCACCCGTCGGCAGCCGAAGGCGGCGGTCGCCGCGGCGGACTGAGGCTCAGGCGTTCGCCGCGAAGCACGCCGAATCCCGGTTGCGCACGGCTGTGGGCGAAGTCGGTGGACAGCCCCGAATCACCGGACTGACCTCTTGGCCGAGGAGGCGGCATGGCGGGCGATCGAGGCGCGGCACACCATCGAAGCCGCGCGGCTGCCGTCGATCCATCGTGATCCGTTCGATCGGATCCTGGTCGCGCAGGCCCGGTGTGAGGAGCTGACGCTCGTCACCCGGAACCCGTACTGCCTGCGCTACGAGGTCGATTCGCTGCCGTGCTGACGAGCCGCTAGGCGCGCAGGCGCTCGCGGCGGAGGCGGTCAACCTCGGGGAGGTCGAGGGGGGCGAGGTCGGTGGGGGAGATGCCGAGGGCTCGGGCGATGAGGAGGTCGGCGAGTTCGGGGTTGCGGGCCAGGGCGGGGCCGTGCAGGTAGGTGCCGATGACCGAGCCCTGGACGACGCCTTCGGTGCCGTCGCCGACGCCGTTGCCGACACCGCGGGTGACCTTCGCCAGCGGGGCGGCGTCGGGGCCGAGCAGGGTGCCGCCGCGGTGGTTCTCGAAACCGGTCAGCGGGGCGGACAGGCCGTCGAGGACGGGGGTGGTCGTCACCTCGCCGATGGCGCGGGTGTGCTGGGGCGAGGTGGTGACGTCGAACAGGCTCACGCCGTCGACCTTCTCGCCGGCCGAGGTCTCGTACCAGTTGCCGAGCACCTGGATGGCGGCGCAGATCGCGAGCACGGGCGCGCCCTTGGCGGCGGCCTGCTGCAGTCCTGGGTACTTCTGCAGGTGGCGGGTGGCGAGGCGCTGGGCCGAGTCCTCGGCGCCGCCGAGGGTGTAGATGTCGAACGAGTCCGGCACGGGGTCGGCCAGGGTGATCTCGACGATCTCGGCGTCGTAGCCGCGCATGCGCAGGCGCTGGCGCAGCACCAGCGCGTTGCCGCCGTCGCCGTAGGTGCCCATCACGTCGGGCAGGACGAGGCCGATACGAATGGTCGACTCGCTCATGGGCGTGCCTCCAGGTCACGGTTGAGATCGCGGAACGCGGTGTAGTTGGCCAGCACCTCGACGTGCCCGGGCGGGCAGGAGGCGATGGCGCGCAGCGGGTCGGGGATCAGGGTGTGCTCGACCCCGGCGTAGGTCAGGCGCACGGCCAGATCGGTGGCGCGTTCGCCGGCGGCCACCACCTGCACGCCCTCGAAGTGCTCGAACCGCACGTCCCAGAGCCACGAGAGGTCCTCGCCGTCGGGCACCTGCCCGTTCACCGCGATCACCAGCCCGGCCGAGGTCGGCTCGATCATCGACAGTGCCTCCTGCCAGCCGGCCGGGTTCTTGGCCAGCAGCAGCCGCGCGTCGTGCGGACCGACGGTGACGGTGCGGTAGCGGCCCGCGATCTCGCGCACGGTGCCGGTCGCGTCGGTCGCCTTCGTCGGCTCGGCGCCCATCGCGACCGCGGCGGCGACGGCCTGCGCCGCGTTGCCGCGATTCGCGCGACCGGGCAGCGCCAGGTGCAGGGGTGCGCGGAAACCGTCGGGGCCGCACAGGTCGTCGCCCTCGAGCCACCAATCCGGCTGCGGGCGATGGAAGTCGGCGCCGGTCGAGCGCCAGTTCTCGCCCTCCCAGACGATCGGCTCGCCGCTGCGCGGACAGCTCGTCGCGTCGACCGCCCAGCCGCTGCCCGCCGACACCCACACCACACGGGGGTGGTCGTAGGCGATGGAGGCCACCAGCACGTCGTCGCAGTTGGCGATGACGACGGTGTTCGGATGACGAGCCAGTCCGGCGCGGAGCTTGCGCTCGATCATGTTGATCTCGCCGACCCGGTCGAGCTGGTCGCGGCTCAGGTTCAGCAGCACCACGGCGGCCGGGTCGAGCGCGTCGCTGACGTGCGGCAGATGCAGCTCGTCGACCTCGATCGCGGCCAGCGGCACTCCCTGGTGCACGCTCAGCGCGGCGACGATGCCCGCGTCCATATTGGCGCCGTCGGCCTGGGTGGCGACCTGGCCGAGCGTGCCGAGCGCGGCGGTGGTCATCCTGGTGGTGGTCGACTTGCCGTTGGTGCCGGTGATCAACACCGTCCGCCTGCCGCGACCGAGCTGGGTCATGATCGTCGGATCGATCTTCAGCGCGATCAGGCCGCCGATCATCGAACCCTTGCCGCGGCCCGCCTTCTGCGAAGCCCACGACGCTGCCGCCGCCGCTCGCAAAGCCAGGCGCCCACGCACCGAGATGTCTGCCACGCCGCGAGTCTATGTGCGCGCGGTCGCGGGCCGCGTGCGGGAGCGGTGTGAGCTACGTCAGCCCATCCGCGCCGGTGGCGTGAGCCGGATGATCGAGCGGGGGGTCAGCTCATTCGCGCCGGTGGCGTGAGCCGGATGATCGAGCGGGGGGTCAGCTCATTCGCGCCGGTGGCGTGAGCCGGATGATCGAGCGGGGGTCAGCTCATTCGCGCCGGTGGCGTGAGCCGGATGATCGAGCGGGGGGTCAGCTCATTCGCGCGACGAGGGTGCGGACGATCTCGGCGGTGACCTCGTCGCGCCAGATCTGGAAGCGCGCGGAGTTGTCCAGGCCGCTGACCGAGGAGTCGCCGCTGACCGCGAACGCGAAATTCCCCCGATGACAGGCCACGGTGGATTCGATGATCTTGCCGTAGGTGCATTCGGTGGCACCCCACTCGGCCGGGGCCACCGGATCGCCGGTGAAGCGCTTCATATCGGCGTAGTAGGCGGTGACGGCGGATTCCTCGCCGACCGAGGAGAACATCACGGTGATCTTGGTATTGCCCGAGGACGCGGGCCGGTCGGGCAGATCGAAGGTGAACAGGCAACCGCCCTGGGCGATATTGCGCACCGATTCGTCGACGAGCTGCACGGTCTGCGGTGTGCGTTTCAGATGGGTGGCCTGCGGCAGGATCGCGGTGATCTCGGCGTCGGTGAGCACCGCGCAGGCGTCGGGCCAATTCTCGACGGTGGCGGGCAGTGTCACGGGGATCGGTCGGCTGTCCGGAGCGGCCGCGCCGAATTCGATTCCGGGCGGACCGGCCGGACCGCAGCCGGCCAGCACCGCCGCCGCTACCGCGATCGAGCCGAGCACGCGCAGATTCACCAGAAATCCCCCCGCTAACACCAAGTTTCGAACAGACGGTCGTTATTGTCGGCGGAACCGGACACAGAAGCAACGCGCGTTCTGGTCGTTCTAACAGTTCACAACTATTCGTCGAACATATTGGGCAATCCCCGAGCGTAGCGATCGGCGTCGATCACCCGCAGCGGCTCGAGTTCCGGCGTGCGGCGCAGCCGGAAAGTGCGGCAGCGCTGGGCCGATGAGCCCGAGACGTCGAGCAGCGCGTTGACCGCGGCGCGCGCCGATTCGTTGGCGCCCTCCATGGTCGCCAGGTCGACATCGGTGCGCACGTAATCGCCTGCCAGGAACAGATTCTCGATCGATCCGTGCGGCTCCGGTCGTGCGTCCCAGGAGCCCGCGGTATTGATGAGCAACGGATCGGCATTCGCGTTCCGGCTGCCCTGCCAGGTGATCCCCGGATCGAGAAACCAGGAATGGACGTCGGCGGGGCGCAGCAGTTGTTCGCGGTCGTTGAGGTGCGCGGCGAGCTGGGCCCAGACCTCGCGGAAGATCTCCTCGTGCGTGCATTCCACGGCGGGCTTGCCGTAGAGCATGCCGGGGGTATTCCAGTCGGAGATGTCGACGGACAGACAGTCGGCCACCGATCCGTCGCCGAACGTATTCAGCTTGTGGGTCCACAACTGGTTCTGGCTGATCGAGGTGAGCGACCACGGTGAATCCACGAACGCGGTATGGCCGCGCGAAATATGCAGTGGGGAACGGAAATAGATCTGGATGCCGTTCATCCAGTCGACGAACAGGCGATCGGTCGCCGCCAGTTCCGGGGCCAGTTCGAGTACCCGCGGTGACCAGAGTTTGCGGGCCTGCTCGACCGGCAGCGCGGTGACGAAATAGTCGGCCTCGACGGTGCGGGCGCCGCCGGCGTCGGTGATCCGCGCGGCGCCGATGCGCTGGTCGCGCACGACGAGTTCCTCGACGCGCGCGCCGAGTTCGAACCGCACGCCGAGTCCGCGCAGGTGCTGCACCCACGGGTCGATCCAGGCGATATTGGTGGCGTTGTTCAGCACCCGGTCCAGGCCGCCGTCGTTGCCGAGGCCGAGCGGATTGCCGAGGAACTGCTCGCCCATGCTGCCGATGGTGCGGGTGCTGGCCAGGTCCTCCTTGGCCGCGACCATGATGCTGGTGAGCGAGCGGGAGACGATCGCGCGGAACTCGTGCGAGCGCTCGTGCCCGTGCACGAAGTCCTGCCAGGAGGTGTGCTCCCACTGGCCGAAGCGGCGGGCGTCGCAGCTGCTGTTGAATACCAGCAGCCGGTTGGCGAAGTACGCGACCTCGGCGGGCGGCATCTTCGTCATCGTCGAGATGGTGGCGGCCAGGGTTTCCCGGATCGCGTCCGGATGGGTGTTCGGGTTGGTGAAGCCGTCGGGCAGGGCGAGCAGGATGTCGTCGGTGTCGCGGCGGGAGAACCTGGCTTCCGGCACGGTGAGCAGGTTGCTCCACACGCCGTCGGCATTGCCGGCGACCGGGATCCGGCGCATGGTGTCGGGCAGGTTCTGATAGAAGCCGGGAAAGAAGCGGAAGCCGTGCTCACCGGGCAGATCGGGCCTGCCGTCGCGGCCGGTGCCCGGCACCGACACGCTGCGCGCCTTGCCGCCGAAGGCCCTGGCCTCGTAGACGGTGACCTCGAAACCGCGTTCGGCCAGCTCGTGCGCGGCCGTCAGCCCGGCGACGCCGCCGCCGAGGACCGCGACCCGGCGGCCGGGAGGCGCGCTCAGCGCAACACCCGGCGTGCCCGCCACGGCCCCTGCCGATACCACCCCCGCTGCGACTGTGCCGCGGAGAAATGTTCTCCGCGAGACGGGCCACCGTTGCGCCATATGCTGTTCAGCTGCCTTGCTCGAGTTATTGCCTGCGATTTGCTATCACTCTAGAGCGCGGCGAAGACCTGGCTGTTGCGACCTGCATGTCGTTCGCCCGAGCTCGAAACCGACCGGTCGCGCGGAAAACGCATCGCGCGATCGGTCACATGCTAGCCAGAGCCTGCGCGATTGTGCGCTGAATTGGACGTCAGACCTGAACCAGGCCGCGGCCGGGAACCGGATCCGCAATCCCGCGCACCCGCCGGGTGGTCGTCGCGGCGAAGGCACCCGCGATCACGATCGCCCCGCCGACGAGTGCGGCCACCGACGGCTGCTCGTCGAGCGCCACCCAGGCCGCGCCGATGCCGACGACCGGGACGAGCAGCGACAACGGCGCCACCGTGCCCGCCGGATAGCGGCTCATCAGATACGTCCACAGGCCCGATCCGCAGACTGTCGCGAGGATCGCGATATAGGCGAGCGCGGCCAGCGCGGGGAGCCCGGCGGTCGAGGAGACCGCGCCGCCGAGCGCGCGGAAACCGGTGTCAGGCCCCTCGACAGCCATCGACAGCGCCAGCAGCGGCAGCACCGGGATCACCGACATCCACAGCGTCAGATGCAGCGGATCGAATCCGGGGGAGTCGGCGCCGGCCTGGCGCGCGCCGATATTGCCGAACGCCCACCCCAGCCCGCCCGCCAGCGTCAGCAGCACCGGGAGCAACGTGGCGTGCGCCAGCCGATCGGCGCCGATGACGATCATGCCGAGTACCGCCACCGCCAGCCCCGCGACCTGCACCGGCCGCAGCCGCTCGCGCAGCAGCACCGCGCCCAGCACCACCGTGAACGGCGCGGAGGACTGCAGCACCAGCGAGGCGAGCCCGGTCGGCATGCCGATGCGCATCGCGGTGAACAGGAACGCGAACTGCAGGATGCCGAAGCCGGTGCCGTAGAGCAGCAGCCAGCGGACGCGCACGGCGGGGCGGGGAATGAAGACGAGCACGGGGATCGCGATGACGGCGAACCGCAGCGCGGCGAAGAAGAACGGCGGGAAATGATCGAGGCCGATTCGGATGGCCAGGAAGTTCAGGCCCCAGAGCACGACGACGGTCAGTCCGAGCAGGCGGTCGCGGGTGGTCACAGTGCTAATCGTGCGTTCGGCGAAGCATCAGCACAATCGAATAAAAGTGGATCAATAAAGTAGATTTACTTCATGTTTTCCATCGACCGACTGCGAATTCTGCGCGAGCTGGCCGATCGCGGGACGGTCGCCGCCGTCGCCGAAGCGCTGTCGATGACGCCCTCGGCGGTGTCACAGCAACTGAAGGTGCTCGCCAGGGAAGCGGGCGTCGCGCTGCTCGAGCCGGACGGGCGACGGGTGCGGCTCACCGACGCCGGCCAGGCACTGGTGCTGCGCGCCGACGATGTGCTCGCCGCGATGGAGCGCGCGACCGCCGAGATGGCGCACTACCGCGGCTCGCCGCGCGGGCAGGTCAGGGTGGCGTCGTTCCCCTCCGGCGCCGCGCTGCTGCTGCCGCCGGTGCTCACCGCGCTGTCCGACAGCGGCGTGCGGATCGTCGCGGGCGATGAGGACCTACCGCCGTCGGCAGCGCCCAAACTGCTGGCCGACTACGACATCGTGCTCACCCATCGCGACGAACGCGCGCCCTCGCCCGCCGGTCCACGGCTCTCGGCGCGGGTGCTGATGCGAGAGCCGATCGACGTCGTCGTCGCGGCGACGCACCCGCTCGCGGGCAGGCAGGCGGTCCGCCCCGAGGAACTGGCCGACGAGACGTGGGTGAGCGTGCGCGGCGGATTCCCCGTCGACGACGTGCTCGAGTCGATCGCCACCATCACCGGGGTGCGGCCGCGGATCGCGCAGCGGCTCAATGAGTTCCGGGTCATCGAGACGCTCGTGGCCTCGGGCTACGGCGTGGCGCTGATGCCCCGCTTCGCGGTCGCGCATCCCGGGCTGTCGGTACTGCGGCTGGCGGGGGTGCGCGCGGCCCGGGTGTACGAACTGCTCACCCGGCCACAGGCGCACCGGCGGCCCGCCATCGCCGCGGTGCTCGACGCCTTCGAGGCCGCGGCCGGGCAGGTCAGCGCGAGCTGACCGACGCGCGCAGCCGATCGACCAGCGCGCGCAGGACGAAGAAGTTGGGGATATCGGCGATCGAGGTCGAGTTCAGCCCGAACCACGCGCCCTCGACGGCGATCTCGGCGTAGCCCGAGACCGTCCGCAGGCCCTGTACCTGGTGCCACGGCACGCTCTTGTTGCGCGCGCCGATCTCGTTCGCGGTCAGCCAGATGTCGCCGAAGCCGAGGCGGTGACCGGCCCGCACCGCCGCGAGCGCCCGCGGCAGCTGGGCCGCGGTGACGGCCTGCTGAATCCACCGGCCCCACTGCTCGGCCTGGATGAACGAGCTGTCGAGCACGAAAGGCTGACCGGCGAGATCGGTCAGCGTGTAGGTATGGACGGTGATGATCGGGCCACCGTCGGTGTGCTCGCCGACGATCTTATGCCGCACCGTCGTCGAGTCGAACCGCGCGACGCTGGTGCGCCCGCCCACCACCGCGACCAAACCGTGGTCGTAGACGGCGAGCCGGTTGCCCACGGTCTCGCGTTCGTGCCACCACGCCTGCGCCGTGGCCAGCACGAACCCGAACCCCGTGCCGATCGCGGTCAGCCCGGTGATCCAGGCGATCCCGGCCTGATCGATGACGAAGGCCAGCGCGGTTGTCGCGAGCGCGACACCGGCCACGATCCCGAGGACACGAATCCGGCTCCACGCCACCACGGCCGGTGTGTAGGCCGCCCGGTGGTTACCGAGCCCCGCGCCCGCCGCCACGTCGGCGAGATGGCGCGCGGCATCGACCTCGGACATGTTCCCCCCACGACCTTCGGCTATCTCAGAATTGCCCCGGCTGGTACGGCTGACCCGGGTAGGGCTGACCCTGCGGCGGGTACTGCTGGCCCTGCTGCTGTCCGTGGTAGCCGAAATCGTCGGCGACCATGGCGGCCAGTTCGAGCAGCGCGCGCCTGGTCGGCTTGCTGACCAGCTCGAGGTCGATCTCGGCGCCCTCGGCCAGGTGATCGTCGAACGGGACGATCTGCACGGCGCGGGTGCGGTCGAGGAACAGTTTGCGCAGCTGGTCCAGGTCGACCGTCGACGCGCCACGACGCGAGGCGTTCACGACGACGACGGTGCGCTCGACGAGCTTGCTGTAGCCGTGGTGGTCGAGCCAGTCCAGCGTCGCCGACGCGCTGCGCGCACCGTCGATCGCGGGCGAGGTGACCAGCACCAGCGAGCTCGCCATGTCCAGCACGCCGGACATCGCCGAGTGCATCAGGCCGGTGCCGCAGTCGGTCAGGATGATGTTGTAGAACGACTGCAGGATGCCGATCGCCTTGCGGTAATCGGCCTCGCTGAAGGCTTCCGACACGGCCGGGTCCTGCTCGGAGGCAAGCACTTCCAGTCGGCTCGGGGCCTGCGAGGTGTGCGCGCGCACATCCGAGTAGCGGGTGATGTTCTGGTCCTCGAGCAGGTTGCGCACCGTCGAGCGAGTCTGCCGCGGCACCCGGTGGGCGAGGGTGCCCAGGTCGGGGTTGGCGTCGATCGCGATGACGCGGTCGCCGCGCTGCGAGGCGAAGGTGGAACCGAGACCGACCGTGGTGGTGGTCTTGCCGACGCCACCCTTGAGCGAGAGGATCGCGATCCGGTAGTCGCCGCGGACCGGCTGGTTGACCCGCTCGGCGAGATCGCGGTGGACGACGTCGGCCGCCGACTCACCCGGGTTGATCATGCCGCCGGAGGCCTTGTGCACGGCGCGCCGCCATCCGCTGCGCGGCGCCTTGCGGGCCCGCTTGAGCAGGTTCAGGTCGTTGACCGAATGGCCGGGCTGACCGGGGGCGGGCACGTGCTGCGGCTGGAACGGCTGATGCTGCGGCGCAGGCCCGCCCTGCCACTGCGGCTGACCGGGCGGCGGGCCGAGCGGACCCGGCTGCCCCGGCTGACCGGGCGGCATGCCGCCCTGCATCGGCGGCTGGTACATCGGCGGCGGTGGAGGCGCCCAGCTGTAGATGGGCTCGGACTGGGGTCCCTGGGGCTGCTGCTCGGGCCCGGGGAACTGCGGCTGCTCGGGCGCGCCCGGGTACGGGCCGGGAGCGCCGGGATACGGCTGCTCACCGGTCGCCTGCGGACCGGGGTACGGCTGTTCGGCGCCGGGGGCGGGCTGACCGGGCCACGGCTGCTCGGCGCCCGGGCCGGGCTGACCCGGCCACGGCTGCTGCTCGGGGCCGTGCGCCACCGGATGCGCGCCACCGCTCTGGTACGAATCGGGCGCTCCTGGATACTGACTCGGCGCGAAGGGGCCTGGCACGAATCCACCCGGCTGGAACACCGTCTGCTCGGCGAGTCCGGCCTGCGGCTCGGCCACGGCCGCCTCGGCGGGCTGCGGCTCGGCGGGCTCGTCTGCCTGCTCGCCCGCGGCGCCTGTCGGCTCGAGGTCGTCGTCGGTGGCCGTCTGCACTCCGGCGGATCCGGACGCAGCGTCGGCCGTCTCAGCCGACGGACTCTGCAGCCAGGGCGGAGACGTCGGATTATGGTCGTTGTTGGTCACAGTTCCCCCACTTTGCCCGATGAACGAGCAGGAAGCTCGGCGCTGAATGTGCACCAAAACGCTAGCACGGTGCTAATTTCCGCGCGCCGGGGGCGGCAGGCTCCGGAGCGGCTGTGAGCGGGCATGCGCGCAGCTCAACCGGTAGATCCGTACCGAAGCCGACCGGTCGGGCCCGAGTTGTCCACAGCCCTTTCGGCAGTGTGCACAACCGGCGAAGGCCGGGTCCGCGTGCTGCGGGCCCGGCCTTCGTGTCGGCGAACTAGCGTGCGGCGGCCCGGTTGACCGCCGAGACGACGGCCCGCAGCGACGCGGTGGTGATGGAGGTGGCGATGCCGACGCCCCACACGACCTTGTCGCCGATCGCGACCTCGACGTAGGCGGCGGCCTGCGCGTCGTCACCGGCGGACATGGCGTGCTCGCTGTAGTCGAGCACCCGCACGTCGAAGCCGACGGTGGCGATCGCGTCGACGAACGCGGCCAGCGGGCCGTTGCCGGACCCGGTGATCTCCTGCTCGACGCCGTCGACCTTGACCGTGGCGACGATGGTGTCGACACCACCGTCGGTCTCCGACGCGGTCACCTTCTGGCGCATCCGCTCCAGCGGCAGGATCGGGTTCAGGTACTCGGTGGCGAAGACGTCCCACATCTCCTTGGGCGTCACCTCGCCGCCCTCACCGTCGGTGATCGCCTGGATCGCCTGCGAGAACTCGATCTGCAGCCGGCGCGGCAGCACCAGACCGTGGTCGGTCTTCATGATGTAGGCGACGCCGCCCTTGCCGGACTGCGAGTTCACCCGGATGACGGCCTCGTAGGTGCGGCCGACGTCCTTCGGGTCGATCGGCAGGTACGGGACCTCCCAGGTGATGTCGGCGACGTCGGCGTTCTGCGCGTCGGCGGCCGCCTTCATCGCGTCCAGGCCCTTGTTGATGGCGTCCTGGTGGCTGCCCGAGAACGCGGTGTAGACCAGGTCGCCGCCGTAGGGGTGACGTTCGGCCACGGCCAGCTGGTTGCAGTACTCCACCGTGCGACGGACCTCGTCGATGTCGGAGAAGTTGATCTGCGGGTCGATGCCGCGGGAGAACATGTTCATGCCCAGGGTGACCAGGCAGACGTTGCCGGTGCGCTCGCCGTTGCCGAACAGGCAGCCCTCGATGCGGTCGGCGCCGGCCTGGTAGCCCAGCTCGGCGGCCGCGACGGCGGTGCCACGGTCGTTGTGGGGGTGCAGCGACAGCACGATCGAGTCGCGGCGGGCCAGGTTGCGGTGCATCCACTCGATCGAGTCGGCGTACACGTTCGGCGTGGCCATCTCGACGGTCGCGGGCAGGTTGATGATCAGCGGCTTCTGCGGGGTCGGCGCGATGATCTCGGAGACCGCGTCGCAGACCTCACGGGCGTAGTCCAGCTCGGTGCCGGTGTAGGACTCCGGGCTGTACTCGTAGCGCCAGGCGGTGTCCGGGTACTTCTTCTCGATCTCCAGGCACAGCGCGGCGGCGTCGGTGGCGATCTTCTTCACCGCGTCCCGCTCGGCGCGGAAGACGACGCGACGCTGCAGGATGGAGGTGGAGTTGTAGAAGTGCACGATCACGTTCGGGGCGCCGTTGCAGGCCTCGAAGGTGCGCTCGATCAGCTCGGCGCGGCACTGGGTCAGGACCTGGATGGTGACGTCGTCGGGGATCGCCCCGTCCTCGATGATCTCGCGGACGAAGTCGAAGTCGGTCTGGCTGGCGGCCGGGAACCCGACCTCGATCTCCTTGTAGCCCATCCGGACGAGCAGGTCGAACATGCGGCGCTTGCGGGCCGGGCTCATCGGGTCGATGAGGGCCTGGTTGCCGTCGCGCAGGTCGACGGCACACCACGCGGGCGCGCGATCGATGATCTTGTCGGGCCAGGTGCGGTCGGGCACCGAGATGGGCTCGACCTCTTCGGCGAAGGGCCGGTACCGGAACGACGGCATCGACGAGTTCTTCTGGTGGTTCCAGGCGGGCTGGTCGGCCGGTGCGGGTTTGCCGGGGGCCGTGATGGTGCGCGAAGCGGATACGAATGCGTCAGCCGAGGACATGCAAGTTTCTCCGTGGGTGAGGTGGATTCCCTGGTGGGAGCGGGTCGACCGGCGCGTTGGAACCCCGCGACGGGAGCCGGTCCGTATCAGAACCCGTCGCGGCGGCCGAGAAGAAGTGCCCGCTGCATGATCCTTCGAGGATACCGCGTGCCCTACCCCGCTGGTAAGCGGCCTGGGGAAACCGGCCGGTAGTAAGCGAGCGGTACGGTTTTCAGCGAATCGCACGCTTGTACGGACCATCGCGTCCGACGAGACGTCACAAAGGAACTCGAATGACTTGGTTACAGCAAGTGGCCATTCTCGCGGCGGGCATCGCCGCGGGTGGCATCAATACGATCGTCGGCTCCGGCACCCTGATCACCTTCCCCACGCTGCTTGCCTTCGGTTTGCCGCCGGTGACGGCGAACGTGTCCAACACGATCGGTCTGGTCCCCGGCTCGGTCAGCGGGGTGATCGGCTACCGCCGCGAACTGGAAGGGCAGCGATCGCGACTGCTGCAGCTGGGCACCGCCTCGCTGCTCGGTGGCATCACCGGCGCGATCCTGCTGCTCGTCATGCCCGCGGAGGCCTTCAAGGCGATCGTGCCGGTGCTGATCATCGCCGCGCTGATCCTGGTGGTCGTGCAGCCCCGGCTGGCGGCCTGGGTGAAGCGGCGCAGGGCCGACGGTGACGCGGCCACTCCCGAGCACGGCGGCCCGATCCTGCTGGTCGCCGTTTTCGGCACCGGCATCTACGGCGGCTATTTCGGCGCCGCCCAGGGCGTGCTGCTGCTCGGCCTGCTCGGGGTCTTCGTGCACGAGGACATCCAGCGGCTCAACGCGGTGAAGAACGTGCTGGCGCTGATCGTGAACGCGGTGTCGGCGGCGATCTTCATCGCCATCGCCGAGGTGAACTGGCAGGCCGTCGCGCTGATCGCGGTCGGCTCGATCATCGGTGGCCAGCTCGGCGCGAAGGTGGGTCGCAGGCTGCCGCCGAACGTCTTGCGCGCGGTGATCGTCGTCGTCGGCACGATCGCGGTGATCCGGCTGCTGACGGCGGGCTGAGTCCGGGCCGCTGCCTGCGGCCCGCCCACCGGTTGTGACTACCACCAAAGGCCCCTCGGTCGAACACCATTGGCGTTTCACACGGGGTATCCTGCGCTCGGCCATGCGTGATGAGGGAGGTGGCCTGGTGCACAGACGTGCCTTCTTCAAGGCGGCGGGACTGGCGACGATCGCCGGTGCCGTGGGGACGACGCTGACGACCACGGCCGCCTCGGCCGATCCGCGCGAGGCGATGTTCCGGACCTGGGTACCGGAGATCTTCGAACCCCTCCCCGACGCACCGGCGCACACCGAGGCCATCGTCATCGGTTCCGGCTTCGGCGCCGCCGTCACCGCCCTGCGGCTGGCCGAGGCCGGGATCGCCAACACCGTGCTCGAGCGCGGTTCGCGCTGGCCCAACGACCCGTGGCGGGAGATCTTCACCGGCGACGACCTGCCCGACGGCCGCGGCTTCTGGCACCGCACCAGCTTCACCGGCGTCACCAAGGTGCCGATGAGCTTCGGCGCGTTCGGCGGCGTCCTCGATGTCACCGAGTACCCGGGCATCGACGTGTGGCGCGCCGCCGCGGTCGGCGGCGGTTCGGTCATCTTCACCGGCGCGATGGTGGCGCCCGAGCGCAAGCTGTTCGACCACGTCTTCGGTGGCGTCGTCGATTACGGCGAGCTCGAGCGCGTCTACTACCCGCGCGTGCGCGAAATGTTGCGCCTGGACCCGATGCCCGCCGACATCTACCACTCCACGCCGTTCGCGCACTCGCGCGCCTGGGACGACCAGGTCCGCGCCGCGGGCTACCAGCCGGTGGCCAACGATTCGATCTTCACCTGGGACGTGCTGCGCAGCGAGCTGGCGGGCACCTCCCGCGCCTCGGCTACCGCCGCCCGTTCCAACCTGGGCAATTCCAACGGCGCCAAGTTCGATCTGAACCAGAACTATCTGCGCTACGCCAGGGAGACCGGCAAGTCGCAGGTGTACCCGGGCCACCGCGTCGACGCCATCGCCCAGGAGGCGAGCGGCAAGTTCGTGGTCACGGTGACGAAACTGGCCCCGACCGGTCAGAACCTCGGCACCCGCACGCTGACCTGCGACAAGCTGTTCCTCGGCGCCGGTTCGATCGGTACCTCCGAGCTGCTGGTGCGCGCCCAGGCCACCGGCGCGCTGCCCAACCTCAACGAGCACATCGGCGACGGCTGGGGCACCAACGGTGACGTGGTGCTGGCGCGCGGCGCTAGCGCGGTGGCGGGTCAGGGCCAGGGCGTGCCCAGCGCGAGCCGCGTCTTCGACGAGTCGCGCGTCCCGCTGACTCTGGAGAACTGGTACATCCCGGGCATTCCGTTCGAGACCGGCGCGCTGGCCTCGCTCGGCATGGTCCTCGACCCGACCAGGGCCCGTTTCGGCTATCACGCCGGCGGCGGTGTCGGGTTGAGCTGGTCGGCGGCCGCGCAGGACGCCGTCGTCGACGCGGCACGCGCGGTCGATCACCGGATCGCCGAACGCGCGGGCGCGGTCGCCGAGTACGGCGCGCTCGGCTACGACGCGAACGCCCAGTTCACCGCGCATCCGCTGGGCGGCGCGGTGCTCGGCAAGGCGACCGATGCCTACGGCCGTGTGCACGGGCACCCCGGCCTCTACGTGATGGACGGCGCGGCGATCCCCGGCAGCACCGCGACGGTCAACCCTTCGCTCACGATCACCGCGCTGGCCGAACGCAATATCGCGGCCGTCATCGGCGCCGGTCGCTGACACTCGCGCGGACCGTCGCGCGCAATGTGACCGATCCGCGTCGACCGGCCGTTACGCTCGGCAAGGACGATGGCGTTCGAAGGGAGTACCGAGGTGGCCTCACCGGGCATCGAGCGGGTCGAGGCGTTGCCGGACGTACGCTCGAAGACGCCATCGCTACGGACCGACCTGTTCATGCTGGTCCTGGCGATCATCTCGGTCGCGCTGGTCGTCTGGATCACCTTCTTTCCCGTCTCCGGGACGACCTATCACGCGATCGTGGTCGCCGACTGGACGATCTGCGGCATCTTCCTGATCGAGTTCCTCTGGCGCTGGCGCCGGGCGGGCTGGCCGTGGAGCTTCCCGTTCATCTACTGGTACGAAGTGCTCGGCATGATCCCGGTGACCAGCCCGATCTTCCGCGGGTTCCGGCTGCTGCGGATCGTGGTGATCCTGATCCGGCTCGGCCGGGTCGCCGACCGCGCGCTGGGGGAGCGGGTCACCGCGACGATCGTGAACCGTTTCGTCGGCACCATCGTCGACGTGATCAAGCGCCCGATGACGATCGCGATCCTCGACGAGGTCTCCAAGGTCCTGCGGGCGGGCCACTACACCAAGAACATCGCCGCGGCGCTCGAGGAGAACCACGCCGAGGTCGACCAGATGATCGTCGACCTGATCAAGAACGACCCGACGACCAGCAAACTGCGCTACGTCCCGTTCCACGACGACATCATCCGGCTCGTCGCCGACACCGTGTACCGGATGCTGCGCCAGCTGCTCGACGACCCGCGCACCGACGAACTCGTCGCCGACATGCTGCGGGAGAACCTCGATCAGATCAACGACGCGGTGCGCGCCGGGGTCAGGGTGCCGCCGTCGCACCGAGGGGCGACGCCCGCCGAGCACGGCGTGCGCCACCACCTCGGTCAGATCAAGCGTGCCTGATCTGGTCGCGCGGGGTCGCGTACCGAATGGTCTCGAAGATCACCAGTAGGGCCAGCAGCGCGCACAGCAGGCTCAGCGCGGCGAGCGCGGGCAGGTGCGTCGCCACCGGGATCACCGCGACCAGCAGGACCGCGGTGATCACCCGGGCGATCGAGATCTCCTTGGTCGCATAGTATTTCGCCGCGACGACGCCGAGCAGGAACAGCGCGGGCCCGATGAAGAGCGCGGCCAGCGGAATGCCGTGCAGCGCGTCGGTGAGCTTGTGATGCGAGGCGTCGCCGACGTAGTACAGCACCTTCTTCAATCCCAGCGAGAGCGCGATGACGCCGGCGATGATCGGGAAGTGCCCGTAGGTGTAGCTGCGCTGCGCGATCTTGATCTGGTGCGCGCCGCGGGAATGGGCGAAGGCGTGCTCGATCGAGATCGCCGCGACGTCGAAGTACAGCCACCACAGCAGGCCCGACACCGCGAGCCCCAGCATCGAGCCCAGCGCGATCGGCCAGGAGATCGGCAGGCCGGCCACCCCGATGCCGATCGAGACGATGGACTCGCCGAGCGCGATGATGACGATCAGCCCGTAGCGCTCGGCGAAATGCGAGGCCGAGTTGATCCGCCAGTCGGTGCCCGCGAACCAGGTCCAGGCCATGTCGCCGGCGATCGCGGCCAGCCACAGCACGATCTGGGTGAGGCCGTCGGTCATCGCGGCGACGACGAGCAGCGCGGTCCCGAGGGTGATCGAGCCCAGTGCCCAGCGCAGCACCTGGCCGCGCAGCTGGGAGTCCTCGGCGCTGATCACCCAGAAGATCGAGACGTGCACCAGCCGCACCACCAGGTAGGCGATGGCGAAGACGAGCGGACCGAACCAGCCGCCGCTCAGGTCCTCGAACGCCTCGGGAATGGTCAGCGCCGCGATGAACGCGCCCCCCATCGCGACGAACATCGCCACCCGGGCGATGCCCTCGTCGGCCCTGACCACATTGCCCAGCCACGAGTAGGCGATCCACAGCCACCACATCAGCGCCAGGACCAGGGCCGCGCGGACCACGTTGGCGCCGGTCGGGTTGTCGGCGGCCAGCGCGGTCACCATGGTGAAGGCGAAGACGATCACGAGGTCGAAGAACAGTTCGAGCTGGGTCACCGAGGCGCCTTCGGCCACCTGCTGGAACCGAACCCGTCGAGTACCGATCATGCGCTCATCGTCGCACCCGGCGTGCTCGTCCGCGCGGAACGGACGCGGCTTTCGCCGTCGGCGCAACCGCTAGCCGACGCCGTAGCGGTGGACCTCGGGATACCGTTCGGCGAAGTCGATGAAGTTCGCGACGATCTCATCGCTCATCTTGCGCAGGGTGCGCTTGAACAGGATGCCGGGGATGGGCAGCGGCAGCTGGATCTCGACGTGATAGTCGATCTCGGTGCCCTCGGGGCCCTCGACCAGGTCGAACGAGCCGCTGCCCTTGGAGCCGCGGCTGCTGTCGACGACCTCCCAGGACACCCGGTTGTGTTCCCAGAAGAATTCGAGGACCTGCGCGTCGGAGTTGCCCAGGAAGGTCGCGGTGACGAAGACCCGGCGCGGCCTGCCGTCGGCGTCGCGGGGGCCGACGCGGACGTCGCTGTAGTTGGTCGACCACTCGGCTAGGAGATCGACGGCGAGCAACGCATCCATGATCTGGTCGACGGGAGCATCCACGGTGAATCGGATGTCGATCTTCGAGCGCATCTTGCCTGTCCTCCGAAACCCCCGCTGTCTTCGCGCCCGATTGTGCACACGTGTACCAGTGATCGTCAACACGTCTATGGTCTGGACAAATGACCGGGTCAGGGGCGTATCGCCCGCTCGACGGCGGTTTCGATCAGCTCCATGCTCTGTTGCTCGGTGAAGATACCGGGCAGGGTGAGGTGCTCGACGATGAGCCAATTCAGGGCCAGATACAGCAGGAGTACCGACGCCTCGTCGCCCGGCTGGCCCGACGCCAGGTGGTTGCGGACGTTGAAATCCAGGTCGGCCCTGACCCGCTCGGTGAGCACCTCGCGCAACTCCGGACGCCGGGTCGCCTCGAGCCGCAGTTCGAGCAGCGCGAGGTAGGCGGTGCGGTGCGATTCGAGCCGGCCGACGACCTCCTTCATCAGCGCGGTGATGTTCTCGACCGTCTTCGGTCCCTCGCTCACCAGCGCCATCGTCTCCTCGCTCGGCTGGACCACCTCGTAGAAGCGGGTGCCTGCCTGGGTGAGCAGCTCGTCGCGGCTGGTGAAGTAGTTGGACGCGGTGCCGACGGGCACCCCGGCCTGCTTGTCCACCGCGCGGAAGGTGAGGCCGCGCGCGCCTTCGGCCGCCAGCACCTCGATCGCCGCGTCGAGCAGCGCCTGCCGTCGTTCGGGATTAGTTCGCACTTGACACCACTCCGTCTGTAGTACTACGTTCAAACCACTTCAATCAGAGTACAACAACCTAGGCGGTACCCATGCGAAAGCTTGTCTACTACATCGGTGTCTCGCTCGACGGCTACATCGCGGGTCCCGGCGGCGAGGTCGACTTCTATCCGACGCCGCAGAACTACATGGAATGGATGACGGCCGAGTTCCCCGATTCGATCCCGACCCATCTCCGGCCGCACATCGGCATGGACCCCGAGCTGCCTGCCAAGAACTGGGACACGGTGCTGATGGGTCGCGGCACCTACATCCTTCCGGGCGAGCACGTCGAGAGCCCGTTCTCGCACCTGAAGCAGTACGTCGTCTCGTCCTCGCTCGCGCAGGCCGATCACCCCGGCGTCGAGATCGTCTCCGGCGACCCCGCGGAGCTGGTTCGCGAACTCAAGCGGCAGGAAGGCGGCGACATCTGGCTGTGTGGCGGCGGGAACCTGGCCGGTCAGCTGATCGACGAGATCGACGAGATGGTCATCAAGAGCTACCCCGTCATCGCGGGCGACGGCGTACAAGCGTTCACCGGCGTCTTCAAACCGACATCTTTCACTCCGGTGCGGCGCAAGGAATTCGACAACGGCACGCAGGTCACCTGGTTCGTCCGGGCCTGATTTCGACGGTTATCCACAGGTGACGAGCCTGTGTCGTTTTCCACAGGCTGGGGAGGTAGCGGCAAAACCGGTGGACCAGGGCCGGTACTCTTGGTCGCTGATACCAAGCCTGATTGTCGATCGTGAAGGACCTAGCCGTGGCTCTCGTTGTTCAGAAGTACGGAGGATCCTCGGTGGCTACCGCCGAGCGGATCCGGCGCGTCGCTGAACGGATCGTGGAGACCAAGAAGCAGGGCCACGACGTCGTCGTGGTCTGCTCGGCCATGGGTGACACGACCGACGAGCTGCTCGATCTCGCGGAGCAGGTGGCCCCGGCGCCGCCTGCTCGCGAGATGGACATGCTGCTCACCTCCGGCGAGCGCATCTCGAACGCGCTGGTGGCCATGGCGATTCATTCGCTCGGTGCCGAAGCACGCTCGTTCACCGGTTCGCAAGCCGGCGTGATCACCACCGGCGCGCACGGCAACGCCAAGATCATCGACGTCACCCCCGGCCGCCTCCAGGAGGCGCTGGCGGAGGGGCAGATCGTGCTGGTCGCCGGCTTCCAGGGCGTCAGCCAGGACAGCAAGGACGTCACCACGCTGGGCCGCGGTGGTTCCGACACCACCGCCGTCGCCCTGGCCGCGGCGCTGAAAGCCGATGTCTGCGAGATCTACACCGACGTGGACGGCATCTTCAGCGCCGACCCGCGCATCGTCGGCGACGCGCAGAAGCTCGACAAGATCTCCTACGAGGAGATGCTCGAGATGGCGGCCTGCGGCTCGAAGGTGCTCATGCTGCGCTGCGTGGAGTACGCGCGCCGCTACAACGTTCCCGTTCATGTCCGGTCGTCCTACACCGACAAGATCGGCACCACTGTTTTCGGATCGATGGAGGACATTCCCGTGGAGCAGGCAATCCTGACCGGCGTCGCGCACGACCGCAGCGAAGCCAAGGTGACCGTCGTCGCCCTGCCGGACGAGCCGGGCTACGCGGCCAAGGTGTTCCGCGCGGTCGCCGACGCCGAGATCAACATCGACATGGTGCTGCAGAACATCTCCAAGGTCGACACGGGCAAGACCGACATCACCTTCACCCTGCCCAAGACCGACGGCGCTCGCGCGGTCGAGATGCTGACCAAGCGGCAGGACGAGATCGGCTTCGCGCAGGTCCTCTACGACGACCACATCGGCAAGGTGTCGCTGGTCGGCGCCGGGATGAAGTCGCACCCGGGCGTCACCGCCACCTTCTGTGAGGCGCTGGCCAACGCCGGCGTGAACATCGACCTGATCTCCACCTCGGAGATCCGGATCTCGGTGCTCGTGCGCGACACCGAACTCGACGAGGCCGTGCAGGTCCTGCACAAGGCCTTCGATCTCGGCGGCGAAGAGGCCGCCGTCGTCCACGGCGGAACGGGGCGTTAAACCATGGGTGTACGGGTAGGCGTCGTCGGCGCGACCGGTCAGGTCGGCGCCGTCATGCGCAAGCTGCTGGAAGAGCGCAACTTCCCGGCCGACGAGGTGCGCTTCTTCGCCTCCTCGCGCTCGGCGGGTAAGACGCTGCCGTGGCGTGGCGGCGATATCGTGGTCGAGGACACCGAGACCGCCGATCCGTCGGGTCTGGACATCGCGCTGTTCTCGGCAGGCGCCACCATGTCGCGCGTGCAGGCCCCGCGCTTCGCCGCGGCGGGCGTCACCGTGATCGACAATTCCTCGGCCTGGCGCAAGGATCCCGATGTGCCGCTGGTGGTCTCGGAGGTCAACCCCGAGGCCACGCGCAACCTGCCCAAGGGCATCATCGCGAACCCGAACTGCACCACCATGGCCGCGATGCCGGTGCTCAAGCCGCTGCACGACGTGGCGGGCCTGCAGCGTCTGATCGTGTCGAGCTACCAGGCCGTGTCCGGTAGCGGCCTGGCCGGTGTGGAGGAGCTCGCCACGCAGATCCGCGCGGTGGCCGCCGACGCCGAGAAGCTGGTGCACGACGGCAGCGCCGTCGAGTTCCCCGCGCCGAACAAGTACGTCGCCCCGATCGCGTTCGACGTCATTCCGCTGGCCGGCTCGCTGGTCGACGACGGCTCCGGCGAGACCGACGAGGACCAGAAGCTGCGCAACGAGAGCCGCAAGATTCTCGGCCTGCCCGACCTGCTGGTCAGCGGCACCTGCGTGCGCGTGCCGGTCTTCACCGGTCACTCGCTGTCGATCAATGCCGAGTTCGCCGAACCGATCTCGGTGCAGCAGGCCCAGGAACTGCTGGCCAAGGCGCCGGGCGTGCGCCTGGTCGGCGTGCCGACCCCGCTGGCCGCCGCGGGCCAGGACGACTCGCTGGTCGGCCGCATCCGCCAGGATCCGGGCGTCCCGAGCGGCCGCGGTCTCGCGCTGTTCATCTCCGGCGACAACCTGCGTAAGGGTGCCGCGCTCAATACCATTCAGATCGCGGAAGTCCTGCTGAACAACCGCTGAGCAGTTCGCTGGAACGGGCTGGTCCACCACATCCGGTGGGCCGGCCCGTTTCTCGTCTCACGACTCGACCTGGAGCAGCCCGTCCAGGATGACCGCAGGTGCGGTGGCGTCGGTGTTCGCCGGCCTCGGACCGCGTCGGCGAGATCGCGTTCGACGCCGTTCTCCCGGCCGAGGCGGTGCTGTACCGGACTACCTGGACCCGACCCGCTTCCGGCACCCCGACCCCAGCGGTGCCGACGACGTGTCCGTCTGAACGGCTAGCGCCGGATGCCCGGGGTCCGTGGGTCGTCACCGAGGCAGACCAATACCGCGCACCCCGGGGGAATGCTCGCGAACGGCGCGGCCAGCGGCTGGTTCAGGCAGTCGAAGACAGTGCAGCCCGGATAGGCGCCGGGGCCGATGCCGAACACGGCGAGCAGGATGTTGGCGTCGATCAGCCGGGCCGGATCGAACTCGACCGGCGGTTCGACGTACGGCTCGGCGACCGGGGTCGGGGCATCGGTGAAGGCCGCGAACAGCCTGCGGAAGAACTCGTGCGGCAGTTCCTCGGGATGCGCGATCACCCCGCTCGCTCCGTACGCTGTCTCGTTGCCGAACGCGCCGGTCCACATGACCATCAGGTCCAGGCCGGGCAGGAAGAAGACGTTCTGCAGTGCGAGCCCCGACATGAAGAAGCTGTCGGCGGGCAGGAAGTCGGGCGACTCGGCGCAGTCGGCGCCGACCCAGAAAAGGTAGCCGTAGCAGCTGTTCTGCGGTGATGGAGTGCGGGCCTTGCGCAGGTAGTCGGCCGAGATCACCCGGTCGGCGCCCCACCGGCCGTCGTTGGCGACGAGCAATCCGATCTTGGCCAGATCGTTGGGCGGCAGCAGCAGGTGGGCGTAGCCATAGGTGTGCCCGGACCGATCTCGCGCCCAGTAGTAGTCGGAGCGGGCGATGCCCAGCGGGTCGAACAGCTCGCGTTGCGCGAACTGCTGCAGCGGCTCGCCGACGGCCAGTTCGATCACCCACGACAGCAGGTCGACATTGCGCTGGCTGTAGCTGAACGTGGTGCCCGGCGGGTTGGTCAGCTCCACTGCCAGCGCCTGGACCGCGCTGTTCGGGTCGACCGGGATCACCGCGGTGACGCCCTCGGTGAGCACGCCGACCTTCATGCCCGAGGTCTCGGTGAGCAAGTTCTCCACCGTGATCGACCGGTGCAGCGCGTCGCCGAGGCCGGCGGGCAGGTACCGGTCGATCGGGGCGTCGATCGCGAGTTTGCCCTGATCGGAGGCGATTCCGGCGATCAGCGACACCACCGACTTGGTGACACTCCAGATGTTCCACGCGACATCGCCGGTCTCGTCGTTGCGCGGGCCCTCCCCGACCAGGCAATTGTGCCGAAACACTTGGACATTGAACCGATTGCGGGTCGCGGCGAACTGCAGTGCCTCGTCGAGCTTGGCCGGGTCGAGCCCGACCTGCTCGGGTCGCGCGCGTTCGAGGTCGCGCTCGGAGGTCACCGCGCACCTCGTCGCTGTTTCCGGGGCGGCGACGGCGGGCGCGGCGACCAACGCCCCCGAAGTCAGTGCAACCACGATCGTTCCCGCGAAAAATCCCCTGATCAGCCCCATGCGGCCGAGACTAGCCCGCATCGCCGTCCGTAACCCGTATAGCGGGGCCGCCCGATCCCCTAATCGCCGGCATGTTCACCTCCCCGTAAAAACCCCGGCTCGGAGAGCCGGTCACGCCGGAGACGACAAACGCCGCCAGGTCGATGAGGGAGACCTGGCGGCGTTCGAGTCGAAGGGCCGCCGCGGGGGCGGCCGTTCAGGGTGTCGACGCCCCACAAGCGCCTCTCGGCGAGTGGTCGCTCGTAGCGACAAAGGGGTGAGGCCCGGGGCTGTTCGGACGCCGACAGTGGTGTTCAACCAACGCCCCGGTGCGGCTATTCCAGGCCCTGGATGTGATCCGCGCAACCCTGCTTGATCCCGTCGTTTTCTTGACTTATTCCAGAAAATGGGGAGAGTGGATGGTGTGCACACCGAGGAGATGGACGCTCGCCGACTGTTGCGCGATGCGGGGTTGCGGGTGACCGCACCACGGATCGCGGTGCTGGATACTGTTGCGGCGCTACCGCATTCGGATGCGGAGACGATCGCGACGGCCGCCAGGGCGCGGCTCGGCGCGGTGTCGACGCAGGCGGTGTACGACGTGCTCAGCGCCTGCGTGCGAGCGGGGATCCTGCGGCGGATCGAGCCCGCGGGCTCGCCTGCCCGGTTCGAGACCCGGACCGGGGATAATCACCATCACCTGGTGTGCCGAAGTTGTGGGCTGGTCGTCGACACCGATTGTGTGTCCGGCGCCCCGCCCTGTCTGCAGCCCGCGGACGATCACGGTTTCGCGATCGATGAGGCCGAGGTCGTCTTCTGGGGGTTGTGCCCCGACTGTCGAAATCAGGAGGCCGCGAAATGACCAAGCCGACCACGACCAACACCGGCAATGCCGTCGAGAGCGACGACGAATCGCTGTCGGCCGGAACCCAGGGACCGGTACTGCTCCACGACCACTACCTGATCGAGAAGCTGGCCCAGTTCAACCGCGAGCGGGTGCCGGAGCGCATCGTGCACGCCAAGGGCTCCGGCGCGTACGGCGAGCTGGTGGTGACCGGCGATGTCAGCCGCTACACCAAGGCCAAGCTGTTCCAGCCGGGCGCGCGCACCGAGTCGCTGGCCCGGTTCTCGACCGTGGCCGGCGAGCAGGGCAGCCCGGACACCTGGCGCGATCCGCGCGGTTTCGCGGTGAAGTTCTACACCGAGGACGGCAACTACGACCTCGTCGGCAACAACACCCCGGTCTTCTTCATCAAGGACGCGATGAAGTTCCCCGACTTCATCCGCTCCCAGAAGCGCCTGCCCGGCAGCGGCCTGCGCGACCACAACATGCAGTGGGACTTCTGGACGTTGCGCCCGGAGTCGGCGCACCAGGTGACCTGGCTGATGGGCGACCGCGGCCTGCCCAAGTCCTACCGCCACATGGACGGCTTCGGCTCGCACACCTACCAGTGGATCAACGCCGAAGGCGAGCGCTTCTGGGTGAAGTACCACTTCAAAACCGATCAGGGCATCGAGTTCCTGACCCAGGCCGAGGCCGACACTCTCGCCGGGTCCGACCCCGACTACCACCGCCAGGATCTCTGGGACGCGATCGAGCGCGGCGAGTTCCCGAGCTGGACGCTGAAGGTCCAGATCATGCCGGTCGCCGAGGCCGAGGGCTACCGGTTCAATCCGTTCGATCTGACCAAGGTGTGGTCGCAGCAGGACTACCCGCTGATCGAGGTCGGCAAGTGGACGCTGAACCGCAATCCGGGCAACTTCTTCGTCGACATCGAGCAGGCCGCGTTCGAGCCCTCCAACATCGTCCCCGGTATCGGCTTCTCGCCGGACAAGATGCTGCTCGGCCGCGTCTTCGCCTACGCCGACGCGCACCGCTACCGGATCGGCACCAACTACGCGCAGCTGCCGCCGAACCGGGCCAAGGCCGCCGAGGTGAACTCCTATTCGAAGGAGGGCGCGATGCGGTACGAGTACAACCCCGCCGACGTGCCGGTCTACGCGCCGAACTCCTACGGCGGTCCGCACGCCGATCCGGCGCGGGCCGGTGACGGCGGGCTCTGGGAGTTCGACCCGTCGATGGTGCGGGCCGGCTATATCCAGCACGCCGAGGACGGCGACTTCACCCAGGCGGGCACGCTGGTGCGGGAGGTCCTCGACGACGCCGCCCGCGAGCGGCTGGCCGACAATATCGTCGGGCACGTGCTCGCCGGGGTCACCGAGCCGGTCCTGAGCCGGGTATTCGAGTACTGGCGCAATGTCGACGCCGATCTGGGTAAGCGCGTCGAGGAGGGGGTGCGGGCCGGCCGGGAGGGCTGATCCGCCGATCGAAGCGACAGCGAGGCAGGTACGCCGAGAGGCCTACCTGCCTCGCGTCGTGTCCGCAGGAAATAGGTTGGCGCGGAGCGGAATTCGATCCGCGCCATCGATGTCGTTTCGGTCAGAAGTTGCTGAACCAGTACAGCAGGCTCGCCAGCAACCAGACGATCAAGGTCTCCATCGTCGCTCTCCATCTTGTCGGTACTTCCATCATCGCCGATGAACCGGCCTGTGCTGACAAGTTGTTCTTAAGAACCTCTCGAGACGGGCATCGCATCCTTTCTCCAGACACCGGAACAACCGGGTCCGACCGGTCTCGAGGGGTGATCAGTCGGACCCGGCGGTGCAGACCAGAAGGTGGCTCTTCCAGACGCTGAAGACGCACTGCCGACGGTAACCACACCGAAGGGCTGGGCCGGAGCTGTTCCGAAGGTGTCGCGGGGTACGCCGACCGGGCCGGTCCGATCGAGGGGTGACCGGCCCGGTCGTTTGCGTTCGGCGGCGTTCGCCGTCAGGGTTGGGGAGTGGTCGAAATCGCCGAGCACCGAGACGCGCTGGATCGTGCCGAGGGACGGCTGCGCGAAGAATTCGCGACGATGTTCGAGCTGGAGACGATCCATCGTTTCCTGCACTCCTCCTACGACGACTTCGCCGCCAGGGCGACGGTGACTTTGTATCTCCCGCTGCTGGCGGAACGTTTCGGCCGACAGCGACTCCAAGCGCTGGCCAAGGTCGAAGGCAAGGTCGCGACACCGCGCCCGACGGTGCTGTTCCTGTGCACGCACAACGCGGGCCGGTCGCAGATGGCGCTCGGCTTCTTCGAGGAACTGGCGCTGGGTCGCGCCGTCGCCTGGTCGGGCGGGTCGGTGCCGGGTGAGCAGCTCAATCCGGCCGCGGTGGCGGCGATGGCGGAGGTGGGCATCGACATCTCCCGCGAGTATCCGAAGCCGTGGACCGACGAGATCATCCGGGCCGCCGACGTGATCGTCACGATGGGCTGCGGCGACACCTGTCCGCTGGTGCCCGGCGTGCGCTACGCGGAATGGATCATCGAGGACCCGGCCGGCCTGGAACTGGAGCTGGTGCGGCCCATCCGCGACGACATCGGCCGCCGCGTGACGGACCTGCTCACCGAGCTGGGGATCGCCGTCAGCGAGCCCGCAGATACGCCACCCAGCCCCCGTAACCGGTGATGTCGGTGGCGGCGACGGCGGCGTCGTAGCTGCACGCGAAGCCGACCACCGAGCGGCCGTCGGACAGCTCGATACTGGTCAGCGCCATCGGCGGCGGCAGCTGGGCCAGGAAGCGGCCGAGGCCGCCGGGGGAGACGAGGAACAGCTCGCCCAGGATCGGTGCGCCGAGGCCGTCGCCGTGGCGGACCAGCCCGGGCTTGGGCGGCGTCGTGTCGAGCGCGGTCAGGCGGTAGGCGTCGCTGGTGGTGATCTGGCCGGCGAACCGGGCGCCGAGCTGCTCGAGCTGCCAGTGCAGTGGCTGTCCGCGCAGATGCGCGCCGAAAACCGCCAGCGGCACACCGGTTTCCACCAGCAGCGGCGACGGGGTGCCGGTGAGGCGGGCGGCCAGGTCGACGGCGAGTTGGTCGGCGAAGGCGGGGACGACCGCCATCACGCCGAACGGCAGGCCGTCGGCCGTCGGCGCGCCGGGGACCGCGACGGCGGCGAGGTCGAGCAGGTTGCAGAAGTTGGTGTAGGTGCCGAGCCTGCGGTTGATGGCCACGGGATCGGCGGCCACCTCGGCGATCGAAGGATGCTCGGTGGTGGTCGGCAGCAGCAGGCCGTCGTAGCCGGTCAGCAGGGCCGTGGCGGTGGCGCGGGCCCCGGCGAGGGTGTCGAGATCGGTGGCGAAGGCCGGTGCGTCCAGTTCCTTCGCGGCGCCGATGATGGCCGCCACGGTGGGGTCGAGGCCCGGCGCGCCCTTGTCGACGAACTCGCCGACGGCCGCGTACCGCTCGGCGACGATCGCGCCGTCGTAGAGCAGCCGGGCCGCGTCCAGCAGCGGGGAGATGTCGATCTCGTGCACCGCGACACCCTGATCGCGCAGCGTGGCGACGGTTTCGGTGAAGGCATGCCGGTAGGCGGGGCTCAGTGGCGCGAGATCGTCGGGGCGGGGGATCGCCACCTTCGGCTGGGGCGAGGCGGCCAGGCGCACGTCGGCGGGCCAGGCGCGGCTGCGCGGATCGCGGGCATCCGGGCCCGCCATGGTCTTGGCGGCGGTGACGGCCAGGTCCAGGTCGGCGGCGAAGACGGTGACCGCGTCGTAGTCCGCGCACGCGGGGACGACGCCGTGCGCGGGGATCACGCCCAGGCTGGCTTTGATGCCGACGATGCCGTGCAGCGCCGCGGGTACCCGGCCCGAGCCCGCGGTGTCGGTGCCGATCGCGAGGTCGGCGATGCCGAGGGCGACCGCGGCCGCCGAGCCGGAACTCGAACCGCCGGAGATCAATTCGGGGTACCGGGCGTTGCGGACCGCGCCGTACGGGCTGCGGGTGCCGACCAAGCCGGTGGCGAACTGGTCCAGGTTCGTCTTGCCGAGCACCAGCGCGCCCGCCGCGACCAGACGCGCCACCGCCACGGCGGTTTCGGCGGCCGGATAGGCGAATTCGGGGCAGGCCGCGGTGGTCGGCAGGCCCGCGACGTCGACATTGTCCTTCACGGCGAGGAGTGAGCCCGCCAGCGGCAGTTGCTCGCCCGCGGCGATCCGGCGCTCCAGTTCCACTGCCTCACCGGCGAGTTCGCTTTCCGGGCGCAGCGTGATCCAGACCTCGGGACGGTCCACCTCGGCGATCCGCGCGTAGGCCGCGGCGACCCTGGCGGTCGGTGTCGCGGTGTCGAGTAGTCCTGCTGACATGGCGGGTCTCCTTAATCGCTCATGGACATGGCGGCGACGGCGCGCGAGATGCGGTCGAGCACGACATCGAGCGAGTCGCCGATGTGGGTGTGCAGGAGCCGCTGGGCCAGCTCGAGCTCGCCTGCGAGGACGGCGTCGAGGATGCCGAGGTGCTCGCTGATCGTGGTCTCGATGCGGTTGTTGATCATGAAGTCGTACATGCGCACATGGCGGATGCGGGAGTTCACCGCGATCAGCGCGCGCACCATCTCGGTGTTGCCCGCCGCGGTCAGCAGGGCGACGTGGAATTCCTCGTCGACCACGACGAATCCCGGTTCCTGGGCGGGCGGGTCGGCCTGGAGGGCCAGCCAGCGTTGCTGCTCGGCGCGCAGCAGCCGCTCGTCGTGGGTGAGCGCGGGGTCGGTGCGCACCCGGGTCATCCCGCCCAGTTCCAGCGTCAGCCGCAGTTCGTACAGGTCGCGGATGCGGGCCACGCTCGGCCGGACCGGGCTGAACCCGAACTCCTCGCGCTCCAGCAGGCCGTCCGAGCACAGCATGGTCAGCGCCTCGCGCACCGGCGTACGGGAGATGCCGAATCTGGTCGACAGCTTCGGCTCGGTGAGGCGCTCGCCGAAGCGGATGTCGCCGTTCATCAACTCCGCGCGCAGCGTCGCGTACACGACGTCGCGCAGCGGTCTGCTCGCGCCGTCATCCGGTGCATCCACCCTTGTCGACATGGGTGTATACGCTATCGACCGGGAATTTCTATCAAGTGACAGAAAGTAAGCGGCAGGTTATCGGGTCCTCACACCGCCCGTCTCACCACGGGCGCGTCCGCGTGGAGAGCACTTCTCAACCACTTTCGAACACGCAGGGAACCTCCGGTGACACAGTCCGCGCGCAGTCTTTGCTGCGAGCCCGCCGTCGCGCTCCCACTCCGCTCACCCCGGAAGGGCGTCCCATGAACACCTCCGCCGCCATCCTGGCCCTCATCCTCGGCTTGTTCTCGGTCATCGCCATCACCGTCTGGTGGCCCAACCCCCTCGACCGCGAAACACCCCCGACTTACGAAGAACCCCTGCTCCGCGGTGCGTCCGTCCCTCGACCCACCCGCCGCGAGCACCACTGATCCGACCCGACGGGTGGGCGATCGCTTCCGCGGTGGCGGAGCCCTTTCCGGCCGAGTACCGGGAGAATGGTCCGGAAATACGAGGAGCCCCTGACCAGCGAACTGATCAGGGGCTCTTCTGTGTCTCAACCAACACGTCGGGGTGACAGGATTTGAACCTGCGACCTCTTCGTCCCGAACGAAGCGCGCTACCAAGCTGCGCCACACCCCGTGAGGCGAACCTGAAGTAGCTTACAACGAGGTGGCGGGGATTGTTAAACCGGCTGGTCAGGGGGCTAGTTGAGGGCTCGGACGGAGCTGAAGATGCGCTTGGCGGTGGCGGCGTCGATGGCGTCGGGGACGCCGGTGTCGGCGATCATGACCATGACGAAGCTGCCGTCCTTCGAGCCTTTGAACGCGTAGGTGTAGATGGAGAAGGTGGACGCGCAGCCGGGCTTGGGTGTGGGGACGGTGCCGGTGGTCTCGGTGAACATGCCCTCGGTCTTGCCGTCGATCGACTTCAGCGGCTGGGCCGGACCGGGGGTGCCGGTGGCGCCCGAGTAGGCCAGGGGCGCGGCCTTGGTGCCGAGCTCGGCGCCCGCCGCGGCGTGGTCGGCCTGCTTGGAGCCGGTGAGCAGCGACATGGTGCGGGTGGAGCCGGGGCAGTAGTCGCGGCCGTCGGTGGCGTAGCCCTTGCCGATGACGGTGTCGCCCGGGGGCTCGCCGACGCCGCCGATGGTCGTCTCCGTGGCGACCTTCCAGCTCGGCGGGACGTCGTAGGCCGCGCCCCGGTCGGGGGAGGCCACCACCTGGTAGCCGGCGATGAGCGGCGTGCGGTTGCCCGCGGCGCCGGAGGGGGACGGGGTGGTGGAGCTGGGCTTCGACTTGCTGGTCGGCAGTGGTGCGTCGGTGGTGGTGAGGGCGCTGACCATCGACGGGGTGGTGCTGCCGCTCGCGGTGGTGGTCGGGTCGTTGTCGCCACGGGTCAGCGCGAAGGCGGTGATGACGCCGCCGGCCAGCAGCAGTGCGGCGACCCCGGCCGCCACCCAGACCACGGCCTTGCTGCCGGACTTTCGGCCCGGCTGTCCGTAGGGCGGCTGTCCGTAGGGCTGGTTGCCGAACTGCTCGAGCGGCGGGACCTCACCGTACTGCTGCTGCGGCTGTCCCCACGGCTGGGCTGGATTCGGCTGCCCCACAGCCGGATTCCATTGCTGGTTCGAGGCGCCCCACTGCGGCTGCCCCGCGGGCACACCCCACTGCTGATCTCCGGGCGGATTCGAGCCGGGCCACCCCGCGTTCGGAGTGCGCAACTGGGTCGCGTCGGCCTGCCCGGGGTACGCGTCCGGCCAGGGTGCGGCGGGGCCGCGCAATTGGGTGGGGTCGGCTTGCCCTGGTTGGGGTGAGCTGGGCTGTCCGGCAGGAGGATTCGCTCCGGGCCATGCCATCGCTGGATTCCCCAGCTGGGTCGGGTCCGCCTGCCCGGGCTGCGCGGCCGGTGGATTACCGCCGGGCCATGGCGCGGGTTCGGCGGGGTTGCGCAGTTGGGTGGCGTCGGCCTGGCCTGGTTGCTGCCACGGCTGCGGGGAACCAGGTTGTCCGGCAGGTGGATTGGCTCCGGGCCAGGGTGCCGCCGGAGTCCCCCACTGGGGCGGCTCGGCCTGGCCGGTGGGCGAATTGTCCCATTGTTGGGGGCCTGCCGGGGTCCACTGGGTCGGATCGGGCAGCGGGGGTGGTGGGCCGGAGCCGTCCCAGCGCAGAGTGGGCGGGAGGCCCGTGCTGCCGGGGGTCCAGACCGTGGTGGGGTCGGGGTTGGGTTGTCCCGCAGGGGGATCCGACGGCGTCGGCGCGCCCGGGGGTGGGTTCACCGCACCGGGACGCTGCCACTGCGCGTCTGCTGGGTCGGGTGCACCGGAGCCGCCGAATACGGTCGGGTCGTTGCGCCGGTCGTCGGATCCACTGCTCACTGTCATCCCCTACTGACAAACGTCGTTCGGGGCGCAACCCTAGCGGGCGACGGCCTCCGATGCCGAGATGCCGTAGCCGGTGTCGGCCGAGGGCCGCTTCGGCGGGGCACCGACCAGCGTCAACAGGGTGGCCTCCGGGCGGCAGCAGAACCGGTAGGGCGCCCACGGCGAGGTGCCGATGCCCGCCGAGACATGCAGCTGGGTGTGCTCGCCCCATTGCGAGGCGCCCTTCACCCGGGACTTGTCGATGCCGCAGTTGGTCACCAGCGCGCCGTAACCGGGCACGACCAGCTGCCCACCGTGCGTGTGACCGGCCAGCACGAGGTCGTAGCCGTCCTCGGCGAAACGGTCGAGCACCCGGGGCTCGGGCGAGTGGGTGACGCCGATGCTCAGCTGCGCGAGCTGGTTGGGCGCGCCCGCGACGGTGTCGTAGCGATCGCGCTGCAGATGCGGATCGTCGACGCCCGCGCTCGCGATGCGGATGCCCGCCACCTCGAGGTCGCGACGGGTGTGGGTCAGGTCCAGCCAGCCGCGCTCGGTGAACGCCGCGCGCAGATCCTGCCAGGGCAGCGGGTCGCCGTAAACGCGGCGATGATCCTTCTTGAAATACTTCAGCGGATTCTTCGGCACCGGCGCGAAATAGTCGTTCGAACCGAACACGAACAGACCGGGACGGGCCAGCAGCGCACCGAGTGATTGCACGACGGCGGGCACGGCCTTGGGGTGCGAAAGATTGTCGCCGGTATTCACGACCAGGTCGGGTTCGAGCCGGTCGAGTTCGCGCAGCCACTGCTGTTTGAGCTGTTGGCCCGGCATCATGTGCAGGTCGCTGACGTGCAGAATTCGCAGCGTCGGCGAGCCGGGCGTGAGGACCGGCATCGTGGCTTCGCGCAGGACGAACGCGTTCCGTTCGATCAGCGTGGCGTAGCCGATACCGGCGACGGCGGCCCCGGCGGCTCCCAACGCGGTTCGGCGGACAGCGGACGTCGAGATAACGGGCATTTGCCCAGCATAGGCGACCCCCTCCCGGAACGGCGCGTGTGTTTCCGCACAAGTGATAAGAATTCTCGGCCCGCCCCCGATTCTGGACCGACCGGAGGGTGCGACGAAGGAGTGCCCGGAGGAGGGAAGAATCGGGGTTACAGGGCCGAGAACCGCGCCCCGGCGCGGAATGTTTGCGTTGCGATGAAAATGTGATGGGACTCCGCGAGGTGAACAGCTAGCGTGAGGCGCATGTCGGAACTGAAATCGCAACTGCGCGCGGATATGACCGCCGCGATGAAAGCCAAGGACACTCTGCGTCTGTCGACCCTGCGGATGCTGCTCGCCGCGATCCAGAACGCCGAGGTCTCGGGAGCGCAGGCGAAGGAACTCTCCGATGCCGAGGTCGTCGCCGTGCTGCAGAAGGAAGCCAAGAAGCGCAACGAGTCGGCGGTGATCTACGAGCAGAACGGGCGTGGCGAACTGGCCGCCAACGAGCGTGCCGAGGAAGAGGTCATCGAGCAGTACCTGCCCCGGCAGCTGACCGAGGCCGAGGTCGCCCAGGTCGCCGACACCGCGATCGCCCAGGTCGCCGAGGCGATCGGCGAACGGCCCGGAATGAAGCAGATGGGTCAGGTCATGAAGGTGGCCACCGCGCTCGCCGAGGGCAAGGCCGACGGTTCGCGGCTGTCCGCGGCGGTCAAAGCCCGGCTCTGACCTGCCTGGCCGACGAACAGGGCCGCCGTCCTTCGAGGACGGCGGCCCTGTGTCGTTGCTAGCGCGGCACCGGAATCGGGATCGGTGGCAGACGCGGGATCTGCGGGAGACCGGGCAGCGCGGGCGCGGGCGCCGCGGGCGGCGGCGTGGTCGGCGCGGGCACGCGGACCGAGCCGTCACTGATGTAGATCGTGACGACCGAGCCCGGAATCGCCGAGCCGTTCGGCGAACTGCCCATCACGGTGCCCTTGGCCTGCGAGCCGGGACTGGTCACCGCCGAGACCTGGAAACCGGCGCCGGACAGGATCGAGGTCGCCTCGCCCTGTGACTTGCCCGCCACGTCCGGAACCTGGGAGTTGTTCGCGCCGCGGACGTACTTGTCGTCCACCGGCGGCAGGGCGGGCGGCGGGAACCGGTCCATGACCGGCTTGATGGCGTTGAACCAGGTGCGCGCCGGTTCGTTACCACCGAACAGGCCCGCGGCATTGCTGGCGCCGCAGTTGCGCAGCGGGAACGAGCAGATCTCGCCGGGGGTCGGGCTGTCGCCGTAGACGTAGACCGACGACGCCAGCGAGTTGGTGAAGCCGAGGAACGCCGAGGAGCGGTGGCTCTCGGTGGTGCCCGTCTTGCCCGACATCGGCGCCGCCCAGCCTGCGGCCCGCGCCGCGCCCGCGGCGGTGCCGCTGACGTCGTCCTTGCTCATCGCGTTGGCGAGGGTGTTGGCCAGCCCGGGGTCGACGACCTGCTCGCACGCCTGCTGGGTGAGCGGGACGGGCTTGCCGGTGCGGTCGGTGACCTCCTTGATGGGCGAGGGCGGGCACCACTTGCCCGCCGAGCCGATCGTGGCGGCGACATTCGACAGTTCCAGCGGGTTGATCGCGAACGGGCCGAGGGTGAACGAGCCCATGTTGTTGTTCTTGATGTGGTCGGCCAGGCTCGTGTTGCCGTGCCCGGAGGTGCCCGGATCGGTGTAGGACCGCATGCCGAGGCGGACGGCCATGTCCACCGCGGAGGCGACGCCGACGTCCTGGATCATCTTCACGAAGGCGGTGTTGGGCGAGGTCGCGAGCGCGTCGGTCAACGACATCGACCCGGGGTAGTTGCCCGCGTTCTTGACGCACCAGGAGTCCGCGGGGCAGCCCGGCGAGTTCGAGTAACCCATGCCCTTGGCGGCGTAGGTGCCCGGCACGTCCACCTGGGCGGCGATGCCGAGGCCCTTCTCCATCGCGGCGGCGGTGGTGAACAGCTTGAAGATCGAGCCCGCGCCGTCACCGGCCATCGAGTACGGCTGGCCGAGCAGCGTCTCGTTGGCGTCGCGGTCCAGGCCGTAGGTGCGGCTCGACGCCATCGCCAGGACGGGGTGCGAATCCTGCCCAGGTGCGATCACCGACATGACCTCGGCGATGTTGTCGAGGTTGGGGTCGGCCTGCTCGTTCACCGA
The DNA here is from genome assembly GCF_032656385.1 of Nocardia canadensis. Taxonomy (NCBI): domain Bacteria; kingdom Bacillati; phylum Actinomycetota; class Actinomycetes; order Mycobacteriales; family Nocardiaceae; genus Nocardia; species Nocardia canadensis. The sequence goes on from NZ_JAVCWB010000001.1 coordinate 677,026, forward strand.
CCGCTTGACCGATTCCTGCAGGACCGGATCGAGGGTGGTCTTGATCAGGTAGCCGCCCTTGTCGATCTGCTCGCGGCTGATGCCCGACTCGGCCAGGTACTGCAGCGCGTAGTCACAGAAGAAGCCCTTGTCGTGGGCGGCGATGCAGCCGCGCGGCAGGCCCTTCGGCTCGGGCAGCACGCCGAGCGGTTCGGACTTGGCCTTGCGGAACTCCTCCGCGCGGTTGGGGATGTTCTGGATGAGCGTGTCGAGCACCGTGTTGCGGCGATCGGTGACGCCCTGGACGTTGGTGTACGGGTTCAGCTTGGAGCTGGACTGCACCATGCCCGCGAGCATCGCCGACTGGGTGACGTTGAGGTCGGCGGCGTCGATGCCGAAGTAGGTCTGGGCGGCGTCCTGGACGCCGTAGGAGCCGTTGCCGAAGGGCACCAGGTTCAGATAGCGGGTGAGGATCTCGTCCTTGCTCAGCTCGCGGTCGAGCGTGAGCGCCATCCGGATCTCGCGCAGCTTGCGCGCCGGGGTGGTCTCGATCGCGGCGCGGCGTTCCTGGTCGGTCTTCGCGACGACGAGCAGGTTGAAGTTCTTCACGTACTGCTGGTCCAGCGTCGACGCGCCCTGCTGCACCTCGCCGGAGGAGGTGTTGGTGAGGAACGCGCGCAGCGTGCCCTGCCAGTCGACGCCCTTGTGGTCGGCGAAGCGCTTGTCCTCGATGGACACGATCGCCAGCTTCATGTTGTTGGAGATGCGATCGCTCGGCACCTCGAAGCGTCGCTGCTCGTAGAGCCAGGCGATGGGTGCGCCGTTCGCGTCGACCATGGTCGAGACGGCCGGGACCGTGCCTTCCACCAGTTCGGCTGAGACGTTGTCGACGGCATCGGCGGCTCGGTTGGAGATGAACCCGAATCCACCGGCCAAGGGGAACAACAGCCCGGCGACTAGCACGGAGGCCAGCGCGCAGCTGCCGGCCAGCCTCGCGAGCGTTTGAGTGATCGGCACCAGCCCAGCCTAAAGGGTGGGGTGGCGGTGTTCACGGCTGTGCTGCTCGACAGGGGATGTCCGGTCGGTGCCAGGGGGGTTGCTCGGGCGTGTCAACAAAATGATCACATCGGCGTGTCGCGCCCGGCCACGCCGGTGAACAGCAGGACTGCCCGGTCGGATCCCTGATTTGAATGGACGGCCGTACCAAAAAATCGGGGAGCGGTCTTGCGTAACCGCCATACCTTTACCTAGATTGAGAACCCAGTGTGATAGAGCTAACACTCAAAGTGGAATGTGGTGCGGACCGCAGCGGTAGTTGGGTTGCTGTGATCCGCGCTCGCGATTCTGGAGCGCCGCACAACGGTGTTCGGACTGCAAAGGGGCACATCAAATGCACATCACAACCCCCATCGCTCGACTGGATGTAGAGCAGGCCGAGGCAAGGATCGCTTGGGTTGCCCAGGCGCGATGCAAGGAAGTGGACCCTGATCAGCTGTTCGTTCGTGGTGCGGCGCAGCGCAAGGCGGCGACGATCTGCCGCCATTGCCCCGTGTTGATGCAGTGTGGTGCCGATGCGCTGGACAACCGGGTGGAGTTCGGAGTGTGGGGCGGGATGACCGAGCGACAGCGACGCGCGTTGCTCAAGCAGCATCCCGATGTGACGTCGTGGGCCGACTTCTTCCAGGCCCAGCGCCAGCATCAGGTGGCGATCTAGCAGGCGAGACCGCAGCGTTATCACAAACGGCGCCGAGACCGCGGAGTTTGCGGAATCGGCGCCGTTGGCGGATGTTACGAGACTGTGAGCTATAGCCGATAAGTCTGAATCGAGCTCTGGATTCGGGCAGGTCGGCTCAGACCGCGGCGGGTTTGCCCGCCAACTGGTCGCCGACCGCGCGCAAAGCCTCCAGGTCGGAGACCTCGAACGGCAGCGCGGTGACCGAAACGATCGGGACCCGCGGATGGGCGCCGGTGAAGCGATGCAGCAACCGCTGTTCCCGCTTCGCCGTCGCCACCCGCTCGGCGTGGATGCGCAGCACCGACGCGGCGAGCGGGTCCGTCTCCGCGAGCTGGTCGGCGGCGGTCAGCGCGTGATCGGCCGGCAGCCCCGACAGCGCGGGGTGCGTCCGGTTGAGCACGAGGCCGGCCAGCGGCATCTGCTCGGTGGACAGCCGGTCGACGAAGAACGACGCCTCGCGCAGCGCGTCGGGCTCGGGCGCGGCGACCACGAGGAAGTGCGTGCCCGGCTTGGACAGCATCGCGAAGGTGCGCTCGGCCCGGTCCTGGAAACCGCCGAACAGCGATTCCAGCGACTGCAGGAATGTCGAGGCGTCCTTGAGCATCTGGCCGCCGACGATCGTCGACACACCGCGCATCGCCAGGCTCATCGCCCCGGTGACGAACCGGCCGACGCCCCGGCCCGGCGCCATGATCAGCCGGATCATCTTGCCGTTGAGGAAGGTGCCGAGCCGTTTGGGCGCGTCCAGGAAGTCCAGCGCGTTGCGTGAGGGCGGAGTGTCGACCACGATCAGGTCCCACTCCTTGTGCCCGGCCAGCTGACCGAGCTTCTCCATCGCCATGTACTCCTGCGTGCCGCCGAAGGACGAGGCCACCGTCTGATAGATCGGGTTGGCGAAGATCTGCTCGGCCTTCTCGGCGCTGGTGTGCTCGAGCACCATGTCGTCGAAGGTGCGGCGCATGTTCAGCATCATCGCGTGCAGCTCACCGGGCACCTCGGGGCCCAGGTCGACGCGCTGCGGGGTGTTGTCCAGCTCGGCCACACCCAGCGACTGCGCGAGCCTGCGCGCCGGATCGATGGTGAGCACCACGACCTTGCGGCCCGCCTCCGCGGCCCGCAGCGCGATCGAGGCGGCGGTCGTGGTCTTGCCGACGCCGCCGGAACCGCAGCAGACGATCACGCGGGCCGTCGGATCGGCGATGATCCGGGAGACGTCCAGCGGGGGCGTGGTGGTCACTTGCTCGCTCATCGCACTCCCTGCGCCGATAGCTGTTCTGCCAGTTCGTAGAGTCCGCCCAGGTCCATGCCCTCGCCGAGGTCGGGCAGGTGCAGCTGGGGGACGTCCACGCGCGCCAGTTCGGCGGCGCTCTCGTCCTGGGCGGTCAGCATGACGGCGTGGTCGACGGTCTCGGTGAGCAAACCGGCGAAATCCTCGTCGGGCAGGGTGATTCCGGCCTTCGCCAGACTGGCGGCGATGTCGGTGGTGTCGAGCTCGCCGCGCACGGCCAGCTCACGATCGACGGCGGTGAGCCGGGATTCGGCCGCCCGGTTGACGATCACCGTCCCGATCCGCAAGTCGTTGGCCGCCAGCTCGGCGACCGCGTCGGCGGTCTCCTGCACCGGCAGCGCCTCGAGCAGGGTGACCAGGTGGATCATCGTCTGGTCCGAATGCAGCAGCTTGGACACGCCCTCGGCCTGCGAGGCGATCGGGCCGCCCTTGGCGATCTCGGCCATGGCCTGGGTGACATCGAGGAAGCTCGCGATCCGGCCGGTCGGCGGGGCGTCGACGACGATGTCGTCGTAGGCGGGCTTGCCGTTCTTGTCGGCGCGCACCGCGCATTCCTTGATCTTGCCGGTGAGGATCACATCGCGCAGACCGGGAGCGATGGTGGTGACGAACTCGATTGCGCCCATCCGCCGCATCGCCCGGCCGGCGAAGCCGAGGTTGTAGAACATGTCGAGGTATTCCAGGAACGCGTGCTCGATGTCGAGGGCGAGCGCGAACACCTCGCCGCCGCCGTCGGCGCTGGCGATCTGGGTCTCGGTAGGCGGCAGCGGCGGCCGGTCGAACAACTGCGCGATGGACTGACGGCTCTCCACCTCGACCAACAGCACTTTGCGTCCCCCTGCGGCCAGGGCGAGCGCGAGTGCGGCCGAAACGGTCGACTTGCCGGTGCCTCCCTTGCCGGTGACGTAGTGCAAGCGGGCGGTGGCCGCGCGCTGTGGCCATCCGGTCGACGGTTCGGGAACCGACGAAACCGGCTCTGCTGTTGGTGCTCCCACGTGGCCGAGCCTATAACCCGTTTCTCGGCCGTGGTCGGGGTGCGCCCTAAACTCACACCATGAGTGAAGTCACCCTGTGGGAGTACGCGACCGTGCCGCTGTTGACGCACGCGACCAAGCAGATCCTCGACCAGTGGGGCGCCGACGGCTGGGAGCTGGTCACGGTGCTGCCCGGACCGACCGGCGAGCAGCACGTCGCCTACCTGAAGCGGCAGAAGTAGCCGTGGCCACCGCGTGGAAGGACGCGCTCGATCGGCTCGGGGTCACCCTGCCGCCGGTCGCCGCTCCCGTCGCGGCCTACATCCCGGCCGTGCGCACCGGTTCGCTGGTCTACACCTCCGGCCAGCTGCCCTTCGTCGACGGTGAGCTGTCGTCGGTCGGCAAGGTCGGCGCGGACGTCGATGTGGAGCAGGCCAAGGAGGCCGCGCGGCTGTGCGCGCTGAACGCGCTGGCCGCGGTGCACGATCTGGTCGGGCTCGACCGGGTGGTGCGGATCGTGAAGGTCGTCGGGTTCGTCAACTCCGCACCGGGATTCACCGATCAGCCGATCGTCATCAACGGCGCCTCGGAGTTCCTCGGCGAGGTGTTCGGCGAGGCGGGCGTGCACGCGCGCTCCGCGGTGGGTGTCTCGGAGCTGCCGAAGAACACTCCCGTCGAGGTGGAATTGATCGTCGAGTTGGACCGAGCAGTCGGATAGGCAGCCGTCATGGCACTGGAACACCCCGCGTACGGCCAGGTCAGGGCGGTCACGCCGACGGCATCGGTGTTGCTGGCGGACAATCCGTCGCAGATGACGCTCGACGGGACCAACACCTGGCTGCTGCGCGCCCCCGGCAGCGACGACTACGTGGTCGTCGATCCGGGTCCGAAGGACAAGAAGCACACGGCCGCGATCGTCGCGGCCACCGGTGGCCGGGTCGCGCTGACCCTGATCACCCATCACCACCACGACCACACCGGCGGCATCGATCACCTGGTGAAAGCCACCGGGACGCCGGTGCGGTCGGTGGAGACCGAGCATCTGCGCGGCGAGGTGACCCCGCTCGTCGACGGCGAGCTGATCGAGGCGGCCGGTGTGCGGATCTCGGTGCTCGCCACCCCGGGCCACACCGGCGACTCGGTGAGTTTCGTGCTCGACGACGCGATCATCACCGGTGACACGGTGCTCGGGCAGGGCACCACGGTGCTCGCCTCGTCCTCGGGCGCGCTGGCCGATTTCCTGCGGTCGCTGGAACTGCTGCGGCACCACGGCGCGGGCCGGGCACTGCTGCCCGCGCACGGTCCCGATCATCCCGACGCGGCTCCGGTGGTGCAATACTACCTGAACCACCGGCGTGAGCGGCTCGATCAGATCCGGGCGGCCCTGGTCGAACTGGGCCAGGACGCGGGCGCTTTCGAGGTCGTCCGCAAGGTGTACGCCGACGTGGACAAACGACTGTGGCCCGCCGCGCGTAGCTCGGTGAAGGCACAGCTGGAATATCTGCGGGCCGAACGCGGGGCCTGAGCCCGGCCCGGGAGCCGACGTGCGCTGTTCGGCACGTCGGCCTGCGGCCTGTCCGGCGTACCCGCTGAAACGACGACGGCACGCCGGAACCACCCTGGTGCGGACGAGGCCCTCTTCCTGCGGAGCCGCACCGGTGGTCCCGGCGTGCCGAGACGTCGTCTAACTACTCGATCAGCGAGCGCGACGTGCGAGCCGCTCGGAGTCCGAGATCAGGACGCTCTTGCCCTCGAGTCGCAGCCAGCCGCGATGCGCGAAGTCGGCCAGGGCCTTGTTCACGGTTTCACGGGAGGCGCCGACCAGCTGGGCGATCTCTTCCTGGGTGAGGTCGTGGGTCACGCGCAGCGCGCCCGCTTCCTGGGTGCCGAAACGCTGAGCGAGCTGCAGCAACGCCTTGGCGACGCGACCGGGCACGTCGGTGAAGATCAGATCGGCGAGGTTGTTGTTGGTGCGGCGAAGGCGTCGGGCCAATACGCGCAGCAGCTGCTCGGCGATCTCGGGACGCTGATCGATCCACGCCTTGAGCGCGTCACGGTCCATCGTCACCGCGCGGACCTCGGTGACCGTGGTGGCGGTCGAGGTACGCGGGCCCGGGTCGAAGATCGACAGTTCACCGAACATGTCGGACGGACCCATGATGGTCAGCAGGTTTTCCCGGCCGTCGGGGGACCGACGACCGATCTTCACCTTGCCCGAGGTGATGATGTACAGCCGATCGCCGGGTTCGCCCTCGTTGAAGATGACGTGGCCGCGCGGAAAATCTACGGGCTGCAGCTGCTTGGCGAGCGCGGCCACCGCGGTGGGCTCGACGCCTTGGAAGATGCCTGCTCTGGCGAGGGCCTCGTCCACGAATGTGCTCCTTATGGGATATGGCTTGCGAACCTGGTCGAGCGAATCGACCAACAGCGCAGTCTACGCGGCCTCGCGGCAGCACAGTGACAGACACCACGTAAAGAGTGGATTGCGCACTGTGCGCGGAGTGTGAACGGGGGGTTGTGCCCGCGGCGGAGCGACGATCAGCTGGCCCGAGCGACGTCCATTTCGGCGGTCCGTGAGCGGCGCTTGCGCATCCGCGCGACCGCGGCGGGGAGGCCGAGCTTCGTCAGCTCTTTCACTTCGGCGTTGCTGGCGTTGTCCAGGTACTGCTGAACCTCTTCGTCGGGTTCGAGAAGCTTTCGGAGCCGATTCTCGACCCGCTCCATCCCCAGCGCGAACAGCATCAACAGCACTGGGAAGAGCACCACAGCGAGTCCTTGCATGACAGGCAGTAAACACGGTCCAGGTCTCAGATGGAACACAGGCGGCAAACTGACCGCCCAATGTTGTCGTAGCGGTTACGTATGGTGGACAGGTGCCCGTTTCCCCCTCCACCGCGCCCGCCGGCGACGCCGAAACGGCTGCGGCGCCCACCGGCATCTCCGCGGCGCGTAAGCGCAAGAACCGTGCGATAGCTGCGGAAACGCGGATCGGACTCGTCCGCCGGGCACGTCGGATGAACCGCACCCTCGGTGCGGCCTTTCCCGACGCGCACTGCGAGCTGGATTTCACCACGCCGCTGGAGCTGGCCGTCGCGACGATCCTGTCGGCCCAGTGCACCGACGTCCGCGTGAACCTCACCACTCCCGCGCTGTTCGCGAAGTACCGCAGCGCGCGCGACTACGCTGAGGCCAACCGGGCCGAGCTGGAGGAATACATCCGGCCGACGGGCTTCTACCGGAACAAGACCAGTTCGCTGATCGGGCTCGGGCAGGCGCTGGTCAGCGAATTCGACGGTGAATTGCCTCACACCCTGCCGGAACTGGTGAAGCTGCCGGGCATCGGACGCAAGACTGCGAACGTCATCCTCGGCAATGCCTTCGATGTGCCCGGAATCACCGTCGACACCCACTTCGGCAGGCTGGTGCGGCGCTGGAAGTGGACCGAGGACGAGGATCCGGTCAAGGTCGAACACGCGGTCGGCGAGCTGATCGAGCGCAAGGAGTGGACGATGCTCTCGCATCGGGTGATCTTTCACGGTCGCCGGGTGTGTCATGCGCGCAAGCCCGCTTGCGGCGCCTGTGTCCTCGCCAACGACTGCCCGTCGTTCGGGATCGGGCCGACCGATCCGGTGGCGGCGGCCGAACTGGTCAAGGGTCCTGAGCGCGAACATCTGCTCGATATGGTCGGCCTGTGAGTGATCCCGCCGAACCGTCGCCGGTGCGGCGACCCGCCTTCCGCTGGGCGCTGGCCGCGCTGATCCTGGTCGTCGCCGCGGCGGTGGCGCTGTGGCCGCGCGGTGGTTCCGAGGACGCCGGCCCGTCGGCGTCGCGGGTCGAGCAGCCAGCGACGGCGTCGGCCGAGCAGCGGGCGGCGGCGGGCCTGGCCCCGTGTCCGGCGCAGGCGCAGGCGCCCGGATCGGGTCCGCTGGCCGGGATCTCCCTGCACTGTCTCGCCGACGGCGCGCCCGTCGACCTCGCCGCCGCGCTCGGCGGCAAGCCCGCGCTGCTCAATCTGTGGGCCTACTGGTGCGGTCCGTGCGCCGTCGAGCTGCCCCACCTGCAGGAATTCGCGCAGCGCGCGGGCTCGCAGCTCACCGTGCTGACCGTGCACAGCGACCCCGACGAGGTGAAGGCGCTGTCGCGACTCGACGGATTGGGCGTCACGCTGCCCGGTGTCGAGGACCCGCGGGCGAGCGTGCGCACCGCCGTCGGCGCGCCCGCGGTACTCCCGGTGTCGGTGCTCGTGCGCGCGGACGGCACGATTGCCAGTGTCGAGGTCCGCACGTTCGCCGATGTCGCCGACATCGCCGACACGGTGGCCGAGGAGCTCGGCGTTCGGATCGCGGTATGACGAAGGACGTTGTGATGAACGGTGTACTACGGCTGGACGAGTCCGGTCTTCCGTCCTGGCTGACCGCCGCGATCCGGCACGGCGGCCCCGACGCCGACGACACCCTCGCCGTCTCCCGCGCCCTGCGCCGGGCCATGTCGATCACCGGCAAGCCGCGTCAGGCCGCCGTGCTCGTCCTCTTCGGCGGTTCGCCCGACGCCGATCCCGCCGCGCTGGGCGGCTTGCCCGCCGATGCCGACGTGCTGCTCACCCAGCGCGCGTCGACCATGCGCCAGCACCGCGGTCAGATCGCCTTCCCCGGCGGCGCCGAGGACCCCGGCGACGACGGCCCGGTCGGCACCGCGCTGCGCGAGGCCGCCGAGGAGACCGGCCTGGACCCCGCGGGCGTGCAGCCCTTCGCCATGCTGCCGAAATTGTTCGTTCCGCCGTCGAAATTCGACGTGACTCCGGTCCTCGGCTACTGGCGAGCACCCAGCGCGGTCGGCGTCGTCGATCCGGCGGAAACCGAGCGTGTCGTCCGTATTCCGCTGACCGAATTGCTCGATCCGGCACACAGATTCATGGTGCGTGGCAGTCTCGGCTACCAGAGTCCCGCTTTCCAGGTCGACGGCATGCTGGTCTGGGGACTCACCGGCGGTATCCTCGCCGGAATCATCAAAACGGCTGGGTGGGAACGAGACTGGGATCGGGGCGACGTGCGTGACTTGGAGAGCTCGCTGGCTGCGGTCGGAATGACCCTGTGAGCGAGCGCAGCGAGCGGCCTAGCGGGGCAGCCGCCACGGCGGTCATGCTGGAGCCGAGCGTCAGTGAGGCGGAAGTATGAGCGCCTCGGTATGGCTCGATATCGCGGTCGTGCTGATCGCACTGGTGGCGGCGTCGACCGGCTGGCGGCAGGGCGCGGTGGCGTCGGCGCTGGCCTTCTTCGGCGTCGCGCTGGGTGCGGTCGCCGGCATTCTGATCGCGCCGCACATCCTCAAACACCTCAGTGAGGGGCGCAGCCGGGTCCTCGGCGGCATCCTGCTGATCGTGCTGCTGGTGATCGTCGGCGAGGTCGCGGGCATGGTGCTCGGCCGCGCGGCGCGCAGCAGCATGCGTCATCCCGTGGCGCGCAGCGTGGACAGCGTCATCGGCGCGGTGCTACAGGCGGCGACCGTGCTGGTCGCGGCCTGGTTGCTGGCCCTGCCGCTGGCCACGGCCTCGCAACCCGGCGTCGCCGCCGCGATCAACGGATCGCGGGTGCTCGCCGACGTCAACGAGGTCGCGCCGAGCTGGTTGCGCAAGCTGCCCAACGAATTCTCGCGGCTGCTCAACACCTCCGGGCTGCCGGACGTCATCGGACCGTTCGGCCGGGCACCGATCGCCGCGGTCGAACCGCCGGACGCGAGCGTGCTCGCCAGCCCGGTCGCGGCCTCGCTACAGCAGAGCGTGCTGCGCATTCGCGGTGTCGCGCCCAGCTGCCAGCGGGCGCTGGAGGGCTCCGGCTTCGTCGTCGCGCCGGAACGGGTGATGACCAACGCGCACGTCGTCGCGGGCACCACCAGCGTGTCGGTCGATACCGCGCGTGGGCCGATGGAGGCCAGCGTGGTGCTGTTCGACCCGTCCAAGGACATCGCGGTCCTCGACGTGCCCGGACTGACCGCGCCGGTCGTGCCGCAGGCGCCGCAGGCGGCGAGCTCGGGGGAGAGCGCGATCGTGCTCGGCTACCCGGGCGGCGGCCCGTACACGGCCAGCGCCGCTCGTGTTCGCGAGACCCTCGACCTCACGGGCCCGACGATCCACCGCGACGGCACCGTCGAGCGCGAGGTGTACACGGTGCGCGGCCAGGTCCGGGCCGGTAACTCGGGCGGACCGCTGGTCGACACCGAGGGCCAGGTGCTCGGCGTGGTCTTCGGCGCCGCCGTCACCGACGACGACACCGGCTACGTGCTGACCCTGCACGAGATCGCCCCGGAACTGGCGGCCGCGCAGACCAGCGGCGCTCCGGTTCCCACCGGGGCCTGCGTCCTGAGCTGAGACGAATCGTCCCGGGTGGCACCAGCCGCCCGGGACGAACTCGTTCAGGGGGAGACCAAGCCGTCCTTGGGCGACCCGTTGACGCCGTTCTGTTCGCGCCAGCGGGTGGTCAGTACCTCGTTGACCTTGCCGGGGTTCTCCTGGTGCGCGTAGTGCCCGGCCCGGGGAATCGACACCAGCGTCCGATCCGGCGACAGGCGCGCCCCCCGGTGGAACGTGGTGGGCAGCAGATACGGATCGTGTTCGCCGCGCAGCCCGAGCACCGGAATGCCGATCGGCGTGCGCATGGTGGCCATGAACCGCTTGCCGTCGGGGCGCCACTGGCTGCGGAAGGCCCACCGCTGGTACTCCAGCGCGCTGTGCGCGGCGCCGGGAATCCGGATGGCGGTGCGCATCCGGGCCGCGGTCTCGGCGAATTCTGCCGTCCGTGACCAGGTTTCGCCGACCCGCTCACGCAGCAGCCGCTCGACCTCGGCGCCGTCGCGGCGGGTGAGCAGGTGTTCCGGGTAGCGCGGCAGCTGGTAGCGCAGGAAGTCCGGCAGCCAGGTGGCGCGCTGGGCCCGATCGCGCAGTACCGCGCTCTTCAACGCCGCCGGGTGCGGCGAGCTCACCAGCGCGATCGTGCGGACCAGCCGGGGATGCAGCACGGCGGTGGCCCAGCAGACCAGGCCGCCCTCGGCGTGCCCGACGAGCGTGGCCTCGGTGTGGCCGAGCGCCCGGATCAGGCCGGCGATGTCACCGGCGAGGGTCCAGCCGTCATAGCCGCGTGGTGGCTTGTCGGTGTCGCCGTACCCGCGCAGGTCGACGGCGACGGTCCGGTACCCGTGCTGGGTGAGCCCGGTCAGCTGGTGCCGCCACGACCACCAGAAGTCGGCGAAGCCGTGCAGCAGCAGCACCAGCGGGGCATCGGCACGGTCCGTTCCGTCGGCCTCGACGACGTGGAAACGGATCCCGTTGGCGTGCACGTCCCGGTGGGTCCACGGTCCGTCGTAACGGACGCTGGACGGATCCGGGAATGAGTTGGACGACACGCCGATCGAGCCTAGTAGGCGGGTCCGGCCGTCGCGACCGGGCCCGCCCGGCGCGTCATCGACGGGTCGACTTCTCCAGCGCGGGAGCGTGCTCACTGTGGGTGAGCGCCGCGGGCAGGACCTCGGCGGTCTGCTTGAGCGAATTGATCGTCTTCTCCGGCGCCCGCAGTTTGCGGACCTTCAGCCAGCCGAGCAGGGCGAGCAGCGCGGTGGCCGCCACCATCAGCACGAACACGATCAGGAACGCGGCCCAGCGGTACAGCCACACGTCCAGCAGTTCGGCGAGGAAGAAGAAAAAGAAGAACGAGCTGAACAGCAGCACGGTCAACGCGAGGATGAAGAACACGCTGCCGGTGAGTCCCTTGCGGACCTCGGCGGTGACCTCGGCCTTGGCCAGCGCGACCTCGGCGCGGACCAGGGTGGACATCTGCTCGGTCGCATCGCGGACGAGGCTGCCGATACTCGCCGATCCGGGCGGGTTGGCGTCGGTCAACGGGATGGAAGTGACCGTGCGACCGTCATTTCCGCCTTGGGTGTAACTCACTTCGTCGACCCTTCTCCCTGTCCTGGCACTACTAGGCCTCACTGTCCGGTTGTAGCTCGTCCGCGTCGCGGCGCGCCTGGTGCACACGTCCTCGGCGCAACAGTAGCGCCGATCCGAGCAGCGATGCTGCCATGGAGGTCACCAGGACGGCGGCCTTCGCCAGATCGATGGCGTCGTCACCGACATCGGCCAGCGCGAGTTCCGCCACCAGCAGGCTAACGGTGAACCCGATCGCGCCGAGTACCGACAGGGCGAACATGTCGCGATACTCCAGCCCCGCCGGTCGTTTCGCCACGCCGAAACGGATCGCGAGCCAGCTGATCCCGAAGATGCCGATCGTCTTGCCGAGCAGCAGTCCGAGGATGATCGCCAGCGACAACCGGTCGGTGAACAGCGAGCCGAACACCGCCGCGTCCAGCGGCACGCCGGAGGCGAACAACGCGAACAGCGGCACGCAGAATCCCGCCGAGATCGGCTGCACGACATGCTCGAGATGGGTGGCGGGCGCGATCTTCTCGCCCGGGTCCTTGCGCACTCTGGTGAGCAGTCCGAGCGCGACGCCGGCCAGCGTCGGGTGGATGCCCGCCTCGTGCAGCGCGTACCAGCAGACCAGCGCGACGGGAAGATAGAACAGCGGCGTGTGCAGCCGCTGCCGCTGCGCCAGCGCCCAGGCGGCGCAGCAGGCCAGCGCGACACCGAGCCACAGCATCGACAGCGACGCGGTGAACAGCACCGCGATGAGGATGATCGCGAGCAGATCGTCGACCACGGCCAGGCTAAGCAGGAACACCCGCGCGCTGGCGGGGATGCGTGAGCCGGTCATGGCGAGGACCGCGAGCGCGAAGGCGATGTCGGTGGCGACCGGGATCGCCCAGCCGTTGTCCATGCCGGGCACACCGTGGCCGATGGTGATCGCGATCAGCGCCGGGGTGATGACACCGCCGACGGCGGCGATGATCGGCAGCGCGGCCCGCTTCGGATCGGCCAGCTCGCCGACGACGAACTCGCGTTTGAGCTCCAGCCCGGCGACGAAGAAGAAGATCGCGAGCAGCCCGTCCTTGGTCCAGTCGGCCAGGGTGAGGTCCAGGTGCAGGGCGGAGATGCTGAGCCGGGTGTCGACCATGGTCTGATAGCTCGCGCCCCAGGGCGAGTTCACCCAGATCAGGGCGATGGCGGCGGCGACGAGCAGCAGCGCGCCACCGACGGTTTCGGTGCGTAGATAGCGGGTGAGCTCGGAGCGAACACGGGTGATCACGGTGGGCCTTTCGGCGGGGTGGACGGCGCTGCGGGCGCTCATCCCATCCGGCGGCGCCTGGAGATTCACGACCGCATGCCGACCAGTCTTCCCGGCACACCTGAACGAGATTCTAACGGATACGGCCGGTGACATCGGAGGTCACCGGCCGTATCCTGCGCCTTCGCGGCGCGTCCCGCCTCAGTTGCCGCCGGCGCGAATCGCCTCGAAGACGCCGGGGTCGACCAGGGTCGAGGTGTCGCCGAGTTCGCGGCCCTCGGCCACATCGCGCAGCAGTCGGCGCATGATCTTGCCGCTGCGGGTCTTGGGCAGCTCGGGCACGATGTGGATCTCGCGCGGCTTGGCGATCGGGCTGATCTCCTTGGACACCTCGGCCTTCAGCTCGTCGACCAGGCCGTCACCGGCGCGGCCCGCCGCGTCGCCGGTGAGGATGACGAAGGCGACGATGCCCTGCCCGGTGGTCGCGTCGCTGGCGCCGACGACGGCGGCCTCGGCCACGGCCGGGTGCCCGACGAGCGCGGACTCGACCTCGGCGGTGGAGATGCGGTGCCCGGAGACGTTCATGACGTCGTCGACCCGGCCGAGCACCCACAGGTCGCCGTCGGCGTCGAGCTTGGCGCCGTCACCGGCGAAGTACCAGCCCTGCTCGGCGTAGCGCTCCCAGTAGGTGGCCTTGTACCGCTCCATGTCGCCCCAGATGCCGCGCAGCATCGACGGCCACGGCTTGTCCAGCACCAGGTAGCCGTTGGCCTCGGTCTCGCCGAGCTGCACCGGCTTGCCCTCCTCGTCGACGACCGTCGCCGAGATGCCGGGCAGCGCGCGCATGGCCGCGCCGGGCTTGGCCGCGGTGACGCCGGGCAGTGGCGAGATCATGATGGCGCCGGTTTCGGTTTGCCACCAGGTGTCGACGATCGGGGTCTTGTTGGCGCCGAGGACGTCTCGGTACCAGCGCCAGGCTTCGGGGTTGATGGGTTCGCCGACGGAGCCGAGCAGGCGCAGGGTGGTGAGGTTGTGGGCGTCGGGGATCTCGCGTCCCCATTTCATGAAGGTGCGGATCAGGGTGGGGGCGGTGTAGTAGATGGTGACGCCGTATTTTTCGATGATCTCGAAGTGGCGGTGTTCGTTGGGGGAGTTGGGGGTGCCTTCGTAGACGACTTGGGTGGCGCGGTTGGCGAGGGGKCCGTAGACGATGTAGCTGTGGCCGGTGACCCAGCCGATGTCGGCGGTGCACCAGTAGATGTCGGTGCCGGGTTTGTGGTCGAAGACGTTGTGGTGGGTGTAGGCGGCTTGGGTGAGGTAGCCGCCGGTGGTGTGCAGGATGCCTTTGGGTTTTCCGGTGGTGCCGGAGGTGTAGAGGATGAACAGGGGGTGTTCGGCGGGGAAGGGCTGGGCTTCGTGCGACGGCGAAGCGAGCGAGACGGTTTCGTCCCACCACAGGTCGCGGACCGGCGTCCAGGGCACGTCCAGGCCGGTGCGGCGCACCACCAGCACACGCTCGACCGAGGTCGGGTCGTCGCCGAGCGCCTCGTCCACCGCCGACTTCAGCGGCGCGGGCTTGCCACGGCGCCACTGCCCGTCGGTCGTCACGATCAGGCGCGCCTGCGCGTCGTCGACGCGCTGGCGCAGCGCCGCCGGCGAGAAGCCGGCGAACACCACCGAGTGGGTGAGACCCAGCCGCGCGCAGGCCAGCATCGACACGATCGCCTCGGGCACCATCGGCATGTAGATCGCGACGCGATCACCGGCGACCAGCCCGAGCGCGGTGAACGCGTTGGCCGCGCGGGAGACCTCGTCGAGCAGTTCGCGGTAGGTGATGTCGCGGGAGTCGCCCGGTTCGCCTTCCCAGTGGATGGCGACCTGGTCGCCGTGTCCGTCGATGACGTGGCGGTCGACGCAGTTGTAGGCGACGTTGAGCTCGCCGTCGGCGAACCAGCGCGCGACCGGGGCGTCGCTCCAGTCGAGCACCTGGGTGAACGGCGTGTGCCAGTGCAGCCGGTTGGCCTGCTCGGCCCAGAAACCGTCACGATCGGTGCCGGCCCGCTCGGCCAGCGAGGCATCGGCATTCGCCTGCGCGACGAACTCCGCGGTGGGCGGGTAGCTGGTCGCGTGGTCGGGCCGGGTGGGGTCGGTGACTGCACCGGTCACAAGAGATCTCCTTCGAACAACAGGGGTGAAACCCGTGCCGGTGGTGGGGAACCACCGGCACGGGCAGGGCAACGTCAGTGCGAGATCGCCTTCTCCGCACCGACGCCGGTCAGAGCGCGCACTTCCATCTCCGCGGCCTTGGCGGTGTCGACCTGCTCGCCACGGCCACCGACGAAGGTGCCGATCACGCCGAGCGCGAAGGCCAGCGGGATGGACACGATGCCGGGGTTGGACAGCGGGAACCAGTGGAAATCGGTTCCGGTGATCATCGAGGTCTTGGTGCCCGACACCGCCGGGGAGAACACGATGAGCACGATCGTCGAGATCAGGCCGCCGTACATCGACCACAGCGCGCCGGTGGTGTTGAAGCGCTTCCAGAACAGCGAGTACAGGATCGTCGGCAGGTTCGCCGCCGCCGCCACCGCGAACGCCAGCGCCACCAGGAACGCGATGTTCTGGCCGTTGGCGAGGATGCCGAGCCCGATCGCGAGCACACCGATCACCACGGCGGTGATCCGCGAGACCCGCACCTGCTTGCGCTCGTCGACCTTGCCCTTCTTGATCACGCTGGCGTAGATGTCGTGGGCGAACGAGGCCGAGGCCGTGATCGTCAGACCGGCGACGACCGCCAGGATCGTCGCGAACGCGACCGCGGAGATCACGCCGAGCAGGATCACACCGCCGAGTTCGAACGCCAGCAGCGGGGCCGCCGAGTTCTGGCCACCGGCCGCGGCCAGGATCTTGTCCGGGCCGACGATGGCCGCCGCGCCGTACCCGAGCACCAGGGTGAACAGGTAGAACGCGCCGATCAGGCTGATCGCCCAGACCACCGAGCGCCGAGCCTCTTTCGCGGTCGGGACCGTGTAGAAGCGCATCAGCACGTGCGGCAGACCCGCGGTGCCCAGCACCAGCGCCAGGCCCAGTGACAGGAAGTTCAGCTTCGAGGTGTCGCTGCCGCCGTACTGCGCGCCGGGCGCGAGCACATCGCGGGCGGCGACGGCCTTGTTGGTCGACTCGCTCACCGATTCCTGGGCGGCACCGAGGATGTCGGAGAAGTTGAAGCCGAACTTCGCCAGCACCATCACCGTCATCAGCGCGGCGCCCGCGATCAGCAGTACCGCCTTGATGATCTGCACCCAGGTGGTGCCCTTCATGCCGCCGACCAGCACGTAGACGATCATCAGCACGCCGACGATCGCGATCACGACCGATTGGCCCGCGCGACTGGAGATGTCGAGCAGCAGCGCGACCAGACCGCCGGCGCCCGCCATCTGCGCCAGCAGGTAGAACAGCGACACGGTCAGCGTGGTCAGCGCGGCCGCGGTGCGCACCGGGCCTTCCTTCAATCGGAAGCTGAGCACGTCGGCCATGGTGAATTTGCCGGTGTTGCGCAGCATTTCGGCCACCAGGAGCAGCGCGACCAGCCAGGCGACGAGGAAGCCGATCGAGTACAGGAACCCGTCGTAGCCGTAGACGGCGATCGCGCCCGCGATGCCGAGGAAGCTGGCCGCCGACAGGTAGTCACCGGCGATGGCGATGCCGTTCTGCGGACCGGAGAAGCCACGACCGCCGGTGAAATAGTCGGCGGCACTGGCGTTGTTGCGGCTGGCCCGGATCACCACGACCATGGTGACCGCGACGAACAGCGCGAAGATGGCGATATTGGCGACGGGGTTACCCACCGTCGTGTCCGCGGCAAGGATGTTCACGCGCGGCCTTCCTCGAGAGACTCGCGAATGGCCGCGGCGCGCGGATCCAGCTCACGATTGGCGAAGCGGACGTAGAGCCCGGTGATGAGGAATGTGGAGACGAACTGCCCGAGGCCGAGCAGCAGACCCACGTTGATGTTGCCGAAGACCTTCGTGGCCATGAAGTCGTGCGCGTACGCGCCGAGCACCACGTAGCTGAGGTACCACAGCAGGAACAGCGCGGTCATCGGGAAGACGAAGCGGCGCAGGCGATTGCGCAGATCCTGGAACTGCGGGCTCGCCTGCACGGCGAGCCATTCCTCGGCACTCGGCGCGCGCCGGTCGGGCGCTTCTTCGGTATCGGTTTCGGTCATGCTCGAGGTCCTAGCGTGAGGGGGTCGTGCGTGGGATGACGGTAAGACGGCGAGCGGACGCGCAGGATGGTGTGGCCTGGGTCACTCGGTGAAAGCCGTCACATGTGCGGTGAACGGTCGCTGTGGCGCGACGAACGGTCAGCGCGAGATCACCGGTGGGCGGCCGATTCGGGGTCGCGGTCGGCGCTCATCCCGAGCCGTTCCGGTGCGTGCATCCGCAGGAAGATCCCGGCGATCGCGCGCTTGTCCTGCTTCCTGGTCAGCAGGCTCACCAGGATCGTCACCGCGAACGCCAGCGGCACACTCACCGCGCCCGGGTAGTCCACGATCGCCGAGGCCCAGCCGCCCGCCAGTTCGGGCGAGACCCCGCCGAGGACCGCGAGCACCGTCGCGCCACCGGCGGTGATGCCACCGGTCAGGAGTCCGCTCGCCGCACCCGCTGCGGTGAGCCCGCGCCACCAGATGCCCAGCACCAGCAGCGGACACAGGGTCGAGGCGGCCACCGAGAAGGCGAGCGCGACCGTGCGTGAGAGATCAAGGGACGCGACCGTCAGCGCCAGGGTCAGCGGGACGAGCCCGGCGACCAGCGCGGCGGCGCGGAAGTCCCGGATCCGGCCCCGCAGCACGTCGGTGCTGAGCACCCCGGCGAGGCTGACCAGCAATCCCGAGGACGTCGACAGGAACGCCGCGATGGCTCCCGCCGCGGCGAGGGCGGCGAGCAGCTGTCCGCCGAGGCCACCGAGCACCGCACCGGGCAGCAGGACGACGGCCGCGTCGGAGGCGCCGGTGATCAGCAGCTGCGGCACGTACAGCCGGGCGAAGACGCCGAGCAGGATCGGGAACAGGTAGAACAGGCCGACCAGCCCGATCACGGTCAGCGCGGTCCGGCGGGCCGACGGTCCGTCGCGGTTGGTGTAGAACCGGACCAGCACGTGCGGTAGCCCCATGGTGCCGAGGAAGGTCGCCACGATCAGCGAGAACACCTGGTACTGGGGGTGTTCGCCGCCCAAGCCGCCGCCGGGTGCCACCCAGCCCGCGCCGTCGGCGGGTGCGCCGGCGACCACCGGTACCGCCGATCCCGCGTCGAGGATCAGTTCGGTGTTCGCGGCCAGGGTGTGGTCGCCGGGGGTGAGCAGGACCGGCCCGTCCTCGCTGCGTCCGTCGAGGGTGCCGAACACGGTGACCTGCTGGGAGACATCCAGGTGCACCACCACATCGGTCGAGATGTCGACGGTGGTGCGCTCGGCCACCGTCGACGGCGCCGCCGTGCCGACCGGGCGTTCGTCGGCGAGGAAGTGCAGGCCCAGCACCAGCGCGGGCACCGCCACCGCGGTCAGTTTCAGCCAGTACTGGAAGGCCTGCACCAATGTCACCGATCGCATGCCGCCGCCGATCACATTCGCCAGCACGATCATCCCGACCGCGACGGCGCCCACCCAGGACGGCGCGCCGAGCAGGATGTGCAGCGTGAGCCCGGCGCCCTGGAACTGCGGGATCAGATACACCGCGCAGACGACGACGACCAGCCCGGCGGCCATGCGCCGCAACCGGATCGAGCCCAGCCGGAACTCCGCGAAGTCGGGGACCGTGTACGCGCCGGAGCGGCGCAGGGGAGCGGCGACGAACATCAGCAGCCCGAGGTAGCCCGCGGTGAAGCCCACCGGATACCACAGCGCGTCGGTCCCGTACTTGGCGATGAGCCCGGCGACGCCGAGAAACGACGCGGCGGACAGGTATTCGCCCGAGATCGCCGCCGCGTTCCACCGGGAGCCGACCGTGCGGGAGGCGACCAGGAAGTCGGAGGTGGTGCGCGAGAGGCGAACTCCGTAGAAGCCGATGCCGATCGTGGCGAGAGCCGCCAACACGAGGGCGGTCACGGTGAGGGCGGGATTGCCGACGCTCATCGGGGGCATCCGGGCGGCGCCGAGGTCACTCGGGGCGGGGTCGGGCCGTCGGCCTCGCGCGGAATCGTCGCGCCGGTGGTGGGCGGCGCAGGCACGGCGGTGAGGTCGCGGGCGGTCACGTTCAGTCCCCGGCCAGTTCGAGGAAGTCGTCTTCGTTGCGCTGGGCAAGGCGCACGTACAGCCGTCCCACCGCGTAGAGCGCGGGGAACGCGAGGAAACCGAGAATCAGCCAGGGCAGCCGGATGCCGAGGACGGTCGTCTCGGCCACGGCATCGATGCCGAACAGCACCGGCAGCGTGCCGAACCCGGCGACGACGACCAGGCCGAGGCGCAGTGCCAGGCCGAGTTGCGCGCGGATCAGACCGCTGATGAGGGCGGCGCCGAGATCGGTCTGCTCGACCACTTCGGTGCGCGTGCGAACCTGCCGCGCGCCCCGCCGCTGCGCCAGCACCACGCGCTCGCGGGGCGGGCGCTGCGGTCCGGTCATCGCTGCGACCAGTTCTGTCGCGGGCCGTGCACCAGCCGCTGCTTGAGTTCGCGTACCTGCCGTCGGCTCACCGGCAGTTCCACCGCCCCGGCCGCGCCCTCGGCCCGCAGACACACCACCGTGCCGGTGCCCACGCTGCGCAGCCCGGTGACCAGGCGTAACGCCACCAGGTACGAGCGGTGCACGCGCAGGAACCCGGCGTCCGCCCATCGTGCCTCGAGCGCCGAGAGCGGAATCCGCACCAGGTGCGATCCGGTGCCGGTGTGCAACCGCGCGTAATCGCCGTCGGCCTCGACCCAGGCGACATCGGCCCGGTTCACCAGGGTCGTGACCCCGCCGAGCTCCACCGGGATCACCTCGCTCGGATGCGCCGGTTCCGGCGGTGTCGCCGCGGGCGCCGACACCCTGGCGGCGAGAATCCGCCGCACCGCCTCCGCCAGTCGCGCCGCGCGCAACGGCTTCAGCAGATAGTCGACGGCCCCGAGGTCGAACGCCGCCACCGCGTGATCGTCGTGCGCGGTCACGAACACCACCGCGGGCGGCTCCGCGAACTCCGACAGGATCCCCGCCAGCTCCATCCCCGTGAGCCCCGGCATATCGATGTCGAGGAACACCGCGTCGATCGGATGGGCCCGCAACAACCGCAGCGCACTGGTCGACTCGCTCGCCCGATGGATCTCCCCGACCCCGGCCTGCGCGCTCAGCAGGTACACGAGCTCGTCGAGCGCGGGCTTCTCGTCATCGACAGCGAGCACCCGCAGCGCGGTCGGTGATTCTTCGGTGGTCCAGGTCACAGCCCATCCATGGTAGCGGCACGTGGACGCGCGGCGTACCCGGACAGCGGCCAGGTCTTCGGGCCGGTTCGCCCACCGACCTGCGCCGCATCACCCTGCCTCGGGTCAGGAACCGGAACCGGTGGAGGGCAAGCCACCCCCGCGGGGCAGGCCCGGGTACTGGGCGAAGACCCAGTTGTCGGCTTCGGTGACGAGGGCGGGGGCGACCCCCGCGATCGCCGAGCCGCCGTCGCTGTTGAGGACGGTGATGATCTGCGGGCCCGCGGCCGTACCGGTCACGTAGGGGCCGCCGCTGGATCCGCCACCGACGTGGCACTCGGACTGGTCGGTGACCCGGTGTACGGCGGCGCGGCCCCGGCCGGGGAAATAGGTGTAATCGCCCACGCACGCCGACATCAGCACGGCGTTGTACGGTGCGGGACCGGGGTAGCCGAGCAGTGTCGACTGGACCGACTGGCTGCTCGACAGTGCCGGGTGCACCTTCAGGCCGCCACCGGTGGCCGCCGAGACGACGCGGTTGCCCTCGGCGGGGCGGATCGCGAGCACGGCGACATCGGGAACGCTGCCGTCCACGGGGATCTCGGAGGTGAAGGCCCTGTCGACCACCCAGTCACCGTAGGGGCGCTGCCCGTCGTGCCAGGCCGGGGTGAATGTCGCCCTGCCGGCCGCGATCAGCGCCGCGTCGTTGTCGATGCAGTGACGCGCGGTGATCGCCAAGGCGCCGCTCGGACTGTCGAGCACCGTCGCGGTGCACAGCCCGCCGGTGGTGAGCCTGCCGACCTTGCGGGTCACCTCGTTGCCGGTGTAGGGCGCGGAGACGAAATAGCCGCCCTTACCGTTGGTTTTCAGTGATCCGTCGTCGTTCTTCACCAGCCGGCTGTAGAGCAGCGAGCCACTGGGATCCGGTTGCACGGCACTGTCGGCCGTGGCGTGGGGGATCCCCCCGAGCGTGCAGGCGGTGATCGTGACCGCGGCCGCGGCGAGCCGCTGCCCTGTCCGACGAATCTTGTTCACAGCGAATCCTGTTCGATGTCGGCGCGGTCGCCGACGCAGCCAGGTCGGCAACGCCGCGCAAGGGGTGGAAGCCCGCGGGGCGCCGTCGTCACCCCAGTGCCCAGTGGGTGAACGAGATGTTAGCTGTGAACACGCGTCACAGTATCGGTTTCCGAAACAGATATGTTTAAGAGTGTGTGACGAGCGTGCGATCATCCGCGATCCGCCCGTCCGGGAACCCGGTCGTTCAGGCGCGGATGCCCGCACGGAATTTGGGGACGCGCATGCTGACCTTGGTGCCCGCCCCGGGGGCGGTGTCCACGACCAGCCCGTAGTCGTTGCCGAAGGCGGCGCGCAGGCGGTCGTCGACGTTGGCGAGGCCGACGTGGGCGGCTTCGCCGGTGCGGGCGGTGCCGGTGCCGGTGTCGACGGCGTCGAGGGCGCCCGAGCGCAGGAGTTCGGGGTCCATGCCGATGCCGTCGTCCTCGACGCTGATCAGGCAGTCGGTGCCCTCGTCGCCGGCGACGATGCTCAAGTGCCCGCCGCGACCGCCGCCGCCGAGGCCGTGCCGCACCGCGTTCTCCACCAGCGGTTGCAGGGCCAGGAACGGCAGCACCACGCCGAGTACCTCGGGTGCGATCTGCAACCGCACGTCGAGTGCGTCGCCGAAGCGGGCCTGTTCCAGCGCCAGGTAGCGCTCGATATTGCGCAGTTCGTCGGCGAGGACGGTGAATTCGCCCGCGGCGCGGAACGAATAGCGGGTGAAGTCGGCGAATTCGAGGATGAGTTCGCGGGCCCGGTCGGGATCGGTGCGGACGAAGGAAGCGATCGTATTGAGCGCGTTGTAGATGAAATGCGGACTGATCTGCGCCCGCAGCGCCCGCAGTTCGGCCCGGTCGACCCGGGCCCTCGAAGCGTCCAGCTCGGCCAGCTCCAGCTGCCCGCACGCATACCGGGCGACCTCACCCGCCGCCCCGAGCATGCCGGGTCCAGGCTTCCCGGTGGTCACCATCCCGAGTGCCCCCACCGCCGCCCCTGTCTCGATCAGCAGCGGCTGCGCGATGAGCGAATGCTCGTCCCCACCGACCAGCACCGCCCGTTCGTCGGCGATCGCCCGCCGCGCCGCCTCGGCGAACGCCTCGACCATCTCCGGATGCGGCCCATCCCACGCCAGCAGCGTCGCCTCCGCGTCCACCACTCCCAGCGCCTCGGCCCCGGCCAGCGCCCGCAGATGCGGCGCCGCCTCCCGCGCCGCCTCCGCCGTCAACCCCCGCCGCAACGGCACCGCCGCCAGCGACGCGGTATGCAACGCCTGATGAACGGCCCGCTGGGCAGGCGTGGTCACCACCCGCTGCGTCCGTCGCCACACCAGCCAGGCGGTGGCCACGACGATCACCACACCGGCCAGCGCCACCGCTGTGGTCGTCACCGTGCACTCCTGTCCGCTCGCATCCGGCGATTATCGCCGCAGTCCGCCGCCGCGCGCCGATGCGCGCGCCCGGTACCCGCGCGCCCCGGTGAACCAGCGGAAAACAGACGTTGCCGAGGACTCGCCGGTGACCTTCGCCACGACACGCCGCAACCGTCCAGCACGGGGGCGGGGTGCCCGTGTGGCACGCGAAATGTTGTCGGACCCACGTGCCTAGAATGCCTAGGCCAACCCCCGTCGACACCCTGGGAGGAAGGACCGTCTTGGCTCCGTCCGGATCGTTCGTTCACCTGCACAACCACACCGAGTACTCCATGCTCGATGGTGCGGCGAAGATTTCGCCGCTGTTCGCGGAGGCGGAACGGCTGGGCATGACCGCCGTCGGCATGACCGACCACGGCAACATGTACGGCGCCTCGGAGTTCTACAACAGCGCCAAGAAGGCCGGCATCAAGCCGATCATCGGCATCGAGGCCTACATCGCGCCGGAGTCGCGGTTCAACACCAAGCGGGTGCAGTGGGGCGATCCCGGTCAGAAGAGCGACGACGTGTCGGGTTCGGGCGCCTACACCCACATGACCATGGTCGCCGAGAACGCGACCGGCCTGCGCAACCTGTTCAAACTGTCGAGCCTGGCCTCCATCGAGGGTCAGCTGGGCAAGTGGGCGCGCATGGACGAGGAGATCATCGCGCAGTATGCGGAGGGCATCATCGCCACGACGGGTTGCCCGTCGGGTGAGGTGCAGACCCGGCTGCGCCTCGGTCACGAGCGCGAGGCGCTCGAGGCCGCCGCGAAGTGGCAGGAGATCTTCGGCAAGGAGAACTTCTTCCTCGAGGTGATGGACCACGGCCTGTCCATCGAGCGCCGGGTCCGCGAGGGCTTGCTCGGCATCAGCAAGCAGCTCGACATTCCGCCCATCGCCACCAACGACTGCCACTACGTCACCAAGGACCAGTCGACCAATCACGAAGCGCTGCTGTGCATCCAGACCGGCAAGACGCTCTCGGACCCGACCCGCTTCAAGTTCGACGGTGACGGCTACTACCTGAAGTCCGCCGCGGAGATGCGCGCGATCTGGGACGCGGAGGTCCCCGGCGCCTGCGACAACACCGAACTCATCGGCGAACGCGTGCAGTCCTACGACGACGTGTGGGCCCACCGCGACCGGATGCCGATCTTCCCGGTGCCTGAGGGCCACACCCAGGCCACCTGGCTGCGCAAGGAAGTCCTCGACGGTCTGGATCGCCGCTTCCCCGACGGCCCGCCGCAGGACTACCTCGCCCGCGCCGACTACGAACTCGGCGTCATCTGCGAAATGGGTTTCCCCGCCTACTTCCTCGTCGTCGGTGACCTGATCCGCCATGCCCTCGAGGTCGGCATCCGCGTCGGCCCCGGCCGTGGTTCGGCCGCGGGCTCGCTCGTCGCCTACGCGATGGGCATCACCAATATCGACCCGATCCCGCACGGCCTGCTGTTCGAGCGGTTCCTCAATCCCGAGCGCGTGTCGATGCCCGATATCGATATCGACTTCGACGATCGCCGCCGCGGTGAGATGGTCCGCTACGCCACCGAGAAGTGGGGCAGCGACCGCGTCGCCCAGGTGATCACCTTCGGCACCATCAAGACCAAGGCCGCGATCAAGGACTCCGCGCGAGTCCTGTTCGGCCAGCCCGGTTTCGCCATCGCCGACCAGATCACCAAGGCGCTGCCGCCGCCGATCATGGCCAAGGACATCTCGGTCTCGGGCATCACCGACCCGGACCACGAGCGCTACAAGGAAGCCGCCGAGGTCCGTGAGCTGATCAGCTCCAACCCCGACGTCGCCAAGATCTACGAGACGGCGCGTGGCCTGGAAGGCCTGATCCGCAACGCGGGCGTGCACGCCTGCGCGGTCATCATGTCCTCCGAGCCGCTCACCGACGCGATCCCGGTGTGGAAGCGCGCGCAGGACGGCGCGATCATCACCGGCTGGGACTACCCGTCGTGTGAGGCCATCGGCCTGCTGAAGATGGACTTCCTGGGTCTGCGCAACCTCACCGTCATCGGTGACGCCCTGGAGAACATCAAGGCCAATCGCGGCATCGATCTCGACATGGATCATCTGCCGCTCAACGACCCGGCCACCTACGAGCTGCTCGCCCGCGGCGACACGCTCGGGGTGTTCCAGCTCGACGGCAGTGCCATGCGCGATCTGCTGCGCCGCATGCAGCCCACCGGCTTCGAGGACATCGTCGCCGTGCTGGCGCTGTACCGCCCCGGCCCGATGGGCATGAACGCCCACAACGACTACGCCGACCGCAAGAACGGTCGTCAAGAGGTCAAGCCGATCCACCCCGAGCTCGAAGAGCCGCTGAAAGAGATCCTGGCCGACACCTTCGGCCTGATCGTCTATCAGGAACAGATCATGCAGATCGCGCAGAAGGTCGCCGGGTACTCGCTCGGTCAGGCCGACATCCTGCGCCGCGCCATGGGTAAGAAGAAGCTCTCGGTGCTGGAGGAGGCCTACGCGGGCTTCCGCGAGGGCATGCTCAAGAACGACTTCTCCGAGCCCGCGATCAAGGCCCTGTGGGACACCATCCTCCCGTTCGCCGGCTACGCGTTCAACAAATCGCACGCCGCCGGCTACGGCCTGGTCTCCTTCTGGACCGCCTACCTCAAGGCCAACTACCCGGCCGAGTACATGGCCGGCCTGCTCACCTCCGTGGGTGACGACAAGGACAAGGCCGCGATCTACCTGTCGGACTGCCGCAAGATGGGCATCACCGTGCTGCCGCCGGATGTCAACGAGTCCGAGCAGAACTTCGCCTCGGTCGGCAAGGACATCCGCTTCGGTCTGGGCGCGGTCCGCAACGTCGGCGCCAACGTGGTGTCCTCGATCATCGCCGCGCGCAAGGAGAAGTCGAAGTTCACCGACTTCTCCGACTACCTGAACAAGATCGACGCGATCGCCTGCTCCAAGAAGGTCACCGAATCGCTCATCAAGGCAGGCGGTTTCGACTCCCTCGGGCATCCGCGCAAGGGCCTGCTGCTGATCCATTCCGATGCGATCGACGCGGTGATGTCGACCAAGAAGGCCGAGGCGATCGGCCAGTTCGACCTGTTCGGCGGCCTGGACGACGGCGACGACTCGGTGGCCTCGGTCTTCAATGTGAAGGTCCCCGAGGACGAATGGGAGACCAAGCACAAGCTCGCCCTCGAGCGCGAGATGCTGGGCCTCTATGTCTCCGGGCATCCGCTCAACGGTGTCGAGCACGTGCTGGCCGCCCAGGTCGACACGCCCATCCCGGCGATCCTGGAAGGCGACGTCAAGGACGGCGCGCAGGTGACCATCGGCGGCATCCTCGCCTCGGTCAACCGGCGGATCAACAAGAACGGCCTGGCCTGGGCCTCGGCGCAGCTCGAGGATCTCACCGGTGGCGTGGAGGTGCTGTTCTTCCCGCAGTCGTACTCGGTCTACGGCATGGACGTGGTCGAGGACGCCGTGGTGCTGGTCAAGGCGCGCGTGTCGGTCCGCGACGACCGCATCTCGCTGATCGCCAACGACCTTGTGGTGCCCGATCTCTCGGCGATCGGCGTGGCGAAGCCGGTATCGGTCGTGATGACGACCCGCATGTGCACGCCGGACAAGATCGGTGAGCTCAAGAAGGTGCTCTCGCGCCACCCCGGCACCTCCGACGTGCATGTCCGCCATGTCGGCGCGCGGGAGAAGACCACCCTGCTCAAGCTCGACGACAGCTGGCGGGTCAGCCCGTCCTCGGCGCTGATGGGCGATCTGAAGGCACTGCTCGGTCCCGGCTGCCTGGGCTGAGCCGGGCGCGGTGCTCCCGCGAGCACCGCGCGCCCCCGGCCGGTCGAGAAACGATGCTCATCGCCCGGCCGCGCAGGTCGGCGGGGACCGGGCTCGCCGCCGCGATCGCCCAGAAACCGGCGTCGACGAACGCGCTCACCACGCGCGTCCCGAACAGCATCCGGTACTCGCCGGTCAGCGCGCCGACGATATGCGCGGCCACCAGGACGGCGAGGAAGACCAGCAGGGTGTCGCACCGGGGCAGGCACAGCGTGACCACGGCGAGCACCGGTGTCCCGATCGGCATGCCGAGCGCGAAGCCCGAGATGACCAGGCCCGCAGGGGGAATGGAGACACCGAGATCGGCGGCGAGGTCGGTGAGCAGTCCGGCGAGTATCAGCTCGGAGCTGCCCTGGGCGAAGATCGACGACCCCAGGATGCAGAGGGCGGGCGGCACGGAGAGCTCTCTCTGCGGCGACGCGCATGCCGCTGATCGTCGCGGTCAGGAACCGGGCGAGGTCGCGGGCGGGGGTCGGTGGTGATCTCCCCGGCACGCTGCCCGTCAGTGATGGTGGCGGTGAGCGCGGCGAGGCTGCGGTCCTGGTCGGCGCGCAGCGTCGCCCTGACCGCGGTGTCGTGCGGGGCGAGTTCGACGGTCGAATCGAGCACCAGGCGGCCCGCCGGTTCGGCGTCCGGAGCGTCGGCGGCCTGGTCCAGGACCGCACGGAGACGATCGCGGGCCGGTGCGCCGCGGTCGAGGATCTCGAAGATGGTCGCGTTCTCGGTCGTCATGGAGCGCTGGAGCGCGCGGTCCACGTCGAGTTCCTTGGGACGGGCCATGACGGCGACCGTCGCGCGTTGTGGACATGTCAGTCCAGAACGGCCCCGGCGGGTGCTCATCGAAACCCGGCGGGCGACGAGCTAGCGTCGGGAGACGTGACGTCAGCGACTCGGCTCGATTCGCCACCACAACCCGCGCGGCCCGCGCGGCCGCGCCTGCGGGTGTCGCCGCGGGCCGTGCTGCTCGCCGCCGCCGCGCTGATCGTGGCGCAGCTGGTCCTGCGCGGCTGGGTCGCGGCGTCGGGGTTCTTCTACTGGGACGACTTCATCCTGCTCGGCGAGGTGGGGCGGCATCCGCTGTGGTCGGCGGAGTTGCTGTTCACCAGCCACGACGGACACGTGATGCCGATGGCGTTCGCGCTGACCTGGGTGGTGACCGCGGTGGCGCCGTTCGAGTGGGCAGTGGCGGCGGCCGTCCTGGTGCTGTTGCAGCTGCTGGCCTCCCTGGCCGTGCTGCGGCTGGTCGTCGTGCTGCTCGGGACCGGGCCACGCCTGCTGGTGCCGTTGACCTGCTACCTGTTCGTGCCGCTGACGGTGCCCGCCTTCGCCTGGTGGTCGGCCGCGGTGAACGCGCTGCCGCTGCAGATCGCGCTCGCCTGGGTCAGCGCGGACGCCCTGCGGCTCGTGCGCACCGGCCGCCGTCGGTACGCGGTGTCGGGCGCGGCCGGGTACGCGGTCGCGTTGCTGTGCTTCGAGAAGGCGGTGGTGGTGCTGCCGGTCGCGTTCGCGGTGGTGACGCTGTCGGCGTACGTCCGCGGGGAATCGGTGCGCGCGGTCGCCCGGCGCGGCGCCGCTCTCTGGACGGCGGCGGGCGGTGTGCTGCTGGCGTGGTCGGCGTTCTTCCTGCTGGTCATCCAGCGTCCGCGCGGGCTGTCCCGGCCCGAGCAGCCCACCGCGCTGCTGCGCCAAGCGCTCTCGGACGGCCTGGTACCCGCTCTGTTCGGGGGACCGTGGCGGTGGGAACGCTGGCAGCCCGCGACCCCGTGGGCCGATCCGCCCGGCGTGGCCGTCGCGCTGTGCTGGCTGCTGCTGATCGCGTTCGCGGCGTGGACGATCCGCACGCGAGTCCGGGTCGGCGCGGTCTGGGTGTGCGCGGCCGCCTACGTCGTGCTGACCGTCGCGCCGGTGGTGGTGCTGCGTGACGGACCGGGCACCGCGGCGCTGTTGCTGCAGTCCATCCGGTACTTCGCGGATGTCGCCGCGATCGCCTGCCTGGGACTCGCCCTGATCATGACCGCCGCGCACCGCGTGCCGCGTGGCGTCCACGCCGGTTCCTCGGTGGCCGATGACATGACGGCTCACGAGGCGGGAGAACGTCTCCGTGGCGGGCTCGCGGTGCGGCAGCTCGTCGCGGAGCGAGACGACGGTGATCGCGTTGGCTTCCGCGCGGTCGTGCCCGTGGCGGCGACCGTGATCTTCCTCGTGAGCAGCGTGTTTTCAACCGTCACCTTCACCCGCTCCTGGGAGCCGAGCCCGGCCCGCACCTACGTCACCGGGGTGCGCGCCGCACTCCCGAACGCGGACGCGCCGCTCTTGCCGCAAGAGGTTCCCTGGAACGTGCTCAACCCCTTGGCCTTCCCGCAGAACATGACCGACCAGGTATTCGCCGCGCTCGCCGGACCGGACACCTTCGCCCGCTCGACACCGCACCTGCGGATGTTCACCGACGACGGCGACCTCGTCGACGCCCAGGTGTGGTGGAACCGCTCGATCGTGCCCGCCCCGGAACCCGGCTGCGGCTACCGGATGACGCCGGGCGAGGCGCTCCGGCTGCCGCTGGACGGACCGATGCAGATCCGCGAATGGACCGCCCAGCTCAACTACCTGGCCGACCGCGACGGCGCGATCGCCGTCTCGTTCGAGGGCGCCGCCGAAACCGTCGCCGAGGTCAGGGCCGGACTGCACCCGGTCTACCTCCGCATGCTCGGCGGCGGCACGGCGCTGCGGGTCCGCGCGCTGACGCCGAACATCGAATTGTGCTTCGGCACAGGGCCGGTCGGGGTGGTGGCCCACGACTGACGTCGGCCGGAAGCCGGGAGCCCCACCGCGCGTGGCACCGGTCGCCCTGCCCGATGACCGCGCGCGTGCGATGCTGGGGCCATGAGGCAGTTTCGGGTCTGGGCGCCGGAGGCGGGGGCGGTGCGGCTGCAACTGGACGGGGTGACCCATGCGATGCGGCGCAATGGCGGCGGACGCTGGTCGGTCACCGTCGACGCAGGTCAGGGCGCCCGCTACGGGTTCCTGATCGACGACGATCCGACCGTGCTGCCCGACCCGCGCTCCCCGCGCCAACCCGACGGAGTGCACGAACCCTCCGCCGTGCACGACCTGGACCAGGCGGCCTGGACCGACCGGAACTGGACCGGCAGACAGCTGGCCGGTTCGGTGTTCTACGAACTGCACATCGGCACCTTCACCCCGGACGGCACCTTCGACGCGGCGATCGACCGGCTCGACCACCTGGTCGCGCTGGGCGTCACCACGGTCGAGCTGATGCCGGTCAACGCCTTCGACGGCACCCACAACTGGGGCTACGACGGCGTGCTCTGGTACGCGGTGCAGGAGAGCTACGGCGGTCCCGACGGCCTGCAACGCTTCGTCGACGCCTGCCACGCGCGCGGCCTGGCGGTCTGCCTGGACGTGGTCTACAACCATCTCGGCCCCTCCGGCAACTACCTGCCCCGCTTCGGCCCCTACCTCACCTCGGGGCGCAATACCTGGGGCGAGAGCCTGAACCTGGACGGTCCCGGCTCCGACGCGGTCCGCCGCCACATCATCGACAACGCCCTGCGCTGGCTGCGCGACTTCCACATCGACGCGCTGCGCATCGATGCCGTGCACGCGCTGGTCGACCGCACCGCGACCCACCTGCTCGAGGAACTCGTCGTCGAAACCACCGCGCTGTCGGCGCATCTGGGCCGCCCGCTGAGCCTGATCGCCGAAAGCGACCTCAACGACCCTCGCCTGATCACGCCGCGCGCGGCGGGCGGCTACGGCCTGACCGGCCAGTGGAACGACGACCTGCACCACGCCGTGCACACGGCCGTGTCCGGTGAACGGCAGGGCTACTACGCCGATTTCGGCTCGCTGGCCTGCCTGGCCCAGACCCTCACCCACGGGTTCTTCCACGCCGGCACGTATTCCAGCTTCCGCGGCCGCACCCACGGCACGCCGATCCCGCGCGCGCTGATCCCCGGCAGCGCCCTGCTCGGCTACACCTGCACCCACGACCAGATCGGCAACCGGGCCGTCGGCGACCGCCCGAGCGCCTATCTCACCCCGGGACAGCTGGCGGTGAAGGCGGCGCTGGTGCTGCTCTCGGCGAGCACGCCGATGCTGTTCATGGGCGAGGAATGGGGTGCGCGCACCCCATTCCAGTTCTTCACCTCGCACACCGACCCGGTCGTCGGCGCGGCCACCGCGGCCGGCCGCCGGGCCGAATTCGCCGAGCACGGCTGGTCCACCGACGAGGTGCCCGACCCGCAGGACCCGGACACCTTCCTCCGCTCCAAGCTGGACTGGACCGAACCGACCAGGGAACCGCATGCCCGGCTGCTCGCCTGCTATCGCGCGCTGCTCGCTCTGCGCAGGAGCAGGTCCGAGTTCACCGACCCCTGGCTGGAACGGGTCTGGGCCGACTACGACGAGGCGAATCGCTGGTTCGTGCTGCGGCGCGGCCGGATCTCGGTGGTCTGCAACCTGTCCGAGGACGAGGCGGTGATCCCGGTGCACGGCCGGGTGCTGCTCGCCTGGGCGCCCGCGACCGAATCCGGTGCGGGAACGCTCATCTCGGGGCACAGTTTCGCCGTGCTGGAAGAGGGCGACGGCGCGGGGACCGTGGTCACCGACTGATCCGCACAGAGCACGGCTCGGCTACGGTCGCCGGTAGACCGTTGCCCAAGCGAACAGACGTCCGTACGGTTGAACGATGAGCAACGACGCTTATGGGCAGGACAGCGCTGCCCTCCCGGCCGGTGTGGGCGGTCACGCCGCGGCCGGATTCGGTCCGCTGGTGCGCGCTTTCGCCACCTTGATCGGCCATCGCCGCGGCGCGGGCGGTGCCATCGCGATCTATCGGCACGGCGAACCCCTGGCCCATCTGTGGACCGGCAGCGCGGGGGACCGGCCGTGGACCGCCGACACTGCGCCCATCGTGTTCTCCGCGACCAAGGGCGTCACCGCCACCGTCATCCACCGGCTCGCCGATCGCGGCCTGATCGACTACCAGGCGCCGGTCGCCGAGTACTGGCCGCGCTTCGCCGCGCGGGGCAAGGGCGCGATC
Organism: Nocardia canadensis; assembly: GCF_032656385.1. Classification (NCBI taxonomy): domain Bacteria; kingdom Bacillati; phylum Actinomycetota; class Actinomycetes; order Mycobacteriales; family Nocardiaceae; genus Nocardia; species Nocardia canadensis. The sequence goes on from NZ_JAVCWB010000001.1 coordinate 708,920, forward strand.
ACCGTCGCCGACCTGCTCACCCATCGGGCGGGCCTGTCGTCGCTGCCCGCGATCGCGACCACCGCCGCCGAATCCCTCGACCACGAGCTCATGGAGGACCGGCTCGCGCTGGCCACCCCCGACCGGCTGCTCGGCATCCCGACTTACCACGCGCTGACCTACGGCTGGCTGCTGGCCGGGCTGGCCAGGGCCGTCACCGGGCAGAGCATGAGCACGCTCATCCGCAGCGAGGTCACCGACCCGCTCGGCATCGACGGCATCCACCTCGGCCGCCCAGCCGTCGGATCGTCCACGGAATACGCCCGGCTGGCGGGCGCGCACCTGAGCGTGGCGGGCCACCCGATCGCCGCCGCTTTCCTCGACCGGATCGGTCAGCGGTTTCCCGGCCCGCTCGGCGCGGCCGCCCGCTGCCTGTTCGTGCCCGGGCTCGACGGCATCCTCGACGGTGACGAGCCGGCCATTCTCGACTCCGAGATGCCCGCGGGCAACGGTGTGTGCACCGCGCCGGGCCTGGCCAGGATGTACTCCGCGCTGGCCGACGGACTCACCGTCGACGGCAGGCCGTTCCTGGCGCCCGGGACCCACCGGACGATCCGGCGGGTACAGACCTACCGCCTCGACCACGCCCTGTTCTACTTCCCGATGATGTGGCACCTCGGCTATCACTCGATGCCGGTACCCGGCGCGCGCAACGCCTTCGGCCACATCGGGCTCGGCGGGTCCTTCGGCTGGGTCGACCCGCAGTCGGGCCTGTCGGTGGCCTTCGTGCACAACCGCCTCGACCAGGGTCTGCTGCCCTACGACCAGCTCGCGATGAGCTGGCTGCTGCCGCTGGCCGTGGCGGGCGCACGCTCGTCCCGGTCGGCCGCGCAGCGCCCGGACCGCGCCGCGGCGTAGTCCGGGGCTGTCGCGTCCGGACTAGGTGAGGTAGCGGTACGCGGGAGAACCCGGTTCCAGGCGCTCGGCCTGGATCGGGGACTCCTCGATGCGGTGCAGCAGCGACGCCAGATCGTCGGTGGCGCCGAGCTCGATACCGACCAGCGCGGCCCCGGTCTCCCGGTTGTTGCGCTTGACGTACTCGAACATGGTGATGTCGTCGTCGGGGCCGAGGACGTCGTCGAGGAAGCGGCGCAGCGCGCCGGGTTCCTGCGGGAAGTCGACGAGGAAGTAGTGCTTGAGACCCCGGTGCACCAGCGAGCGCTCGATGATCTCGCCGTAGCGGGAGACATCGTTGTTGCCGCCGGACACCAGCACGACCACCGTCGATCCCGGCTCGATCTCGATCTCGGCCAGCGCCGCCGTGGCCAGCGCGCCCGCGGGCTCGGCGATGATGCCCTCGCTCTGGTACAGGTCGAGCATCGCGGTGCAGATCGCGCCCTCGTCGACCTGCATCATCCGGAAAGAGGCGGTGCCGGTGGGGGATTCGGTGGTGGTGAGCAGCGGCAGCGAGGCATGCGAGACCACCCGGCCACCGAACGAGGACGCCGCCTGATACGGCAGGTTGCCGATGCGGCGCACGGCCGCGCCGTCGACGAACGGGTCGATCTCGGGCAGCGTGACCGGACCGCCCGCCACCAGTGCGGCGGTCATCGAGGCCGCGCCCGCGGGCTCGACGCCGAGCAGACCGGCCTGCGGCGCGCGTTCGCGCAGATAGGTGCCGATGCCGGCGAGGCAGCCGCCACCACCGACCGGGACGATGACCAGGTCGGGCGCGGTGCCCAGCTGCTCGAGGAATTCCGCGGCGATGGTGCCCTGACCAGCGGCGGTGCGCGGGTCGTCGAACGGCGGCACCATGGTCGCGCCGGTGCGGGCCACATCGTCGGCGGCGGCCGCGGCGGCCGCGTCGTAGGTCTCGCCGACGGCGATCAGCTCGACGAACTCGCCGCCGTGCACGCGGATGCGATCGCGCTTCTGCTTCGGGGTGGTGGTCGGCACGTAGATGCGCCCGCGCACGCCCATGGCCTGACAGGCGAAGGCCACGCCCTGAGCGTGATTGCCCGCGCTGGCCGCGACCACACCGGCCGCGCGCTCGGCGGCGGTGAGCTGGACCATCAGGTTGTAGGCGCCGCGCAGCTTGTACGAGCGCACCGCGGTGAGGTCTTCGCGCTTGAGGTAGACCTGCGCACCGGTGCTCGCCGACAGCCGCGCGGAGTACTGCAGCGGTGTCGGCTCGATGATGTCGGAAATTCGCTTGGCGGCGGCGTCGATCTCGTCCGCGGTCAGCGGCGGACGGGTTACGGACACTTCGGCGACGTCAGCGATGGGGGACACCCGGTAAATGCTACCGAGGGGCTCGAGCGCTGCGAGAGCGCGCCTCCCGTCGCCGGACCAGCCGCGATGACGGGCCCGGCGACGCGGCGTCAGCGCGGGGTGAGGACGAAGACGGGGATCTGGCGATCGGTCTTCTTCTGGTACTCGGCGTAGTCCGGCCACACCGCCACGGCGCGGTCCCACCACAGCGCCTTCTCGTCACCGAAGACCTCGCGAGCGGTGTAGTCCTTGGTGACGGTGCCGTCGCGCAGTTCGACGTGCGGCTCGGCCTTGATGTTGAAGTACCAGACCGGGTGCTTGGGCGCGCCGCCCAGCGAGGCGACGACGGCGTACTCGCCGTCGTGCTCGACGCGCATCAGCGGGGTCTTGCGGAGTTTGCCGGTCTTGACGCCCTTGGTGGTCAGCAGGATGACGGGCTTGCCCTGCAGTGAGGTGCCCTCGGCTCCGCCGGAGTTCTCGTAGGTCTCGGCCTGGGTACGGGCCCAGTCCGAAGTGCTCGGTGCGTACTCTCCAGTCAGTGGCATGACCTGGACAACGACCGTGCGCGGTGTGATGTTCCCGACAGGTCCGGCCAGGAAAGTTCGGTGGCCCGAACTTCGATGTCCGCCTATCCTGTGTGCATGGCAGTGGTCACCCCATCGGCAGCATCCGCGACGGTCGACATCGCGGGCAGTGCGTGGCCGGTCTACAAGCTCGAGGCGCTGGTCGCCGGGCTCGTCGTCGGTGCCCTGCTGCTGCTGATCCTCGGTTCGGCCCAGTCCGCCGTGCTCGCCGCGGCCGCCGTCGCCGCGCTGCGCTGGTCGGTCGGTGCCGCCAGGGCGCACTCACTCCGCTAGGTCGAGTTCGCGCAGCTCTCCGCGTGAGAGCACCCCCAATTTCGGATACGCCTTGTACAGGTGATGCCCGACCGTGCGGTGACTCAGCAACAGGCGCGCCGCGATCTCCCGGTTCGACAGGCCCTGCGCGGCCAGCCGCACGATCTGTGACTCCTGCGGGGTGAGCACGCTGAGCGGGCCCGCCGCGGGGCGCGCGGCGGCGCCGACGCCGAGCGCGGCCAGTTCGGCGCGGGTGCGTTCCCGCCACGGTCCGGCCTCGAGCCGGTCGAACAGCTCCAGCGCCTGTTCGAGCTGGGTGCGCGCGTCGACCTTGCGCTTGTCGCGGCGCAGCCATTCGCCGTAGAGCAGCCGGGTACGGGCCTCGTCGAACGGCCGCTGGGCCGTGAGCGCGGCCAGGAAGTGCTCTTCGGCGTCGGCGCCCTCGGCGAGCATCGCCGCGCCCCTGGCGGCCCCGGCCGCGATCCATGCCTGACCGGTTCGCCGCGACCACGCGCCGAGCTGTTCCTGCGCCGCGACGGCCCGGTCGGTGTCGCCGAGCCGGGCCGCCACCTCCACCTGATCGACCAGGGTGCGCAATCCGCTGACGTGATGCCGGGCCGGTTCGACGGTCATATGGTCCAGTTCGGCCTGTGCCTGATCCAGCCTGCCCTGGCCGAGGGCGAGCAGCGCCAGCGCCGCGTGCGCCCAGGGCGCGCCCACGGACTGTGTCCCGCCGAACTCCTCGGCGACCGCGCGATCGGCGTAGGCGCGGCAGGACGCCTCGTCCCCGCGCAGCGCGGCCCCGTAGGCCAGGAAGGCGGTGAGCTGGCTGATCCACTGCGGCTGACCGATGTCCTCGGCGATCCGCAGCCCTTCCCCGGCGGCGATCCGGCTCTCGCCGGGGCGGCCACCGAACAGCTCGGCCTCGGCGCGGAAGAACAGCAGGGGCGCCAGCAGCGCGATCCGGCCCTGCTCCCTGGCTTCGCCGATGAGGACCTCGGCCAGCTCGCCGACCTGGTCGTCCTGGCCGACGACGAGCCCGCTGCCGCACAGCTGGACGAGGTCGGCGGGACTGTCGGCGCCGTTGGCGCGGGCCGCCTCCGCCGCCACCCGCAGGTCGACCGTGCGCCGCCCGGCCACCGCGCCGGTCAGGTAGCGCACGATCGGGGTGACCGGATCGTCGGCGTCCAGGCACAGCGTGGCCAGCAACGCGGCGACCTCGTCCAGCTCGGCGGGACCGAGATACCAGGCGGTATGCACCGCCCTGGTGACGATGCGCGCCGCCGCGCGCGGATCGGTCTCCCGCGCCGCCACCGCCATCAGGCGCCGATGCGCGGACCCCGGCTTGCCCGCGGCGAATTCGGCCTGCGCGCGCACCAGCTCGAGGCGCGCCTCGAACGCGTCGTCGGTCGACATCGCCGCGGCGCGCTCGGCCAGCCGCGCGGCCTGCTCGGTGAGCCCGGCCTCGGTGGCGGTCTCGGCGGCCAGGACGAGTCGGCGCAACCGGGCGCCGGGGTCGGCGCTGAGTGCCGCGGCCCGGTCGTAGGCGGCGACCGCGCCGTGGAATCCGTTGCGGCGCCTGGCCCGGTCGGCGGTGTGCTCTAGCGCGGTGGCCGCCGCCTCGTCGGGACCGGTCGCGGCGCAGGCGAGATGCCAGGCGCGCAGGTCCGCGCTGTCGGCGTCGTCGAGCGCGGTGGCGAGCGCGCGGTGGGCGGCCAGGCGTTCGGTGAGCGCCGACCCCTGGTAGACCGCGGCGCGGGAGAGCGGGTGACGCCAGGTCAACACCTGCCCGTCGGTGCGCACCAGGTCGGCGTCCTGGGCCGGCTGCAGATCGTCGAGACCCGCGCCGAGGCTCGCGGCGGCGCGCAGCACCGGCGCCAGATCCTCGGCGCCGGCGGCCGCGGCGATCAGCAGGATCGTCCGGGTTCCCGCGGGCAGGCGGGCGACCCGGCCGTGGAAGGCCAGCTGGAGCCGCTGGGTCAACGGCAGCGGATTCGGATTCTCGGCGCTCTCCGCCGCAGCCGGAAGTTCCAGCAGGGCAAGGGGATTGCCACCCGCCTCGGCGAGCAGACGATAGCGGGTGGTGGGCGAGAGCCGGGTCGGGCCCGCGTCGAGCAGGGCCGCGGCGGCGTCGGCGCGGAGGCCGGACAGCGCCAGTTCCGGCAGCCCCGGCGCGGGGAAATCGTCGGGGCCGGACCGGGTGGCGAACAGGATCACCACGCCTTCGGCGTCGAGTCTGCGGGCGGCGAACAGCAGGGTTTGCGCCGTCGCCAGGTCCAGCCAGTGCGCGTCGTCGATCAGGACCAGCAGGGGTCCCTCGGCCGCTTCCTCGGCCAGCAGGGTGAGCACGGCCAGGCCGATCAGCATCGGGTCCGCGGGCGCGCCGTCGCCCAGTCCGAACGCGGCGTCCATCGCGTCGCGCTGTCGTGGCGGCAGCTGCCGCACCAGTTCCATCGCCGGCCGCACCAGCAGATGCAGTGCCGCGAACGGCAATTCGGCCTCGGACTCGATACCGGCGCTGCGGATCGCCGGAATGCCCTGCGCGGCCGCATAATCCAGCAGGGCCGACTTGCCGATCCCCGCCTCGCCCCGCAGGACCAGCGCCCCGCTGCGCCCGGCCCGCGCGCCCGCGAGCAGGTCATCGATCGTGGCCTGTTCGGGTTCGCGTCCGTGCAGCATGCGCACCACGGTAGCGCCGTACCGGTACCGGCGGTATCTCCGTCGCCGGAAGTACCTATAGACGACTGATTCGACCTACCCCCGGCGCACCATAACGTAGGTGTCATCGCAGGAACAACCCGCGAAACACCAGCTCACAGCATATTTCGGAGGTCGAGATGAACACCGTCGTCGCGCAGTACCTGGAGGCCTGGAACACCCGTGAGCCCGGCGCCCGTCGCGCCGCGGTCGCCCGCCTGTTCACCCCCGAGGCCCGCTACGTCGACCCGCTGGTCGCCGTCACCGGCCACGCCGAACTCGAGGCCGCCATCGCCGGCGTGCAGACGCAGTTCCCCGACTGGACCTTCCGCCTGGCCGGCCCGGTCGACGCCCACCACGACCAGGTGCGTTTCACCTGGGGCCTCGGCCCCGCCGAGGGCGAGCCCGTGGTGATCGGCTTCGACGTCGCCGTCCTCGCCGACGGCCGCATCGACAGCGTCTACGGCTTCCTCGACCGAGTACCCGCCTCCGCCTGACACCCCTTCCCAGCCAAGGAGATCCGCCATGACCACCGCCACCGTCTCGTCTCGCCTGTCCACCCTGCTCACCCCGGGCGAGCCGCTGCTGCTGCTCTCGCTGCGCCTCGACGCCGTCGTCACCACGGTCAACGGCGTCGCCTACCTCGCCCTGGCTCCGCTGCTGGAACGGCTGCTCGGCCTCGACTCCCGGGCTGGCCTCGCGATCGGCGCCTTCCTCACCGCCTACGGTCTCGCGGTCGCGGTGGTCGGGCGGAGGTCTCCGGTGTCACGGACCGGGGCGGCGGCGGTCGCGATCGGCAACGCGACCTGGGTCGTCGCGAGCCTGATCGCCGTGGTCACCGGCGTCCTCGGGCTGACCGTGGCGGGCGCGGTGTGGGGGGTGCTGCAAGCGGTCACGGTCGGCGCCTTCGCGGCACTGCAGTACCGCGGCCTGCGCGGCACCGGCCACTGACAGCGACCCCGAAACGCGCGGCCACGACCATCGTGGCCGCGCGTTTCGCGCGGCGTACCGTCATCGATATGGCCGTCCCCGACGAGCAGCTGCCATCCTTCCGCGCCGACGCCGCCGGTGCGGCCGACGACCTGCTGGTGACCCTGCTGGATCGGCAGGCCGAGCTGTCCGGCGTGGTCCGCATGCGGCGCTGGGTCATGGACGTCCTCGCGCCGCAGCCCGGGGAAACCGCCCTCGACATCGGTTCCGGCACCGGCTCGGAGGTCCTGGCCTTCGCCGCACGGGTGGGCCCGCGCGGCCGTGCCGTCGGGGTCGACGCCAACCCGGCCATGGCGGCGGTCGCCCGCGATCGGGCGCGCGGCACCGCCGCCGAGTTCGCCGAGGGCACCGCCGCCGCGCTCCCGCTGCCGGACGGCTCCGTCGATGTGGTCCGCTGCGAACGGGTCTTCCAGCACCTCGACGACCCCGCCGCCGCCACCGCCGAGATCGCCCGGGTTCTGCGCCCCGGCGGCCGGGTATGTCTGATCGACAGCGACTGGTACACCGCTATCCTGCACCCCGGCGACCCAGCTGTCGTCGCCGCGCTGGCGGAGCTGATGCGGGCGACCACCGCCAACCCGGGCTCCGGCCGGCTCCTGCGCGGGCTGCTGGTGCGGGCGGGATTCGTCGTCGACGATCAGGCCGCGACCGCGGTGATCTGGGACGCGGAGACCGCGACACCGCTGGTCGGGCAGATGGTGGCCACCGGCCGCGCCGCCGGGATGATCACCGCCGACCAGGCCGAGGAGCTGACCGCCGCGGTCGCGCACGGCGTCGCGACCGGCGACTACCACCTGTCGGTCACGATGTTCGCGGTGCTCGCCCACCGGCCGTGACGTCGGCTCAGCGCACCAGCAGGGCCACCGGCAGCCGGGTGAACAGCTTGTCCAGCCGGACGCTGCCCGCGAACGTGGTGCCGGTGAGCCGATCGATCCAATTGCCTTCCGGCAGATGCAGAGTGGTGTCGAGCCAGCCGGTCGCGGCCAGCCCGACCGAGTGCCTGGTCGCGGCCACGATCACCTCCGGCGCCTCGCCCGCGGGCCCGCGCCCGAAGGCGACCAGCCGCTGCGCGTGCTCGCCGACCGCATAGAGCGGGCGGTACATCCCGCCGACGAAGCACTCCGGCCGTTCCCTGCGCAACCACAGCGCGTAGGCGACCACCCACATCTTCGCCGCCCCCGTGGTGTCCAATGTCGGCGGCTCGGTGAGGGATTGGAGCAGCCCGGCGCGCACGGCGAAGTTCACCGGGCGGCGGTTGTCCGGGTCGACGAGGGAGTCCTCCCACAGTTCGGTGCCCTGATAGATGTCCGGGATACCGGGCCCGCACAGCTGTAACAGCTTCTGCGCCACCGCGTCCGACCACGCGTGCGGGGCCAGCTCGTGGGCCAGATCGCCGATGCCGGTACCGACGGGGCCGTCGATCACCGCGTCCAGCCAGTGGTGCACCGCCGACTCGAACTCCGCGTCCGGTTCCTCCCAGGAGGTCTTGGTCCCGGCCTCGCGAATCGACTTCTCCGCGAACAGATGCAGGCGATCACGCAGTCCCGGCACCGACGAGGCGGGCCGCCCGTCGGCGGGCCAGACCCCGAACATGTTCTGCAGCAGGAACAGTGCTGTCGCGCCGTCGGGCGCGGGCGTGGTCTCCAGCCAGCCGCGCACCCGCTGCGACCAGACCTCGGCCACCTGCGACAGCACCCCGATCCGGGCGCGCACGTCCTCGCCGCGCTTGGTGTCGTGGGTCGACAGCGTCGTCATGGTCGCCGGCCAGCGCTGCGACCGTTCGCTGTTGGACAGGTGGAAGTCGTTGACGGAGTGCCCGAAGCGCGCCGGATTGCCGCCCACCTCCTGCAACGACACCAGCCGCGCGCCCTGATAGAACATGGTGTCCTCGACCGACTTGGCGGTGATCGCGCCACACACCTGGGAGAACCGCGTCGCCGCTTCGCCACCCACCGACAGCGCGGTCACCAGCACCGACAGCGGCACCGTCAGTTCGGCATTGCGTTTTTCCACCTCGGCGACGACCGCGGCGGTGATCCCGGCCAGCGGCGCGTAGTCCACCCGGTACACCGGCATGAACGCCAGCACCTCGATGGTCGCGTTGCTCACGGCGAGGGTGTCGAAGCTGCCCGCGTTGCCGTCGCGCTTGATCGCGGCGACCAGCCGCCGGATCTCGGGCGCCAGAATGGTTTCCGCGACGGCGCGCTTGATCCGGTGCTCGGTTTCGCCGAACCAGGCCCGGTCGCTGCCGTGCCCGGCGACGTGCTGGGACAGCTCGGTCAGCGCGGTCTCACCCGCCGGATCGATCAGGACGCCGCCGAGATCGGCGAGCGCGTCGTAGCCGGTGGTGCCGTCGACCGGCAGCGTCGCGTCGAGCGGTTCCCGGTTGGCCAGGATCTTCTCCACCAGCAGCAGCCGCTGCGGGCCGATCAGCCTGCGCAGCCGGGTCAGATAGGCGCTCGGATGCGACAGGCCGTCGGGATGGTCCACCCGCACACCGTCGATGAGATCGTGTTCGCACCAGGCGGCCAGCTCGCGGTGGGTCGCCTCGAAGACCTCGGGATCCTCCTGCCGGATCGCGGCCAGACTGCTCACCGCGAAGAACCGGCGGTAGGTGCACACGCCGGCCTTCCAGCTCACCAGCCGGTAGTGCTGGCGATCGTGGATGCGCAGCGCGTTGTCGCCGTCGGTGCCCGGTGCGATCGGGAACCGCAGATCGTGCAGCGCGAGCATGGGTTCGGGGCCGGATCGGTCGACGGTCAGCGCGGCCGGGTCGTTCTCGCTCTGCAGCACCGGCAGCGCGAGCCGCCCGCCTGCCCCGTTGCCCGGACTCCAATCGATGTCGAAGTACTTCGCGTACTTGGACTGCTGCCCGTCGCGCAGCACATCCCACCACCACGGGTTCTGTCGCGGATCGGCCACGCCGACGTGATTGGGCACCAGGTCGACGATCAACCCCATCCCGCGACTGCGCACCTCGTCCGAGAGCGCCTTGAGCCCGGTCGGCCCGCCCAGCGCCGCCGACACCGTCGTCGGATCGGTGACGTCGTAGCCGTGCGTCGAGCCGTGCCCGGCGGTCAGGATCGGCGACAGATACAGATGCGAGACCCCCAGTTGCTGCAGGTATTCGGCGATGGCCCGGGCATCGGCGAAGGTGAGCGCGTCCGGCCGCAGCTGCAGCCGGTAGGTGCTGCGCACCGTGCTCGGCCGGATGGGCGCGCGGTGCAGCAGGGTCAGCGGATCGGTCACGTAGGTCTCGGTCATCGTTTCGGCTAGGCGGTTCGGCGCAGGACGAGCAGGCAGCGGCTGGGGACGGGCAGGGACGCGGCCGCGGGGTGGGCCCCGTCGGCCGCTCCGGTGGGGGTCGAACAATCCAGGGCCAGTGTCCATTCGGCACCGAACTCCGGTCCTGGCAGCACGAAATCGAGCGCTTCGTCGTGCGCATTGAAGCACAGCAGGAACGAGTCGTCGCTGATGCGTTCGCCGCGCGGTCCCGGCTCCGGAATGCCGTCTCCGTCGAGCAGCACCGCCAGGGACTTGCCGAAGCCGCTGTGCCAGTCGTCGGTGGTCATCTCCGCGCCCGCCGGGGTGAACCAGGCGATCTCGCGGTTGCGGCCCGCGCCGTCACCCGGGCCCGCGGCCAGGAAGCGGCGCCGCCGGAAGATCGGGTGCTGCGTGCGCAGGGCGATCACCGAGCGGGTGAACTCGAGCAGGTCGGCGTTGGTCTGCGCCAGCGACCAGTCCATCCACGACAGCGGCGAATCCTGGCAGTACACGTTGTTGTTGCCGAGCTGGGTGCGCCCGATCTCGTCGCCGTGGGCCAGCATCGGCGTGCCCTGGCTCAGGATCAGCGTGGCCAGCAGGTTGCGCTGCTGGCGTGCCCGCAGTTCCAGGATCGCCGGATCGTCGGTCGGCCCCTCGACACCGCAGTTCCACGACCGGTTGTGGCTCTCGCCGTCACGGTTGTCCTCGCCGTTGGCGTCGTTGTGTTTCTCGTTGTAGGACACCAGGTCCCGCAGCGTGAAGCCGTCGTGCGCGGTGACGAAGTTGATGCTGGCGCTCGGGCGGCGGCCGGTCGACTCGTACAGATCCGAGGAACCGGTGAGCCGATAGGCGAACTCGCCCAGTGTCGCCGGCTCGCCGCGCCAGTAGTCGCGCACGGTGTCGCGGTACTTGCCGTTCCACTCGGTCCACAGACTCGGGAAGTTGCCGACCTGATAGCCGCCCTCGCCGACGTCCCAGGGTTCGGCGATGAGCTTGACCTGACTCACCACCGGATCCTGGTGCACCAGGTCGAAGAACGCGGAAAGCCGGTCCACGTCGTGTAATTCGCGCGCCAGCGTGGCGGCCAGATCGAACCGGAAGCCGTCGACGTGCATGTCCAGGATCCAGTAGCGCAGCGAGTCCATGATCAGCTGCAGGGTGTGTGGATGCCGCACATTGAGACTGTTGCCGGTGCCGGTGTAGTCCTTGTAGTGCGCCGGATCGGTCTCGTCGAGCCGGTAGTAGGCGGCGTTGTCGATGCCGCGCAGACTCAGCGTCGGCCCCAAGTGATTGCCCTCGCCGGTGTGGTTGTAGACCACGTCGAGGATCACCTCGATGCCCTCGGCGTGCATCGCGCGCACCAGCGCCTTGAACTCGGCGACCGCGGCGTCACCGCGCGGGCGGGCCGAGTACTGGTTGTGCGGGGCGAGATAGCCGATGCTGTTGTAGCCCCAGTAGTTGCGCAGTCCCTGATCGGTCAGCACGTGATCGTGGAAGAACTGGTGCACCGGCATGAGCTCGATCGCGGTGACGCCCAGGCTCTTCAGATGCCCGATGATCGCCGGATGCGCCAGGCCCGCGTACGTGCCGCGCAGTTCCTCCGGCACGTCGGGGTGGGTCATCGTCATGCCCTTGACGTGCGCCTCGTAGATCACCGTCTCGTGATAGGGGCGGTTCGGCGGTCGGTCGGCGCCCCAGTCGAAGAACGGGTTGATCACCACGCCGGTCATGGTGTGGCCCAGCGAATCCAGGCCGTAGGTGTAGAGCGACGGGTCGTTGACGAACTGCCCGTCGAAGGCCTTCCCGTACGGATCGAGCAGCAGTTTGCTCGGATCGCAGCGCAGGCCCAGCTCGGGTTCGTACGGTCCGTGGACGCGGAAGCCGTAGCGCTGACCCGGGGTGATCGCGGGGAGATAGGCGTGCCAGACGTAACCGTCGACCTCGTCGAGTTCGACCCTGGTCTCGGCGCCGTCCTTGGCGATCAGGCTCAGTTCCACCTTGGTGGCGACCTCGGAGAACACCGAGAAATTCGTCCCCGCGCCGTCGTAGGTGGCGCCCAGCGGATACGCGGTGCCCGGCCACACGCCCAGTGGGGTCACCTCACCGGATCGGTCGTTCGGGCTCGACATGCTACGACAGTAGAGGAATCCGGTCCCCGCCCGCGCGCGGTGCGCGTGGGTGCTTCGTCACCCCTGGTCAACGCGCATCGGCCGCACTCGCGGCTGCGAGCAGCCGCCTGGCGTAGCCGGTGCGCCGGGCCAGCGCGGCCAGGCCGCCGAAGATCAGCCGCTGCAACGGCGCGGGTGGGCCGGCCAGATACCCGTCCTGATACTCCCAGAGCAGCCCGAGAGCGAGCGGATTGCGGGGCAGTCCGCTCGCGGTGGTCCGGCCGGTGTTGTCCAGGCCGGTCCAGAACGCGAACATCTCCCAGTGTTGCAACGGCGGGCGGATCACGTGGTCCATGACGGTGTCCTCGGCCTCGTTCCAGAACTCGTGTACGGACCGCGGCGGCGCCGTGACCGTGTCGCCCGGGCCGGCGACGATCTCCGTGCCGTCGATGCGGAACCGGACGCGGCCGACGCGGACGGTCCAGGTCTCACCGATTTCTGGATGCCAGTGCGGACCCGCCTGCCTGCCGCGTTGGGGGAGGACGTGCTCGAGCCGCAGATAGGCGCCCTGGAGGTCGGCTCCACGGTCGACGAGCCTCGTCCAGGCCGCCGATGCCGTCGAGCGTGAGCTGGACCGCGAGCTGCGCGCGGAACTCGGCCCTGAGCTGCGGCCCGCGCACTACGCCGTATTCCGGTATCTGGAACCGGCCGGCACCCGGGTCACCGCGCTCGCCGATGCGGCGGGCATAACCCAGCAGTCGATGGGCGAGCTCGTCACCCACTTGGAGCGGTGCGGCTATGTCGAACGTCGCCCCGACCCCGCAGACGGCCGGGCGCGCCTGGTCGTTGCCACCGCGGCGGGCGGCACGGCGCTCGCGGTGGCGGGCGAGTGCCTCCGCCGGATCGAGGCGGCGATCTCGGCCGAACTCGGTGGGGCCGCGCTGGCCGAGGTTCGGGCCGCGCTGGCGCGCATTCCCGCGGCGATCGCCGTTCGGCCCGTCGAACCCGTCACGCGAGTGCTAACTTGAACGGTGTTCAAGGCCGTCGGCGACGGCACCGGGCGACGACGAGGAAACCTGTGGACCTGACCCCCGAGCAGATCAGCGCCCTCGATGCCGAGCACGTCTGGCATCCCTACGGCGGCTTTCCCGCGACCACCGAACCGCTGGTCGTCGCGAGCGCGGCGGGCACCAGGCTGACGCTGGCCGACGGCCGCGAGCTGGTCGACGGGATGAGTTCCTGGTGGGCGGCGGTGCACGGCTACCGGCACCCGGTGCTCGACGCCGCCCTGCTCGCGCAGTCGCGGCGGATGAGTCACGTCATGTTCGGCGGCCTCACCCACGAACCGGCCACCCGGCTCACCCAGCTGCTCGTCGAGCTCACGCCGCCCGGCCTGGAGAAGGTCTTCCTCTGTGACTCCGGCTCGGTCTCGGTCGAGGTCGCGGCGAAGATGTGCCTGCAGTACTGGCGCGGCGTCGGTGCGCCGGGCAAGCACCGGCTGCTCACCTGGCGCGGCGGCTACCACGGCGACACCTTCACCCCGATGAGCGTGTGCGACCCCGACGGCGGCATGCACGCGCTGTGGACCGATGTCCTCACCGAGCAGGTCTTCGTCCCCGCCCCGCCGGCGACCTTCGAGGCCGACTACGTCGCCGAGCTCGAGCGGGCCGTCGTAGAACATCGCGACGAGCTGGCCGCGGTGATCGTCGAACCGGTGGTCCAGGGCGCGGGCGGGATGCGCTGGCACGACCCGCGCTACCTCACCGAGCTGCGCCGGATCTGCGACGAGAACGAGGTGCTGCTGGTCTTCGACGAGATCGCCACCGGATTCGGCCGCACCGGCGAACTGTTCGCCGCCGACCACGTCGGCGTCGCCCCGGACGTGATGTGTGTCGGCAAGGCGCTGACCGGCGGCTATCTCACCCTCGCCGCCACGCTGTGCACCGCGCGCATCGCCGAGACGATCAGCACCGCGCACGGCGGGCTCATGCACGGACCCACCTTCATGGGCAATCCGCTGGCCTGCGCCGTCGCGATCGCCTCGATCGAACTGCTGCGATCGCGGGACTGGCGCGATGAGGTCGCCCGGATCGAAGCCGAGTTGCGCGAAGGCCTGGCGCCGCTCGCCGGGCTGCCGGGCGTCGCCGAGGTGCGGGTGCTGGGGGCGATCGGCGTCGTCGAACTCGACGCGCCCGTCGACATGCGGGCCGCCACCGACGCGGCCGTCGCCGCGGGGGCGTGGCTGCGCCCGTTCCGCACGCTCGTCTACACGATGCCGCCGTTCATCAGCACCACCGAGGACATCGCCACCATCACCGGCGCCGTCCGCGCCGCGGTGAAGGCCACCCTCGGATGACGGCGCGACCGCACCGCCTGAACGGCGTTCAAGTATGCTCCTCAGCTGTGAGTACGGATCCGTTGAGCTGGTTGGATGAGCGCGCGGCCGAGCGGGTCGACGCCGGGCTACGCAGGCATGTGCGGCCGCGGCCCGCCGAGTCGTCCGCGATCGACCTCGCGTCCAACGACTACCTCGGCCTGGTTCGCCATCCCGAGGTCGTCGAGGGCGCCATCGCGGCCGTGCGTCGCTGGGGCGCCGGGTCCACCGGCTCCCGCCTCGTCACCGGGACGACCGCCGAACACGCCCAGCTCGAAGCCGAACTGGCCGAATTCGTCGGTGCCGAAACCGGGTTGGTGTTCGCCTCCGGCTATGCCGCCAACCTCGGCGCGGTGACCGCGCTGGCCGGTCGCGGCACCCTCGTCGTTTCCGACGCAGGCAGCCACGCCTCCCTGGTCGACGCGTGCAGGCTCTCGCGGGCCAGGGTGGAGATCGCCCCGCACCGTGACGTCGACGCCGTCGAACGCCTGCTCGCCGAACGCTCCGAGGAGCGCGCGCTGGTCCTCACCGACTCCGTCTTCAGCGCCGACGGCGACCTCGCTCCGCTCGCCGACCTGCACCGGGTGTGCCGGGCGAACGGCGCGGTCCTGATCGTCGACGAAGCGCACGGACTCGGCGTCCGCGGCGCGGGCGGTCGGGGGCTGGTGCACGAGAGCGGCCTGGCGGGCGAACCCGACCTGGTCATCACCGCGACCCTGTCCAAGGCCCTGGCCGCCCAAGGCGGCGTCGTCCTGGCCGATGCGCGCATCCGCGCCCACCTCATCGATGCCGCCCGCACGTTCATCTTCGATACCGGACTGGCCCCCGCCGCGGTGGGCGCGGCCCGCGCGGCCCTCGGACTGCTGCGCCGCGACCCCGCGATAGCGGCGCGGGTGCTCGACCGTGCGGCCGATATCGCCCGCATCGCCGGGGTGCCCGAACCGGACTCCGCGGTCGTGTCGGTCGTCCTGGGCGACGCCCAGCTCGCCTTCGACGCCGCGCAGGCCTGCCGCGCCCGCGGCCTCGATGTCGGCTGCTTCCGTCCGCCGTCGGTCCCCGAGGGCACCTCCCGCCTGCGGCTGACCGCCCGCGCGAACCTCACCCCCGCCGAACTCGGCACCATCGCCGAGGTACTCGGCGACGTGCTCGCCGCCGCCCGCGGCAAGGAACCGGTGACCGCATGAGCCTCCTGCTGATCAGCGGCACCTCCACCGACGTCGGCAAGACCGTCGCCACCGCGGCCGTGGCCGCCGCCGCCCAGACCGCGGGCCGCTCGGTCGCGGTGTGCAAACCCGCCCAGACCGGCATCGCTCCCGGCGCACCCGGCGACCTCGCCGAGGTCACCCGCCTGTCCGGGGTGACCCGCACCGTCGAGCTCGCCCGCTACCCGGAACCCCTCGCGCCCGACACCGCCGCCCGCCGTGCGGGTATGCCGCTGCTGTCGCTCGGTGACACCGTCGCCGCCGTCGACGCGCTGAGCGACGCCGACCTGGTCCTGGTCGAGGGCGCGGGCGGCCTGCTCGTGCGGATGGGGGAGTTCACCCTCCTGGACCTGGCGCGCAAACTCGGCGCCCCCGTGCTCGTCGTGGCCGCCGCCGGCCTCGGCACCCTCAATCACAGCGAACTCACCACGCGCACCCTGGCCGCCGCCGGCGTGCCCTGCGCCGGAGTGATCATCGGTTCCTGGCCGGCCGAGCCCGACCTCGCCTCGCAGTGCAATCGCGACGATCTGCCGCGCGTCACCGAGACCCGGTTGCTCGGCGCGATCCCCGCCGGTGCCGGGCAGTGGGACCGCGCGCGGTTCACCGCGGCCGCCCCGAGCTGGTTCCCCGCCGACTGGCGCCCCTGAGCGCGCGCCGATGATCACCGCTTGTCGAAGAAACCCCCGCTGACCAGCCGATTTGACTTCATGATCGGCGATGCGTAACTTAATTCGAGTCAGAGCGACACGGACACCGACCCAGTGCCGATCTGCTGAGCCTCCCAAGGCTGGCGGATGGTGCAGGGAAACGAGGTAGGACGATGAGCGCCTGACTGATCATGTGTGCGGGCTCACTATCTTCCGGACTTGCTCCGGTGGATCGCCTGCGCTAAAGTTTGAACCCTTGCCCTGACTGAAGCCCCGACGAAATGTTGCGGGTGGATGCTTGTGCGTGTGTTCTTTGAGAACTCAATAGTGTGTCGATGAATGTCAGTGCCAATATTATTATTGGTTCCGGCCTCTCATACCCCCCGGTTGACGAGGTCGGACATTTTGAATGTCAGCAAACTTTTGCTGGTGTTCGGCATTGCTAGGTTTTCGGACTCTAGTTTAGATATTTCTGATTCGCCTTCGGGTGTTTCAAGAGTCTTCAACGGAGAGTTTGATCCTGGCTCAGGACGAACGCTGGCGGCGTGCTTAACACATGCAAGTCGAGCGGTAAGGCCCTTCGGGGTACACGAGCGGCGAACGGGTGAGTAACACGTGGGTGATCTGCCTCGTACTTCGGGATAAGCCTGGGAAACTGGGTCTAATACCGGATATGACCACAGGATGCATGTCTTGTGGTGGAAAGATTTATCGGTACGAGATGGGCCCGCGGCCTATCAGCTTGTTGGTGGGGTAATGGCCTACCAAGGCGACGACGGGTAGCCGGCCTGAGAGGGCGACCGGCCACACTGGGACTGAGACACGGCCCAGACTCCTACGGGAGGCAGCAGTGGGGAATATTGCACAATGGGCGAAAGCCTGATGCAGCGACGCCGCGTGAGGGATGACGGCCTTCGGGTTGTAAACCTCTTTCGACAGGGACGAAGCGCAAGTGACGGTACCTGTAGAAGAAGCACCGGCCAACTACGTGCCAGCAGCCGCGGTAATACGTAGGGTGCGAGCGTTGTCCGGAATTACTGGGCGTAAAGAGCTTGTAGGCGGTTCGTCGCGTCGTTCGTGAAAACTTGGGGCTCAACCCCAAGCTTGCGGGCGATACGGGCGGACTAGAGTACTTCAGGGGAGACTGGAATTCCTGGTGTAGCGGTGAAATGCGCAGATATCAGGAGGAACACCGGTGGCGAAGGCGGGTCTCTGGGAAGTAACTGACGCTGAGAAGCGAAAGCGTGGGTAGCGAACAGGATTAGATACCCTGGTAGTCCACGCCGTAAACGGTGGGTACTAGGTGTGGGTTTCCTTCCACGGGATCCGTGCCGTAGCTAACGCATTAAGTACCCCGCCTGGGGAGTACGGCCGCAAGGCTAAAACTCAAAGGAATTGACGGGGGCCCGCACAAGCGGCGGAGCATGTGGATTAATTCGATGCAACGCGAAGAACCTTACCTGGGTTTGACATACACCGGAAACCTGCAGAGATGTAGGCCCCCTTGTGGTCGGTGTACAGGTGGTGCATGGCTGTCGTCAGCTCGTGTCGTGAGATGTTGGGTTAAGTCCCGCAACGAGCGCAACCCTTATCTTATGTTGCCAGCGCGTAATGGCGGGGACTCGTGAGAGACTGCCGGGGTCAACTCGGAGGAAGGTGGGGACGACGTCAAGTCATCATGCCCCTTATGTCCAGGGCTTCACACATGCTACAATGGCCGGTACAGAGGGCTGCGATACCGTGAGGTGGAGCGAATCCCTTAAAGCCGGTCTCAGTTCGGATCGGGGTCTGCAACTCGACCCCGTGAAGTTGGAGTCGCTAGTAATCGCAGATCAGCAACGCTGCGGTGAATACGTTCCCGGGCCTTGTACACACCGCCCGTCACGTCATGAAAGTCGGTAACACCCGAAGCCGGTGGCCTAACCCTTGTGGAGGGAGCCGTCGAAGGTGGGATCGGCGATTGGGACGAAGTCGTAACAAGGTAGCCGTACCGGAAGGTGCGGCTGGATCACCTCCTTTCTAA